>CAVQVL010000009.1:0-497975 GCA_963717105.1 uncultured Chloroflexia bacterium
GACTGGTGGAATGGCAATGATCTGTCGCCCAATATGCACATTAGCTCTTCACATGGATGACGAGTCGTTCTATGTGGTATCGTTCACCGAATGGAAAGGTTTTACTATGTTTTCTCCTTCATCGGAACAAGGACCCTTTTCGCCTCTACCTGCGAAGCAACCCGGCTCAATGTGGACACCGGTTTCCTGGAAGGTGGTTACTATTGACAATTCGTTCTGGACGCCGCATCTCCGTGTAAACCGCGAATACACGCTGCCGCAAGTGTACCGGTTCTGCAAAGAGACGGGCCGCATTGACGCCTTTCGTTTGAACTGGAAACCAGGGATGGAGGCTCTGCACATCTTCTGGGATTCAGATGTTGCCAAATGGATTGAGGCAGCGAGCTACAGCCTCGCCACGCATCCAGACTCTGCCCTGACAGCGCAAGTTGACGAAGTTATCCACCTGATCGTAGGAGCGCAGCAGCCCGATGGGTATCTTAATACCTATTTCACAGTTGTTGAACCAGCGAAACGCTGGACGAACCTGCGAGACAGGCATGAGTTGTATTGTGCCGGTCATCTCATCGAAGCGGCGGTAGCTCATTTTCAGGCGACGGGTAAACGTGTTCTACTCGATGCGATCTGTCGCTATGCGGATTACATTGACAGCGTTTTTGGTTCCGAGCCAGGAAAAAAGCGTGGCTACCCCGGTCATGAAGAGATCGAACTCGCGCTGGTAAAACTGTACCGGGTGACGGGTGAGAAACGCTATCTGCATCTAAGCCACTATTTTATGGATGAGCGTGGACGCCAACCGCATTATTTTGATAGTGAGGCCCGCCAGCGTGGCGAGGACCCAGGAGCATACTGGGCCAAAACCTATGAATATAATCAATCGCATCTTCCGGTACGCGAACAAGGCGAGGTCGTCGGTCACGCTGTGCGAGCAATGTATCTCTACAGTGCCATGACCGACCTTGCGTGTGAGTTACACGACGCGAGCCTGTTTGCTGCGTGCAAACAACTCTGGAACCATCTCTGCACAACGCGGCTGTATATTACTGGCGCTATTGGTTCGGCGGCGCATAACGAGGGCTTCACTACTGATTACGACCTCCCGAACGAGACGGCCTACGCGGAGACATGCGCGTCAATCGGCCTTGTCTTCTGGAACCACCGTATGCTGCAGGTCGAGTGCGCGGCATACTACGCGGAC
The DNA here is from genome assembly GCA_963717105.1 of uncultured Chloroflexia bacterium. Lineage (GTDB taxonomy): Bacteria > Chloroflexota > Ktedonobacteria > Ktedonobacterales > Ktedonobacteraceae > DATGJV01. Next base: position 1,199 of record CAVQVL010000009.1, read on the forward strand.
GTGTTGGAGCGTGCGCTCTACAATTGTGTCCTGGGCGGCGTATCACTTGATGGGCAACAGTTCTTCTATGAGAACCCGCTGGCTAGCCCTGGCACACATCACCGGCAAAAGTGGTTCAGGGTCGCGTGTTGCCCACCCAACATCGCACGCCTCCTGGCTTCTCTGGGGCAGTACATCTATTCCGTGCATGAAAGAGAACTCGCGGTACATCTGTACATGCAAAGTACCGTACAGACGAAACTGGGCGACCACGCAGTGAGCATACGCCAGGAGACTTCCTATCCCTGGCATGGCACAATCACGTTACGGCTCGCTATGGAAGAGCCTTCGCTGTTCGGATTGAGACTCCGCATCCCTGGCTGGTGCCGATATGCTCATCTCACTGTGAACGGAGAGGCGTTTGATATCGCCAGTCACCTGGAGCAGGGCTATGTGCGAGTGGAACGTACCTGGCAGCCCGGTGACAGTGTAGAACTAGAACTGGCGATGCCTGTTGAGCGAATGTACGCGAACCCCAACGTTCGCCAGGATGCTGGCTGCGTTGCCCTCCAACGCGGTCCCCTCGTCTATTGTCTTGAAGGGGTTGACTGTTCGGAATCGCTACAGCGTATCGTCGTGCCAGTAGACGCCGAGTTGGCAAGCCAATTTGAACCAGACATGCTTGAAGGTGTAACGGTGATTCGTGGCAATGCGCTCATTGAAGATGAATCCGATTGGGCGGGAACGCTCTATCGCACGTCGCCGCCCTCATTGCGGCCTGGGGCAATGAGCGCGATTCCGTATTATGCATGGGATAACCGCCGACCAGGCGAGATGCGCGTCTGGGTGCGGGCAGTGGAGAGATGAACGTAGGCATATCTCCTTTGCCAGTGCGAAAACCTCAACCTTCTCTGATCTTTTTCTCCAAAAGTTGAAGGCAGAGCAGAAAGGTATGGCTATGACTGAACAAAAAAAACCTCGCGAACTGCACATTGGTTTTATTGGCGTCGGCGTGATGGGCCGTCCAATGGTGAGCAACCTCTTGCACGCTGGCTTTCCTTGCACCATTTACGATATCAATCCATTATCTATCCAGGCGCTGGTGGCGGAGGGCGCAACCTCAGCGAACAGCGCGGCAGAAGTGGCGCAGCACAGTGATATTTTCATCACGATGGTTGTCAACGATGCTCAATTTGCCGCGACGCTCTTTGAGCCGGGCAACGCTGCTTCAGCACTGAAGCCGGGAGCCATCGTCATCGGCATGAGTACGATGAGCGTGAGCATGGTGCAAAAGGTTGCCGCACATTTGCAGGGAGCAGGAGTAGCCTACCTGGATGCTCCGGTTAGCGGTGGCGAGATGGGAGCGACGAAGGGGACGTTGAGCATTATGGTAGGCGGGCCGTCAGACATATTTGAACGATGTCAGCCGGTGCTGGCAGTGCTGGGATCGAATATGTATCATGTTGGGCAGAACGTGGGGGATGGACAGTCGGTCAAGATGATTAATCAGTTGATGGTCTGCGTGCATAATGCGGTGGCGGCGGAGGCACTGGTGTTAGGGGAAAAAGCGGGCCTGGACAAAACTCTGCTGTATGAAATCATTACGAAGAGCGCAGGCAATAGCTGGATATTTTCCGATAGAGGGTCGCGCATGGTTTCCGAGCATTTCTCACCGCCGAAAAGTGCGCTCAGTATTCTTGTAAAAGACCTGGGCTTCGTTATGGATACGGCGAATAGTATGGGACATCCCCTTATACTGGGGAGTGTGACGTACCAGCTTTACAAGATGGCAAGCAACAAGGGCTGGGACGGGCTGGATGATTCGATTATGATCAAACTGATGGAGGAAATTGCTGGCCTGGATAAAAGGTCGGAATAAGTTACCGGGAGGGAACCATCATGAACAGGTTTGCAGGGAAAGTTGCCCTGGTCACAGGTGCCGGTTCCCGGCGAGGTATCGGGCGGGGAACAGCATTGGCGCTGGCAAGAGAGGGCGCGAAGGTCGCTATTACGGATATCGTGCCGGAGGGAGTGAAGCAGGTTGTAGCCGAACTGAACGAGATAAGCCAGGCTATTGGTGAGGTGGCGGATGTACGCAATAAAGATGCGATGGTGCAGGTAGTCAAAAAAACGGTGGAGGCATTCGGCGGACTGGATATTCTGGTCAATGTCGCTGGCTTAACGCGCCCGACCAAATTTCTTGAAATTTCCGAAGAAGAATATGATCTGGTGCTTGATGTCAATCTCAAAGGGACGTTTTTGACGACACAGGCGGCCGTACCCGCTCTGTTGGAGCGTGGTGGTGGCGCCATTGTCTCGCTCTCTTCAGTTTCAGGGCAGCGCGGCGGCGGTGTCTTTGGCACATCGGCCTATAGCACGGCCAAAGCTGGTATTATGGGCCTGACCAAGTCTCTTGCTCGCGAATTGACGCCCCTCGGTATTCGCGTCAATTGCGTGGCCCCTTCCATGATTGATACCGACATCGCGGGAGATTTGCTGACGCCAGAGCTTAAAGTAGAGCTTGCAAAAGGCACATTGATAGGTCGTCTTGGTACGGTAGACGATGTCGTGAAGTGTATCCTTTTCCTTGCTTCAGATGAAAGTTCCTATTTGACGGGAGCCACACTAGATATTAATGGCGGGATGCATTTACACTGACGCTGGCTAACAGGCTGACGAGATAGAGACGAGGTAGCATAGAAAGCGCAGCACAGATGGTCACATTGACTGAACTTTTAGCTCATCTTCCACCTGAGCCAGACGAGGCTAGTTTGTTCGGTGCAATCACGCAAGAGGTAGCGGCAAGCAAGCGTAAACTGGTAGTAGTTGACGACGACCCAACTGGCACGCAAACGGTGCATGATGTTGCGTTACTGACGACCTGGAATACTGACATGCTGGCCGGAGCTTTGCAAGGCGGTCGGCTGTTCTATGTGCTTACGAATACGCGCAGTATGCCTGAAAGTGATGCGGTTCAGCTCAACCGCGATAGTGCGCAGCAGCTTGTGACAGCTTCACGGGAGACACAGATTGATTTTGTGGTGGCGAGTCGGAGCGATTCTACGCTGAGAGGGCATTATCCGGCAGAAATATTCGCGCTTGAACGTGGATTACTATCCTCTGCAAACGGTCCTTTTGATGGTCATCTCGTGGTGCCAGCTTTTTTCGAGGGTGGACGCTATACCATTGACGATATCCATTATGTCGCTACTCCCACAGCCACTTCTGATACGCTGCTACCCGCGAGTGAAACACCTTTTGCCCAGGATGCGGTTTTTGGCTACAAAACCGCGTACTTGCCTGCCTGGATAGAGGAGAAGAGCGGAGGCTACTGGAAGGCTGGGCAAGTGAAGAGCATAGGACTGGAACTGATTCGCCAGGGAGGGCCGGATGCGGTTGCGGCCAGATTGCAAACGGTTGCGAGAGGTATGCCGGTCGTTATCAATGCGGCTAGTTATGGTGATATGGCGGTAGTTGTGCTGGGTTTGTTGCGAGCAGAGGCAGCAGGGAAGCGTTTTCTTTATCGGACTGCCGCGAGTTTTGTTCGGTTGAGAGGTGCGGTTGAGGTAAAGCCTTTGTTGAAAGCGGAAGAAGTTTTAGGGCATGTGCAGAAGGTAGAAGCTGGCGCATTGGTGGTTGTTGGCTCGTATGTGCCAGGTAGTAGCAAGCAGCTAGAGAATCTGTTGACCTTACCACAAGTAACAGGCATTGAGCTTTCTGTAGAGCGAGTGATACGCAGTGCTGCCGAGGCGGAAATGGTCAGTCGTGAAGCAGGTCAACAACTTGAAGCGGCGATACAGGCGCGGCGTGTTGGTGTAATCTATACCAGTCGTACAGTGGTGACGAGCGCGAACAGGGCTGATAATCTTGCGATTGGCAAGAGCGTATCTAATGCTCTCATCGCTGCAATTCACCATGTGAGGAGTCGTCCGCGTTTTATTATTGCCAAAGGTGGTATTACGAGTCATGATGTGGCACAGAAGGGCCTGGGTGCGACGCGAGCCTGGGTGCTGGGACAACTTTTCCCAGGAGTTCCTGTCTGGCGCCTGGAAAGAGGGCTGCAGTCAGGATTCGAGGGCGTGCCATACGTGGTTTTCCCTGGCAATGTAGGCAGCCCTGAGAGCCTGATGCAAGCTGTGAAGCTGCTCAGCGATGTATAACGTTTTTGTGGCTTACGGTTGCTGCAATTGGCTGCAATTGGCTGCAATGTCCGTAATTACAAAAACAGGGTAGTCGCCACAGGCGACGAGGAGAAAATAGTGTTATGTTGGTGAACACGCTCAAACTTGTACAAGAAGCTCGTCTGAAGGGGATAGCGATAGGGGCCTTTAATACCTACAATCTGGAATTGACGCATGCTATTGTAGCGGCTGCTGAACAATTGCATTCCCCCATCATCTTACAGCTTGGCGTACCATCCATCAGAGCTGGTGGTACTCCTCTTGCAATAGCAACATTGACAGCCGCACAGGTTGCACAGGTTCCGGTGGCTGTTCATCTGGACCATTGCACTGATATGGGCTTAATCGAGCAATGTTTTGCGTGGGGTTTTTCATCAGCTCTGGCCGATGGCTCTCGTCTGCCATTTGCCGAAAATCTGGCGTTCACCAGGAGGGCAGTGGTTATTGCCACCCGCTATGGTGGGACGATTAAATCCGAGCTAGGGTACCTGGCGGGTACAGAAGATGGCGTGACGATTGAAGAGGTAGAGTCTTCCCTTACCGACCCGTTGCTGGCGCGTGAATTTGTTGCAGAGACCGGGGCGGCAATGCTAGCCGTGTCCATTGGGAATGTGCATGGCTATGTCCCCAATCCTCCATCTCTCGACTTCCAACGGCTGGCGCAGATAGCCGCCCAGATAGATGTACCACTCGTTCTGCATGGTGCGAGTGGTATAACAATAGCAGAAATTCAACAGGCGATCCGCATGGGAATAGCCAAGCTCAATATCAATACGGAAGTCCGAACGGCTTTCCTCAAGGCGATAGCAGGTTGGGGAGTGCGCGTTGGCCCCGATCCTGATGTGCGCAAAAAGGGCCAGGATTTACTCGATTTTATGCAAGAGGCGATGGCGGCGGCTGAAAGGGTTGTCGCACAGACTATCCGCACCTGTCGTTTTCTTTGACCTGGACCGGGTATACACGCGATGGTTGCATGCATGGCGATTTCACCGACACGTGCAAAGTCATTGCGGAACATCCGGCGTACCAGGTCTTACATGTTAAAGGGATCAGTGCCAGGTATATGATTTGGCACTACTTCCACGAAATACCCAGCAAGGCGTCCGTCCTGCGTCCAGGGTGATGGCTGACGTTGATACATGATGGACACTGGACAGCGAAATAAGGAGAATACGTCATGGTTGCCAGCCTTAGCTACGAACAGCTTAGCGCATTGCGCCGCATTGATAGTCCAACTATCTCTAATGCTATCGAGACCTTCAAAATGCGCCCGCGTGTTGCAGGGTACGTAGGCTACGATATTCGTTGCATTTTCCCAGAATTGCCGCCCACTGTCGGCTATGCTGTTACCTGCACGGTAGATAGCACCACCGAGGGACGCCAGAGCATCGGCTTCCAGCAGTTGTATGACCTGCTGGCAAACGCTCCAAAGCCAGCGATTGTGGTTATGCAGGATGTCGGTACGGATCGTTTGCACTCCTGCCATGCCGGTGAGATTATGTCTACGTTGATGAAGCGGCTTGGAGCCATTGGTATCCTCACAGACGGAGGTTTGCGCGATGTCAAAGAAGTTCGTGCGCTTGGCAACTTCCAGTATTTTTGCGCCGGACTGGTCGTTTCCCACGGCAATCCTATTTGTGTAAGCGTCGGAGATGAAGTGACAATCTCCGGAATGCGCATCTGTATGGGTGATTTGCTGCACGGAGATGTTAACGGCGTCGTGTCTATCCCCGAAGAGTGTGCAGACCAGGTTGCCGAGGCTGCTTACCGCGTCTGGGCCGAGGAAGGTGAGACCTTGCGCCATATCGCAAGCCCAGAATTCGTTACCCACTCTGGCCCGGAGGTCAAACATTGAAATCGTAGGGGTGTCCTTGTGGCTACTACTCTTTATAGCCAAAAAGTGTACTGATGGAATAATGGTCGGCATTGTCAAAACCATAATACACATTATTTTCGATCACATCGAACATGTGCAACGGAAGCAGCAATCCTTCCGCAGTGATCGTGAAATCTCGGTAGAATTGATGATCGAGTTTTCTCTCTCCCCATTTGCTTCCGGTTGTTTCATCAATGGCATCAATAACCGTGTCAACAACCGTACCAGCCAATTTTAGCAACGGTTCCTTTTTCTCGATAAATTCTTGCTGAATACTACGAGGGAAATTCGCCGTCACACGAATTTCCTCCGTCGCTTCCTCCAAGTCGTCTCCGAGGCCTTTCTTCAACGATGCTATGCGGTCCATCTGCCAGCGTGTCCCGACAAATCCGCGGGTATTGCCATCTCCGCTGAACGTCACCAAACCTTTGCGCCCGCGAATGGTTTTCCTCGCGTCCTGAGCAATGTCTTGTTGGATCAGGTCCTCCACCCCCTGTCTTGTCTCCTGTGCCTGCAAGTAGCTGACTCTTCGACTGACCGGAGTGAGCCCAAGATCGTAATGAAATCCAGTTGTTTCCAGATACGCCTGTTCCCCGTCCGGTAAAACAAAATCATAACCGGTGTTCAGCGCCACTCGTTGATTTCTTCTCATGATCGTTCGTTCAACGATGGGGAGATGAACAATGCTTCGAGTACGCACTGCGAGGCGTCTCGAAGAAACGATGTACTGGTCGAGACCTTCACGAACCTGGCCTTTTAATTCCTGTGAGCCATAGCGAAAAAGCACGATTTCATCGCCAAAAACATCTTCGAGCAACCTGGTCATTCCCACACTGTCTTTTCTGGCCGTCCCTGCTTCCTGAAAATGCATCGTAAATGCGACGCCATTGCGTTGAACGCGTTGCCGCATGGCTTTGAGCATATTTTCCGTTGGGCTATCACCACAAAGTAATTGTCCTGCATTTCCTGAGAAAACCATGAGCGCGGGAACACTACTGGTTGGATGTTCGATAGTGAGTATCCGTCCTTGATGCTCTGAATGCTGTCCCACCATAGTGAAAGAATCGATCTCCTTTAGATTAGCTACATTATGCGCAAGTAGCCTCAGTATATCATAACAACGACGTGCCTTCATCGCAGCGGGCCTCAATCACCAATGCATCATACATAACGTGTCTCCGGTTTAGAAAGTCTCGACATCCAGAATGGGTGGAGTGAACCCATTGTGCTGGTTCATGCGCACTTTCGGTGATGCCGTGGTGATATACTATTGCCAGGGCTAAATGGCACTCCTGTGGAGGCCACAAACTGAACACCCAGGCCAATAAAGGGGCAAAACACATCGTCACATTCAATGCCTGCCGTTTGGCTCCTTTCTTGTCTTTGGCAGCGACGACATCTCGGCAGTTCCAGGTTATTATGGCTGGGACGGCGGCATGGGTACTTCCTGTTGTAGACAAAGGTTCTCGTGAAGAATAAAAATAGAAGAGGAGCGTGAGATGTCATATACTATGATTCCCACTCGCGTACTTGGCCGCCAGGGCTTGATCGTCTCGGCCCTGGGTCTTGGATGCATGGGTATGTCCCAGTCATACGGGTCGGCAGACGAACAGGAGTCCATCGCCACCATCCAGCGGGCGATTGATATAGGGATGTTCTTTCTTGACACGGCCAATGTCTATGGCGATGGACACAACGAGCGCCTGGTTGGACGTGCCATCGCTGATCGGCGCGACAAAGTGATCCTGGCAACCAAGTTCGGCCTGAAACGCGATGATGGGAGTCCGAGCATCAGCGGACGTCCTGCATACGTCAAAGCTTGCTGCGATGAGTCGTTGGCACGTCTGGGCGTCGAGTACATCGACCTCTATTACCAGCACCGGGTCGATCCTGATGTCCCGATTGAAGAGACCGTCGGGGCGATGGCAGAACTTGTCCAGGTCGGCAAGGTGCGCTACCTCGGGCTTTCCGAGGCCAGTGTCAATAGTCTTGAACGGGCGGCTGCCACTCATCCGATCACGGCGCTGCAAAGCGAATGGTCGCTGTGGTCGCGTGACCTGGAAGATGAGGTATTGCCAGCCGCACGTCGGCTGGGGATCGGGATTGTGCCGTATAGTCCGTTAGGGCGCGGCTTCCTCACAGGAGCCATTACACGCCCGGATGATTTCGCGGCGGACGATTTTCGGCGCACCAATCCCCGCTTTCAAGGGGAGCATTTCCGTCGCAATCTGGACCTTGTGGCCGAGGTGCGTCGTCTGGCTGACGAGAAGCACATCACAGCGGGGCAGTTGGCCCTGGCCTGGTTGCTGGCACAGGGGGAAGATGTGGTGCCAATTCCTGGCACAAAGCGGCGCACCAATCTGGAGCAGAACGCAGATGCTTGCGCTGTCAGCCTCTCCCCGGATGATCTCCGGCGGCTCGAAGCGGTTGCACCCAGAAGAGCGTGGTCAGGTTCTCGGTATGCCACTCTCAGCCAGGGAACATACGGGACCAGCCGAGTTCGCTCCTGACTCTAGCACTCTAATACTACCGTGACATTTATACAGGGGTAGCGGTTATGAAACAGCCTAACACAGGAGTAAAAAAACTGTAGAATGTATAAAAGAGGCACCCGTTCATACTATGAACGGGTGCCTGAATGGGGTGAGTACCTGCTTTAATCGAAGACTCAGCGAGAAGCTTTGTTTTATTAGGAAAATCTTACCCTTTGAAGGAGGAGAGTATGGAAAATACCAAAGCGATCCGTGAGCAGGCGGACAAAAGAGTGACATGGTTTATTGGGAGTGCCATCATCATTACGCTTCCACTCATCGTACTGACACGTATCCTGGTGGTCATGCGAAAAATGCGTCAGGTAACCAGACCGGGACGCGAGGCCTCCACAGTGGCCTCATCCATCACGACAAATCTGACCACCTTTAACCATGCTGGTAAGGCAGGTGATCCGATTAACTGCCAGCTGCAGGGAACCGATGGGCAGATTGGGGCCGCGTTCGCTCTTGCCGGCTGGATGCGTGCCGACGAGATCGACTTTATCACTTCAGCGCGTATTAGTGCTGACTCTCTCCTCGGACGAGCATATTCGACCGCGCCAGTCAGTGATCTCTATCTCTATGGCCGTAAGGAAGATCTGGCGTTTGAGCGGCCCGGCCAGAATGTGCGCCAGCGCGACCACATCCGCCTCTGGAATACAGGCACCAACGAGAGTACCGATGGTCGTCCCGTCTGGATTGGGAGTGCCACAAGAGACGTGAAAGTAGAGCTTTCTAAGACCGATCATCTTCCCACTCACGGTATTGCGCCCGACCTGGACGACGAACGAGCGCTCGTCGTCTCCGAACTCACTCAGACAGGCTATGTTGTCAAGAACCACAACACGCCCTGGTTTCGGCAAAGAGACGCACAGCTTCAATGGTGGCGGTGACCCTTATTTCACCGATGGGCAGGTTGCCGTACTTACCCTTGCCGATGTCTGGACATCTCCCCTTGCCAAACAGGTGCGCAGTCCTTTGCTTGCGAGCATTGTCAAAAGCATGGCGGGTATCATACGTAAAACGTTACCGCGAGCTGGACGTGAACGTGCTGCACACGAACAAGAGTATGTCAGCGCTAGTCCATAAGCTGGGGAAAAATGTTACGTGCTTGCATCAGGTTAAGCAAGGGAAGATCTGCTTCATAGCAGGCTCTTTGGAGTAAATCCCTGAGACCGGACAGTGAACGAAGTCAACTTCTTTCTGAACAAGGGAAACAAGTGTTCATTCCTGAAGAAGGAGGACCGGGTAAACGTCTCACCGATGCTGTGGACATCAACGCAGAAAGTGGGGCAAGAAGAGGTCTGCTTTCGCCCTCCAAGGAAGTACCAACATATCGTGTTGCTGCACCTCTGTGGCATAATACAAATGGAATAGTTACGCTACATCAACAAAAATACCTGTCAGTTGGTACATAGCTATACCATGAGTTCCGATACCGATTGAAGGAGGATGTTTTCCGATGACGCAAGGAACGCGGCAACACACGCCGCCTGCATATGTTGGCATGTCTCTTCCCCGCCAGGACGGCCCTGACAAAGTGACCGGGCGTACACGCTACGCTGGCGATCAGGCCGTGGCGGGGATGCTGTATGCACGCCTGGTACTCAGCCCCTATGCCCATGCCCGCATTCTGCATATAGATACATCGGCTGCTCAAGCGATGCCAGGAGTCGTGGCTGTTTTTACCGCCGCAACGCTGGGCATGGCCCAGGGGGATCCACTCTCCCGCGTGCAATCCCCACTGGCACAGCAAGAAGTGCTGTGGTGCGGCCATCCCGTCGCCGTCGTGGTTGGCGAGACGGAGGCTCTCGCCGAGGATGGAGCCGATGCGGTGGAGGTTGATTACGAACCACTACCAGCCGCCATTGAGCCAGAGGTTGCCGCACGGCCCGGTGCGCCCCCGGCTCGCATGTATCAGGAAGTGGAAGCCGCTGAAGAAGGTCCGCTGGCTGGCTTCCCACAAGCAACCGCGGTCGCGGCAGAGGAGGGGTCGTCGAATGTCAAACAGTTCCGGCCCATGATGCTAGGTAATATCGAGGAAGGTCTGCGCCAGGCAGAGGTGGTGGTCAAAGGAACCTATCGCACGCATCCGGTTCACCAGTCGTATCTGGAGCCGCAATCGGTCACCGTTGTCCCCAGCCCGTCAGGCCATCATCTGGTGGTCTGGTCCAGTACCCAGGGATTGTTCAACGTGCGCTCTGCCGTTGCCAATGCGCTTGCTATGCCTGAGCAACAGATTCGAGTCGAGCCAGTGCCAATTGGCGGCGGGTTTGGCGGGAAGGAATCATTGCTGGAGCCACTGGCAGCAGTTGTGGCGTCTCGCCTGCGCAGACCAATCCGCCTGGTCTACACGCGCCAGGATGAGTTGCTGGCCGGGAACCCGGCTCCGCAAATGGTGATCACCATCACCCTGGGTGCGAAGAGGGATGGCACGCTCACCGCTATCCAGGTGCGCATGTTACTTGATGCGGGAGCCTATCCCAATCCGCTCGCCGCCCTGAGCGGCTTCCACTTCTTCGGCACCTATCGCTGCCCCAACATTACTGTCCACTGTGACGTCGTGGAGACCAACAAGCCTGGCACCGGGGCCTATCGCGCTCCCGCCGGACCACAGACCTCCTTCGCGCTGGAATCGGCGGTGCAAGACCTCTGTCAGCAGTTGGCCGTAGACCCGCTCGCATTTTCGCCGCGTCAATGCTCTCAAAGAAGGGGATCCGAATCTGATGCGAGGCCGCTGGCCGCGTATTGGCCTGCTGGAGTGCCTCGAGCAGATTCAGCAGCATCCGTTGTGGGTGCAGCGCGAGCAGGCGAAACAGGACGTGCCGGAGGAGTCTGGCGGGTTGGAAGATCGGGATCGGCGCGGCGGTTGGCGGATGGCAAGGTGGCACAGAACCTGCCGCAGCGCTGTGCCGTCTGGAACGAGACGGGACGATGACAGTGGTGGTGGGCAGCGTCGATGTCTCCGGCTCAGACACCTCGATGGCCTTGATCGCCGCCGAGGAGTTGAGCTTGCCAGCCGCAGCGATACACGTCACCCATGATAGCACCGATGCGATGCCATACAGTGGCCTTTCCGCTGGCAGCAAAACCACCTATACCGTGGGGGCGGCGGTGCAGGCGGCGGCACGCGACGCACGCAGCCAGGTCTTCGCCATCGCGGCTGAGATGCTGGAGGCGTCCTCGGAAGATATGGAGTTGGGGGATGGCAGGGTGAGGGTGAAGGGTGTGCCGGAAAAGTATGTCACGTTACAGCAGATCGCCGCGAACACAATGCGCTTCGGTGCGCCCTACGAGCCGGTGTTCGGGCGTGGGCGCTCGGCCAATCGCGTCTCCTCGCCCACGTTCGCCGCACACCTGGCGAAAGTGGCCGTTGATCCTGAGACGGGTGAGGTGCGTGTGCTTGACTACGTGGCAGCGCAGGATGTTGGCCGTGCCATCAACCCGGCAGAAGTTGAAGGCCAGATCCACGGCGGCGTGGTGCAAGGTATCGGCTGGGCGCTGTTTGAGGAAATGGTCTACGATGAGAGTGGGCAGGCCCTGACGGCGACACTGATGGACTATGCGCTACCACTGGGCAAGGATGCCCCTACCATCACACCGCTACTGGTAGAGGTCCCCTCTGAGCTTGGCCCATACGGTGCCAGGGGAGTGGGCGAGCCGCCAGTCGTTCCGGTGGCTGCAGCCATCGCCAATGCTATCAAGGACGCGGTGGGCGTGCGGATGACACAAATCCCGATGACGCCTGAGCGCGTCCTGGCCGCTCTGAACTCTCTCAGAGAAGAGCAGTGATTGATTTTGCCAGCCCGCATAGAGCTTCACTGTGCATTGGTGAAGCCTTTTGCGGGCTGGCGCAGGCTTCAAAGGGACATTGGGTGCGAATACTGGTTCCCCCTATGGCCTATGTTCCACGTATCTCGGTTTTAGGCCAAAGGGGCTACCACTCTCTTTAAGGTGATACCGCCATTCGCATGGTACAGCCTACTTACCCTTCTCAACTGCACTCCTCATAGAGGTTTTAAGATAAATGTGTATTCGGCGGTGTAAAACGGCGCGGTAACATGGTAGCGGACCGCTTCCTGTGCCGAGGTGTGGCGGACAAATTCGATGACCAGGGAGTCCTTGGTGCCAAAAACTCCGTCCGAATCGAGGTATTTGTCCCCTTTGACGAACAGATGTGTCGTGACTGGCACAAAACCTTCGGCCGAAACGATCATATGAATATGCGCTGGTCGGAATGGATGACGGCTCAATGACCGTAACATCTGTCCAACAGGGCCATCGTCCGGTATTGAATAAGAGACGGGCTTGATCCCCACAAAAAGGTAGCGCCCTTCGCTATCCGTGCGGAACTTACCGCGCAAATTCATCTCGGGCTGCTCCGGGTCCTGTTGCTCATACAGACCATTCTCGTCAGTCTCCCAAACATCAAGCAGGGCATGCGGAATGGGGGTACCGTCGAGAGAAAGAACCCGCCCCATCACCACTGTCGGCTCACCGCGACCATCCTGGCTAATGGTTGCGCCCATTGGCAGTTCTACCGCACCTGCTCGATAGAACGGGCCGAAAACTGTACTCTCTGTTGCCTCACCTGACAGGCGATGATTGATGGCATCTACGAGCATAGACACGCCCAACGTATCGGAGAGGAGAATAAACTCCTGCCGTTTCTCATCGCACATCTGGCCGGTTCTGGTCAGGAACTGGATACTTGCCATCCACTCTTCCTCGGTCAGTTCAACCTCACGAACAAAAGCATGTAGATGACGAATGAGGCTGGTCATAACCGTCTTTAGCCTGGGATTTGGCGTTTGCGCCATGCTGTCCAGCACGTTCTGGGTAATCTGCTCTTCTGTATTGTCGCTCATTGTATGTCTCCTTCGCACACACGTAGCTCAACGTTTTTTCTATTTTAGCACCACCTGAACTCCGTTGGGGACGATTATGCTGATTAGCAGAGGAAGCGGCGGGTCGCGTGCTGGTGAGTGGGGCAAGCCAACAGGAGGTGTTGAGCCGCTTCAACGGGGTCTATCTGCAAGATGGCACCTTCATCATAACTCAGCAATCATCTACATTCCTACGAACAAGTTGACAATACCTCATCCAATGTTGCAGGTGAACGGCTTTGATGATCATACTTACAATTCCTGTCGCACTATCCTGGCTCCTTCTACCAGCGCACATAACTTACCAAAAGCGACTTCCCGTGTCAGGTATTTCATGCCGCAATCCGGGGCCAGGATCAGGCGTTCTGGCTCAACATACTGCAAGGCTGTGCGTATTCTCGCGGCCACGATTTCTGGCGTCTCCACCTCCATATCGCCCAGATTCAAGACGCCGACAATAATGGTTTTATTCGCTAATTGACGTAAAACTGAGAGATCGAGGTGAGGTTGAGCCGCTTCAATCGAAATCTGCCTGACAACACAATCACGCAACTCTGAAAGGAATGCGTACCGGTCAGGTCGGTCAGGGACCATCGCAGCATACCCAAAGCAGAGATGCAACGCCGTTGGTCCTTCAATACCTTCCAGTGCGCGGTTAATCACCTCGACACCATATGCTCTGGCCTGCTCTGGTCTCGCTTGCAGATACGGTTCATCAATCTGTACCACGTCGGCTCCTGCGGCCTGCAAGCTTTTGATCTCCTCGTTGATGGCTGCCGCGATATCCAATGCCAGGGCTTTCTCATCGCGGTAATAGTCATTCTGTGCCTGCTGAGTAATCGTGAATGGGCCTGGCACAGTGATCTTAATGCGACGGGTGGTGTTGCGTCGCAGAAACTCCACATCGCGTACTTCAACCGGGTATAAGCGGCGAATCGGACCAACGACCCGTGGAACAAGGTTGGTGCGCCCTGAACGGCCTAATGTTACTGCCGGATTATCGAGGTCCATCCCTGCTAATGCCGTGGCGAAGCGGTTGGAGTAACTCTCCCTTCGTATCTCCCCGTCAGATAGAATGTCTATACCCGCATTCTCCATGTCTCGAATGGCGAGCAGGGTTGCATCGTCCTGGGCCTGTTGCAGCAGGGGTTCTGGAATGCGCCAGATTTCCTGCGCTCGGACACGCGGGGGTAATCGGCTCTGTAAAAGCTTGCGATCAACCAGCCACTCTGGTTGAGGATAGCTTCCCACAACCGTCGTCAAAAGCCTCTCGGTCACACTCTGTCCTTCTTTCGCAGTTTTGCTATGGGTTCTCAGGTTAACTCACTCTCCGGCCCTCATCACGTGGTAATGTCCGGGTAGGGCAGCGACCAGTGCTGGAGGTTGCGCCCGTACTCGCGCTGGAAGCCCAGTGGCTCCGTATAGTCACGCTCGAACAGGGCGATACAGAGCGTCAGCGTCAGGAAATTGTGCGCTCCAAGCTCGAAAAGCTTGACATAATCATGTGTTGCCAGTGCCTCGCGCTCTTCGTCGCTAAACTGCTGCCAGGTGCTACGTTCGCTTTCAGGCAGATTCAAGATGACGTTGGCCCGTTCGGCTTCCCACCAGGTGACAGTGCCGCGTGGGTCTTCGCGATACCGCTCAACCAGCTCGGGGTCACGGTCAATGGTGAAGAGGAATTTATTGAGGAGATACTTACTCATGCTTCCACTCCCTTCGGATACCAGGTAAAATACGCTTCCATCGTATGGAACAGGTCAAGTGAATCGGCATAATCGGCCCGAACTTCTCCGGCGACACCCATCATCAGCATGAAATCGAGGAAGCCATGTGTGGCATTGCCTGGCTTCCAGAGGCTCTCGAGTGTCACTTCCCTTAACGCGCCTTCAATATCCCCGGAGGCAATCCATTCCACGGCTCTGCGGTCGAACTCCGGGTCGGGTCCGTGTGGGCCAAACTGGCGCGGGCCGCCAAGTTCGAGGGAGAGATGACCGGTCCCGATGATGGCGACGCGCTCATCACTGGGCCACGCCTCGACGAGACGGCGCAAGGTACGGCCCAGTTCCACAAACCGCCAGGGTCGAGGCAATGGTGGGGCAAAGATATTCGTGTAGATGGGTACGATGGGCAAATCTGCCTCTGGGCGTGTCGTGATAATGGGGCATGTAATACTGTGATCTACGCGCAGTTCATTGCTGAACGCGAAATCGAACCCGGCATCCAGTCCGGCACGAAGTAGATACGCCGAGAATTCTTCGTGTCCCTTGAGAACCATGCGGGGCAGCCCGAATTCGCGCTCCTCATTGTAGTAGTTCGCATCGTAGAACGGCGCTTTGCCGATGAGGAACTGCGGCATATTATCGTAGAAAAGCTGGTGGAAGTGGTCAGAACCCACCATGACCAGGACATCTGGTCGGGCGCGGGTCAGCGTCTCACGATAGGCCAGAACCTTGCGCACCCACTCATCCGCAAAGTCGGGCCTGCTCTCCGGTGGTGCCGTGCTGGCACGGTAGAAGAATGGATGGTGTGTGGTAGCGAGGACAGCGACAAGATTTGCCATAATTTCCTCCTTTGCGCACAACCTGCACACGTGGCAGGTATTGGGTGAATTGAGCTAGCGTTGTTCGGTATTCGTATGGTCGTTGCTGGCGGTTGGCTGATAGACGGCGTTCCGGTCAATGGCCGCATAGATAGCGGGTGCGATGGGATGACGCAACTCTTCAGCGATGTGACCGAGCAGCCCGGCGGCACGTGCGAGCAGAGCTACACCGCGCAGCAACTCCGGTGGCAGTCCGATGTCAGCCAGCGCGGCACCAGCCACTCCCGCCCCGTTGAGTGGCAGTGTGCGACCAAGCACCTCTGCATGGACACGTCCAATGGCCTCGAACAGGCGCAGGTGCGGCCCCCGCAGGCCCTCCTGGTCGGCAAGCGCGATGATCACGGCTGTCCGAGGATCAACCACTTTATGTACCGGGTGGCCCAGGCCTGGAACGAAGCGACCGGCGGCACGCTGCTCGCTGACCGCCCTGCGAGCAAGCGCGTCCCATTGCTCATCGGTCTCCGGGAGTTTGCCTGGGACGCTCGCCAGCACAGTCGCAAGAAAGCGGCCTGTGTCTTCCGTCACGCCGAGGAAGCGCGAGCCGCCACCCAGCAGACCCGCCGCCATTGCTCCTTGCAGCGCGTCAGGGGCGCTATACAGCGTCAGGCGAGCCGCGATTGCGGTCGGAGTAAAGCCGTGGTCAGCCAACGAGACCAGCACCGCCTCGAATACACGCACCTGTTGCGGTGTTGGTCGCTGTTGTGTTGCGAGCCAGAGGGCCAGCTCACCAAAGCCAATGTGACCAATCAACTCCTTAGAGAGGTCGTGACCAAGCAGGTAAATGCTATCAACGTCAGATGTCCCTATTCCAGTTGGATATTCCATATCAATCCTTTAAACGTTACAACGGTTCTCCGCCCTCTCGACACAGGGCTACCAGTATGCTGGCTGAACCTGCGCCTTATTGTTGCTCGTCAGCATTATCTGGTGACTGCTCTGACTGTCTTGCGTCTCTCCTGGTTACTGATGATGACTGACTGAGCCAGGCGCGAATTTGCTCATTATCCTGACCGAGAACCGGAGGTGGTAGCTCATGACGCGGAGGCGTCAGGGAGAACGAGATCGGGTGACGTATCACTGGCACGGCATTCTCTCCGGCACCAACCTCGACAACGGGATCGAGTCCCAGTTCGCGAGCCAACGCGATCCCCCCTGCGACACTGTTAATGGGGCCGCACGGAATGCCAGCGGCGCTCAACCTGTGGAACCACTCGCTGGCAGTTCTCGTGCGCAGTCGTTCAATCAGCAGCGGGCGCAAAATCTCGCGGTTGCGGTTGCGATCCTTCGTGTTCGCAAATCGGGGATCGTGGGGCAACTCAGGAAGATCAAGAATCTCGCAGAGCTTCCCAAACTGTCCATTGTTTCCGGCAGCAATGACCAGGTCCTGATCCGCAGTCGGCAGAGGTTCGTAAGGAAATAGACTGGGATGGGCGTTACCCATGCGGGTCGGAATGACGCCACCAGCCACATAGGCGGACGTTTGATTGACCATTCCTGAGAGCGCCGAGGCAAGCAGGCTTACTTCCACATGCTGGCCTTCACCTGTACGATTGCGGTGATTGAGAGCTGCGAGGATACCGATGGTCGCGTGAAGTCCGGCTATCACGTCGAACACCGAAATGCCAGAGCGATAGGCTGGACCATCAGCATCTCCTGTGAGGCTCATTAACCCGGATACCGCCTGTACAATGATATCGTAGCCGGGAAGAGATGCTCCCTGCGCTGTGCCAAAACCACTGATGGAGGCGTAAATAATGCCGGCGTTCTGCTGCTGTACTGAGTCATAATCCAGACCAAAGCGTTTGAGGCCGCCGGGCTTGAAATTTTCGATGAAGATATCAGCACGAGCAGCAAGTTCGTGAGCCAGTTGCAAGTCCGCGGGATCATTGAAATCAAGCGTGATTGAGCGTTTGTTGCGGTTGATAGCCATGTAATAGGTCGCAACACCATCGCGTTCCGGTGGCATCCAGCTTCGGGTGTCATCCCCTGCTGGACTCTCGACCTTAATCACCGTTGCTCCCAGGTCACCAAGCAGCATAGTACAATACGGACCGGCGAGGACCCGTGAGAAGTCGGCAATGAGTAGGCCGTCAAGGGGGCCAGTGCGCTGGTCGGCTCCCCCCGTGATTTTCTCTTTGTCCTGCTCTGGCATAAAATTCACGCCTCCGGTTCACTGGTAGCGAGCGATTCGAGCATGCACTACACGTACAATGTAACTATACTATTCGTTATAGCAAAACGCAATCCACTCTCATGTTTGTCCGCACAACGGACAAACGTCCGTAAAATAAGTATAGACGACAGTGAAGATGGTGTCAAGAGACGCGACAATAGCGTAACAGGACGCTGCGCGACGAAACCTTTTATAACTTTGCCCCACGAGTGATCTGTGACCTGCTTAGCCATAACGCCCAGTCGGCGCTGATTGCGGCAGCAGTCTGCAACAACAGCGGAAGATATTGCCCGGTGAGGGTCTCGATGCTTGTTTCTGCCGCGTGAACGGTGACGTTGAGCGCGGCAAGCACCGTGTTGGTGCCATCGCGCACAGGGGCAGCAATCGAGCGAATGCCGTGCGCCAGGTGTTCGTCGGTGAGCGCCCATCCCCTCGTTCGCACCTCATACAGCACCCGGTCGCGCTCTTCCACTTCTGGCTGCCAGAGCGGCGTGATGCCGGAGCGGCTCGGCTCGGCAAGAACCCGTTCCAGTTTGTCTGACGGCAGTTCGGCGAGCAACACTTTTCCCAGTGATGTCGAAAGGGCCGGAAAGCGCGTACCGATAGTGACCGCAAGGGTGATAATCTTCGGCACTGCCACTCGCGCAACGTAGACGATGTCAGATCCATCGAGCTGCGCGAGTGATGAGGATTCGCCCGTGCGTCCCACGAGTTGTTCCATGTGGGGGCGTGCAATCTCCCAGATACTGGTTGACCCAATGTAGGCCATACCAAGCTCAAGAACTCGCGGGGTGAGCGCAAAACCGCCTTGCGCCACGCGGACATAGCCCAGTTCCTCAAGCGTGAGCAGCATCCGGCGTGCTGTTGGTCGCGCAAGTTCGGTCGCCGCAGCTACCTCGCTCAACGTCATTACCGGGCGATTGGGGCCGAATGCCCGGATGACATCCAGGCCGCGTGCCAGTGCCTCAATGAAATCAGGTCCTGTTTCGCCACGCATCAATTTCCTCTCTCGCACACCTGCTCCCTTCCGGGTCTATCGTGCAAGTGATCATAGTACTGTTTTCTCTGCGTTCATGGTAGCAGAAAAGGTTCTCTGATGTCCAGAGCATTATCTCTTATCCCTTTGCGAAGCTGCGCTGACTGTCGTCACACCGGCTCTCTATGTTAATCGTCGAATAACTGTTCCCGTTTGACCTAGAAATATTTACCAGCATTTAATCGGTTGAAGACATAAAACAGGTTCTCTGACCGGTTTGGTGGAGGCCATTTACTACAATACCCGCGGATTGCGCAACGGGATGACAATGTTCTCTTGACTACCCGTTGAGTGGTTTGGATAGTTCACGCGAGAACCTCGACAGGATCACCCACCTTGACCATGCCACCTAGAGAACTGGAGAGCACATAGCGGCCAAAGAAAACCTGCTTCCCAAAACGCCGAAAGCTGGCCAGTGTTTGGAGCGGCTCTTTGCCTGCTCTTTCACCCCTCTCCTGATCGACCATCGTGACTGCGCACCGATTGCAGGGTTTCACGAGAGAGAAGCACTGCTGGTTGATCCGAATCGTTTGCCAGCGATCTTCGGCAAAAGGCTCTGCTCCTGCAATGACGATGTTGGGGCGAAAACGGTTCATGGGAATGGGATGACAAAGGTGCTGATTGAGCGCAGACAGGGATGCTTGCCCAACAAGATGAAACGGATAGCCATTGGCAAAGCTGACGATATCCTGGTTCAGAGCATAGTCAGGATTGACTGGGCGGCGTGTCGTCTCCGGCATATAGACGAGTTGGCAGGGCTGATGGAGGAAGTCACTAAACCAGCGACTGGCTTGTGTATTGACCACCACTGCCTCACAGAACTTCTTGAGTACCTTCACCGTCAGTACCTGATCTGTTTCTGGCTCACAGGGAACGGTAAGCGTTTCCATCTGAGGGGCCTGCATCTGCAACCCTGCCGAGGTGAAGCTCGGCGAAATACACGCCAGACGCGGCTGCATGATTTGATTGATATATACGCAGTTTTCATCGATCAGCATCCAACGGCGATCATGCTCAAAACCTCGCGCTGCAATGCGTGCTGCTTTCAAGGGGACGCAGCCGCAACTCTTCAGAGGATAGATAAAGAGATCTGTTACAGTCATGGTAGACATGTTTGATTTGCTTTCTAAGCCAGGCGCGCCGACACTGGCCTTTACTCGATCACCGCCTCTTCTTCTGCGAAATCGTCTGGACGGACTTCGCGCAAATCCTCTCGTCGGTCGAGTCGATCTAAATAGAGGATGCCATCGAGATGATCGATCTCGTGCTGCAATGCCCAGGCAAACAAGCCTTCCGCACTGATCCGCCTCGGCTTACCACGTAAGTCCTGGCCCTTCACCACGACGTGGGCTGCTCTCCGGACATTCACGCCATAATAGCCGGGAATGCTCAAGCAGGCATCGACACCACGTTGCTCTCCCTCGGCCTTGATGATTTCGGGGTTGGCCATGGCTACTTTGAAATGCTTGCCAGTCTCTCGATCAGTGCATTCGACGACAAAGACCCGTAAAGAGAGTCCAGTCTGCGGGGCTGCCAACCCGATGCCATCGTGGGCATGCATGGTCTCAAACATATCTTGAACCAGCTGCGGTAATGAGGCATCAAAGCAGTGAATTTTCTTGGCCTTCTGTCGCAATATTGAATTGCCATAGTAGACAAGCGCACGTTGTGCCATGGTGTTCTTCCTCCCTCTTGTCGTCTGCTTACATCAGCATAGCTGCCGGTACATTCCGCTCCTGCGCTGGTTCCCAGATCAACAAATCGTCTATGTGGACCGGCAAGAAGCGGCTAAAGTAGCAGAGAAGCCGATCAATCGTCGCATAATCTATGCGCTGATTGCGCTCCGTATGCAGAGCGATTAGGACACTTTGAGATACCCCGCTTTCCTGGGCGAGGCGGCGTAAACTCACGGCAGGTTGTCCCTGCTTCGCTCGTTCTAAATTCAATTGAGCAAGTAAGATGCGAAGGTGGCAGGAGACGGGCATAAGCATTCCTCCCTGGATATGTTGGTTCTATGTTGGGTCGGTGCGTGGTGTGGGAGCCACTGCTTAGATGATACTAGAAATGGTGTGATATGTCAATATATTGCAGTGACTTCTCATAGCAATGGCGTGCTATCTCATAGCTCATATGTAAGAGATGAGAAACTCCTTACATATGTGGAAGAGGAACTCTGATCATGCTTGAACATGGCAGACGCTCAAAGTATTGAGCAATCAATTCTCTATGAGTTTGTTCGCAAAAAGTTCTCCATCAACCCCAGAAATATCCTTGACATCGTGCCATCAATTGTGTAATATGTGATGAGTGGACACTTGTCCGTATAGCGGACACCATTCATTGCCAGCGTTAGCCTTTTGAAGGTCTGTATCACAACATGGCTATCAGGACCAGAACGCGGAAAAGGTTAGAGGCGACCGCTTCTATCCAGCAGAAATCGTGCGAACTGCTTCGCGACTGGTAGCCAGAACACAAAGAGGTGAGCAACATGAACCAGAACGCAGCAGCAAACGGTAATTCCTTTCCTTCAGGCCGTCCCGTAGTATTTCGTAACGCCACCATCCTGACTATTGACCCATCGTTCGGGATGATCGAGAACGGGGATGTCCTCGTTGTTGACAATCACATTGCGGCAGTTGGACGACAACTCGTCGCACCGGATAGCGCCATGGAGATTGATGCCAGTGGGGGCATTCTCATGCCAGGTATGGTTGACACGCACCGGCATATGTGGCAAACGGCCCTTCGTGGCTTCGGAGCCGATTGGACGCTCACGAACTATTTCCAGTTCTACTACTTGAACTGGGGCAAGATTTTCCGCCCCGAAGATATTTATGCCGGGAATCTCCTTGCCGCCATCGAGGCCGTAGATGCCGGAGTCACTACAACGGTTGACTGGTCTCACGGTCTGCAAACGGTTGAATACGCAGATGCGGCGGCTGATGCGCTCGAAGCGGTTCCAGGGCGATTTGTCCTCGCTTACGGCAATCTGCTCGGCGCTCCCTGGCAGTGGACAAAAGCCCCTGAGTTCGCCGATTTCATTCGCCGCCGTATTGATGGACATGGAGACAAACTGGGTATGCAGATTGCCTTTGACGTGACCGGCGACCCGGCCTTCCCCGAAAAGGCTGCGTTTGAGGCTGCGCGTGACTTTAATTTGCCGGTAACGACCCACGCCGGCGTGTGGGGTGCCACCAACGATAACGGTATCCGATTGATGTACGAGCACGGCTTCATGACCCCTTCCACCATCTACGTCCATGCCGCAACACTCTCCCAGGACTCGTATCATCGTATAGCAGCCACAGGTGGTCATGCCTCGATATCTACTGAAAGCGAGCAAAACGCCGGTCAGGGCTACCCGCCTACATGGCAGTTGCGGCGGCACAATATCCCCGTTTCCCTTTCGATGGACACCAGCGTATGGTGGAGCGGAGACCTGTTCTCAGCCATGCGTGCAACGCTCAGCGCGGACCGGGCGCGTGAGCATATGGAAGCGCACAGGCAAAACAACACCGTCATGCTCTCTCATCTACGTGCGGAGCAAGTCGTGAACTGGGCAACGCTCGGCGGTGCCAGCGCACTTGGTATGGACAGTGACATCGGCAGCATCACCCCTGGCAAAAAGGCCGATCTGGTCCTGATTAAGAATGACCAGTCGCCGGTGATGTTCCCGCTGCTCCACCCCTATGGACATGTCGTGTTTCAGGCAGGACGCGGAGACGTGCATACGGTGATGGTCAATGGCAATGTCGTCAAATATGAGCATCGCCTGCTCGGTATTGACCTCGACAGTGCCAGACGAGGCCGTCGGAAAGACGGTCGAGTACGCCCGGTCGCACATGGGCGAGCAAGCCTGGAGTGAGGCTATGCATCCTGAAAAAGCGGTAGTCGAGTTGATTGATAACCCGTATACATACACCGATCGGGAGCGCGTGCAGCCTACGGGCAACAGGGAAACACAGGAGTAACGCTCACACGGGAACAGTTGCGCACAGTGATCCTGGCAATTGAGGAAAGGACGCAATGATGAGTACTGAGATGCCAGCGGCAGTACTTTGCAAGCATAATGCTCCACCCGAATATCTTCAATGGCCTATTCCTCACCGGGAGAGCGGGCAGGTGTTGATACGGGTCATGGCAGTTCCCATCAGCCCGTTGGATCTACTGTGCGCGTCTGGCAAGTCCTACTTTGGTGTACCACAGCTTCCCTACATTCCAGGCGTGCAGGGCATCGGCATTGTGGTGGAAGCGGATGCACTCGCGCCGGGACAACGGGTGTGGTTTACCTGTGATGCTGGGATGAAGCCAGGGGACGGCAGCATGGCACTGTATTGCACGATTGATGAGTCTTCAGCTCTCGTGCTTCCCGCTGAGGTTGAAACCGATCTTGCCGCAGCACTCGGGCTGTCTGCCATTGCGGCATGGATGGCGCTCACCTGGCGCGGTCATCTTCAGGCTGGAGAACAAGTCCTTGTCCTTGGTGCCAGCGGCGCGGTCGGACAGGTGGCAGTGCAAGCCGCCAGGCTGCTTGGTGCAGGCCGCAATGACGCGGCCTCACGAGATGAGGTTGGACGTACCCGTGCGCTCTCGCTCGGCGCAGACGCTGTCGTCGATCTCACCGGCGATGATGTGGACGAGATCAGCAGACGGATCGCATCCGCGTGTGATGGTCCCTTGCACCTCGTCATCGACCCGGTATGGGGTCTCCCGGCAGAAGCTGCCGTTCGCGTGCTAGCTGTACAGGGAAGGCTGGTCAACATCGGTTCTGCTGCCAGTGCTATCGTGCGTTTTGAGTCAGCTATCTTGCGCAGTAGACTACATACTATCCTTGGCTATACCAACAACGCGCTGACCCACGAACAAAAAGCGGCGGCCCTCACGGCAATCCTCACACACGCCGTTGCTGGTCGCTGTACGGTTGAAAGAGAAACTGTGCCGCTTGCGCAAGTTGCCGAGGCCTGGCAGCGTCAGGCAGCCTTTGCCCGTCGCAAACTCATTCTTATTCCTTGATGCAGAGAGCCTGATATCAGTTTGATGCTTTTCTGACCTTGACCCGCTTTCGTAATTCATCCGCAACTTCCGTGCTCCAATCAGCAGCGATCAAGACGCGTTGGCGTAACGATTTAAAGCTGCCTTTTGCTCGACCGCATTGATATTCATGTCGAGGTTCCCCGTGGGATTATAAGAAACTGGCCGATAAACGACAGGTCGAGACCTCCGAAACCATTCGCAAGCGTGCACAGGCGGCCCGCGAGCGCCAATTGCAGCGGTTCAGTGGCACCAAAGTCACCTGCAACGCCGAAATGGGGCCAGCCGAGGTACGCCAGTTTTGCGAGGTCGAGCCGTCTGCGGAGAAGCTCATGAAAGCTGCTATACAGCAACTGCACCTCTCGGCTCGTGCCTATCATCGCGTTCTGGAGCTTGCGCGTACCATCGTCGACCTCGCCGGTAGCGACCTGATCGCGGCGAATCATGTTGCGGAGGCGGTGCAGTACCGGCCGCGGATGGGCATGTAAACGAAGGTCCTTATGTGTGTTCATTTTTGGATAGGGAATAACGTCCCTTAAAACACATTCATGTGCACTGGCTTTTTTCCGAGGAAGTTCATCCGGAAACAGGTGAACTGTTGCGATTATCACATGGAATTTCGACTGTTCACCTGTTTCTGGGTGTTTCATGTTTGCGGGGCATAGGCAGAAACCAGCCTGTATTAGATGACATAGACCGCCCATCCCACTGGTGCTCCTGGAGGTGATTGCCACGTCCAGAGAGGAGAGCCGGAATCCGCTCGGAAAGCAGAGATATTTTCCTGCGAGTGATAGGCTTTAGCGCCAGTCTGAACTGGCCCTGCTATCACCCTGATAAGGTAGAGAACGCCCGCCTGTGCCTCCAGGGTCTCTGAATAGGACATGTCTGCGGCAGGCTGGCTGAAGACCAACTGTTTGTGCCAGAGGATAGTACCTGTTTTGGCACTGAATGCGGTCAGTTGATCTGATATCTGGCGATCAGTGGGATTTTCTACTTTGAGATAAAGGGTATCCGAGTCTGTCGCGAAGTCCGCCTGGCCACTCTGGTTGACATGGAACGCTTCTTGCCAGGTGAATTTACGGGTCGAAAAGTCGTAAGCGCGGATCGTATACTCATCCTGGATCGAAGAAGGAGCCTCGACCAGCAGTGTCGTTCCCACTACCCAGGGGGTGCTATTCATAGAATACATCGGAGTCTGCCCGAGAGGCTTTCCATTCTGCGCATCAAAGGTAGAGAAGTATTGTTGTCCAGTACTGGCGTTGTCGATCTGTACAGACGCTATACCATTGACGACAAAGAAATGCCTCGGCAAAATAAATATCGCGTTAGAAACAAGCTGATGCCAAAGCGATACATTGGTTGGCAGTTGCACGGCGTACAAAACGGAGTTGCAGAACTATTTGATAGTGCTCAGGTAACTGACTTAACCGTTCACGCAAAAGCATATCCTCTTCGTTGCGCAATGCCAGGCATTCCGGACTCTGATCTTCGTCTGTCAGGAGCGCTGCCTCCGCTTCTTCCAGGGGAACAGCCGGGTGCTGCATGGCACGGCGCTGATGATCGATAGATTTATAATAGGCCACGCGCAGCAACCAGGCGAGTTGTTTCTCACTACTCAAATTGGCAAGTTCTGGCTGCTTCAATGCGGCCAGAAAGACTTCCAGGACGATGTCTTCTGCGTCTTCTCGTGAGCGTACACGTCCGCATACATATGTGGTGAGCCTCAGCACGTGCTGCTGATATAGTGCGGCGAGAAAGGGATTAGTGAGCGCGGGAACCTGCCGACCTTTTCTGTGCTCCATCCAGGCATCCTTTGTTTTCTAAATTTCGAGATCTCAATAGATCATCGGGTCAGCAGAGCAAACTGTCACGCGCCCTGAAGATTTAAACGATGTTGTACCGATCTTGCTCTGAAAAAAAGACTTCTGGTAACTGGCGTTGGGTCTGCAAACATATAAAATGTCATCAACATTACTTATCAGGAGTATTCTATCAATGGATCCCAGAGAGATAGCTCTGTTCTCATGTGTGTTCCACCTGCCCGCTGAAATTAGCATTACATCCGTCGATCCCTCTCCTACCGAACTCGTCATTGGTGCGGCCTGCCAGACTCCTTGTACTGGCTTTCAGGGGCAGCTTACAGGCGGAATGTAGCGGGGATTGAGCGGCTTGAAAAAACGGCACAAACGTGAGACAGGATGTCCCCGTAGAAGAGAACACCCTGTCTCACTTCGATATCCTAATTGGACATCCGTATCATTTAGAAACAGCCAGTCCCATCAGGACTGCCAAGTCCGGTCTGGTAGGCATATTGCACGCCACCTACTTTAAACAAGCAGCCAGACGGGTAGTTTTGCCAGGGCAGGCTCGCCGGGTACGTGGTACTCGACACGTTGCCCGCCAGGGCGAAGACGGATGCAATGATTGGCGACGACTCACTGGTGCCTCCAACTTCAAGCCAACCACCATAGCCATAGGTGTCGTAGACATAGACACCCGTATTGGGATCGGCATCGGCGGAGACATCGGCGACCGCACGGTTGCCACAGCCCGTCACACTCGACGATTGCCAGGACGGGCGGGCGATATACGCACTACAGCCCCCACCTGAGCCACTCCAGGCCGTTTCCGATCCATCCGAATTCAGGGTTGTCCCACCTATTCCACTGACATAGGGGCAGACCGCAGGGTACGACACCCCTGGACCATTATCGCCTGTACTGGCTGTGACGGCTACATTGTTGTGCTGATAGTAGCTACTGCATGAGCTACTCTCGCCGCTGAACTCATTTTCTCCGTAGCTATTGCTGACAGCGATCGCCCCAAGCCTCACAGCCTCGTTGACCGCTGTGCCAAGGTTGGCATTGCTAGGGGTGTTCGCTTCCACCAGTAGGATATGGCAGTTCTCGCAAATCGCGCTCACCATATCCAGGTCCAGCGACTCCTCAAGTCCCCAGCCGCTATTGCTGGAGGGCAGTCTGCTTCCGCCGGTCTGATTGACAATCTTCAGGCAGCCGTTGGATTGCGTACAGGAGGGCAGACCCCACTGTGACCGATACGTCGCCAGGTTGCTTGCCAGGTTCGGATCGTTGTAGGCATCGGCAATAGCGACAGTCGGTGTGCCGGGAGCGGTTGTCGGGAGATTATAGGCGTTATGAAGATTAGCGGGATCATAGGGAGGGTTACCGCCAGGCGGATTCGCGTTGGGAACGACAGAGAGCGGCTGGGAACTCCCTTTGCTCGTTGCGACGAGTGCCGTGCATCGGGCGTAGCCTGCGGGAACCACAGCGCATACATGTTTGTAGGTGGTGCGCGTAAGTGAAGCAGGAGAGACAGAGGCAGCAAGGGCGGTACTTCCCCAACTGAAGAACGTCAAGGCAAAAAGCGCTACGATAGAACAGGCACTGGATGTAATGATCTTTCTCAAAAGCATGCTCCTTTGAACATCACTGCAGTGAAACGGTGGTAAGAAAAATACCCGTGTCCATCTTACAAAGCCGCATTACACAGTCGCGTCTGCTGAGATATACATGCCTCTCCATCAAGGGAGGATGGTCCGAAGCCGACGCATCCAGGAACGACAATCTGACCATGGAAGGCAGAATCTTCTCCTCTCCCCCGGGAGAATGTGCGAGAAGGTTCTTCTACAAGAGAGTATACCACATTTTGGCAATAAATGCAATTGCTTTAATTGAGCTTTTTAGCTGTAGAGCTAAACATGTTATGTCGCAAAAATAGTGCTGTATGGTAAACTCTGCGTTTTTTAGTACAAAAGTTAAAGGAGTTTCCTTTTCTGCTTCACCGGGTTGTTCACGCTCTCATGCACCTGCCAGCGTATCAAGCGTTTTGCTAACCTGGTCCGGATGCTCTACCTCCCTGAAGACTGTTTTTACTTCACGAGAGAGAGGAAGCGGAACCTCATAACCAACACGATATCCCTTCCATATGTGGGCCGCTACCAGGCCGGGTGCAGCCGAGAGCGGATTGGGATCATCAGAGACCACCCAGAGCGCATCTCGGTTCACCAGCACAGGCATCGTCCCCTTTCTCGCGAGGTTCGCTAAGTGGGAAAAAAGAACAGCCTTGCTGCGACCAACGATTTGGATCCACCAATCGGGTCGGGCCCACCCTCCATCGTTCTGACCTTGCGCCAGGATGGCTACACCGCCTTGAGCGAGCTGTTTAATAGTTTGGAAGGCATTGGCTTTCCCTTGCACATGTCGGTAGCTTTGAGGATGCATATACAAGCGTTCGGCAGCCTGCCACAAAGTCTTTGCCCAGTGTTTGAGCAATTCATGCGACTGAGACCAGTAGTACCCCTCCTGAACGTAGACATGGTAGCTGATGTCCTGGCAGCACTTGACCTGCGGTGTACTCATCCACTCCCCATCCACACAACTTGGAAGACGTTTACCATCGAAGACTGAACCAGCGAGTTCGCTGTGAATGCGCCAGATACCAGGACGGATGCCATCATAGGCACGTCCATTGGAGGAATACTCCGGTGTTCCTGCCCCAAGCTGGACTGCCATGCATGCCTCCAGGTACCGTGAGAGGTGGGTGTATTTATGCAGGTATCTTTGGCGCTGTTCTACCAGCGTCAAAGGACGCATCCATACGAGGTCTCGTACAGCCTCCATCAACGGGATGGCGGTCCCGCCTCCACTGTGCAGGGTGTACAAATCCACCGGCGAGGAACGGAGCCACAAGGCAGGTTGGTCAAGGGTGAGATCAGTGAGCAACTGATGAGCGACAATATCTGAAGAGTCGGTTACAGGCCTTGCCAGCACCTGCTCCAGGTAGGTCACCGTCGCGAGGAGGCTTTTCGCATCGGGAAGCACCCAGTCCCATCCTGCGTGCTCTGGGAAGACGAACAGCAGACGATGTGCTTCCCACTGACTGCTCCCCTTTGGCCAAAGCAAGGCAGAGAGGGGTCTCGTTGGCTCCTGTGGATCTGGATGGGTGACGACGACCCAGTGAAGGCTTGCCTGCTCAAACCAGGCGCATGTGGCGATACGCGACAGGGCGCTGCCTGGCATTACCCAGACCGAGGTTACCTCTGCCTGCCAGAGGACTTCAAGCAATCCTTCCAGTTCAATGACGTTCGGTGGAAGCAGGATTGAGCGCAGCACGCGTTTTCCCTGGGTAGTGCCAACCAGGAGCACTTCGGTATCGCTAAGGACTCCTATTGTATTCAAGTTCATGGTAGATGATTCATCCTGCTTTCTCTAGAAAACTATTCCCCTGGAGGCAAGCAAAAACGGTAAGAGTAATTGGTACATAGAGACGATTCGCCAGCAGGAGGAGGATCCTCCCTTGACATCTGTTCTATTTACGCACATAATGGGAACATGTTGAACAAATTAGAAGCTTCTCCCTCTTTAGAGAGTATCACAGATGAATGCATCCGTCTTCTTTCAAGGTGGCACGCTGGTTCTCCACCATACCAATGACATAGAACACGTTTCGGCCCCATTTCAATTTGTAAAGGGTCGCTGGCGCTGTGAAGCGTATCGCTATCACGAAGTGCTTCCCTGGATACAGGAACGGGATATTCGCAATGCTGTCCCTCGCTGGCCACGTCTTGCACTGGAGTTGCATGATACAAGAGAGCCGCATGATTATCAGGTCCAGGCTCTTGCTGCCTGGAAACAGGGTGACGGACGAGGAAGTATCGTGCTACCGACGGGGGCAGGAAAAACGCTCGTGGCAACCCACGCGATCCGTCACGTCAACTCTTCAACTGTTGTCCTCGTCCCGACAACGAGTTTGGTCTATCAATGGTACGCCCTCTTAACGAATGTTTTCCAGACCGAGATCGGGGTGTACTACAGCGGCGAGAAACGCGTTCTCCCTCTGACGGTGACGACCTATCACTCGGCCGGCGATTTGATTGCCGAATATGGTAATACCTTTAAGCTGCTCATCTGCGATGAAGTCCATCACTTGCCTGCTAAAACGTGGGGAGAGGCAGCACTGATGGCACCTGCCCCTTTCCGCCTGGGATTGACGGCGACCTATCCCGAAGAGTACGAACAGACCGGAGGACGCTGGCGACTCGATGAACTGATCGGGCCGATTGTGTATACGCAACGCCTTGAGACGCTTTTGGGGAAGCAGCTTGCTGAGTATCGCACCCAGCGGGTGCGCGTCGATCTGACAGAGGAAGAACGAACACGCTATGAGGCTGCCCATGCGATCTACCTGGGTTTTGTCCGCGAGCGGGGTTTGCAAAGGACACATGGAGCCGGGTGGTTGCGCGAATTAATGCGCCTCTCGACAGTCGATCAAGACGCCCGCCGTGCCTGGCTCGCACGACGGCAGATCCTGAACCTTCTTGACAACTGTCAAGGAAAGTTTGCGGCTCTTGAGGCCTTATTACATGAGCATGCAGGGGAACGCATCCTCGTGTTCACCGAATCGAATGAAGTTGCCTACAAGATTTCGCTTCAGTACCTTGTGCCGGTGATTTCTCATGAGACACATGTCGCTGAGCGCAAGCATATTCTCGACGCTTTCCAGAACGGGCAGTACAGTGTGGTTATTACATCCAAGGCACTCAATGAAGGGGTTGATGTACCAGAAGCGAAAGTGGCAATTGTGCTTGGGGGAGGGGCGAGTAAACGCGAATATCTCCAGCGCCTCGGGCGCATTCTCCGTAAAAAAGAACCACTGGAGGCCGTGCTCATCGAGGTCCTCGTACGCAATACGATAGAAGAGGGGAAAGTGCAACGCCGCTATGTGGCCAGGGAGCATGGCTGATGCTGACCAGTGAACTAATCAGACCCAGGTTACGCATCCATGGCTCAACCTTGCGCGTAGAGATGGTGAATGAGCATGATCCGTCTTTACAACAAACAGCACAGGATCTCATCCGCTTATTCCATAGCTATCAGGGCCAATCGCATGCAGCATGGGAAGCGGCAATGCGTGTGTACGAAGGAGCACGCCTCGATTACGTGTTCATTCGCGGGCTCGCAAAAGTGCTGACGGATTCCGCTACGTTCACACCTCTTATGACCCATCTTCCTCCATTACTTCTGCGCGAACGAACGTTTGCGTATGGCCCTGTTTTTGAAAAGCCTGATCTATTTCGTCCGGCTACACGTCAGGAGGTGCTTCAGGAGATCGCGTATGAACCCGGATTGTCCGGATTTTCTATAGCGGAGCATGACGAAATGTTGTACGCGGATCGTCATGCTTCGTATCGGCTCACAGATGTCGGCCCAGCATGGACACCTGTAGAGTTACTCGCCCGCTATAACCTGGAATTAGCGCGAGGGGCCCTCTACTGGGCATCGCATCTCACGATTGAGGTAGCGAGTAACTACAAAGATCTCTGGAAGTTTATCAAGTTATTCAAGTTGATGTTCTGGGCCCAGCCGCTGCCAGGGGGAGGATACCGCATCGAGCTTGATGGTCCGATCTCTCCCTTTGTCACTTCGACCCTCAGGTACGGCAGGCAACTTGCAGCATTTTTACCTGCTTTACTGCTGTGTGAACGCTGGCAGATGCAAGCATACGTCCGTCCACCGCAAGCAAAGGGAGAAACGCTCTATCGGCTAGATCATACGTGTGCTCTCCGTTCCCACTTCAAAAGCTCCGGCGAATTCGATAGCCGCCTCGAGGAGGATTTTGCGAGCGAGTTTGAGCAAAAGATGGGCGGAAAACGAGGACATTGGCGTCTAGTACGCGAAAGTGAGGTACTCCTGCTTGGAGACACGGTGATGGTGCCGGATTTTGTCTTGATCGATACCAAAGATGAGAAGCGACGTATTCTGATCGAGTTGGTTGGTTACTGGCATCCGAACTACCTGCGAAGGAAAGTAGAAAAGGTTCATGCTGCAAATTGTGCCCACCTTCTGTTGTTAGTCTATAAAGGCTTGAATGTCACAGAAGAAGCCTTTCAGGGTGCTGCAAGCCAGGTTATCTTCTTCCAGCAAAAACCGGTACTTCAAGAAGTGATGGTAACTGTCGAAGCAATGGCAGAGCGTATTTATGGTCCGCGCCAAAAGCCCGAACGTATGAGTAAAAAGCGACGTAGGCCATAGCATGATAAATCAGGCCCCTACAGGCGTTCTATAATGGCCCAACACGGCGACAGTAATAGTTCCATACATTCTGCACAGCTTTCGCGTTATAGATTTCACGCTTCGCCCGGCTTTCTTCATCACCTGTCCAACGAAAATTGGAGCCCGAAGCAGAAGCCAGGAGTTGCAAGTGGCTGGCTCTTTCCAGGCAGAGAGCAGCGACTACTGCCAGTTCGATAGTCGAAGCAGCGATCACGATGCCGTGATTGACGAGGTAACACGCAATCAAATTCCCAAGGGTATCCGCGACAGCTGCGCCCAGTTCTCGCGTCGTAATCAGGTTGGAGGTGCGGGTGAAGCGAGGCACATCAGGAGGTGTGAACAGACAGCCCTCGTGCGATATTGCCCTTAAAGGTTGCCCGGTGGCGGCAAAAGCAATGGAATAGGGAGGGTGAGTGTGGATGACGCAGGTGACTTCTGGCCTTACCCGAAAAATTTCGGTATGAATGGGATATTCCAGGTGGCGCGGAAGATCGCCCTGACGCACATTGCCATCGAGATCAATGAGAATAGCGGTTTCCGGAGTCATTTCATCCAGGCCCATGGCGGCAGGCTTCATCCAGCAGCTAGTCGCGCCGGGGTGACGATAGGTAACATGCCCATAAACGGCATCATTCTGACCATTGGCAGCCAGGATGCGGCATGCGTAGGCCAGCTTGCGGCGCAACTCCAGGCTCTCTTCGGAAAATGGTGCCATAATCACCTCTTTGAAATCCGGTGTACCCAGCCTTTTCCCCGTACATTCCCATTTTTATGTCTCATATGGTATCATAGTTCCAATTCGGGCAGCGTCCGCAGTTCTCAAGGCACCCTGGAGAGGTACAAACGTACCGCTGGTCTCCTGGTGTTCCGCCAGCACCTCTTCACGATACAGGTGTAGTGCCTGCAGGACTGGCCGGTCGCTGATGGCGAACAGGTCGGCTCTGTTCATAGCGCCTCGTGGTCAACGCTGGCCCAGGACGGAGTCACGAAGATATCGCCAGGACTCCATTCGAAGCGCACGCCATTGATCACCGAGTAGCCGCTGCCTTGAAAGACCACGTAGACGGAACTGCCCGTTTTGCGTTTGGTGGGCGTGCGTGTACCGGGATAGAGGCGGTGCATCTCGCAGGCAAAGGTACTCACTGCAGGGGCGCCCGTGAGCGGGTTCACGAACTCCAGGCTGACCATCGGACCGCCGCGAGCCTGGTACAGTGCCTCGAGCGTCCGTTCGGTCTCGCTCCACCGGTAGCGCAGCAGAGGCGAGTGGGCAATAGGAGAGCTGGCATCCATCTCGCGCAGTCCCACTCCGGCAAATCCTTGCTCGGAGAGGTTGTGGCCCTCCACCGGCTGCAATTGGTCAGGGTGATTCTCGAAGAAGATCGACTCCAGCGTCGTCAACAGTGGCAGGTCCAGGCCATCGAACCACACCATCGGTTCATCACTCCGATTATTGTGGTCGTGCCAGTTCCAGATGGGCGTCAGGATCAAGTCGCCCGGCTCCATGTCGCAGGCGTCGCCATTGACCGTCGTATAGACGCCTGAACCAGTGAGGACGAACCGAATGGCGCTTGGCGTGTGCCGGTGAGCGGGTGCCGATTCATGGGGCCCCAGATATTGCAATGCGCCCCACAGCGTCGTGCTGGTAAACGGCAGTCCCTTCAGCCCAGGATTGGCGAGCGCGAGTACCCGGCGGTCACCACCGCGTTCGAGCGTAATCAGTTCTCCGGCACGCTTGGCCAGCGGTAGCACGTCATCCCACTTCCACAGCCAGGCCTGGGTCGTGGGCAGTGGCACTTCCGGCATGAGTTGTTTGGCAATTTTCCAGAGCGGCTTCAGATCGCGTGCTGCCAGCGCACCACAAAACTCGTCATAGCCAACCTCGACGGTATGTGTATGTCGAATATCAATGCCCATCGCTTCTCTCCTTTTTCTCCGGCTGGTATCCGTAGAACCAGTCAGTGTACGTAAAATCGTCAGGTGCCCGTCCAGCAAAGATCACATTGCGTAGCAATGCTGTGAGACCATCGCTATGAATAATATCGCCAAAGAGACGTGCTGAGCGCTGCACTCGCGCGGTGCGTGCAATACGCTCCTCTTGATAGACACGAAAGGCGGCTTCCACGTCTTCCGGGTAACTGGCAACTGTCTTTGCCAGATACACCGCATCTTCCAGAGCCTGGCATGCTCCCTGTGCAATATGTTGGAGCATCGGGTGCGCGGCATCCCCCAGCAGTGTGATGCAATGGCGCGTCCAGTTGTCGGTAGGAATCCGGTCAAAGAGCGGCCAGCGCCGGTCGCGTTTCACCCGCGTTAAAGCCCGTTTTACGCTTTCATGTGTCCTGGCAAAATGCGCCTCCAGTTCATCTTCGTTGCCCCACTCGTCCGAATCCGGATTGTAGCGTTCGCTTTTAAACACCGCCACCTGGTTATAAAGTTCACCCTTGCGCAGCGGATACTGGATGAGATGCAAGTTCGGTCCAATCCAGTATCTGATAGTGTCCAGTCCGGCCGTCTCAATCACTTCTTCCATCGGAATCGCCCCACGGTAGGCCACAAACTCCACGCACACCGGATTACCATCACCAAGCACATAGTTGCGAATGGTAGACCACAGTCCGTCGGCCCCAATCAAGGCACGACATTCATAGGTTGCACCATTGGCGCAAGTGACCCGCGCACCATCGCCCAGATCCTCAATGCCGATGACCTCCCGGTTGGTTTCTAGGGTGATCGTATCGCTCTCCCGGCAGGCATTTAGCAGAATGGTATGCAAGTCGTTTCGATGCATGACGAAGTAGGGATACCTATAGGCACGTCGGAATTGTTCTCCAAAATCTAACGTCGTGAGCGTGTTGTCGGAGAGGGCGTCCACTATCAGAAGCCGTTGAGGATAGACCGCGTACGAGCGTGTCTCACTAAGGACGCCAAGCTCGTCGAGTGCTCTCGATCCATTCGGAGCGATCTGAATCCCCGCTCCGATCTCGCCGAACTCGTGCGCTTTCTCGATCACATGCACCGGGTAACCCTTTCGCGAGAGTGCCAGGGCAGTTGTCAGACCTCCCAGCCCACCCCCAATCACCAGAAACGGGATTCGATGGAGCTGATTCATATCCTGCATCCTTTCACGAACCTCTTCAGGCAGGCTTCATTGCACTTCCCATCAGAAAACTAGCGACAAGTCCACTGCTGTATTCATGCGATAAATTCTGTTAAATAGAATATAATTCTTGTATTGAGAATATCCTACAAAAGTCACGAGTGTCAAGCCTGCATAGCATGTAATTCGAGGCAATCCTTGACAGAGCACACTCTGGATGTTACCCTGCCGGAAATGAAATGAACACCTCTGGTAAGAATGGCAAAGGCCAGGAGAAAGGGCGAGGCATGAAGGATGTTGATGTAGCACGCAAGCCGAACTATCCTATTGAGTCCGTCGATAACGCGCTCAAGTTACTTCTACTCTTTGCAGAACAGAAAGCAATGAGTGTCTCCGAAGCCAGCAGGGCCATCGGGGTTGCACCTTCAACAGCCCATCGCCTCCTCTCTATGTTGCAGTACTACGATTTTGTCGTTCAGAATCCGACCACGAGGTTCTACGAGGCAGGCCCCACTTTACTCAATCTAGGGTTAGCAGTCGTCCGGGAGATGGATATCCGCCGTCTCGCACGCCCATTTATGGAAGAGCTCAGGTCAGAGGTGGGCGAAACGGTGCATCTCACCATCTTGCAAGGGAAAAATGTCCTCTTCATCGAGACGGTTGAAAGTTTCCAGGCGCTGCGCGTAGGAGATCGGACCGGTATTTCATTACCCGCGCACTGTACAGCATCGGGAAAAGCCCTGCTTGCTGAACTGTCGTTGGAACGCTTGCATGAGCTTTTCCCCAGTGAGCAACTTGCCGGGCTCACTCCCCGCTCGCTGACCAGCCGTGAAGCGCTCGAGCGCGAACTCAGTCAGGTCTGCGAACGCGGCTATGCCACCAACTTTGATGAAAGTGAACCTGACGTGAGCGCCATCTCTGTCGCCATCCATGATCGTCTATCGCGCATTCAGAGCCTCCCTCACCGTCTCCGCCCCCAGTACGCGCCTGCATAAAGATATGGTCGCATCGATCGCGGCTGCCACGATGCGAACGGCTGCTGAAATCGGCAAGCGACTCGCTTGAGCTTCCCTGCTCGTCTCACACAGGCGCTTTCACATAGTGCTGATCCCCAGGGCAATAGCAGGATTCTTTGCTTCCTTACTCGAGAGGCGCGGTTAATTCCAGCTGGATGCCGTCCGGGTCGCTGAAGCTCAGGATTGTAATGCCAAAGTCGGGTAGGTCTCGTACTTCCCCATGTTCTACGCCCCGTTCATCGAAAAGAGCCGCGGCTTTATGGAGTTCAGCGCGATTTGCGACGCCAAAGCTGAGGTGGTCCAGCCCGACCCGATTGGGGCTAAAACGGTCGTTAGAGATAGCCTGACTGGCGTCCCACGGGCTTGTGATACCCAGCACCAGGTTCCCGTTGCTCATCACAAACCCCGGCGGCAGTTCTGCAACCACTTTGAAGTTGAGCAAACTCGTGTAGAAATCACGCGAGCGAACAGGGTCGGTCACAATCAGGCGGAGATGATGGGCACCCATGGTTGTAATCTCAGTTGACATGATCTCTCCTTTCGAACGCGTTGCTATATAAGGTGAAAGCAAGCTACGGTTGCACTCGTCCTTCTACCTTATAATATCACAATGGCGAACATATAAAGTAGAAGAGCGATTCCCATCATCTCTACGGGGCCACTTCATCAAGCCGCTTATTTCTGGTGCTGGTACCCAGGCGTGAGACCCCGGATGCTACCAGGTAATATCCGCCGAGGAGGAGGAAGAAGCCCCAGCCGCCAAGAGTCGGCGACGATCGAGCTGACGGCAAGAACAGCTATTCCACCGCCAATATGTCCGATCCCATCACCAAGCGCGAAACCAACGGTTCGTGCGCGGGTCGGAAAGTTCTCCGTGGACCACACATAGGAGATCGGCGTGAAGATCGCAATGCCGATCCAGATGAGGAAGAGGCCAATCAGCGGAAATGCCGAATCCACTGTGTCCTGCTGCCGCGCTAATAATCCCTCCGACCAGGGTAATGACGGCAGCAATCAACAACCAGGTCTGGCGTTCCAGCCTCTCGGCGAACGCGTAGGCAAGTCAGACCGCCGACGAGCAGCCCAAAGGCCCCTATGGCAATAATCAAGCCGGCTACCGGCGGCTCGTAGCCCAAGGCCACCAGGACGACAGTGCCCCCAGAAACAATGGAATAGGTCGAGGCATACACCAGCAGCCAGAGCACCAGCACGACGAGTACGCGCCTCAGATACAGTGGATTACTCAGGATTTCTCTGTAGCCGACGTGCTTGACGGAGGTGGTGACGGGCAGATCGGTGGGAACGGGAGGAAGTGATCCAAGACGTGCGGTGGCTACTTGTTCCATCTTCGTCACCACAGTATCAGCCTCCCCAAAGCGTCCCACCGAGACGAGCCAGCGCGGGGACTCCGGTAACTCGAAGCGCAGCAACACACCGACAATGGCGAGGGCGGCGCCGATCCCGTAGATGATGCGCCAGCCTGATCCCTGCAACAGCGGCCCGGCCACTGCGAAAGGTAAGCCGGAAGGAAAGGGCGCAGCCGGAAGCGTCAGGTACAACGCCAGCCAGATACCCAGGAGAGTCCCAGCGCGCCACCGATGGTGAAGATCAGCGAGATATATTTGCCCCGGCTATCGACGGGTGCCACTTCGCTAACGTAGGCGTTGACGATGGCGAGGTCTGCACCGATGCCGATCCCGGTAATCGTCCTGGCGATGATGAAGGTGGTGTAGTCACCCACAAAGGCGGTAAACAACGAGCCGAGGCCGGTGAGCAGTAAGGTGAAGAGCAGCATATTCCTTCTACCAAACCGGTCGGCAAACTGGGCCAGCACAAGCGCTCCCACGATGTATCCAGACAGGTTCAGCAGCGTGGGCAGGCCAATAAAACTGGCTGCCGTGGGCGGCGCGCAGCCCGAGATGATCTGCGTACAGGTCTGGATGAAGGAGACGTTAATGTCGGCGATGTCGTAGAAGGTAAAGAGAAAGCCAATACCAATGATGACAAGGAAGAACGGGGGCAGTGACCAGACAGTGATACGATCCTGTCGTGCGTTGATGTGTGCCCCTTCCAGACTTCCCTGCGCGACGGGTTGGGAGAGACCACTTGTTTCGGATGCCATAGGATGCCTCCTTTCAGGAGTAAAGAAAAAGAGACGACAACAACCAAAGGGATAGCCAACCACCCGGCAGCTTGCTGCTGGGTAAAACAGTGAAACAGCGTTTACCTGAGCAATCGCTGTGCTGTTTTCCTCTCTGTTTCAATCAGAGTCCGAAATATGCTAGAATAATTCTATTCGCACCGTCCTATTCGGACTATTAGTTGTACTGAACGATAGAATAAACTAGAAAGGGGAAAATGTCAAGCTTTCCAGCGCCTCGCCCTACATCGTAGTACATATTGTTGAGGCACATCTGGCAGGAGATCGCACAACCTGAAATCTGACGAATACGTGGTCTTCTCGCATTTCAACACAGGAGGATTACTCATGGACGAACAAGCTGACATACTTACTATCTCACAACTGCAGAAAGTCATAAGCCTCAGCTACCGCGATGGTACGTGCTGCAAGTGGAATATCCCCTCTCTTCAAGTGATCGGGAAAGCCACAACCATCCCAGTGTTCATGATGATGGAGGACTTGCCGGTGCTAGGATCTGCGAGAAGGAGACTGCCCGCCAGGATTTGAGCACCAGGCGCCGAAGGGAAACGGAGTCGCTGGCGTCGTCAGATATATACCTGGCCAGATGCTGACCGCGAACCCTATGTTGGACAGGAGGCTTTAAAAAGCATATACATATCTTTGCCTCCTTTCTAATCTAAAGAAGAATTGCGCTACCTGTTCGCTCGTTCGCGTTCTTTGAGTTCGCGGCGTAAAATCTTACCGGACGGAACCTGGGGATTGCGTCGATAAACTCGACGATAGTGCAGCTTTTTATAGCCTGGCGAGTTTGCTGTTGACAAACACGATCAGGTCTTCAACAGGTACCTGTTGGCCTGGGCGCAGGACGACAAAGCCTTTCGGTACCTCACCCGCCTCGTCGTCAGGAACACCAATCACCGCCGCATCCAGCACGGCGGGATGCTCGAGCAGCAGCGCTTCGAGTTCGGCTGGGGCAATACTGAAGGCTTTGTACTTAATCATTTCTTTCTTGCGATCAACGATGAAGAGCCAGCCATCAGCGTCCAGATGTCCGATATCGCCCGTGTAGAGCCAGCCATCTCGCAGGACGCGGGCCGTTTCCTCTGGAGATTTCCAGTAGCCCTGCATAACCTGTGGGCCATCGCACCACCACTTCACCATCTTCTCCCGCGGGCAATTGGCGTGTCCCCGTCTCGATATCCACAATTTTTTGTTCGGTATTGGAGACGGGCAGACCGACGCTTTCCAGGCGCATCAGGGAGGGGTCTGTAGGCGTGAGGTGGGTAGCGGGAGAAGACTCGGTTAGACCGTAAGCCTGCACAATGGTGATCCCCGTCCTCTCATGCAGCTTGCGAGCCAGGATCAAGTGGCAAAGGAGCGGCAGCATTCATCAAGTATCGCACTGTCTTCAACTTGCCGAGGTCGGGCGTATTGGTAAGCGCCAGAATGACGGGTGGGACGGCAAAAAACCAGGTCACACTGTGCTGCTCGCACAGGTCGAGACGCGAGTAGCCGGATCGAAGCGCTCAAGCAGCACCTGCGTTGCCCCCGCCGCGAGAAAGGCAGCCAGTGAGTAGCACACCGTAAATGTGGTACATCGGCAGATAAATGAGGGTCGCGTCCGAGGAGGAGATACCCGCC
This sequence comes from uncultured Chloroflexia bacterium, assembly GCA_963717105.1. Lineage (GTDB taxonomy): Bacteria > Chloroflexota > Ktedonobacteria > Ktedonobacterales > Ktedonobacteraceae > DATGJV01. The sequence continues at coordinate 41,460 of CAVQVL010000009.1, forward strand.
GCCGTCACAAATTGGAGGTGGTTTGAGACCAGGTTGCGGTGACTGAGCATCACGCCTTTGGGTAGCCCTGTGGTACCAGAAGAATACGGCAAGGCAAACAGGTCATCCACATTGATCTGCACCGGGTCGGGAAGCCTGGGCGAGGACTCCCATAGCAACTGGGTAAATGAAAGCCCGCCAGGCATCTCATTAGGAACAGCCATACCGGTGCCGGTAATGATGATGTGTTTGAGCTGTGGTAGAGGAGTCTGTTGAAGAACATTCCACAGAAGAGGCACGAGGTCGCGATAGACCAGTATGACTTTGGCCTCGGAGTCGGCGAGTTGATAGGCGATTTCGCGCTCTTTATAGGAAGGGTTCATTCAAAAGTGAAGACCAGGCAGTGAGAACACCAACGCATTGCTGAACCATCTCTTGTACATAGGTGATCAGACCACCTGCTTGAACCATGCAGTGGCTGCCTTGTGTAGACGTGTACAATGAATTATATTAATCTTAATTAGACCGTTCTATTCGGACTGTGTACAACGTCCTGAGCGATAGAGTATACTAGAACGTAAAGAAAGTCAAGTTGTAGCTCTCCTGTAGGGCAAAAGGGTGTATAGATGCCAAAACTTGGGGTGATCGCCTACCTGGTCCTGGGTATGATTCGTCTCCGAGGACCTTCCACCTCCTATGATCTCAAGCGAGCTGTGGGCAAATCCTTCGGATATTACTGGCCGTTTCCTCATTCCCAACTGTACCGGGAGCCTGCCCGCCTTGCTGCGATGGGTCTTTTAGAGGAAAAGCAGGAGAATGGGGGACGCAACCGGCGCGTCTACACGATCACGAGCGCCGGAGAAGAGATACTGCGCGCATGGTTGGAAGAGCCAGTTCACAAGATACACGGGTGCGAGACCTGGCCCAGCTCAAAGTCTTTTTCAGCGAGTTGATGACAACCGAGAAACTTGTGGCCCTGGCACGCGAACAGGTCGCGCTACACCAGGCTCGCCTGGCAATATATGAGAAGATGGATGAACGCTATCACGGCGTGCCAGCACTGAGCCACCGTTCAGCCCCGCTCGCCATGGGCATTCTGTCTAGAGCAAGCGTCTATTTCCTACTGGACCACCATTGCTGAAAACCCTCCTTCATATCACCAGGCACAAGAAGAAAAAAAAGGAGTGGTGGTCGAAGCCGGCAGCGACCACCAGGGCTAAATTCTTTCATATGTCTGGCCGCTGGACACCAAGATCAGTATTGCGGTGCCCCAGAGCGTCGTGCTGGTAAACGGCAGTCCGCCAGTCAGGATTGGCGAGCGCGAGTTATTTACCAGAGCGGCTTCAGATCGCGTGCCGCGAGCGCACCACAAAACTCGTCATAGCCAACCTCGACTGTATGTGTGTGGCGGATATCAATGCCCATTGTTTATCTCCTTCCAATCAGGTTGGTATCCATAGAACCAGTCTGTATATGTGGCTCTCTGTCCCCATCGACTGCGGCTGCGCCCTTGTCAAACATGGCGATTTGCTGCATGATACCTTTCGCCTGACGCCAGCCGGACAAGCGGCGCGGTACTGGATGCCGCCAGCATGGAAAGGGGGAAGGTTGTGATCATCCTGGCTGACGGTGGCTGGAAATACATGGGTTCTCAGCGCGGTCTTGTTGGAATGCGGCGAACTTTATCTCTATCAGGATTCCACTAAAGAGGCGTTCGCAGTCTTTCAGGAAGCGTTGACCGTCTCTGCTCTAGGCAACCAGGAAGTTGTAGCCTCCGCACTGTACGGATTAGCCCGTGTAGCCGCAGCACAAGGAGATGCAATGGAAGCGAAAAGGTTGGGGCGAGAAAGTCTGCACCTCTTCAAGTCAATGGGAAACCGTATGAAAGATAAAGTAAAGGCATGGTTGCAAGAAGAGTAGGAAAGTGACCTTTTCTTGTACTCAACGAAATCGACTCGAAACAAGGAGAGATAGGCCGCTATGTGTCAGCGGTTCCTGAGTCACCTCCCTGATAGTTTGCAGGTGGAATGCTATCCTTTCCACCTGTTGTAGGAAGGTCATCCAGCCACGCCCTGACGGTGTGAGCCGTACCCTGACCAATTGACTCGAAAATTGCCAGGCTGGCTTCTCCCTGCTTCCTCGCCTCACTGTAGTTCCCTCGATTGGCGGCAACTTCGGCCAGGCCAAACAAAGCTTCTCCCTTCATTCGCTGGTTCCCTTCCGCAGCAATTGCCAGCACCTTGTGAAATGTTGCCTCAGCCTCCTCATATTGCTTCTGCATCACCTGAAGATTGCCCAGGAACTTGAGCGTGCCACATATCAGCCATTGATTGCCAATCTCGTTTGCCAGGGCAATGCTTTCCTGATAGTACATCTCCCCCTGAGAATAATTCTCTTGCTCTGTCGCTATCCAGCCCAGGTTCGTAAGCAGCAAACCGATGCGTTCACGATAGCCAATCTGGCGGGCTAACGCTAAACCTTCCTGCAAATATTTCTCCGCCTGGATATAGTCTTTTTGCTCACCGACCAGTACACCTATATTTGTCAGCAGCAGACTGATCACCTCACGATGTCCAATCTGGCGTGCCAGCACCAGGGCATCCTGCAAGTATTTTTCTGCCTGTGCATCATCTCCTCGCTCGTTTGCCAGTTGCCCCAGATTCAGCAGCAAGAGGCTCATCGCCTCACGGTCTCCGCTTTGTTGTGCCAGCATCAGCCCTTCTTGCAAGTAGATGTCTGCCTGGGTATAGTTGCCCTGTATAGCATTCAGCGTTCCCAGATTCTTTAACAACAGACTGGTACGGGTGTGATCCCCAAGCGAGCGTGCCAGGATCAACCCCGCCTGTAAATGCGCTTCCGCCTGAGGATAGTTCCCCTGACGCTGGGCAAGCATGCCAAGAGATTGCAGTAAACCAACGATATGTTCATGAGGGTCTCTTTCCTGTGCCAGTGCCAGGCCTGCTTGCAGGTGTGTTTCTGCCTGGGCGTAGTTGCCTTGCCTGATCATTACGTCGCCTAAATGGAGCAAAGTTGCTGCCAAACCTTCGCTGTCATCGCTGAAAGCCGCGGCATCTTTTGCACGCTGGAGATATACCTCAGCCTGTGCATATAATCCTCGGACATCCAGGAAGTGCATCAAGGCATTCACCCCTCGTATCAAATCCGCATACAGATTGCGTTCATAGGCGATTTGTAACGCGGCGAAGATATTGACTGCTTCCTGGTCGAGCGTATCGTAGTCCTTCTCATGTGCCTTCACATAATCAGCATAATATCCTACCATCCGCTCGTATGCAGAGGTATCTACCAGGTGCGTTCGCGCATAGTCGGCAATCGTCTGGTGGAGCGAGTAGCGCTCTGGCCCTCTTCCTTCCACTAATCCAACATCACTCAAGACATCGAGCATCTCCACGGACACATTACAGACCGCTAACGCTGCCTCTTCAGAGAAACTATTTGGCTTTGCCGGAAAGACCGAAAGCGAGCGCAGCGTACTACGCGCCCGTGCGTCCAGTTGCTGGTCGCTTACCTCAATGAGATTTTCTAGCGAGATTGGCTTACTTAGTGGCAAGCTGGGAGACCGCTCTATAAGAGCCTGCGGCTCGGTCAATTGTAAGCGTGTCTCTGCATGTTGTAACCGATCAAGAGCGGCATGGAGGCGACGAAGTTGTCCGCTATACGTCTGGGAACGCAGGTACTTCCCGATCAGCATTAACCCCAGCGGAAGTCCACCAACGGCACGTATCAGAATTCTCGCCTCATCTGGATCACTCGCGACGAACGCCGGTGCCAGTTGTGCCAGCAGTGCCATGCTGTCGTCCTCATTTAACTCCTCTACGGTGGTGGCTCCATCAGCAGCAAATTGGATGGCAAGCTGTGGAAAGCGAGTTGTCACAACGTAAGCACAGCGCGGACCACCGACCTTAAAGGCTAATCCTTCTTCTACTTTCCAAACATCGTCAATCACGATCAGCAGTTTTCGCTCGCCAATAGCCATGTGGATAGCTCTAGTCCATGCTTCAATGCTGGTCAACTTCGCAATTTCGGCGGAAGCAATGCCGAGCAGCATACCCCAACGACTCAACAAGCTGAGCACATTCGGCTGCGGCCCAAGCCCGGTCCAGAGAATACCATCACGAAAATGGTCTAATACCTCGCTGTCATGCGCGAGTGCCAATGCCACCGACGTTTTACCAACCCCTGGTATGCCATTGAGGGCGGTCAAGACAATATTTTTGTTGTCAAATAAACGCTGCTTCAATTGGTGCAGGATGTCATCGCGACCTATCAGCCTGTACCCACTCGTGAATGGAAGAGGAATGGCGGGATCGTAAATTTGCCCGCCAGGGGCAGGTGAGGCTACGCTCTGCTCTTCTGAAGTTTCCCGTTTCTCGTCAGCCTCTTCCCGCAGTAATCCCAGTTCCCTCGCATTCTTCCCAAAGAGGAGGCAGAGTTTGGAACGATAGTAAGGACTGGGAAAAGAGGTGCCATGTTCCCAGCGACTAAGGTAGTAGTGGTCAGCGCCGATTTGATCGGCCACGTATTTTTGTGACCACCCGCGCAGTTCACGCTCCACTTTCAACTGCTGGTTGGGGTTTCCCTTGAGAACTTTTTTCATCGTCCACATGCTCCTTTTATTCCTATGTCAGCACCGTCTTAATGAAAGAAACGCTCCTCGATCATAAAGAAGCACAAACCCTAAAACATTGGATGTATTTGCGTACTGTTGTGGTCGCATGTTTGCTACGTCAATGGTATTCTATCACAAGTTCTTTTCAGGCATGCCTTGATAAGAATGAAGATTCCGTATGCGGAACTGAGGTTCATAGAAATTGCCTAGTAGTTGATAAATCAATGCTATTCTATCACAAGTTCTTTTCAGGCATACTTTGACTGGTAAGAAGTACTGCGCAAGAAATGTCTGCAAGGCACAAGAAAGGAATAAAAGGTAAACATTATGAGCGCCATGTTAAAAGGTCCATATGGACAAAGCATCTTGGAATCGTCTCCCTATCCCTACACCATCGGGCGAGCGCCCGATAACCAGCTCATGGTGAATGATACCAGAGCTTCATTGCACCATGTCCAGCTTCGCCCCAACGGCCCGAGCTATGAAGTCATTGACCTGGATAGTAGTAATGGCACTTTTGTGAACGGGCAACAGCTTGTCCCGCATGTGCCACGTCTACTTTCTGCCAACGATCAGATTCGCATTGGTGATACGACCTTCGTGTTTGAAGCGGGCAACATGCCTTCACAACCCACATTGGAAGCAACAGTCTATGGTGGTGGAAGTCAGGGAAATAACCTTGCCTATCCTCCCACAGTGGCCGCACCCCCTCCTGCGTATGCTGCAGAAAGCTATGCCGCGCCGCAAGCAGTATCTGCACCTTCTCCATATGCAGCAAACGGCTATGGTGCGCAGCAAAGTAGTAATGGCGCGTATGCCCCTCTCCCCCCGTATGCCCCGAACAGTTATGGTGCGCCACAAGGCGGTAATGGTGCATATGCACCTGTACAGCCACGCAAGTCTGGCCGCGGCAAACTCTGGTTGATAGTGGGAGCGATCGTGGGTGTGCTGTTGATTGCTGCCATCGTCATCGGAGTTATCGGGTATATGGGCTATGTGAATCGCTCGACAACGACCAAAACGTTGAATGCCTATTGCACCGCACTCAAGGGCGGCGATTATAAGGCGGCGTATGACCAGCTTTCGAGTGGGCTACAGGCCAAATTTGGTTCTGAAGCGGTCTTTGCTGCGGCGTACTCAACCAACGGAGGACTGGGGAAGATCACGAACTGTACAGTGAGCAATGTCAATGATGGCGCAAACACCGGCACCATCAGCTACGTCCTGTCACAGGGGAATGCGCATAGCCTCGTAGTGGACTACGGGTTGATCAACGAAAATAATGCGGTGAAGATCAACGCACAAACTCCGCGCTCGACCCCAACGCTTACACTGACGAACTACTGTAATGCATTGGCGCAGCAAGATTACCAGACCGCCTATAACCAGCTTTCAGCAGACCTGCAAAATCAGATTGGAGGAGAATCCCAGTTTGCTTCCTCTGCCTCTGCTGAAAACATCAAAGGATGTACTGTGAAAAATGCCGACGACGCGGCGGCAACTGGCACGCTGACCTATATTCGTAGCGATGGCAATAATACTGGTGCAACCGCGACTCTGGCGAACGAGAAGGGAACCTGGAAGATCACTAAGCTGCAATCCATCTCGTCACCGACCGAGACGCTGCTCACGTATTGCGGCGCACTCAAATCTCAGGATTATCAGACCGCCTATGCTCAGCTCTCAAGCACGGCGCAAAGTCAGGAAACTGAGGCGCAATTTGCCGCCAACTTCAGCCCTACCACTGTGTCCGATTGTAAGGTAAGCAACGTGAATGACACGGCAGGGACGGGTTCGATTACCTATACCCTCAGTAATGGAGACTCGGGTACCCTTTATTATACCCTGGTCAATGAGAGTGGCACCTGGAAGATTAATAGCGAACAACAACACCCCTGATCCTTGCCAATGCCAGACATTTAAGGGAAGAAGTTGCGTCTCTGGTTACTTCTTCCCTTAAATGTCTGGCATTACAGATTTGCTCGATGCCTGGAAAGGCTTCCTTTTTTATCGTCCCACACTTTTCGGCCTTACTATTGAGGAAGGTATTCAGCAGCATACAGCCGTCATTCAAGAAATTGCCTTAAGCGAGGCTTCACGCCCCTTGTGTTCCCCCATGAGTTTTTGCAACATTGCCAATTTTACCGCTTTTCAAACAGTCACCCCTTCCAGTCTTATTGACCAAAATGATACTATTACAGCAGTGTTATTTGGCCTGCGTGATGACAAGTAAATTGAGGGAGTGGAAGCATATTACAGGTGATAAAAACAGGAACCGGAGATGCCTCTGACGCTGCGCAGACTCGAAGTGCTGCTGCGGGCGGACGGGAAACAGAAGGGAGGTGTTCCAGAATATCCGCTATCGTTGAAACGATGAGATGCCACATATCAAAAGGAGGCTACGATGCCAATCGATCCAATGGCTTACAGCGGCAAAGATGCCGTACTCGACGTAGCACGCACCGAGCGTGCTAAATTCTACAACATCATCGACGATCCAGATAACTGGTATGTCCAGACGCGCTGCAGCGAATGGGAAGTGCGCGATATGGTCGGTCACATGATCGACGTCACTGAAGGATACCTGACAGGCTGGGAGATGGCTCGCAAGGGTGAACCCGGCAATGCACTTGGCCTGGAGGTAATGAGCGACCGACTCAACGAACATGCTCAGGCATTCCGCAGCCTGTCACGCGAAGAAGCCATCTCCCGGCTCAAAAGCGACTCAAATCAGGTGTTCGCTATTTTCGATGCCCTCACCCCTGAAGAGTGGATGGGCGCCACCATTCCTCATCCCTACATGGGCCCTATACCAACCTGCTTCTATCCCTCCTTCCAAATCATCGACTATGGTATTCACACATGGGATATGAAGTGGGGCCTGGGAGATAAAACTGGAAAGCTTGATGAACGTACTGCCGGTATCCTTATGCCGTACATGTTTATCGTTATGCAGTACACGGTAGAGGAGGAATCGGCCAAAGGCGTAGATGCTGTATTCGGCATCATCGTCGATGGAGAATGGGGTGGTCAGTGGCGTGCTACAGTCAAAGACGGTCAGTTCACATGTGTTCCAGCCGACAGCCTTGATAACGTGCAAGCCATTTTCCACTTCAAAAATGCATCAGATTTTGTTCTCACCACCTATCAACGCTTTCCGGGTGGTGAGACGAGTGGAGACTCCAAAGTAATCGACCAGATCCGCCACCTGTTCTTCAGGATATAGGAAGCTGGAAAGTGCTAGAGTATCCGTAGGGTTGAGGACCTTTGTAGTCATCCAGAACAAGGGCGGAACGGGTGAGGTCTGGCTGCACCAGACCTTACCCGGCATATTCCCCGACCCGTTTGAAGGTACTGAAATTAGAGTGGAGGTACAATCGTGTCTAAAATCCAGGCTCAAGGTGTTCACCATATCACATTCGTCGGTTCCAACCGGGAGGCGACTATTGATTTCTACCAGGGAGTGCTGGGAATGCTATTAGTTATGGAGCAACCCAATCTCGATGTCCCAGACGAGACCCATCTCTACTTCGATGCAGGCGATGGACGGCTGATCACTTTCTTCGTGCGCCCGACGCGGGTAAATGATTCCACTCCCAATCCGGAAGGCATTGGCAACCTGCACCACCTTGCTTATACCGTTTCGCGTGCTACTTACACCCAGGTCTCCCAACGCCTCAACGAGCGTAGCATTTGGAACACGGGCAACATCGACCGCGGGTTCATGGACTCAATCTACTTCAGAGATCACAACGGACAGCTGCTCGAGATGGCCTGTTACAAATTCGTTCCACCAGAAGGCTACAGCGTTGCCGACGTACTCGCCACGGCCCACCGTCTTCGGGTGGCCGCTGGCGCCTATAGTATCCAGGAAGCTCACCTGGCCGACGCCATCGTCGAGCTGACCGAACGTAAAGCAAACTCCATTACGGAAGTTATCCTGACATGATGCATCGCGCCGAGCTCGATGCGCGGCCTCAGAGTAGGCTCTGGATGTTGGATCTGGATCTGGGCCAGCCAAGCGTGCCTGGCTGAGCCAGACGATACGCATCGACCCGGAGGAACTTAAAACGACCAGGACAACTTTAGAACAATGATGCAGTGATAAGCCCAGGTTCAGCCAGGAGACTCTGGAGTCATCGCATGCGGTTTCCTTTCTGATTTTTCCTGAGATGAAATGTCCCAGGCAGGCGTCTTTCTCTGGGACATGATGTCCCGTCTGAAAAAGAACATTGTTCTGGGAGAAGCCTTATTTTGAGGAAATGGAACGAGAAACGGCCCTGGGCAAGCTCCACGAACAATCAGCTCGTCGATCTTCTCTTTAAGAGCGCGAATATCGCGAGATCATGAAACCCACCTTTCCAGAAGCTCCGTTCATGCAGAACTCCCTCCTCTTGAAAATCCAGTTTGCGCAAGAGCCGAACCGAAGCAGTATTTTCTGGCATCACCTCTGCTTCAATTCGATGAAGGCCCATGTGCTCGAAACCAAACTGGATCATAGCCCCCACGGCCTCTGTCATGATTCCTTTCCCCCAATAGGGCCTAGCAAGATCATACCCGAGTTCGGCATTGTACCACATGTGGTTCCAGACAACATATCCGCCTGTTCCGATGATGATATTACTATCTTTGAGTGCGATTCCCCAACGAAAGCGCTCTTTCTGTTCAAAGTGGTGTCTTTGCCTTTCAATTAATAGTTCAGCTTGTTCAAGACTCGTAAACATATCTATATCATAGTACTTCATCACTTCTGGATCTGAGAAAATACGAAAAACCGCTTCTGCGTCCTCCCAACGGAGTTCTCGCAACATCAGACGTGGTGTTTCGATGCGTGGAAACCATTCAAAATCAAACAGTGTGTCCATGCTTCCTCTCCTTCGTATATGGGCCTAATAGGTCTTTTGAGCCGATGAGGCCCGCCGACGAAATGTACAATGCTACATACACAACCACATTGAAAAGGGTCGGAATTCAGATGGCCCGAACGCATGCTCATTGTAGGCTCCAACAGAGTTGAGGCTGCTTTGACTATCGACCTTCTTTAACCGCGGAGATCTCTGCACGCTCTCGATACTTACAACGGCTTCGTTGCTTTCAACGAGAACGTCATAGGAATCATGTCCTCTTTTTGAGGATCTTTCATGCGATTGAACCGGTCCTCGCCTAAGATCATATCCGGGAAATTTTCCCAGGCGCAGAACGGGAACTCATGCAAGAAATCGATGCGCAGACCCGCTGAGAGCAGCGAGGTGAAAATTTCGCTGAACGTATGGTTCCAGCCGTAGGTGACGGTGTGTTCCATCCTGGCATTTTTATCCGCATAGGACCCTTCCCCTTCCTCTCTGATGGGGTCGTGTGAGAAGTAGGAGTGGGCCACCTTGAAATCAGAGGAGGTGTCATCTAAGAGCCACATAAAGGGATGGCCTTCGGCAATATAGAAGAAGCCGCCTGGCTTGAGGAAATGGGCGATGATGCTACCCCAGGGCAGAAGATCGGGGAGCCAGCCGATGACTCCATACGAGGTATAGACAATATCGAATTGTCCGGAGAGTGCCTGGGGCAGATCGTAGAGATCGGAGTGGACAAACGTCGCGTCCAGACCTCCTTCGGCAGCGAGCGACCTGGCAAGAGCAATGGCGGTCTCTGAAAAATCGACACCGGTGACTGTTGCTCCCAGGCGTGCCCAGGAGAGGGTATCCAGGCCAAAGTGGCATTGCAGGTGCAAAAGAGATTTCCCGGCAACATCGCCGACTTCTTCGCGTTCGAGGTATTTGAGGCGGGACATGCCTGCCTTGAAGCGTTCAAGGCCGTAGGTATCACCTTGAGCATGAACTCCTACCACTTCATTCCACCAGTCCAGGTTGGCTTTCATAGAGCTATCCATACGTGTATCCTTAGATCATATCAGAGGGGAGTGTTGCTTCACTCCCCTGCAAAGGGTCTTTGCGGTTGCGCCGCCAGCCCAGGACCCGTTTTCCCCGCTTCTGCTCGCGGTACAAGATGTTGTGAGACAGGGAACAGAGAACTCCGGCAGGACGCCTCTGTTCCCAAACAGACTACTGCGTAGCGATCGCCGCTTTGCCACCACGCAGGACATACTTCTGGATTTTGCCAGTAGCGGTCTTGGGCAATTCGGTGACAAACGTGAACGACTTCGGCACTTTGAAGTGTGCCATGTGATCGCGAACGAAGGTGCGCAGTTCCTCCGCTGTCGTGTTTTGTCCTGCCTTGAGTACGACAAATGCGTGCGGTGCCTCGCCCCATTTCTCATCGGGCAGACCCACCACCGCGACCTCCTGTATCGCCGGGTGACGCAGGAGCATCCCTTCAACCTCGACTGAGGAGATATTCTCTCCCCCACTGATGATCACATCCTTCAAACGATCGCGGATTTCGACATAGCCATCAGCATGAACGACCGCCGCGTCGCCCGTGTGAAACCAGCCTCCCGCAAAGGCACGGGCCGTCGCATCGGGGTCGTTGTAATAGCCCTTCATGATCACATTGCCGCGTGCCACAATTTCGCCCAGTGTCTCCCCGTCGGGCGGAACCTCGTTGCCCTCTTCATCAATGACCAGCAGTTCACCGGAGGTGATCAACTCCACTCCTTGACGGGCTTTGATTGTTGCGCGTTCCTGGGGCGAAAGCGAGTTATGCTCTGGACGTGGCTCACAGATAGTGATGAAGGGTGCCGTCTCGGTCAGGCCATACACCTGTGTAATCTCCCACCCCAGTTCGCCCTCGATGCGCTCGATGGTTGCCGCGGCTGGTGGCGCGCCTGCCGTCAGCACGCGCACCTTTTGAGGGATCGTTCCGGTTTCAGCAGGAAGCAGGATGCGCTGCACATCCTCGGGCGCATTGGCGATGCTGATAAGTATGGTCGGCGCAGCGCAGAGCAGCGTTACTCCTTCATCGTTGATCAGTGTGAAGATCGCACGTGGTTCCACCTTGCGCAGGCACACATGTGTCCCACCAACGGCGGTGACGACCCAGACGAAGGTCCACCCATTGGCATGAAACATTGGGAGCGTCCACAGATAACGATCGGCAGGCGACATCGAGATATAAATCAGCGTGCCGACGACATTCATATAGGCATTGCGATGGGTGATCATTACCCCTTTGGGACGTGAGGTTGTGCCACTGGTATAGTTGATGGTCAGCAGATCATCCTCGGCAATCGCTGGGCGGGTGAAGGTTTCTGGCGCGTCCGCCAGTAGAGTCTCGTAGTCAAGCCAGCCCGCTTCGCGTAAGGCATCGGTCAGACCTTCGAGTGCCACAAAGTGCTGAACCTCCGGCAAGCCCTGGCGTATACGCTCAACATCTTCCAAATAGTCGCTGTGGACGCACACCACCTTCGCTCCACTATGCTCGATGATATAGGCGAAATCGTCAGCGATGAGACGATAATTGATCGGGACGAGTACCGCCCCGATCTGGGGTACGGCATAAAAAGATTCAAGTTGAGCATGAGTGTTGGGAGCAATGTAAGCAATACGGTCGCCCTTATTGACACCGAGGTGCTGGAGTGCCGCGGACCAGCGATCACAGCGCCTGCCAAACTCCGCATATGTCAACCGCAAGCCCTCGTCTACAACAGCCTCGCGGTCAGGATAGAGGCGCCGGGCGCGGCGCAGGAACTCGAGCGGGGATAATGGTGTTTCCATCGGATGGCCTCCTGAAGTATCAGCACTACTGTTGATTTGTGCGCCTTATGTGATTACTACAACCAGTACTTTTGTAATCACTCTATTACTGCTTCTGTCAACGCCTTCATTGATGAATTTCAGTGTGAGAGATTCATTGCATATTAATATATCATATGAAACGGGAGCGTTTCAATTAAACAGGGCGTGAGGGCGTGATATCTGCGTTATCGTCGCATGAAGGCTGATGTCCAGGCTCTCGGTCAGGTGGTTCGCAACCTGATCGTGAATGCCATCAAGTATTCTCCTGCGGGAACCCTCATCGAGGTTACTGCCTCATGCCAGGAAGAGCAGGTCATTTTACTTCGCCATGCGGTAAAGGATTGCACGACGGATAGTCGCGTTGCGATTAGCGGGCAGAATGTTCTCTATCCTGCGCCCCAACCGCAGTCTATTGATTGTGCACTGCCAGTGATGCCACTGGCGGCATCCGTACAGAGATAAGTAACCAGCTGCGCTACCTCTTCAGGTTCTAGAAGTCGACGAATAGCTGCTTCGGACAGCATGATCTTCTCTACCACATCAGACTCGGGTATGCCGTGTACACGCGCTTGATCCGCTATTTGCTTCTCGACGAGCGGCGTTCGCACGTAGGAGGGGCAAATCGCGTTACAGGTGACACCCTGTTCCGCGCCTTCCAGAGCCGTCACGCGAGTCAACCCCAGCAGACCATGTTTGGCACTAACGTATGCCGACTTAAAGGCAGAGGCTTGCAGGGCATGTACCGATGCGATATTGATCACTCGTCCCCACTTGTGTGCGTACATTCCCGGTAGGACGGCTTTCGTCAGTAGAAACGGAGCCGTCAGCATGATCTCAAGAATCTGCCGCCATTTTGCCTCTGGAAACTCTGGTATGGGAGCGACATACTGAATGCCAGCGTTGTTCACCAGGATATCAATCTGACCCTCAGCTTCAAGGGTCTCAGTCACCAGCCGTTGCAGATCGTCCCCGTTGGTCATATCAGCCGCCTGAAAACGTACTCCAGGCAGTTCAGCCGCCGCTGCACGGCCCCGTTCGATATCTATATCAGACAACGTCACCCGTATCCCATGTCCAGCAAAATCGCGCACAATTGCCAGGCCAATACCAGAGGCTGCCCCTGTCACGAGGGCGGTTCTGCCTTTTAACTCTGCCATAAAATCAACTCCTTTCTAAGAGCCAGACCGTCTTCTATCACAGGAAATAGGTGTTTGATTGCTCTTCGGTCCTGTGAAAAACGTGTCATTCCTGACTGGTTTACCCTATTCAGTTGCTTCGGTATTAACTCCCTTCTCTGTCTTCTCTCGGCCCGATCTTTTCGCTTCTCGATAATAAAACTGACACTCTAATAGCAAGCAGATTGAAGGCAGCCTGTCGAGCAAACGAACAAAGATATGGCACAAGTATACATGACATGCTCTAAAAAAACCATAAACGCAGCTATTGAAATATGTCTAAATGATGGACAATCTATCCAGGACTGTCCTGTGGTCCCTTTCAAACAAGATGTGCATCCAGTACGACTCCATCCGCTGCGAGTTGGCGACATTGTTCTGAATTATAGCCAAGCGACTCCAGTATCGCAAACGTGTGCTGCCCCAAAACTGGGGCTGGGCGATACAACTGTCCCGGCGTACTTGAATACTTCACAGGAAATCCGATAGCATGGATACGACCGGCGATGGGATGCTGAACCTCCATATCCATTGCGCGGGCTTGCACCTGTGGGTGCCTGTAGACTTCGTCGAGCGTCAACACTGGCCCACATGGAACACCGGCCTCATCAAGTATCTCCAACCACTCTTCTGTCGTGCGCGTTTGCAGGGTCATTGTCAGCGTCTCCACAAGCTCCGCGACATGAGCCATTCGATCAGCATTGGTAGCAAAATGTGGATTGTGCAACAGCTCAGGGCGATCTAATGCCCGCGCCAGAAGCTCCCAGTTGCGCTGGTTCGCTGCCCCGATGGCAATCCACCCGCTTGCCGTTGCGAAGACCTGGTAGGGGGCTGAAAGGCGGTGCGCCGTTCCCAGACGCTGCGGAGCAGTGCCAGTGGCCCAGTACTCGTTCGATTCCCAGAAGGTATAAGCCAGCGCACCTTCGAGGAGGGAGGTATCTATGTACTGGCCTTCGCCTGTGCGAACACGCGAGAGTAACGCGGCAAGAATAGCGTGACTCGCGTACAAACCGGCATTGAGATCGCTAATCGGCACGCCGACCTTAGCAGGTTCCTCAGCTGAGCCGGTGACCGATAGCACCCCACTCATCGCCTGCGCTACCAGGTCGAAACCCCCACGCTCCCGGTACGGTCCCGTCTGCCCAAACCCGGAGATGGAGCAATACACCAGGGCAGGATACCTCGCGTGTACCTCCTCAAAGCTGAAGCCAAGCCGTGCCATTGTTCCAGGGCGGAAATTTTCCACCAGAACGTCAGCCGTTTCGATCAAATGCCACAATACCTGTTTTCCAGATGGAGTACGAATATCAACGGCGATCCCATACTTATTTCGATTCATCGCGATAAATGAAGCTGGCTCTGAATGATAGTAGGGCGGAGCCATGCGCCGTGAGTCGTCCCCACCTCGTGGATTTTCGATCTTGATCACCTCGGCTCCCAGGTCCGCAAGCAACATGGTACAAAATGGCCCTGCCATAATCTGGGTCAGATCTAATACACGTATTCCCTCAAGCGCTGCTGGCATGGGTGAGTTCCCTTTCTGTTTCGACACGCTGACAATCGAACTGCCATATGCTATTCTACTATTATATACTCTGAAAAAGCGATACACAGGCCGTAATACTAGCAGAGGCGAGAGAGGTGCCACCATGTCAACCGGAAGTTCTGTAAGCCGTAAAGATGAAGGCAACGTCCTGCTCGAACAAGCGGGGCCTGTCGCAACGCTCACATTATCTCGTCCCGCTGCTCTCAATGCGCTCACATGGGCCATGTATCAGCAGATGGAGGCACACCTCGAACACCTGGCCGCAGACGATTCCATCCGCGCTATCATTATTCGCGGTGAAGGCAAGGCTTTTGCCGCCGGCACCGATATTCAGCAATTTGTGGGCTTTACCGCTGAAGATGGCATCGCTTACGAGAACAAAATGCAAGAGATTGTGGAACGCCTCTATGCTCTCTCCAGGCCAACGATCGCGGCGATCCACGGACATGCGGTCGGCGCGGGCCTGGTCATTGCCTCAGTCTGCGATCTCCGCTACGCAACTTCCATTTCCCGCCTCGGCGTTCCCATCGCCCGGACGTTAGGCAATTGCCTCACCCTGAAAAATTACCAGCATCTGGCAGATGCTATTGGCGCGATGAAAACAAAGGAAATGCTCTTTACAGGGCGATTGCTCACGGCCGCCGATGCGTTGCAGTACGGCTTTCTTACCGCGATTGTTGATGAGGAGCGGCTCATGTCGCACGTCACCGAGGTTGCTCAGCAGATCAGTTCTCTTGCTCCTTTGACGATCTGGTCTGTGAAGGAGGGACAGCGGCGTTTGAATGCGGCTGATAGGGCGATTGATTTCACTGATGTGATAGCAACCGTCTACGGTAGTGCCGATTTCGCTGAAGGTGTTCGGGCCTATTTGGCGAAGCGCAAACCGATCTGGCGTGGTAAATAAAAGGATTCTGGCTCACTTTCAATGATAAAGATGTGATATACTAAGAGAAAACATCTGTTCTATGAATATGAAGTGAAAAATTATGATATCCCTCTCTCTTTTGTTTGCCCCCTTAAAAGACGAGATGGATTCTCAGTTCAGTGCTGCTCTGCAGAAAGTTTGTCAAAGGCTGAGCCTGAGGAGTCATCTCTTTCAGGCAAAATGACCTCTTCACTGAAGAAAAGAGCCGGGAGATAAACCAGGCTCTTTTCTAGTGGCGGCGAACCGCCACTATTTGGACTACATTTAGCCCGTGCGGTGCGTTGTCACGAGCTGCTTGTCTCGCCTTCAATGAAGGCCGAAGTGGGGGAACACGAATTGCGCAACGCTGTGCCCGAGCTGTGAGCCCACCTCGATATCGATCCGGGTGTGCTGTCCCGCGTAGATGCGGCTCAGGCCAGCCTCGGTCGCTACGTCGTTGTAGCTGGCAAAGGTTCGAACGGCACCTGGCACTACGTCGGAGGTGACGCGGACTTGATCATTATTCCCGAAGAAGGAGGACAGCACGGTTGCTCCAGCTCCGCTAATCACGCCATGGGCAGATGGATACGAGGGATCAAGTGCTGTGGGGGCGAGCGGCGTCCAGGTCGGGTCGGCGACAATTGCCGGATTCCCAATGGTGTTGGCCATGCGGATGGCCGTGACGGGCCTCCAGAGCTGGTAGTCATATTTGGCGTCATAGAGGGCGATGGTGCTGTCGGCGAAGGACAGATTGAGTACGGCGAACAGGCGTGCGGTGGTCTCCAGGTTCGTATGGTGGGCCAGTGCGGCGTTCTCGGCGATTTCATTCCAGGTGTTCCAGATCGGTCCCGCCCAGAACTTCCCGATCGCGGTCTGCTCAGGCGTCCGCGTCTTGCTGGTGTTTTGGCCCAGGCTCTTCACTTCGTTCAGGGCTTGTGCGTACGCCTAGCTGGTCAACGTGGGGGGTGGGCCTGGACGGAACTGCGCCGCGTTGTTCAGCACAAAGGGGGTCACGTTCCCCCAGTTGGTGAAAACGGGTGCCGCGAACTTCGGCGGCGTGAGCTGGTAATTGCCTGGCTGTTTGCCGGGCACATAGGGCTGGGGCGTGGTAGCGGAACCGTCGGTGGCGCGGTTGGCGATCAAGCGGGCGGCGATAGTCTGGCCGACCTGGATGCCCTGCTGTTTGCCCTCTCCGTCGGGGATCGCGGCGAGCTCACTGGCGAGCTGCTGATCGAGCGCCGCCTTCATCCTGGGGTAGAGCACCACCAGGGTGTCATGGCCAGCCTCGGCTGCTGCCGCGTCGGCTCGGGCACTGCTGGGAGCGGATAGCGAGATGAGATAGGGAGGGGCGTCCCGGGTGATGGAGACGACAGCGTCATAGATCGCCACATGCAGGAGGGCGAAGCTACGCGTCGGGTGAACGGTGGCCGGCTGAGTGCCGGGCGTTTGGATGATGTGTAACAGCTCCTTATTCCAGGCGATGACGATGGCACCAGAGCTATAGGCACCGTTCGCGGTGTTGCTGTTCGCCTTTGCGGATGAAAGGACCAACGCGGCGACCACTGAACCGATCACCACGAGAATGCCGATGATGGAGGTTGCCACGATCAACTGCTTCTTCTTCATATTTGCGTGCTCCTTCTTACTGGCTCCATACTGAGGAATAGGGTTGTAACAATATTCATCAAAAACCTCATTTAATAGTTTCTCCTTCTGTTCCTGGTCAAAAGTGACCATCGGGTGATTTTGGGTTGCAAGAAACGTCCCTCTCATACGAGGCTGTATTCTAATGGACAAATTTGCATGGCAAGAGACGCATGCGAGTGCGGAATAATGTTATCTGTTTAGAACGCACCCTGGCATAAGGGGCACATACCATAAGCGGAAAACACTTCTACACTACTATCATCACCATACTTATAGCGTGAGTGGAGGCAGGGAGCCATCGACAAAATCGTGTATTTTTTCCCTCTGAATGTCCTGGTATCGCATGGACAAAATTACCTATCTCTGTGGACAAGGAGATCTCGATGATGATGAAGATATCCTCCTGATGAGTATGTTCTACCTTTCAATAGCATTACCAGGCTGAACAGTACCTGCGACTGTAACCTACTGCAAATCTATTAGCGGCACCTCGGTGCCCTGTGGGGAAGTCCCACAGATTATATGTAAACGTAGTTCGCGGAGCGTACGGGCTTGGACCCGTGTGCCTCTCAATGGACTCAACCATGATCAGGAGAAGATCATGAAACTTAACGCGCAACAGGCGCAGAAAGAAAACATCATGGAAGACAATATGCAACAATCGAAAGCTTCTACCAGCCGCCGTTCCTTCTTGCGCAAGGGACTTGTGATAGGAGGAGCAGGAACCATCGGTGCCGGGCTGTTGGCTGGTGGGTTATCGTTACCAGCCTTCGCCGCAGAAGAAAGTGGCTATCTTACACAGGGAGACGTGGCCATTCTCCGGTTCCTGGCTGCAGTCGAAATCATCGAAAGCGATCTATGGCAACAGTACAACGAACTCGGGGGAATCCAGGACAGCGAAGTCCCAGGTGGAAGCGGGAGCGCACGCCTACATCGCTAAGCTTCAAGTGCTGGATGGAGACATGTCCCAGTATATCCACGACAATACCGAGGATGAGTTCAGCCACTGGTTATTTCATCAACGCGTACCTGGCTTCGAAAGGCGCCGATCCCGTCAATCTGGATAAGTTTCGCACCTTACCCAGCAGTAAAGCGACCGGTGCCCAGCAAATCGGACGGCTCACCAACCTCATGCAACTCACCGTGGACACCAGTTGGTGGACGCGCTACCGCAGCCGCACGCAGAACCCCGATCTCGGTGGCACGTTCGCTCAAGCCATCCCGGGTTTGAGTAAAGGACAGTTTCCGGCAATTCCCAGATCCGATGCGCGACCTCGCCCCCGATGCCCACATCCAGGCGATTGCCAGTACGGCGGGCTTCCATTTTGGGTATATTGAGCAAGGTGGCTCCAGCCTTTACCCAACGCTGGCTCAGGGGGTCACCAGTCTGGAAGTGCTGCGCATCTTGCTCAGCATCGGCCCAGTAGAGACATCGCACTTTCAGACCTGGCATGACAAGGCGGGCAACGCGCCTGCACTGACCGATCCTACAAATGGGCTGGTGTTTCCGAACCTCAATACCGCTCCTTTTGGCGGCGAGGACTTCCAGACCAACCTGATTATGCCCGAGCCAACCATCTTCCTCAGCCGCAAGTTCCCACCCGTTTCGATCATTCGCCCGACTGGAATAGCGGGGATTGGAGGTGCAGTGTCTACGATCAAGTCTTTCACGGCCGACGGGCTGTTCATTGGCCAACCGTCGGAGTTCCTGGCAGTCCTCCACGAGTTGGCGGTGCAAGCAGATGCGGCCCGACGCGGGTAATACGCGACGGGTGTTACAGCCGTTGGCACACGGACGAACGATGATGCTGAAGCAGTCTATTGCTTCTGCTCTGAGTGATCCGACGTCAGGCGTGTGAAAGTACCAGGTGGGGTGGGGTCGCGGCATCTCGCCTCCCCGCACCTGCCTGGCCGCACAACCGGGAGAAAGTCCTGGTGCGCCAGCCATTCGTGCCACTAACTTTATCACAGTAGAGTAACGTTGAACTATATTCGGCAATGACAATGCCAGTGTTAGAGGCAAAGATTCGTATGCACAAACCTCTCAATGCGATGCGCTTAATCCACTGGGTCAGCGGCGCACGCATGTCTAGCGAATTACCTATCAGTGACTCGCACCCAGACCCGGGTTTACTCGGCCCAGACTCGTTATCCTGGCGATTGCATGAAGAACAATGGTTGATCACCGCAGGCGCACGCGCATTTTTAATGCAAGCCGCCCATCCCAAAGTAGCTCAGGGAGCACTTGACTATAGTGGTTTCGCCGCGGATCCCTTTGGACGCGTGGATCGTACCATCCAGGGAATGGCGGTCTTGATCTTTGGCACTACCCACGAGGCCAACACTATGGCTCGCAATATTAATCGCCTCCACCACACCGTCCTGGGTACTCTTCCTGAGAGCATGGGACGCTATACGGCGGGTGATATATATAGTGCTATGGAGCCTCTCGCACTCTTGTGGGTTCATATCGTTTTCGTTGATAGTATGCTCACCGCCTACAAGACTTTTGTCGGCCCACTTTCAGAGGCAATGTGCGAACAGTACTGGCAGGAATCCTGCCGCTATGCACGACTCCTCGGATTGACCGATGCGATCTTCCCAGCCAGCTATGCTGCCGTGCAGCAATACATTCGTGAAGCACTTGCTTCAGGAGAGATCGCCATCGGACCCGCCGCCCATTTCATTGCCCGGAAGGTACTTTATCCCCCAATGCCATGGTTACGCAAGCCATTGTGGATGATTGTGCGGTTGATCACTATAGGCCAACTTCCATCGGATATAAGACAGGCATACGGGCTGCATTGGAGTACGAGACACAGGGTGGAATTTCGTATTGTACGCAGCATCGGGCATCTCCTACGCTGTCTCTTCCCCAATGCACTTGGTAGATCTCCTCTAGTGAATTTCGCCAGGCACCGTGTCCAGGGAGAATTCTATCAGCCTATAGAACCGATTATCAGTACCAACCAGGGATGATATGCGCGATGCAGGGTGTTCGGGAAGTCTAAACGAGTATACGACGGCTGCGATGAGCACAAGTGCTGCCAGAGTCGCGGTGACCGGCCCACTCAACCTCGTCTTGCGCGGCTCAGCACGCAGATGCAGAATACCTTGACGCCCCAGAATGTAGGCTGCTAGCTCCGCAACAAAGAAGGCTCCGCCAGCCGACCCAGGACTGCCGCTCTATCGGTGAAAGAATGATACTACACAGCATCATTTAACGTCACCTTTGCGTCGAACCCCTGTCTCATCATGTCGTTCTATACCCTGGAAGTAGATATGCACACGCTTCATATTTATCTTGTGACGATAACGTTAAGAATGCTACTCCATTCAAAAGAAACACTTGCGACGGACCCTGATATGAGTACACAGAAGTCAACAATAGATACTACGATCCTAGAAATTATACCACGCCGTATAACCGGGATAAGGAGAGAAAACATTGGAGAACGAGAGTCAGAGGTTCCTTGCTCTTGAGAAAAAGATAGAGGAACACAAAGCGTTCCTGCGCTACTGTCAGCGTCTTATGGGTCCTGCATGGTTTGAGCAGATTGGTGGTCTTGCCACCATTGACCGACAACTCATCATGATAGATGCGCTTGTTACCACAGCACAGGCTGAGCTGCAACAATACTACAATGCTCACACGTTGGCTCACTTTCTCTCTGTGGTTTTTACTACCGTCCGTGACAACCGCACGACTACTGATCCACGGGTTTTAGCAGTAGAGGCTGAATACCAACACCAGGGTGGAACCGGTGTCAATAGCAAGCATACTGTTGTGCTCTTTACCACTGGCAACTTGTACGAACACATTAGCGAGATGGACCTATCTTCCATCTGTAAATAGGTAATTCTATCTAGACGGTTCCCAGAGGAATGCCGAATAGGAATTACACCATTCTGTTGATGCACACCTGATCCCCTTCGATGTATATTTCTTATTGAGCACGCAGCGTTGTTTACAGGTATCTGGGGCACGCCATAGCCAGGTGATCAAGAACATAAATCCATGCACGAAGCATGATTACAAGTATCCATTAGATTAACGAACAGGGAAGTGAACTCATGATAAACGATAAGGACAAGCAGGAAGGGCAGAGACGAATGTATGAATGCTGAACGCGAGGAACTCCAGCAGGCCACTCGGCACTTCATCCGAAGTGTGGTTCGAACCGGGGTAAGTTTAGTGCTTTTACCGGTCAACAGGTTGCCACGAAAGCCACAGCAGCATTTCCATGCCGCTGGTCGTGAATTTGCCCACGGATGGGTCGCACTCATACACGGATTCGCCGATGGTATAGAAGAGATCACGAAAGATGCCGACACATCAACCAACATCGGAGAAACCCCTCCTACTCATGGGGAATTGGAGTGAAGCCAGGATACATACCTGTGCGAACAAAAACTCCCCGGATCAATCGGTTCGCTCAACTTATACGCTTTCTGCGGGTCTCACGTCTCCTCCTCTGGACGATGTGGGTTATCTACCGCGAGCGGTGCCAGGTGGTATGTGCGCATGCGTCTGGCAACTATGCGATACGACCCGATAGTGACGCGCTGATCGAGGTGCTTGTCGCATTCCGCGAAACTGCCCTGGAACTCGGTGCCCTGATGATTAAGCTGGGACAGTTCCTCAGTTCTCGTCCCGACCTGCTGCCGGAGAAAGCTATTGGCGTACTGAGTTCATTGCAGGACCAGGTACCACCAGCACCCTTTGCCCACGTCGTGTCTGTCATCGAGTCCGAGTTGGGTAGACCCATTGAGGAGGTATTCAGCTTACTGGAGCGTAAATGTACTGCTGCTGCCTCGCTCGGCCAGGTTCATAAAGCGGTTCTCGCCTCCACAGGTGAGACGGTTGCCGTCAAAATCCAGCGTCCCAATAGTGACCACCTTGTTCGTATGGACTTGCGTACTCTCAAGTTCGTTATCTGGGTCATCACGCAATTCGTAGGTATGAACGACTTTATTGATCTCATGGGTATCTACTACGAGTTTGAACGTACGATCTATGAAGAGATAGACTACGTTCGAGAGGCCGCGAACGCCAAACGCTTCAAAGAGATGTTCAAACATGATCCCCTGATCTACATCCCGCGTGTCTATGGCCAGTATGTATCACGACGCGTGCTGGTTCTAGAGTGGATCGACGGCATCAAGATCAACGATTATGCTGCTCTTGATGCAGCAGGGATCAACCGCTTAGCGGTGGCCAGATGCACTGTATGCGCCTACTTCTACCAGTTTTTTAAGGCGGGCTTCTTCCATGCGGACCCGCATCCAGGCAACATTTTTGTCAAAAAAGGGTCTACGAGTGATGGACCCATCATCATCTTTGTCGACTTCGGTATGGTGGGGACTCTCACACAACATATGAAGAGGTTCATGAAAGATGTGTTCCTGGCTTATATCACACACGACTCACGCTCACTCGTTCATGCCCTCTCTCAACTTGGTTTCATTGACGAAGGTGCCAACCTTGCCTCTATCGAGCGGGCCATGTCGCTGCTGATAGAGCGGTATCACGGGATGACACTGGGTGAGGTGAGTGAACTGGATATTCCCGAAATGGTACAGGATGTCGCCTCTCTGCTTTACGGGCAACCATTTCATATCCCAGCGCAGTTTGCCTTCACTGGGCGGGCCGTTGGGACGTTGATCGGTGTTTCGACCGGGCTGGCTCCAGAGTTCAACTTTATCGAGGTCGCTACGACCTACGCACGCAAGTTCCTGGGACTTGATGCTCGGAGTGCGGAGCAAACACTGCGACAACTCTTCAACCAGGTGTTCGACACAGGCAGAGCGTGGCTTTCGCTGCCGCGTTCGTTGGAGCGAGTCATAACCAGGCTCGAAAGCGGGCAGATTGAGGTCAAGCTTGCCGACAATGGACCGAGTGGAAGGATGGGCCTTCGCAGGCGTGGGAGAGTCAGCGGCGGATTGTCCAGTCTGCCTGGCTTCACCTGGCTCAGCATGTCCGTTGCATCGCTGGCAGGAGGTATCTTCCTCCTGACTGATGCACACCAGTTCGGAGCTTCCTGGTTCTGCTTCGGTCTGGCTGGATTGATCGCGTTGGGGAAATTAGTGAAGAATTGAGAACGAATCGTCTGGAGTAGAGGAGATCAGGTGAGGCCATGCTCAATGGCATAGCGGGTGGCTCTACTGCGTGAGGTCACGCCGAGCTTACCGTAGATGGAACTGATATGGGTATGGACAGTGCGAGGACTGAGCACCAGCTTTTCGGCGACCTGCAGGTCGGTCAGGCCACCCGCCAACAGGCGCAGCACCTCTACCTCCCTTGCCGTCAGACCGTCAGGATACGTTGGTGATGGAGTCACAATCGTCGTTGTGGTGATGGGGTCGGCTTTTGTCCCTTTGCGGCGAGCGCTTGCTGCGGCGTCATGGATCGTCCCTGGGCCCACGCGGCAGCAAACGCTTTTTCTCCCAGGTGGACACGGGCGGCTGACACCGAGTGCTCATAGTCAGCAAGTTCAACTGGAGGGACGGGTATGCCAATAGTATCGCGTATAGCCTCCGCCGCTCCCCACAATTGTGCTGCCCACGCGAGCTTTTGCTGTGCCGCGACGACTTCGCCCAGTCCTAGCAGGCACGCGGCGATCAGCCACTTCTCGCCCAACTCTCCCGAAATCACCAGGCTCTCCTCGTAGCGCATGTGTGCTGCGGCATAGTCGCCCTCGACGGCAAGGACCTTGCCTAAAGTAGCGAGGGACTCAGCCGTGCCATGCCGGTGTCCCATTTCTCTGTAGAGCGCCACGCTCTTCTCGGAAAGTTGGCGTGCCGTAGCAAGGTCTCTCTGTCCGAACGCTACCTGTCCCGAAAGCCAGAACGAGGCGGCGATACCTTCTTTGAAACCGATCTCCCTGGAGATCGCAAGACATTCCTCAAGGAGAGTGGGTGCACTTGCCCGATCATAGCCGGGATACAATGAGTACCTGAGCCAATTGGGAGAGTGCGTGGGCGATACCTCTTTTGTTCTGTAACTTTCTTTGTATCGCCAGGCTCTCCTCGAACAGAGCACGTGCCCTGTGCGTACTCTCCCTGGCTGCTCGAAAGCAGCCCCTGAACGAAGAGCGACCAGGCGGCACGCTCCTCGTTGTCTGTCTTTCTGGCGAGTGCCAGGGATTCCGCCATCAGAGAGCGAGCTGTTGGCGTGTCGCCTCTCGTCCAGGCAACAATTCCCAGCAGGAAGACTGAGTGCGCAATACCTGGCAGGTCGTCGAGTTCACGATACAGCGCCAGACTTTCCTGACACAGCGTCTCAGTGCGCTCATAGTCACTCTGGATGAAGGCCAGGTTTCCAGCTGCAATGAGCGCCTTCGCCCGTACGGATGCCTCGTGCCCCCGCTTCCCTCGCTTGCTGCCAGCGCGTGCTCCAGGAAGTTCCGCCCCTCACTGATGTGACCGTGGACTCTCCAGAAATCTCGCAGCGCTCCCCCCATCCGTAAGGCCATCTCTGTGCGGTGTTCGTCTTCCTCATCTTCCTCATTTCCAGGCCGCTCTATCAACCACTGCATCGCTGCTCGCAGGTTGTCATGCTCCCGTTCTAAGCGGTCCAACCATGCTGCTTGTTGTGGACCACCGATCTCTGTCTCCGCATCCTCCGCAAGCCGCAGGTAGTAGTGGGTATGGGTCCGTCTGGGCGCTCTCCATCTCTCCTCAGTACCTCGAGGACCTCCAATCCATACTCACGGATGGTCTCTAGCATCAACAGGCGTGGCTCTCCCTCCTGTTCCGTTTGTTGCAGCAAGCTCTTGTCGATGAGTGAGGTAACTCCATCAAGCACATCGAGCGCATCTCTGTGAAACCGGCCATAGATTGTCTCTGCAGCTACCAGTGTGCAGCCCCCGACGAAGATGGAAAGGTGCCGGAAGAGTTGTTGCTCTTCAACATCCAGCAAATCGTAACTCCAGTCTATGGTGTTGCGCAGTGTCTGCTGTCGTGCAGGAACGTCCCGTGCGCCGCCAGTCAACACCTCCAATCGATGTTCCAAACGTGTCAGGAGCGCCTGTGGGGGAAAAAGTTTGACACGCGCCGCCGCCAGTTCAATGGCGAGCGGCAGCCCGTCCAGGCGTACGCAGATTTCAGCGATGACGCGAGTGTTGGTGGGAGTCAGTTGAAAGTTGGGTCTGGCGGCCTTCGCCCGCTCCTGGAAAAGAGCCACTGCTGCGTATCGTGAGAGCGTCTCAATCTCTGCAAGACCGATGAGGTCGGGCAGCTCTAATGGCGGGACAAGAAACTCGCGTTCCCCTCGGATGCGCAGTACGGCGCGGCTGGTCACTACTACCTTGAGGTGAGGACAAATCGTAGCCAGTTCTGCAATCTGTGACGCTGCTGACACTACCTGTTCAAAATTGTCCAGCAGGAGGAGTAGGTGCCTGTCTTGTAGAAAGTTTTTCAGCAGGTTGAAGACTGAACGCCCTCCAGTTTCTTTAATATCGAATACCTGAGCGATAGCAGCAAATACCAGGGCAGAATTGCTGAAGGGGGCCAGTGGGACGAAGTAGACGCCGTCAGCAAAGTCAGCGAGCAGGTCGGCCGCTACCTGCAAGCCCAGGCGCGTTTTGCCAACACCGCCTGGGCCAGTGAGGGTCACAAGGCGCGTCTCTGGCCTTCGTAGGAGTGAACACACGGCCTGTATCTCTTTTTCGCGTCCGATCAGTGGGGTGGGTTGCGCGGGCAGATTGTGAGGCCGCATTTTCCATTGCTCCGATTTCTGTTCATCTGCTGCCAGGTGTTCCCCGTAGGGATGCGGGGCAAACATAAAGAGTGTCCGCCCGGATAACTCTGCCTTGCAGGCTTCTTCAAGGGCCGCGGCAAAAACTTGCACACGCTCAAAGCGTTGTTCCGGGTTTTTAGCCAGCGCCTTCAAAATCACTTGCTCCACAGCAGGTGGTATGGTCGGAACCTTTTCACGTAAAGATGGCGGAGGGGTAAGAGCATGCTTGATAGCAATCTCTGTAGGCGACCCGCGAAAAGGCCGCACTCCACACAACCATTCATAGACGACGACACCCAGTGCGTACTGGTCGCTGGCCGGGACTGGATGCGCCTGGATCTGCTCAGGTGCCATGTAGGCTATGGAGCCTGCCGTGTCCTGGGGATGCTGGGAGCGTGAAGCCTGAACCATGATGGCAATGCCGAAATCGCTCAGCAAAACCTCGTTGTTGCGCCCGATCAGCATGTTCTCCGGCTTGATGTCGCGGTGGATCAGCTTTTCCTGATGGGCATACTGCAAAGCATCGGCCACCTGTGTAACGTAGGAGGCGACTGTGTCGAGCGGGAGCTGCGTCCCGTTGGGGTGCAGCTTTCGCAGATTGCCACCGGGCGCATAGTCCATGACCAGAAAGGGAGTCTTGCCCTCCATGCCAAAGTCCAGCACCTGGACAATGTGGAGATGCCTCAAATGTGCAATGATGCGTGCCTCGGTGAGAAAGTCCTCTACTTCATTCCCTGCCAACTGCCCATGGAGTACTTTCAGGGCGGCCAGAGTATGCAGATGAATATGCTCGCCCAGGTAGACGGAAGCCCAGTTTCCCTGCCCTAAAAGCTGAATGAGACGATAGTTGCCAAGCTGCTGTCCCACGCGGTCGAGCATGGTCCACCTCCTTCTGGGCGCATACCGACAAGTGAACCAGGGAACTGATGTAAAACGAGCCTGATAGATCAGAGAAAAGCCACTCTCATGGAGGATGTTGCTACTCACGTGTCGAATACTGCCCGTTAATTATACTCTACTATCGGCGGAATTACAACTTTACTGCACAAGCGTCGTCGCCTGACGGGATCGCATGGGTTTCCTGCTCACCATGGCGCATGGCTATGACAACCGCATCCGAGCGTGGAACTGCATGTGAACGTTTACCATCACCTCACAGGGATGATTGTGGGGGATGGAGAAACACTGATGCGCTCCTACAATGGAATACCTTGTGCATCTCGTCCATGACCTGCGCAGCGAAATGACCATGTCGGACCTGGTGCTGTTTGCGTCGAGGGACAATGTGCAATTGGTAGAATTGAGTTATCGTGTTCAATCATTGCTCGTCGCTTGCACTCAGCCAAAGTGCTGTATCAAGGCATCATTAAGGTGGTATCTACCACCCATGCTTCTCATGTATCGATTGCAGCGTCTCGAGTCGCAACGTCAACATGCCTCTGAGAGGTGAATTGCGAAAAGAAGATGTGGCGCACTATTCCCTGTTGATCGATGATATACGTCACACGACCTGGCAGTCCGAAGGCCGTCGGCACTCCGTAGCGGGTTCTAATTTCGCCATCTGAGTCACTTAACAGGATGAAAGGGAGCTGATTCTCTTCGGCGAACTGCCGATGTGACTCAACGGAGTCAGAACTTACTCCTATGACTTCCGCTCCGGCGTCTTTGATGATCTCGTAGCTGTCCCGAAAGGCGCAGGCTTCATCCGTGCAGACAGCAGTATTATCCCTGGGATAGAAGTACAGCACGATAGCGGTCTTTCCCATATACTCCCCAAGGCTTACTGCTACTCCTGACTGGTCGGGCAAGGTGAAGCCTGGGGCGAGGTCGCCCACCTTGA
Source organism: uncultured Chloroflexia bacterium (assembly GCA_963717105.1). Classification (GTDB taxonomy): domain Bacteria; phylum Chloroflexota; class Ktedonobacteria; order Ktedonobacterales; family Ktedonobacteraceae; genus DATGJV01. The sequence goes on from CAVQVL010000009.1 coordinate 69,609, forward strand.
TCTTGCCTTTCGCCGGTTGTGTTTCATCATTGTAATTGCCCATTGTGTATGTTCCTCTGAATCATCTATATCCTTTAATGCCATAGCAAGAGGGGAGTCTTGCTACTCGTCATTACAAAAGATACACCATGGGCAGCAGAAGCACATCGACAGAAGCGTGTAATTTCTTCCTGGCGTTGCATTGAGAGCCTTCTAGACAGAATTACTGGGCTATTGCTATCGTTGGCCTTGTCTAACGCAACTCCAATGATGGAGGGTAACGTTTTGGCACCATCTCCTTTTCCGCTATTACGAACAAATCAGCAGCGTTGGTACGACAATAGGAGCTGGTATGTACTAGAATTCTTGACATCTAAATTTGGGCACGCATTTTCTTCAGTGCTACCGACTCGAGCTTTCGAACACGCTCGCTTGATATGCCCAGTTCTTTGCTGATTTCGAACAACGTGCGACTGTGACCGTCACCGATACCATAGCGCAACGCGATGACCGTACGTTCACGCGGAGTGAGCAATGCCAGCGTTCGCTGCAGTTCTTCACCCAGGAGATGCTGTAAGGCTGTTTCAGCGAGAGCAGGGGCCGAATTATCTTCGAGTGTATCGGCGAGCGAGTAATGAGCTTCATCGTCTACAGGCGTGTCGAGGGAAACCGGTTGCTCAATGATATTGAGTAGAAGTTTGACTTCGTCCAGGCAAAAATGACAGGCCTCGGCTATTTGCTCAGGCAAGGGATCAAGATTGTTTTCTTGTGAGAGCTGCGCCACGACGCGTCGTAGCTTGCGTAAATTTGTCGACACATGATCAGGCAGATGAATTAAGTGTGATTGGTCCCCTGCGGCGCGACTAATCGCTTGGCAAATCCACCAGGTGGCATATGTAGCAAAATGGCAACCACGCTGGTAGTCAAACTTCTCGGCTGCGTGCATCAACCCCAGATTTCCCTCCTGGATGAGGTCTACGAGAGGTACTCCTGAAGAGGTGTATCGACATGCAATAGCGATGACCAGGCGCAAATGTGACTCGATCAACTTGCGACGTGCTTGTTCATCTCCAGTTGCAATTCGTTGCGCCAGATCAATTTCCTCGGTGGGTGTGAGGAAGTCAAATCTACGAATGTCGCACAGGTAGCTCTGAAAAGCATCTGCGGTGCTTATAGCATGATAGCCGACGGTAGTGCGAGGAGGATGTGAGCGAGCAGGAAGCTCCTCCTGTACATCAAATACGCCTCGCTCTTCCACATTATATAATGCCTCATGGACTTCACTTATATAATCGGTTACTGTCATATTTTCACGCTCCCTCTGGAAAAGTTACCACCTTTACTGATTTTCAAGCGATTAAATTGTTTCCCTGCGGCCTGTTATTTGACGCTTTGCGCTTCAGTTCTTCTACTAGTCATCAGGGAAAACATCCCAGGCACAAAGAGGCCAAATCCAGGAAGCCAGAGGGAAAGTGCGAAAGGGACCAGGGTAGCGGGAGTAAGATGGGCCGCCTGGAGGAATTCAACGACTCCTAATCTTACTACAAAGAGTCCCGGTGTCAGTGCTCCCGTACCTATGTAGCCCCGGTGAGCCATCCATGCAATACCTGGCAGTCCCAGTCCAATGGCAAGAATATGCGCACTAATTATCTGACTGTTTGGAATATACTGCCGAAACATGAGGAAAGTTGCCATCCCTGGCATCGTTGTCAACCAACCTATCGGGAGAAAGCGTCTGGGGTTAAGCGGCGCAGCCCCCGGCATCCCAAGACCAAAGAGAAATAGACCCACAGCAAATGAATTGAACATCCCTAACCAGGCGAATACGAGGAAAATGGATCCCAGCAAAAGCAAGACATAGGCTTGCCGACGGGTATCTGTGCGGCCGCCAGCATATGCGGAAAACAGGTGTTGCATACGTATATCCCTTCTTTCCTTCTTTGTTGTCTTTCCAGAATTGATTTCAGAGCAGTTTTTCTTAACAGGTAATAGCCGCTCATCCGCGATGGAGCTAGAGCAAATGCCTGCTTTCACCCTCCAACAAGATGTATACCTTAATGAGGGCAAGAATACATCGACAGAATTATGTAATTCCTGCCCGGTATTACACTGGAGCGCACTGCACAAAATTACCTACCTCCGATATAGTACCTGTGCCTGTAACCCTTTGCGAATCTAATAGCAGCACTTCGGTGTTCTGTGGGGGAGCCCCACGGATTATGTATATCCATTGTTCACGATGTGCATGGGCCTGGACTTGTATGCCTCAGTAGTCGTTTTCTGTCTCCTCTCTGGCAATCATGTGCAAATGGTCGTTCCAACTGGGGAAATAACCCGGCCCTGATCACTGAAAACGCCATACCCCTGTGTATCGCTGACATCAATGCCATGGATGGCCGCCAGAATATCCAAAATCTGTGGCACGAGGTCGCGCACCTCCTGGGGAGAAAGCAACTCCAGCATCTGTCCCGGCATTTTGCACGAAATAGCAAAATGCAGTTCGCCTACGCGGCCCACATGCAGAAGAGGCGGCAGGGGAATCGCCGTTCCGGCAAATTTGCGTATGAGATAGACTTCCTTCGGCAGATTCGAGTCTAACATGGTATCATGGTTGAACCGGATGATATATTCCTGCGCGTTGGCACGGAAAGCGAACGTGCGTGCAACTTGCGCACCTTCGACGGACACGAGATAGCTGATCGGCGCGCCGAAATGCTGGCCAAGCAAAGCAAGCACCTGTTCAGAAGCAACAACTGGTCGTAAATCAGACATACAAACTCCTTTTTCGCAGACAATGGTTCTCGGCTCCTGGGAACTATACACAAAAAACCAGAGAGAGAAAAAACGGGAAAAAGGAGTGAGGAAGTGACGGGGCGTAGGCTCACAGGCAACTCCTGAAAAGCGTTTCGCAAAAAGTGGCTCCGTATACCTTAAAAAGTTCATATCCCAGGGTTACAAAACGAAAAACACGATGGCTGCGACGAGTACAAGCACTGCCATGGTTGCGGTGACCAGCCCACCAGGTCTCGTCTTGCGCGGCTCGGCACGCAGATGCAGAATACCTTGTCGCACCAGAATGTAGGCTGCCATTCCCCCAACGAAGTAGGCTCCGCTTGCCGTTCCGCGACCCACGACCGCCACCAGCACCCCGGTTCCCAGGCTTAAGGCGAGCATTGACTCCAGCAACTGCGTGGGGATGCGGCGCGCTCCCACGCGTTGATCGGATGACCATACTCCCCAGCGCGACGTGGTTGGTGGCCCTCCACAACAGCCGGCAAAGAAACACCCCACCCTGCCCACAGCCATTGCGAGCAGCAGACCTGGAGCCGTCACGTCGAGAAAGACTCCGATCGGCACGTCAAGCACCACGAGCAGGATCGCAGCCGCCAGGGTAGCACCGGTGATGAACCCCTGAATGCACCATCCATCCAGACGGTGTTCGCGCCGGTAAAGGACGATGTACCACCCCTTCGCACTAACGATGCCCACCACGATGGCGATCAGTGAGACCATCCACCAGGGGCCGAGTACAAGATGATCGGCGGAAATCACCAGAGCCTGCAGTGCTAGCGCGATAGCCATGCCGAGCGTCACCATCGCTCCCCAGATGCCGGGAAAGATTCCCGGCACGTGGGCGAAGGGGGTCAGGCAGGTTCTCACTGGTTCGGCCAACCCCGCGGACGGTGCCCACCTGCGCCAAAACCGAGCGGCTGGACCTGTCGCAAGGGTCACGTCCTCTTGCTTCCCCGGTCTATGTGCAGAGTGAGCGGACCCCAGCATGTGTGCTGTCACGATCCACTCTCCTGCATTGATGTCGCAGATACGGGCCGTGAGTGAGATAGGGCCGCTTCCAGGGACGACTTCCTCGATCGTCTCGTCGTGGACGAACTGATCGCCACGTGAGAGCCGCCCCTTCACATCGCTGCGGTACCCGACAAACCTGACCGTGACAGGATAGTGTTCTGTATGCCGGACAGGATCGAACCAGTACGTCACCGCCAGTATCTCCTGCGTTGCACTCTTCAGCAAGGCCGTGAACGCGCCGGACGTTTGGGCCTCTTTGTCCGATTGGACGACAGCAATGCGTGACGCCACATCTTCTGCTGGACACCTACGTGCCGGAGCTTTACGTGCCATGCCTTATTATCTCCTTTAGTTTCTCTTCGCCTGCTGAGCGTTTCTTCGGCATCTGTAGCAACAGACCCAGGTAGCCAGCACACGAGAAGCAGTTCTAATATCCGTTACCACCCGCCGATCCGTCTGCCCTGAACGGCCAGATTGGGTGTGGCTACGAACCACATGCCGAAAAGGCCCTCTCCATTAGTCTGACCGGGGGTAGTGTCTCCTGAGAAGGTGTAGAGCGGATGTCCGTTATATTCGATCTGGCTGCCGTTCGCATCCATTTGTAGGCTCAGTTTCCCTGTGAGCGGAGTCGAGCTGGTAGGTACGCCTGAACCGTTGAAGAGCAGCGGAGGCCACATTTGCGCGCAACTCCGAGAGCAGGTTGGCTGCGTCATCGAATCAACAGTGAAGTAGTACAGGGTCTTGCCTTGCGTATCGGTTAGCACTGTCTCCGACTGACCTTTGACAGTGGCGGTTGTCGTTTAAATCACGTGGAAGAACTACTGCCGCCAGTCGTTGAAGCAGGTGGGTTAGTACTGCCGCTGCCATAAGGGCCACTCCCGGTGGGCGTGGTCGGTGCGGAGCTACCGCAGGCGACGATGAACATGGCTATGAAGAGGCCAAGAGCGGTTACCAGAGAGCGTTTAGGAATCATTGCATATTCTCCTTCATTGTGTCTACTATCGAATGAAGAGTTTCCTCATTGACTCTGGTGGCGCTGCATGAGCTGGCCCATCACCAATACCACACTGGCGGCAGCCAGGAAGAGCCCGGTGTCAATCGAACCGCCAAAGGCAATGCTGGGGACGAACCACGGCTCCGGTAGGCCATCCAGGAAGAAGTAACTGACGCCGAGCAGCCCCGCGCCAATCGCAGCAAGAGGTGCCAGTTTCTCCAGGAGCCGGTCGCCGAATACGAACAGAGACGCGCTCGCGCCACCGAGGTAGCGTCCTGCAAGCGGACGTAGCAGTGCTACCAGGCCGGCGACTATGAGTCCCAGACCGGCGAGTGTCTCGCCCCACTCTATGACGTAGCCGAAGATCACTGCATTAGGAGCCACGAGTCCCTGCAAGATCGCAGCGAAGAAGCCGACCAGGTGGCCCCCACTGACTAAGGTGAGAAGCATCCCGCCGATCTGGGCGGGGAACGTTCCGAGGATGAGCTTATCTCCACCGGCGAGCAGCCACTCGTAGCCGATGAGGAGCTGAAAGCCAACGAGCGCAATATTGGGAATGTGGTTGCTCGTGGCCCTGGTTTCCTGTGGCGCAGGGCGCAGGTGAGGTCGTTCTGGAAGATGTAAATGAACTTTGTGCCGGGTATCTGTTGTAGTGGGTCGCTCCTCGATATGAGAATTAGGTTGAGTCAACATAAATGTCTCCTGTGGGGCATGCCGCAAATCTGTTCTGTATTGTGGCATGTTCTCCATCCTGTATTGTGATGCGCCTGTATTGTTTGATTTGTCAGGTAAATGGCGCACGGTTTTGCCCTGGCATGAGGTACAATTCTGCTTTCCTTTAAGATAAGGAGTTCAGCGAACGAGCGATATTCGTCAATGCTCTAGCTAGAGAAGACGTCTCGCTACTTGCCTCAATAAAAGATATACCTCGTAAGCAGCCGGAAGACATCGGCAGAATCGTCTAATTCCTTCCCTGCATTGCACCGGGAACTCCCTGAACAGAATTATCTAGTTGTTGCAATAGTGCGGCCTTTCGCTTTGTGGGGATTGTGAGAGGGCAGCGCGGCTGAAGCTGAACAGTGAGTTGCACCACTGTGAAAGGCTGTAACCTCCGGCGAATCTAGTTGTGAAAGAACGAGACGACACAGCGTTCTTCCGTAGAAATGAGATCAACACAACCAATCAGAGTAAAGAGAAAAGAAGAAACAAACATTATGAAAAAGCTAATAGCAATCCTCGGAGCATTGTGCCTGTTCATTGTCCTGACTGCAGCGTCGTGCGCCGGTACCACCGGTTCCGTCGGTACAGGAGGCAGTGGGGGTACGGCTGTCCACATGGGTGAGGTAACCTTCACTCAAACATCTGTCACGATCAGCAAGGGCAGCACCCTCAACCTCATCGATGATGTTCCAGTCACACACATTATTAGCAATGGCACCTGGGTGAATAGCGTCGCCAAACCAGCGATAGAAGCCGGGGCACCGACCGTCAGCAACTTGCAGTTCAACTCTGCCGGCCAAAGTATGACCGTTGGACCATTCAATACCGTCGGTACCTTCCAGCTTTACTGTAGCGTCCACGTGAATATGAACCTGACCGTCATCGTCCAGTAGGAGCGCGATTGATCATGCTCAGGACTGTTTAATCGTATCTCCTGTCCAGATCTGATGCAGAGCAAGCGAGTATTCTGCATCAGATCTGGACAGGAGGCCATTATCACACGAATCCTGAAGGGATCATTCAAGCGGAGAATGAATATGTTTGCCTCTGATTTTTCCGGCAAAAGATCGCTCGAAGTTGAACAAAGAGAACGGAGAGAAGACCAGTTGAATGCGTGGATACAGAATCTACCCGATCCAACTCACCCCACTGATCGGGCGTGAACAGGAGGTTGATGCCGTGTGTACGCTGCTGCGACGACCAGAGATACGGCTTGTGACTTTGACAGGAACGGGAGGTGTCGGCAAAACGCGGCTGGGTTTGCAGGTCCACCTTCGATCCCTCTCACGACCACAACGGTTAATCATTCTCCTGCATATCCAGATGGGCTAACAGCGCGGGAGACGGAGGTACTGCAACTGCTGGCACGTGGCCTGACGGACTTCCAGATAGCCGAAAAGCTGGTTCTCAGTTCCCGCACCGTCCATTCCCATATCAGTTCTATCTATAGAAAACTTGCGATTACCTCACGTAGCGCGGCGACCCGCTATGCCATTGAGCATCACCTCTCCTGAACCCTCATGGACGAAATGATAAATTTTCACGAAAAACCCGTAAGGGCCAATTGCCGAAATAATTCGGCAATCTGTATTAACTATTCCGACGCGAATGAGTGATGCAGCTAGATAATTCTGTCTATATTGTGTACCGCGCAATCACAGGGAAAAATACACAAATCTGTTGATGTGTTGCCGACTGTATTGAGGTATATCTTATAGTGTAGTAACAAAAAATAGAAAAATATGCGCTATATCACAGAAGGACAAACAGGGCAAGGCGAATGTAGAATAGGTTGCCTTCTGGTATAGATACAATGGCGCATATTTGGAGGAATACGCATGGATACAATGGATAAACACGCTTTTCAAGCATTTTATCAGGAAAAATTCAGGCCAATTTATCGTTTCGTGTATAGCAAAGTCAGCAATAAAGAAGAGGCAGAAGACCTGACAGCAGAAATATTTCTGAGAGCGATGAATAGTATTAATCTGGAACGTGACCCGTCGAGTATGCAACAATGGCTGTATCTTGTCACACGTACAATCATTGCTGACCACTGGCGAAGATACTATCGGATGCCCACAAGTTCACTGGATGAGTTGTGCGACGATGGCTGCGAGGAACCGGGTGTAGAAGAACCAATGTTAGTAAACATCGAGCAGGAGGAGCGGGTACAACATATCCTTCAAGCACTGCCTGAGCGGTATCGAGAAGTTTTGACCTGTCGCTTTCTGCTCAGTCTTTCGGTCAAAGCGACCGCTCTCAGGATGGGGGTGACAGTGACAAATGTTAAAATATTGCAGTATCGTGCGCTCAAACGTGCTGCTGATTTCGAACACCTCGTGAATGACCTGAAACTACAAGCGATGTAGGGGCACGATCATGCACGAGTCAGACATTCTAAGCAAGCGGGCGGATTTATCAAAAGTGACGGAGAACCAATAAATGGGGTTCATCCAGGCTCTGTTGCAAAAACAACCGGGGGAACGGATGGATGTGAAGCATCTTTTGCTATTTTCGCCTATCCCCGGCCATCCTTCATTTTCAGCACGATGCCAACAAGTATTGTTAGCGCGATGATGATGACGCCGAGTGCGGCCCACGAAAGCAGTAGCCGTTGTGTAGCGTCTGCCTGACTGTATATCGAGTAAAGCGTGCCGTGGTAGGCGTAGTCATTGCCAAAGAGTTTACCGCCATCTATCTGATCACTATGTAACCCTACCGAGGAGCCTATCGCTATAATCGTCCAGCGCGTTGGGAAGAGCGTCGCAGTGGTCAGCGTAACCCAGTCCTTGAGCGGAATAACCGATCCGGCGAAGATCACCTGGAGGATAATCACTGGGGCAAGCAGGCTGTTCGCAGTATCGTCGTTGGGAGAGACTGCGGAGATCATCAGGCCGAGCAGAACACCGGAAATTGCTGCAAGCGTGAGCGAGATGTAGTTTTCGAGCAGTACCGGCAAGAAGATACCCTGTTGAAATGGCTCAAAGGCGTTGACAATGAAGAGAATCGAGGCACTTTGCAACAGGCCTAGCATACCCAGGACGACGATCTTCGAAGACATGTAGGGGATAATCCCCAGGTTCACGGCTCGCTCCCGCTGGTAAATCGCCGTCTCCTTGACAATTTCGCGAGTGCCGTTAATACAGCCAAACAAGACCGCGAAGAGGGCTATGAGAAAGATGATACGCTGGACATCGCCGCTCTGCGCGGGAGTAATAAAATCTTGCAGGGCTGCTGAAACGCTGCCACGCTGTTGTGCGTACTGGATGCCATTCGGGTTGTGTTGAAGAAAGTTGACGACCAAATCGCAGTTCACAAGATACGAACTATTCGCGAGCCCAGGAATCAGCAATGGGCCGGAAGCCGTGAGGATCTGTGTGCGGCATTGAACGATGTTATTGGCGTTAAAGAGGCCGGACCGATCTCGAAGCGGATCAGGAGCATGAGCAGAAGCGCAACAAGAGGTGCCTGGAGGAGTAGGATCAGCAGATTGGGTACATTATTTTTGAACAGTTCCAGGTTGCGCGTTGTGAGTAGCGCAAATTGCTTGAAGGGATTGCCCCGCTTTGAACGCTGCTTCACTATTGACAGATGCTTGTGTCCATTGATGCTATCTCTACTGGTAGCCGCTCCATTATTGCGTGCCTGCACAACATATTGCTGATAATCCTGTGATGTTTTAAAGCGCATCTCGGCTTCTTCGGGAACGTTGGCGTTCTCGTCGTTCGGCTCCAGCGCAGCATAGATTTCCGCGAAATCCCTCTTGTCAAAGAAGGCACGCGCCTTATCAGGCGGACCGAAGTAGGCGAGCCTTCCTCCTTGCGCCAGGAAGCAGACGTAATCGCAGGTATTGATATTGTTGGTTGCATGTGTCACCAGAATTACAGAATGTCCCTTATCAGCCAGGCGACGGAGCAGGAACATCATCTTACGGTCCAGACCAGGATCAAGGCCAGATGTTGGCTCATCCAGGAAGAAGAGGCTGGGGTTGGAGAGCAGTTCTAGCGCAATGGAGACACGCTTGCGCTGACCACCTGAGAGCGTTTTGATCAGCAGGTCGCGCCGCCCTGTGAGTTCTACGTCTTCCAGTACTTCACTGATGCGCTGTTGAATCTGCTCGTTGGTGAAGTCGCTCGGCAGGCGCATCTTCGCGGCATAATAGAGAGCACGCTCAACGGTCAGATCGCGGTGCACTATGTCATCCTGCGGAACATAGCCGATTTGCCCGCTAAAAGCTGCCATGTTGTGATAGTAGTCCTGGCCGTTATACAGTACTTTGCCGTCATGGGCGGGCCGCAACCCGCTCAGCGCGTTGATGAGCATAGATTTACCTGCACCGGAGCCACCCACGACCGCGATGAACGTCCGTGGTGGAATGGAGAGGGAGATGTTGTCGAGCAAGGTCACGTTCTTGTTGCCATATTTTTTGAGGTTGAGTGCGTCGATCCGAATAAAACTTCTCTCGTCGAACTCTGTGAGCAGCGTACCCTCGTAAGTGAACCGAAAAGGGCCAATGCGGATCTCATCACCCATCTTGAGCAGATGGTTAGTGACGAGTTGAGCATTGACGTAGACATGGTTGGTACTTCCGAGATCGTGAATACGGTACGTTCCGCCCTCACGTTCCAGCCGCGCATGATGCCCTGAGACCTGTGGATGAGCCAGAACGACCGTATTGTCTGGACTGCGCCCGATGGTCAGTGTGGCATCAGTGAGTTTAATGGGGTGTACTGGAGGCAATTCTTCTCGCGTCTCTGTACGTCCATCGCTATAAGCGAGCGTTACAAAAGAACCATTCTCATCGCCAATACGGAATATATCGCCGTGTTCCAGCGTTTTACGGAACGTTTCGTCTCCGCGAATTTTGCGTCCCTGATAGAAGAGGCCGTTGAGTGTGGACTGGCGTTCTGTTGGTGGATGAATAAGGACGAACTGGTTTCCTTGTCCCACAATCTGGACATGGCGGCTTGAGACGATGCGCTCATCTATTGTGATATCGGTCGTGGGGTCGCGGCCAATACTGATGATTGGCTTGTCAAGCGCGAATGTTTTTGTGTGGCCCGAACTATTGTTGCTCACCACAATCGAAGGGATACCGATGGCTGAAAGAGGCGCGATTTGTGTCTGATCGGGACGCTGTGTCAGGCCAGAAAAACTGAGCTTCGGCTTTAATGACGGCGCAGTAGAAATGAGCGTCTGTGCAGGTGATGAAGACTCTCCTCCTTCCTGCTCAGGTATGCCTGTTCCTGGCAATATCTCGGTAGCTGCATTGAGTTCTGTAAAGAGGAAGCGAACTCCGGTTCCCAATTCTATGACACTCGCATCCCAAAGAGGCGCGTGTTGTACCTGTTGCTGATTAACAGTAATGTTTCCTGCCTGAGGATGTCTCTCGATGTTCCAGCTATTTTCCTGCCATAGAAGCCGGGCCTGATAGGGGGCAATGGATGCATCATTGCCGATCACGATATCGTTGCTCGCGTCCCGTCCAATCGTCATAACGGATTTGTGAAGTGGAATGATCGTTCCTGCCAGAGAACCCGTGAGGAACCTGATTGATGCGGTAGTAGGTGTATCCTGGGAAGTATCTTTCATTCGTTCACTTGCCCTTTCAATTCTGAGAAATTATTCTCGCCTCTCGCTTACGTACTATTATATTGTCGAGTATGCATTTCAAGCAAGTATACCTCTTTGCCCCTCTGCGCTATTCACTTCTCCTTATGCCAGGAAATACGTAGTTTGAACTATTGACAAAGGCAAAATTGTCAGGTATACTTGGCGTAACCGATTACGAGAACGGTACCGTGAACGGTTACATCTATTTTCTCGCGGTTCTCTCACAAAAGAGTACCCATTAAGAAGGTTTGCTATGGCTGAGAAGCTAACTATCAAGGATATCGCACGCCTGGCAGGCGTTTCTAAGGCTACGGTCTCACGCGTGCTGAATCAGAAGCAGGACGTAGACCCGGCAACTCGTGAGCGCATCCTGCACCTTATGGAAGAGCAGGGCTTTGTACCCAGCATTACTGCTTCCAATCTGGCTGGTGGGCGTAGTCATCTCCTTGGCGCCCTCGTACCTTCTTTAACCTGGCCACTCGTCCCAGAGCTGATGCGTAGCGTCGGCGAAGTCGTTGGCAGTACCTCGTATGAACTTATCTTGTATAGCATCAATGATGTAAATCATGAGAAAGACCGCAGCGATGTCATTGATCGCATCGTTGGTACCCGGCTGGCAGCTGGTCTCCTTGCCGTCTTCCCTGGTCCCTCGGCGAAGCACCTGGCAAAACTTCATTCGCGCGATTTTCCCGTGGTGCTGATCGATGATCAGGGCAAACCACCTGAAGGAACACCCTGGATTAGCGTTGATAACCGTATGGGGGCCTATGAAGCTACCCGCCACCTGATTGGATTAGGACACCGGCGTATCGCTCATATCCAGGGGCCGCTCAAGTACCAGGTGTCGCATGACCGCTACCAGGGTTACTGTGATGCGCTGGACGAAGCCGGTATTGCTCTCGACCCCACCTTGATACAGGAAGGCGATTTCATGCCGCCAGGCGGACGTATTTGCGCCGATGCCCTCTTTCATCTTCCCGCCAATCAACGCCCTACAGCCATCTTCGTAGGTAGCGATTACATGGCTTATGGTGCCATTGCGGCGGCGAAGCAGCATGGCCTCCATATACCGGACGACATAGCAATAGTTGGCTTCGACGATAATCCTTCCTCCGCTCACATGGATCCGGCACTGACAACCGTGCGCCAGCCGTTCTCTGAAATGGGTCGTCGCGCCAGCGAAATTCTGCTGGCTCTTGTTGACGCGCCCCGCCCGGTGAATGGTCTCAACCACAATGGCTGGATGCCTGGATCGCCAGCATCTATCTTCGATGAACCTATTCGCATCAAAATGCCTACCAGCCTTATAGTGCGTGCGTCCTGTGGCGCTTCCCGCCGCGTCACAATTGAGTAAGAAAGGAGTGAGCGCAAACTCTTGTTCTATTCTCTCATCTCTCTTCGCGTAACGACTGTTCGTGGAGATTGATAGCCGAAAACGACGAATAACGTTTTACGCCCTGGTCTGTTTCTATCAAAGCAACGTATTGATTCAACGCTTAAACTGAGTCGTACTGTTGTCGGGTTGTCCTTTTGTCCTTTTACAGCTTCATTGTAGAAGTTCAGAGATTTCTCAAAGTGTATGATTCGCCGAACGAATCATTTTTCCAGCGTTCAGGAGGTTAGACATGGCTCTCTATCTCACATCTCCATCGCACCGGTTTCGCTTTGCTGTAGCGATCTCCTCGCTACTGATTGTACTGACTACGATGTTGTCCGCCTGTGGTGCCAACACGACAACGGCCAATCGGGCAACAACACTGCGCGTCCTCTCAGCCCCCGGACAAACCAATCCCGATTTCTTTAATCCATACTACACCACCAACCAGGGAGGCGACTTTGGTGCGCAAGGTCTGCTGTACGAAGTTCTCTACTTCACCAACTTGTACAATGGACAGGCCACGCCCTGGTTGGCTTCCTCCTATAGCTACTCCACCGATCTGACGCAGTTGACATTCCACCTGCGTCCTGGCGTAAAATGGAGTGATGGTCAGGCTCTCACGAGCCAGGATGTTGTGTTCACCTTTAATCTGATGCAACAGTATCCAGCTCTTGACCAGAACGGCGTCATGCCTCTGGTCAAAAATGTTGCTGCCTCGGATAACAGTACTGTCGTCTTTACGTTGCAGCACCCGGACAGTACCGCGCTCTTCCGTATTGGTGGTCAGGTATATATTGTCCCACAGCATGTCTGGTCAGGTATCTCCGGAAACCCTGCCAAGTTCGCCAATGACAACAATCCTGTTGGCACCGGTCCTTACCTGCTCAGTCATTTTGATCCCGATCTGATCACCTACAAGGTAAATCCCAGTTACTGGGGTACAAAGCCACGGGTTCAAACAATCCAGGTTCCTTCAATCAAGGACAACACGACGGCTATTACCGATATGCTCCAGGGTAATCTCGATTGGATGGGTACCGGCTGGAACCCCGACTACGATGCCCTCTATACTCAGAAGGACTCGCAGCACAATCACACGTGGTTTGCTGCCAGTAACACCGTTATGCTTTACCTGAACCTGGACAAATCTCCTTTCAATAACCTCCTGGTGCGTAAAGCAATCAATGCTGCTATTAACCGTGACCAGTTGCCACAGGGCGTAGCTCAGTATGCGAAGGCTGCCAATCCAACTGGCGTTATCACGCCCACCTTGAATAGTTGGATCTCGTCGCAGTATCTAAGCATGAGCTTCCCCAACAGTGCCAGTCAGGCTGGCAGCTACCTGCAACAGGCCGGTTTCACGAAAGGTAGCGATGGCTTCTACCGCGACTCCAAGGGGAAAGAATTTTCTATGGCCGTTGACGTTGTCAATGGTTGGAGCGACTGGGATCAGGACGTTCAGTTCATCGTGAATGACCTGAAAGCTGCCGGTATCAATGCGACTGTCAACTCGGAGAGCGGTTATACGCCCTACTACACAGCAATCTCGACGGGGAACTATGACGCCGCTATTAGTTGGACCAATAGTGGTCCCACCCCGTACTATCCTTACCAGGCGATGCTAAGCAGTGCTAATTCGGCGCCTACTGGAAAGGCTGTCGTCGGCACCAACTTCGAGCGTTGGGATGCGACAACCAGTAACGGCTATTCCGCGCAGACTGATAAGCTGATCACGCAGTATGAGTCGTCCAGTGATGTCAATGCTCAAAAGCAGGCTATCGCTGGCATAGAGGATATCATCGTGAGTCAGTTGCCAGTTATTCCTTTGACTGTCAATGTATATTGGGACGAATACACGACAAAGAACTGGACGGGCTGGCCTGACGCGAGCAATCCCTATGATTCAGGCGCTCCTTACAACATGCCCGATGCGGAAAACGTCATCCTCCATTTGACGCCTGCATCCTAGATGTAGCGCGTTCTTCTCATCTGTCTCTCCATCTGCCGTATTGCCGGGAGGTGGAGAGACAGATGCCTCTCATTTCTATACCTTACGGAAAGGAGATGTGTAATGCGCCACCTCTTGAGACGAGTGGGCTTCTATCTGGTTGCACTTTGGGCTGCGGTCACGTTCAATTTCATCATCCCGCGCTTGATGCCAGGTGATCCAGCCGAGGCATACATCGCAAAGCTTCAGACGCAGCAGGTGACTCGTGGACAAATTGACGCCATACGGGAACTATTTGGTGTGAACCCGGATGTGCCTCTCTGGAAGCAATACCTGGATTATCTCAACAGCTTATTGCATGGAAATCTGGGTATCGCAACCTCACAGTTTCCTTCGCCAGTCATAGATATTCTCCGGCAAAGCTTACCCTGGACCATAGGGTTGGTTGGAGCGGCTCTCATCCTGAGCTTTCTCATCGGCACTCTAGTAGGCATGTTGGTCGCCTGGAGGCGCGGCTCCTGGTACGATACTCTTGTACCCCCATTTCTGACGTTTCTCTCTGCTGTGCCCTATTTCTGGATGGCTTTGGGGCTGGTGTACGTCTTTGGCGTTGGTCTGAACTGGTTTCCAACCGATAGCGGCTATGACGTGTTCAATGTAACTCCTGGCTGGAACAGCGATTTCATGTTGAGCGTCGTTCAACACGCCATTCTCCCGGTTATCACGCTGGTCATTGGTTCGCTGGCCGGTTGGGTACTGATCATGCGCAATGCGATGATCACGACGCTCTCTGAAGATTACGTCCTGATGGCGCAAGCTAAGGGCCTGTCTGAAAGACGTGTGATGTTTAATTACGCGGCCCGTAACGCCATTTTGCCCAGTATTACCAGCTTCTCTATCTCATTGGGTCTGGTTGTCAGTGGCTCTTTGCTCACAGAAATCGTCTTCAACTACCCTGGTATCGGTTTCGCCTTATATAAAGGCGTTCAAGCTGACGATTACGCCCTGGTTGAGGGATGTTTCCTGGTCATCGCTCTCGCCGTACTCCTCGCGAACTTCCTGTCGGATCTGCTCTACGCATTTCTCGATCCTCGTGTGCGACGGGAAGGGAGCTAAACGATGCAAGTAACAAATTTGGTCGATCAGAATATCGATTCCTCCAATATTCTGGACAAAGCAAAAGGACGCGGGCGCAGTATCTTCAGCGTCTTAACGTCTAATCCCAAAATCGCTTTCGGTGTAGGTGTTGTCGCTTTTTTTGTGCTAATAGCGATTGCGGCACCACTTTTGACGCCCTATGATCCCAATGCCAGTATCGTTACTGGCTCACTCCCTCCGTCGTCCGCGCATATCTTAGGCACATCGGGTCTGGGCCAGGATATGTTTGCCCAGTTAGTGTATGGAGCGCGTGTCACGTTACTGGTCGGCTTCACTGCGGCTATCGGCTCTACGTTGCTACAGATTTTCTTTGGTCTGACCTCTGGCTACTTTGAAGGCATAGTCGGTGACGCACTTACCCTGATCATCAACGTCTTCCTGGTTTTGCCAGGATTGCCTCTTACGATTGTCCTCGCTTCTCTGGCCAGTGCCAATGCTGCTGCTAATAAAAACGAGATGGTGATCGCACTTGTCTTACTCTTTACGTCCTGGAGCTATGGAGCGCGTGTCTTGCGTGCACAGACGCTCTCATTGAAAGAGCGCGAGTTTGTCGCAGCAGCACGGGCAACGGGCGAAGGCCCCTTGCGCATCATTTTTTCCGAAATACTGCCCAATGAATTCGCGCTGGTCGCTTCGACCTTCGTCGGCACCTTTGTGTATACCGTGGGTGCCGAGGTGGCCCTGGAGTTTCTTGGGCTGGGTGACACGTCTCAGGCAAGCTGGGGAGAAATATTGTATTGGGCGCAGAATAACGCGGCCCTAATTGTAGGGAAATGGTGGCAATTCGTTCCAGCAGGAGTATGCGTGGCCGTGCTTTGCGCAGGACTGGCATTTATCAATTTCGGCATTGACGAACTTGCTAATCCTCGCCTGCGTCGTGAAAAGACACGCAAGTTCCTCAAACAGAAGAAGGATGTGACAGCATAATGGCACAATTTGCATATCATGACTACAACGAGCAGAGTGTGTTGCTTGACGTTCAACATGTGAGTGTTGATTATCTCGCTGGCAATAGTGCCGTAAATACTGTCCATGCTGTACACGATGTCAGCTTTACGCTGCATCGCGGCGATATTCTGGGATTGGCCGGAGAAAGCGGTAGCGGGAAATCAACGCTGGCCTACGCCATCACCCGGCTATTACAGCCGCCTGCCATCATGAGCGGGGGCGAGATCTGGTATTATCCGCAAAGCGATAGGTCGTTTGCGATGGAGATAGGAGAGACCCAGGACATTCGTCAACCGTGGGCGAAGCACTCGATGACGATGGCACGAGACGAGGAACGTGTAGCGATCGATGTGCTCAAACTATCACCGTCGCAGTTGAGGGTCTTTCGCTGGCAGGAACTGGCTATTGTCTTCCAGAGTGCTATGAACGCGCTGAACCCTGTGCTGCGTGTCGAGGCGCAGATTATAGATGTGTTAAAGGCGCACAATCCAACGATGGGAGCGGATGCGTGCCAGCCAACGTGCCCTGGAACTTCTGCGCCTGGTCGGTATAGCTCCCGATCGTTTGCGCAGCTATCCGCACGAATTGAGTGGTGGCATGAGGCAGCGTGCGATCATCGCTATCGCGCTTGCGCTCAATCCTGAAATCATCATTATGGACGAGCCAACCACAGCCCTTGACGTGGTCGTACAGCGAGATATCCTGGTCGAGCTGATGGCTCTGCGCGAACGTCTGGGCTTTGCGGTTATCTTCATAACACATGACCTCTCGCTGCTGCTGGAGGTCGCAGACAAGGTTGCAATTATGTACGCGGGGCGCGTTGTCGAGGTCACCTCGTGTCAAGAACTCCATCGTCGGCCGTGCCATCCTTATACCTATGGACTGTTGAACTCGTTCCCTCTGCTGCATGGCCCAAGGAGAAAAATGAGCGGCATACCCGGGTCACCACCCGATCTGCGAGCCGTGCCATCCGGCTGCGCGTTTCACCCGCGCTGCCCGTTTGCTTTCGATGCGTGCCATACGTTTGTGCCAGCCCTGGCCTCGCCTCAAGTGGGGGTAGTACATATTGGCGAGCAGGGCCTGGAGTCGGATGGCGAACTGGCGAGCGAAGTTCTGCCTTCGCGCTCACAGAGAGGTCAGGTGGCATGCCATTTATATAACGCGGAAGGCTTGAGCTTGCCATGCAGAAAAGGTTCCGGGTCTGATCTCTACTGAAGCTGGAGGAGGGCAAAGCAATGAGTGACAATAATGAGCCGATTCTGGAAGCGTGTACACCTAAAGAAAGATTTTCCGGTGCGTGCTGTAACATGGTTTGGGGCGGCACGAGCTGTACATGCCGTGGAGGATACATCGCTGGCTCTGTATGCGGGAAAGGCGACAGCGCTGGTGGGTGAAAGCGGCAGCGGCAAAACCACGGTTGCACGCTTGTTGGCGCGTCTTTACGAACCAACAGGCGGTGAGATGCGCTTTCGGGGAGTGTCCGTAGCGAAAGGGCATGGAACGGCACGAGCGTATAGACGACAGGTGCAGTACATTTTCCAGGATCCGTTTTCGTCTCTGAACCCTGTACATAGCGTTCGCTATCACCTGGGACGTTCTCTGCGTCTGTATGGATACGCCCGCGTTGCTGATGAAGAACGCCAGCTAATCCTTGCTCTGCTTGAGCGGGTGAACCTGACTCCCGCAAGACAGTTTATCGATAAATTTCCACATCAACTCAGTGGAGGACAACGCCAGCGTATCGCCATTGCGCGGACACTCGCAGTTCGTCCCTCTATCATCCTGGCGGACGAGCCGGTCTCAATGCTGGATGTATCCATTCGCCTGGACGTACTGAATTTGCTGCTGCGACTCAAGGAAGAGGACGGACTGGCGTTTCTCTTCATCACACACGATATCGCCAGTGCCCGCTATTTCGCGGAGGAGACATTGGTGATGTACGCCGGTCAGATGGTCGAGGGAGGGCCAACTGAAGAGGTGATCCAGCGTCCTCAGCATCCCTATACGCAACTGCTACTCTCGGCGGCACCCGACCCCAATACAATGGGACACAGGCAAGCTGCGAAGGCAGTTGCCAATCTGGGAAATGGCGCGAAGGCAAAGATGGAGGCAGGTACAGGTGGGTTAAGCTCCTTATGTACGAGGAGAACCGCCGAGCCTGATTCATCCGCCAGATGGTTGCCGTTTTCATCCACGCTGTCCTTACGCCATGCCGGTATGTAGCCAGCGCCGTCCCGCACGTACCGATCTGGGTAGTGGACACTGGACCCACTGTTTCCTCTATAGCAAAAAAGAAGAGATGGCAGGAAAAGATAAAGTTCTTAATTAACACTATAAACTGGCACCACAACAGGTGTCTTGTAGAGGAGGCTTCATGAGCATTACTAACGATACCGCGTCTTTGCCAGATTCTCGTAGAGAGGTGCAGCCAGCTCCGACAGCTGGCACCTTCCCGCCCGATTTTCTCTGGGGGGCCGCTACCTCAGCTTACCAGATAGAGGGAGCAGTTCATGAAGATGGGCGCGGTCCTTCTATGTGGGACCGCTTTGCCGCCATACCCGGCACTACGTATCAAGGTCAGACGGGCGAGATCGCGGCGGATCACTATCACCGCATGGAAGAAGATGTTGCGCTCATGGCCGACCTCAACTTAACTGCCTATCGCTTCTCGCTCTCCTGGCCGCGCATCTTGCCGCGTGGCACTGGTGCCATCAATGAACGCGGTCTGGATTTTTATGATCGTCTGGTTGATGCTCTGCTCACCCGCGGCATTCGTCCCATTGCTACACTCTATCACTGGGACTTGCCCATAGATTTACAGGATCGCGGCGGCTGGCTTGCTCGCGATACTGCCTGCGCTTTCGCCGACTATGCTGAAGTGGTGGCACGCCGCCTGGGAGATCGCGTTGACTGGTGGATCACGCACAACGAACCCTGGTGCAGTGCCTACCTCGGCTATGCCCTTGGTATCCATGCTCCTGGCCTGCGTGATCGACAGTTAGCTGTGAACGCAGGCCATCATGTCTTGCTCTCGCATGGTCTAGCTGTCCCTCGCCTGCGTGCGCATCTCTCTCCCCAGGCGCAAGTAGGTATTGCCCTCGATTTCTATCCCGTCTACGCCTCCGATGATCGTCCCGAAACCCTGCTTGCGGTTCAATATGCCGATACCTTCCGCAATCGCTGGTTCCTCGATCCACTCTTGCGTGGAAACTACCCGGACGAGCTTTTTACCAATCTGGGCGTGGCTCCTCCACCTATCCACGCAGATGATGGGAATATCATCTCCGTTCCCATTGACTTCCTCGGCGTCAACTATTACTCGCGTATGCTGGTACGCAGCCGCGCAGATACCGTGTCTATAGCAGAGCCCACAGATCCACAAAGTCCTCAGCACCTACCGATAGTTATGAAGCGGTTGAACGCATCCCTGGCTCGTTCTACACTGAAATGGGTTGGGAGATTTTCCCCGATGGCCTTGCCAACATCCTGACACGCATTAACCGCGAGTACACCCCGAAAGCGATTGTTGTCACCGAAAGTGGTGCCGCCTTTGACGATCGATGGGACGGCAATCATAGCGTCCACGACCAACAGCGCGTAGACTATCTAGCGGGGGCACATTCAAACCGTTGCCCAGGTCATACGCCAGGGTGTACCCATCAAGGGCTACATCGTCTGGTCCTTCCTGGATAACTTTGAGTGGTCCGAAGGCTACCGCAAGCGTTTCGGTCTGGTTTACGTTGATTATCCTACTCAGAGCCGCATCATCAAAGACAGTGGTCGCTGGTATGCCTCCTTCGTTGCCTCTCAACGCAGATCGCGCACGTAGGAGTCGTCAGAAAATAGCCAGGGAGTGCGCGATACAATTCTATGTACCGCGCACTCCCTGTGAATGCATACTAACAGAAATGTCTTATTCCACATATCCTGGCTACACGGATTACACAGCTTCCTCCAGCAAGGTACGCCCTGTAAACTGGCTGTTGTACAGATCGGCGTAGAAGCCATTCTGCGCGAGCAGCTCCGCGTGAGTTCCCTTCTCGACGATCGTGCCATGATTCATGACCAGGATTAGATCAGCGTCGCGAATGGTGGAGAGCCTGTGGGCAATCACAAAGTTCGTCCTGCCTTTCATCAGTTCGGTCATCGCCTTCTGAATCTGCATCTCGGTGCGGGTATCAACGCTGCTGGTCGCTTCATCCAGGATCAGGATTTCGGGGTCGGCCAGGAAGGCGCGGGCAATGGTCAGCAACTGCTTTTGACCCGATGAGATGTTGCTCGCTTCCTCGTTGAGAACCGTGTTATAGCCCTCCGGCAGCGTCCGAATAAAGTGGTCAGCATTTGCCGCTTTAGCGGCACGCACAACCTCTTCATCGCCCGTCTCCCCGCGACCATAGGCGATATTGTCGCGGATGGTGCCATTGAAGAGCCAGGTATCCTGGAGGACCATGCCGAACATGCGGCGCAATGCTCCACGCTTGATCTCCGTGATATCCACGCCGTCCACCAGAATCTTGCCGTCATTGACTTCATAGAAACGCATCAGCAGGTTGACCAGCGTAGTTTTGCCGGCACCAGTCGGGCCGACGATGGCGATCATCTGCCCCGGCTTGACATCAATGTTCATATCCTGCATCAGGACGTTGTCTTCGCTATAGCCGAACCTGACGTGCTCAAACTGGACAGCCCCTTCTGGATGTTCAATAACTTTCGCGTTGGCTACCTCCAGCACTTCCTCCTGCTCATCGAGTATTTCAAAGAGACGTTCAGCCGATGCCATTGACGATTGAATGATATTAGCGAAGTTGGCTATCTGAGCGATCGGCTGCGTGAACTGCTGGGCGTACTGGATAAACGCCTGTACATCGCCGATAGCAATATTTCCCTGTATCACCATGATGCCGCCAACAGCGGCTACGAAGACATAGCCGATATTGCCGACAAAGCGCATCAATGGCATAATAATGCCGGAAACAAACTGCGCCTTCCAGCCAGCGTCATACAGTTTATCGTTGCGCACGTTAAATTCGGTGACGGCTTCTCTTTCATGCCCGAAGGCTTTCACGATCTTGTGGCCCGCGTACATTTCCTCAACATGGCCATTAAGTTCTCCAAGCGCTCGCTGCTGACTACGGAAGTACCCTTGCGAGCGTTTCGCAATGCCTACCGTGATGAACAGGCTTAGCGGTATGGTCAGCACGACAATCAAACTGAGCAGCCAGCTAATTGTCAGCATCATCACAAGCACGCCCAGCAGCGTCACCACTGAGGTGATCAACTGGGTGATGCTCTGCTGGAGCGTCGAGCTGAGGTTATCCATATCGTTGACCACGCGGCTCATAATTTCGCCGTGTGTGTGTCCGTCAAAGTACTTCAGTGGCAAACGAGAAAGTTTTTCATCAACCTGTTTGCGTAAGCGATACATCGTTCGCTGCGCCACGCCCGCCATCACATACTGCTGGATGTAGATGAAGATGGCGCTGATGACGTACAATCCCAGCAAAATTAGCAACACTGTGCCGATGTAGCCGAAATCAATGCCGGGAGCAGGCAGACGATGAGCAAGCGCCTCGTACTTCGCGATCAGACCATCGAACAGCCTGGTGGTCGCTAAGCCCAGGATTTTCGGGCCGACGATATTGAAGACGGTGCCGATGATGGCCGTGCCGAGGATGATCACTAAGCGAAATTTCTCCGGCAGAAAGTAACCAAGCAGACGTAGGGCCGTCCCTTTAAAGTTCTTGGCTTTCTCCACCGGCCTGCCCATACCTCCCCAGCCCATCGGCCCTCCCTGTCGTTGTTGCTGCAGTTTCTTACGTTCTTCGCTCATGCAATTCCCTCCGCGATCTCTTCACTGGAAAGCTGTGAGGCAACGATGTCTCGATAGACCTCACAGGTACTCATCAATTCACGATGGCGACCGATGCCGGCCATATGCCCTTCGTCCAACACGATAATCTGATCCGAGTCCATGATCGTGCTGACACGCTGGGAGACGATCAGTACTGTAGCGTCGTGCGTCTCCTGCCTGAGCGCGGAGCGTAGCCGGGCATCGGTTTTATAGTCCAGCGCCGAGAAGCTGTCGTCAAACACATAAATTTCCGGCTTTCTTATCAGCGCACGGGCGATGGAAAGACGCTGCTTCTGTCCACCGGAAACGTTCGTTCCCCCCTGGGCAATCTCGGAGTCAAAACCATCCGGCATATCCCGGATGAATTCGCTCGCCTGTGCCACGTCAGCTGCGTGCCGAATCTCTTCTTCGGTCGCATCTTCTTTGCCATAACGAATGTTCCAGTCAATGCTTCCTGAAAACAGGACGGTCTTTTGTGGCACAAAGCCGATTTTCGTGCGCATGTATTCCTGAGCCATTTCACGCACATCCACACCGTCAATGAGAACCCGGCCACTATCCACGTCGTAAAAACGCGGGATGAGGCTGACCAGGGTTGATTTGCCCGACCGGTGCCGCCAATGATCGCGGTGACTTCGCCAGGGGCGGCGCTGAAAGAAATGTGAGAGAGCGCAGGCTCTTCGGCTCCAGAATAGCTAAAGGTTACATCCTGAAACTCCACATAGCCCCGCTGGTCGTCCGCACGCTTCACCTCTTCGGCATCGGTGATTTCAGGCTCTATCGCCAGCACTTCGTTAATTCTGGTGGCCGCTGCCGCCGCACGCGGCAGAAAGATGAACAGCATCGAAACCATCAACAACGCGAACAGAATCTGCATGGCGTATTGCAGGAACGCGATCATCGCGCCAACCTGTATATCCCCGTTATTGACGCGGATAGAGCCGAACCAGAGAATCGCCACGCTGGAAACGTTCAGCACGAACATCATAGCTGGCATCAATACGGCCACCATCCGGTTCACGCGGATGGTAACGTCCGTCAGGTCGCGGTTCGCGACGTCAAAGCGCTGTTCCTCGTACTGCTGGCGATCAAAGGCTCGCACGACGCGCACGCCGGTCAGCCCCTCGTCCAGAATGAGATTGATTTTGTCCAGTTTCACCTGGATGCTCCTGAAGAGCGGGATAGCCCTGCTAAACAGGAGCACGATAGTTGCGACCAGGACAGGCATCGCTACCACCAGAATCCAGGTCAGCCCGACATCCTGGTTGAGCGCCAGAATGATGCCAGCCACCATCGTGATCGGGGCGGTAATCATCATATTCAGGGCGACGACCGTCACCTGCTGCACTTGCGTCGTATCGTTGGTGGTGCGTGTAATCAGCGAGGATGAGCCAACTATATCGAACTCGTGTAGCGAAAATCGTTGCACATGCGTAAACAGTTTGGCACGGATAATTTTACCAAAGCCAGTCGCCACCTGGGAAGAAAAGAAAATGCCAATGACCGCGGCCACGGTGCCTCCCAGGGCAATCACGAACATCAGGCCACCGGTTCTCCAGATGTAGCCGGTATCCTTGTTAATAATGCCGTAATCAACAATATTCGCCATCAACGTGGGCAGGTACAGGTTCGCCAGGGCTTGCCCGAAGGCCAGCGCCACCACGAGAACGAGTATCGCTCGATACGGTTTCATGAACCGCAATAATTTAATCATGCGTATACATCTCCAGTCCATTGAGAGTGAGACAGGCTCGTCTCTTTCTCATCAAAGTAGCGAAACACCTTGAATAACAAGTCAGCAAGTTGCTCGCTCTGTTCTTCTCCCAGGTATGCAATTAGTTCGCCCATTGCGCCTGACATAGCCTCCATAGCTCGCTGAGTAACCATTTCACCTTTCATAGTGAGTGTTACTCCTACCACGCGCCGGTCTATAGCGTCAACATGCCTCTCGATAAGTCCATTCGCTTCAAGACTATTCAGCAATTGTGTGATGGTAGGAGAGGTCACATGCAGTTGCTTACTGATCTCCGACACCTTCATTTCGGGTATTTGCTGATTCATATTTCTTTTGATACTGAACAAAACTCTAATTTCACTTGGTTTACAACCCGCAATTGAATGTTCATGCCAGCTAAGCCTTTTGAACAGCGTCATAGCTCGAAAAAGCTTTTGTTCCGTTGTGAGAGTTGGCTGTTCCATTCGCTCACCTCCATCTTAATATCCTGCATAGGTTTGCATACAAATTAGTATCAATTTATTAGGCAACCTAATTATAATGGAAAAGAATGATTTTGTCAAGAGTTTTGAGAACCTCCTTTTTAAATTCGTTGTAACAGATAACGATATATCGTTACTATTCAAAAGTATAACGATATATCGCATCTTTGTCAAGGGAAAAGGTGACAAAAGTCGCAGGTTGATAGTGCCATAAGATTTACTTTTCGACAAAACTGAACCAGGGGCGGTTAAGCTTGGAGAAATCGAAAGAATATACCCTGTTGTGCAACTGGCGAGATAGGAGTACAATATCTCCACGGGCTGAAGAAAGTGGTTGTATAGCCAGGAAAGTAGGGATGTTATGGCTAAGAAAAAGCATGGATCTCCTCGTGTTTCGCAGGAAGATATAGTAGAGGCGCAGCATATATTTACACAATATCATCAGATCGCCAGAGAATTGCATGCCACTACATTACGGACAGAAGTAGAAGCCGCTCTGGCTGTCATTAGTGCGTTGTCAGTATCTGTCCAGATGGCACTACTCAAGACGCTATCAAAAGAACCGCATACCGACGCGGCAGATATTTTGCTTGCAATCAACGAAATCAGTCCTGTGAAAGATGTGCGTAAAGAGGCAAAACGCGCGCTGATTCAACTACAAGCGGTAAAAATTTATCCTCAATGGAACTTACCTGCTGAGCAAGCCACAACAACAGCCATCGAGGTTTCCGATGTAAGCAACGCACGCTTTTGGAGAGGTAGTGTTACCGACTCGCGTGCGTTGGGCGAAGTGCAACTCATTCTTGCCTGGGAGCAGGGCAGCAACTATAAAGAAGTGCGCGTTCTCGGATTTTTGCTCGAATTCTGGCGTGATGGAATCAAAGATTGCTTCGTGCGGGTTCAAAGTAAGCGAAGTTTTGAGAATTTCTCTGCACGAATGATAGCGGAAATGTCCGATGTGAAGATAAAGAGTTGCTCGTTGGCGGAAGGACGCCGCCTGATTCTAGAGGCTCTTGCCATCAATCAAAAGACGGGGACATTGCCCCATAGAGACTATCGCTTGCATCAATCACTGATCAATTCACTGGTGCTGGAGCATAACGATCTCGACGAAGATGAGGACAAGGATGAAGATGAGAAGGAAGATGAGAAGGAAGAGGACAGCTTTGAAGGTGAGCTTGAAGAGAGCGAGCTGGATGAGGACGAGGACGATGAAGACGATGAAGAGGCTGTCTCCTTGCATGATATGACTCCTGGACAGGTTGTTACTACCTTTGCCAATTCGTATGTTGAAGGCGATTTTGATATCGCTTATGAACTTCTTGCCAGTGATAGTCCTCTGCGCGAAGGACTTTCGAAGGAGGAGTGGGTTGACCGGCGCGATAGCTGGCTAAATGAAGCGAATCCTGACAATCTGGAACCGAATTTACTCAATGAGCGCAAGCCGCAAAAATCAAAGCTCTGGCTACCCAATGTCTTTAGTGCTGATAAATCTCCCACGAATAAGGTGATTGAAGCTGGCTGGTCTATCGAAATGGACGAGACGCCGTTGAGCGAAACACTACCAGAACTACCCCAGGCAACGGCAGTGTATGAAGAAACAGGTCGGCACTGGTTCTGGGCAAGCTTTACCCTCGTTCAAGATCAGGGTGAATGGCGCATACAGAGTATAGCTGATGAAGGCAAGAATGCGCTGGAGCGTTCCGCAGAAGAGTTGCGAGCGACAATCCACGAGCATTATAAAAGTATGGATGAAATTACAAGGAAGCATAAGCCAACCGACAAAGATGCGCAGCAATATGCATTAGAACTGGTTCAGCACCTGATGTGGGCAACTAATTCCTCTGATGCGCTGATCAAAAAGTTGCCGGATGATCCCTCAGTCTATGAGGCGGCGGCAGCATATTTGATCTCGTTGGGGCAATTTGAGCGTGGCCTTGTTTACCTGGAACCTCTGACGCGCAACTTTACAGAGAATCGTGCAATTAACCTCAAAGAAATAGCTGCTGTGCAGAGGGATTTGAGCGAAAAAAACTTTGAGATAGAAGATGACGAGCGCGGCGAACGTTTCCTGGAACTTGCTGAGCAGACTCTGACCGAGTTACTTGCTCTCGAAGATACCTTTGATGTGCGCATGTCGCTGGCCGAGGTGCTTATCGATAGAAACGAGCATCTTGATCAGGCAGAAGCACACCTGCACCGGGCCAGTACTTTTTCCGACGATCCCTCTGACGAAGCTCATATCGAGCTGCATCTGGGCGAGATTGCTGTAGAGAGAGAGCAGTATGAGGAGGCATCGCAGCATTACCTGCGCGTTGTGGAACTTGAACCCGACGATGCTCATGCCAGAATTGAGCTTGCCTTTGCTTACGATAAGCTTGGTAATCTTGAGGAGGCCGAAGCTCAATATAGACATGCCATTCAGTTGCAACCAGCATGATCCAGATATCTATTATACGCTCAGTAAAATGTTTGCTGAACATAATGAACCCGACAAGGCGATTGAGATTATTGAGGAGGGGATCAGCGAAATTCCAGACTCGGCAGTATTGAATGTTTACCTGGCAATGGCGTATCTGGATAGGGGGGACTATCGTCAGGCCGAAATATTCCTGAAGCAAGCCGAGCGGATCGAGCCCGATGCTCCCTATGTCCAGATGCTGCGAGGAATACTTCAATATGACCAGGCAGACTTTGCCACCTTCTCCTCGCAAATTCCGTGGTCTGAAGAAGAAAAGGAAATAGCCTCATCTATTCGCGGATGATACGGGTGCATCAACATCAAACAAACTACGTAGATAGCTGTTAAGAAACATACCGTTGGGATCAAGTTCAGCTCGAATACGCCGGAAGTCATCCCAGCGCGGATAGAGCGTGGCAAGGTTTTCGGCTGTCTGCGTGTGTATCTTACCCCAGTGCGGACGCCCTGCATAGCGTCGGAATATCTGCTCAATATGGTAAAAGTACGAGCGATACGGCATGCCCTTGTACATATGCACGGCGATGTAGGCCGAATCGCGCTGGTAAGCTGGGCTGAGCCAGATATCATCGGAATGCACAAAGCGGCACTCTAGTGGAAAGTGAACGGCGAACTGGTGTTGCTCGATGCATTCCCGAATCTCGTGCATAACGCTCTCAAAATGTTCCGCCGGAATGTTGTACTCCATCTCCTGGAAACGCACCATACGCGGCGTGGCAAAGAGACGATGGCTGTAATCAATCTCGTCAACCGGAGCGATGCCCATTGCCGAGATGTTGCTAACCGCCTTTGTCAGTCGTGGAACGAAACGGCAACTCTCTGAGAGGGCCGCGTAGACATAGTTTTCCATCACAATCTTGTTAAACGTTCCCCACCAGTTGCTCTCGCTTGCCGGTTCCTCGGTCTCATTGAGAAATTTGGCCTGCACCCACTTCGTATAGGGGAACCAGAAAAACTCAAAGTGGCTGTTCTCTTGCTTGTACCGTTCCAGGTTGGTCAGACAATCGTCCAGGCTTTCGCGGCGACTCTGAAAATGCAGGCGTTTGGCGGGAACAACGCGCACAGTTGCCTTCGCAACGATGCCCAGCGTACCCAACGAAACCTGCGCCGCTTTGAATACATCGGGATTTTGCTCTGGCGAACATTCCAGCAGTTCGCCATCGGCGGTCACAAGTGTTAGCTTCTCAATCTGCGTGGAGAGCGTGCCGAAGCGTATACCTGTGCCATGCGTTCCCGTACTGATCGCCCCAGCGATACTCTGTACATCAATGTCACCCAGATTTTCCTGCGCCAGCCCTTTGTGCGAAAAGTGCCTTGCCCAGACTTTTTAGCTGTGTGCCACCCAGAGCGGTCACAGTGCTGCGTGCTTCATCAAGCGACTCAATACCTTGCATATTTTCGAGCGATACCAGCACATCATCGGTTTCCACTAACGGCGTAAAAGAGTGACCGGAGCCAACGACGCGCACATGGCGTCCCTGCTGCCCATATGTTTTGACCATACGTGCAAGTTCAGCAATGCTCTCCGGTTTCACAATCTGTTGCGGTGTGCATTGCACAGAACCCGACCAGTTGTGCCAGCGTTTCGTTTGCCCTGTATCCATAACTATGATGTTCCTCTTTCCCTGTATGTGCAATGCGACGACATCCGACTCGACGCACCGTTTCTGTAGGGGTCCGCTTCAGCGACCCGACATTGCTGACGAGTCGTCAGCAATGTCGGGTCTGCGCTAGAAGTCGCGTCTCTACATTTATTAAATAAAACATTGACCATCGCCGCGATAGGTTGTAACCGTATCCACAATGGCTCCATGCGAGACGAGGAGCAGGTGGGTGAAGCGTTCGCACAGTTCACCGGCTTTGCTGTGCCGCATAAATATCGGGTCGCCGAGGTGAAGTTGCGTGGTTCCCTCGTACTTGAATAGGTGTTTGTACCTCACCTGCTCCCTCAAGCGGGTCAAGACGAGCGCCATGTGGCAGATATGGCTTTGGTTGTTTATCGGTTCCGACCGCACCGGAGGCGATATAACCCCCACCCAGGCAGGTATAGAGCGATGGCCCCGGTTGCCGCACAATTTCAATGGCATATCCAGCGGCAGGTTGATAACGAAAGTCACGATAATTGTCAAACAGAGCCGGTGAGTAGAAGCCCGACCCGACGGTAATTTCGGTAACGACGGCTTCAGCACGGGTTGTGCGCATACTGCCAGTGCCACCGCCATTGACGACGCGCAATTGTACTGCCATGTCGCTCAATCAGAGCAACGATTGCCGCACGTCGTTCAGCAATTTCTACCACTGAACGTCGCTTGAGCATCTGCACAAGCCTATTTTTGGCCGCTTTGCCAGGGTAATAGTCGCCCAATCCGGCGATTTGCGCTTCATAGCCCATCAGGGCATCAAGCCAGACATGGGAGGAGTTGAGGATACGTTCAAGAATAGGTTGCACTTGCTCTACGGTGCGTAGCGAGGAACGCCACACGCCAAAATGTAGACCGGGGAAATTCGATGACATATCAATATCGAGACAGAGCGGCAGGCGTACACCATACTTTTGTGCCACTTTCTCCGCTTGCTCAACATGCGCGATGCTATCAATCATCAACGTGATATGCGCTCCATCGGCGGTTGCGCGTGCCACGGCTGCGATATCCTCTTCATGCCAGCAAGGATAGCCAATGAACAGATCATCAAATCCCTGCCGTGCCATAGACGCCGCTTCCTGAGCCGTGAAGCACATCAATCCCTGAAAACAGGCATCTGCATCAAGAATACGCCGAATAACGGCAACACTGCGCAGCGACTTGGAGGCCAGCCGCACCCGTTTGCCGCCAGTGCGAGACTTGATCTGCCCGAATATTCTCATCCAGCAAATCCAGATCGAGATAGGCAAACGGCATGGTCTGACCGCGAAATATGTCCCGGTAATAGTCGTAATCATGCGTGCATTCGTTCATGATGTGCTACCCTCCGCTTCATATGATGCGCTAAAACGATCTTCATAAGCAATTCTATCGCATCTCTTTCCAGGAAAGCGGCTCACTCAGGCTTCCAGCTGCACCGACGAGGGAGTCAATATCTGGATAGCGAGGCACTTTTAATTGTACATTCCCCTCTTCGTCAATTACAAAAGCAATCTTGTCATGAGTTTTGATACCGAGATGATTGCGAATTTCTGCTGGAATGGTTACTCGACCTTTGCTGGCAATGGTAGAAACAAATTCTCGCATAAATATCTCCTTGATAATAGATGGGTTTCTGTAAGGAGAGTATATCATTACCTTGGGTGTCAGTTTTGACCAGCTTATACAAATCTTGTCACTAGATGTCAGGTAAAGAGTGCTATGATGAATGGGCAAAGCGTCATAGAGGATTGCCAGATACGTGCGGGCAGAAAGAAGGAATAGAAAGCAATGCATGAGGTAGTAGATGATTTCTACGTTGCCAGTTTTACTGCGAGCAATGGAAGACAATATTCAGGAGGCATGGATACGGCTGGGTCGTGGGTTGGGAGCGGAGGTTCACGATGAGCCCGAACTGTTGTGGTTTGTCTCAGGAATCCCTTTTCACCTTGCCAATGGGGTCGTTCGAGCGCACTTCCTATCTGATGTCGGAGAGGCAACCCTTGATGAGCGGATTGAGCAGCTCACTGCCCATGGTGTCCCTATGGCCTGGTTGGTTGGCCCATCCACCCAACCGGCGGATTTGGGAAGCCGTCTTGAGAGACATGGTTGGTTGCATGACGACGAAGCGCCGGGCCTGGCGGTTGACCTGCATTCCCTGCATGAGCCTCTATCATTGCCACCACATATTATCATTGAGCGTGTAAGCGATGAAGAGACGCTCAAGACGTGGTTACGCATCATGTTTATTGGGTCTGAACTGCCAGAAGAGGGACTTATGTCGCTTTTGGCAGTGGTTACCAAACATGGCTTCAAGCATGTTGATGCCGTTCACTACTATCTTGGGATGCTCGGCGACCAGCCAGTAGCGACCTCGCTGCTGTATCTGGGTGGCGGTGTGGCAGGAATATACAATGTAGCAACTCTTCCCGATGCCCGCCGACAGGGGATTGGTAGAGCATTAACCCTTGCTCCTTTGCTCGAGGCACGGTCATGGGGATATCGGATAGGCATATTGGTGTAAACGAGCTGAATATGCCTATATTTTTCGCTGTATCAGACCTAACCCTTTTGCCGGAGGTTTCCCCGCTATCCAATGTAAGAGGACGCAATGTCTGGGTACAGGAACATCTTTAGCTTCAACAGTTATCGGAATTCACCTTCAACCGTTTGCACTGGTCCATAAACAAGCAAACCCGTTTCCTGACGCAGTGCGATAAGCCACTGCATCTCCGAAAGCTGTTCAGCAGCCGTATGACCTTGTGCGGCACTGATTCGCAGCACGAATTGCTCTCCTGAATTGGCCACGATATGGTAAACAGCGTTATCCTCGTATTGCAATAGCGTAACTTTCGCATCATGGATGTCGTAATGTGGCAAAACCACATCTACAAGGCGGCGTAATCGTCTTATCTGACCATTGTATGTAAGTGTTTCAAATGGTTGCAAACAACTTTCCTTTGAGCATAGACTATTCGTGTGTCAGGCAACACAATGAAGGCGCAAAATTGCGCCTTCCATTGTGTTGCCTGATACATCAAACAAGTGATTTACCAGTTAGCACGACCGCACTTCCAACCAACTACGAATTTTGGGCCAGAGGCTCTTTTTCGCCTCCGAGCCTGTGACAAGACCAATATGTCCGGCATTCAGCACAAAGAACTCTTTGTCTGTGCTGCTGATGAGGCGCATGGCAGCTTGCGCCTGTGGCACTGTGCAGATGTGATCTTTCGTACCCGCGATATTCAGCACCGGGCAGGTGATGTTGGCGAGGTCTACACGGCGGCCTCGCAGGTGAATTTCGCCTTTCATCAGTTTGTTTTGCTGGTAGAATTCGCGAATCCACTGCTTGAATGCCTCGCCGGCAAATGGTACACCATCGTTGACCCATTTGTTCATGGCGAGCCAGGTATCCATTGGCTTATCCTGCAAAATGCGATCCCACATAGTGACGTAGGTGCCAATCAAGTTGGTGACGGGCTTCGTGAGGCGATTGCCTGTATCAACAAGTTCCCCTGGCACGTTGCCAAAGGCATCAGCCATCATATCGGGATTAAAGTACTTTTCGCTTGTCCACAGGCCATAGAGGCCTGTGATTTCTGGCGAGAAATCAATCGGTGTGGTCAGCAAAATCAGGTTTCTCAGGGGTGCAGCGGGGAAAAGCGAGGCATACATGGCACTCATGGTGCCACCCATGCAGAAGCCAAGCAAGGTGAACTCATTGGCCTGAGACGTTTTGAGGACTTTCCTGATGGCGCGGGGGATGTAGTCCAGGATGTAGTTCTCAAAAGTCAGGTTCGAGTCTTCATCGCCGGGCGTACCCCAATCGAGCATGTAGACATCAAAGCCCTGGTTGACAAGGTACTCGACGAGGCTGTTCCCCGGCATAAGGTCCAGCACATAGGGGCGATTGATGAGCGCGTAAACGAGTAGGATGGGGATGGGAAAACGTTTCTCAGCCTTTGGCAGATAGCGATAAAGCCTGGCCTTGTTCTTTGTCCAGATCATTTCTTTGGGCGTTTTGCCGGTTTCGGCTTGCGCCCCCTCGACCATG
This sequence comes from uncultured Chloroflexia bacterium, assembly GCA_963717105.1. Taxonomy (GTDB): domain Bacteria; phylum Chloroflexota; class Ktedonobacteria; order Ktedonobacterales; family Ktedonobacteraceae; genus DATGJV01. The sequence continues at coordinate 102,377 of CAVQVL010000009.1, forward strand.
ATTTGCATACCTGTCCTGTACTTCTTCATCCTCGTTTCGATGTCCAGGACAGATGGCATGCTGATTCCGTTGATCATATAGCCCTCCAGTGTGCTTCGTTGCAATCAAGGTGTGTAGTAGCGCAAAGGCAGGCACAAGACCTACTTTCTGTTGTAATGCTCTACTCTGAGAGGGACACGGTTGTCTTGACTTCTTTGTCACTCTGCCGGTTAGCGGCTTTCTTCTGCACCTTGCGGTGTGTGGAGTTGGCAGGATTGACGGTGCTGCCAGTGCTCGTGTTGGCGTGCTTGCCTGCTGTTGCGTAGAAAGCTTTTCTAATGCTGTGAGAAGCGTATCAAGTTTGCTCTCAACAGTATCCAAGCGTTGGGCCAGCCTATCTACACTGCTGTTTTGTTGTAAAGCAGACGGTATAGCATCTAGCTTGCTTTCTACACGCTCCAGACGCTCGTTTAGACTCTCGCTTGCTTTGTGCCAAAGCAAGCGTAGCAGGTAATGTATCTATTTTACGCTCAAGTTCTTGCAACCGTCCAGCGAATTCCAGTGACAGCTTCTTGTGTGGCACCTTGAGACTGATTGTCATCCAGCGCATCATCGATCTGGTCAACTTTCTCTTCCAGCGCAATCACAAGCTCTGCAATTCTAGCGATATCTGAGCGGGTGGGAAGTTGCAGGTTTTGGAAGAATTCTTCATTGGCGCGGCGGAATGTTTTAAAGAAACTGGCATAGCTCTCCAGCAATGGAGTTGTCGTTTCCATGAATTGCTCGGTGCCGATATATTGCTCGACAAGCTTTGACCATGTGTCGCTGGTGGCGTTGTACCAATCACGGAAAAATGTGAATGGTTCGGCATATGATACTTCGCCTGTGCGCAATTTGGCCTGTACCTCTTCCATCATGCCCAGCCATTTGCTGGTAATACCGAGCGGATCTGCTGATGTCGTGAGCCGCTTTGCGCCAGATATCTATCGTGGCCTCAAACCAGCGTTGCCATATTCCAGTAACATCCATTGCCCCCAATGTGCTGCCGTCCAGCATATGCTCGGCGTCACTCACATTTTTTGACCACGAACGATACAGTCCAAGGGGATCGCCGTACAGTTCTTTACTGCTCTCAACGGCGTTTACCCACGCTTTGGCGGAGGTCTCGTACCATTGCTTCCATAACTCAGCAGGATCTAGAGAACTTTTTGAATTTGTTCCCTCTGACATACAAATGCTCCTTTCGCGTTAAAGATACTAGTAAGAACCGATTTATCGCGTCCGTCGTCCTCGTTTGTGCGCTTTACAACTCTACGAACGGACGCGATAAACCGGTCCCTATACATTATTTTTCACATTATTTTTCGCTGGCTTTTGTCTGCGCGTTCTTTTGCGCTTGTTGCTCCTCAGATGCATTTTCTTGCTCTGGTTGCTGCTTCTTTTGTGGTGGTTGACCGGTATAGAGCTGGAAAAATGTTTCCATCATCTTCTGATAATGGTTAAGGGATTGCGCCCAGAAACTCAGGTAGGCCTCACCGGCAGCGGTGATTGAGTACACCCTCCTGGCCGGGCCACCTTCTGATGTGTCCCAGGTGGAACTGACCACCCCATCTTTTTCCATTTGTCGCAACGTCCTGTAAAATGTCCCCGCGTTCATCGTCCCTAAGCCAAAGGTTGTCATTTTTTCCATTAACTCATAGCCATAGGAACTCCACTCCCGCAACATTAAGAGCAGAACCGGAACAATCCAGTTTTTCGACCATGCCTCGGTCACTGTATTTTTGGATTCGTTGTCTCTTTTTTCTTCTGCCATATTTGCACCCATATGCCTGTTACCACTTGATACTTATCCACTGAACATTGAATAAGCATCTATATGCATTTTACACTTAAATGCACGTTTTGTCAAGGGCTGACAGCGTTCGCTTGCACGCGCTTACTCTTCTGCGTCCACCTGTCACTGACCTGAATCCACGGCTTCTCAACAAAGGCGAAGAGCAAAATGACGCAAGGGATGATAAAGACAAAGAGCCAGCCCCAATACATAGCATAAACCAATATATGTGGCGCCTGCGACCAGTCAGGAATGCGGGTCAACACGTATTTTGTAAACGACTCTAACAGGAGCAGGTGCCACATGTAGAGGCCATACGAGATCAGGCCGATCCAACGTAATGGCGTCCACTCGAACGGCTTTCTAAGCCAGGTCTGCACCAAACAGGATCGCCAATATACACGCGCCATATGCGATACCGAAGCCCCATTCACCAAAGTATTGATAGAGTCCCGTGATTGGATCAAGGAAATGCCAGCTGTGCAGCGCAATCTGATCATATTTCCAGGCTGCCATAAACCCTAATAAGAGTACTCCGGCAGCAAATATGCATGGACTCAAGCGCCGCAAGAGGACCGTTGAATCGGTTCAACGGCCCTTTTGTATGGGAGTACATATACAATGTACTCACCAGCATACCTACAGCAAAATCTTCCATAAACTTTCCATGCAATCCGGGAGACGGTACTCCATAAAAGAGGAACAGGCCAACGTTAATAACCATTCGTGGGAGACCAAATGTCTCATCGGGATGCGACGTCAGGTAGATGCCCAGGTAGCGCGTTAACAATCCCCAACCCATCAATATCACTAAACAGCCAATCAGGGCCAACAATCGCCGTTGTTGGGGAAACCTGCGCACCAGCAGTGCTATGCCTAGCGCAATGCACGGCAATAAAAGGTAAAATTGCCATTCCACTGCCAGGGTCCAGAATGGCCCGTTGATCTGTTTGAAAGCGGTCGGTGAAGAGTCCATAAAAAGGATCAGGAACATCAATAAATCGCCGAAGTGATCAGGCTGCAAAAATTGAGGATGAAAGATCAAAATCATTAAAAATAAGGAGACATAATAGGCAGGTATAATCCGTAAGATCCGGCGTAGATAGAACGTTCCCGTGGCCGGCCATGGATTATCAAACAATAACGCTTTAGCAAACGGTAAAAAAAGCAGGAATCCGGATAGGATAAAGAATAGATTGACGCCGGTATCGCCTGCATAAGCAAGTGAAGCAACCATTGTAGACATGCGAGCCGGTACCCATACATGAATATCTTGCACCATAATCAGCGTCATATGGAAGATCACAACCATTAAACAGGCTATTGCACGTACACCATCTAAAGATGCAATTGTGCCTTTTTGCTTTTTCGCATCTCCCTCAAAAAAGATGGTCAGCTTCTCCTTTACTCGTGCATACACTATTAGTTCTACCACCTTCCAATTAGATGCGATTGCCTTGCCGGAAAATAAGAAACTGGCTTATCCCTCTGGCAAAGAGGCGTCTCAAGTTACAGAGATAAGCCAGTTTCTACGCTATAATGTCCCTTTATCTAGCAGATAGGCAGCGTAGATAATCAGGTTGCGCACGCGGTCGCCAAACGTGGCGAAGCGTTCATCATGGGTTTGCCCACGTTTCCAGCGCACGTAGATTTGCTGGAGGATGACTGCCAGTTTGAAATAGGCAAAGGTCATGTAGAAATGCATGGATGAGAGGTCGCGTCCGCTTTGCCGCGCATAGATTTCCATAAATTGCTCCCGGTTGATGAAGCCCGGCAGCAACGTCACCACCGGAAGGACGGTTTGCAACTCCTCCGGGTCATCGGGGCGTACCCAGTAGCTGAGCGAGATAGCCAGGTCGAATAATGGATCGCCAATCGTGGTCATTTCCCAGTCGAGTACGCCGACGATGTGGATCAAATCTTTCGGCTCTAATAACATATTATTCAGTTTGTAATCATTGTGGATCAATGCAGGGGTGGGGCTGGCCGGAATATGTTCGGCCAGCCAGCGTGTGAGCGGCTCAACTTGTGGAATATCGTCCGTTTGGGCGCGAAAATAGCGTTCAATCCAGCCCTTGACCTGCCGTCCGAGGAATCCTTCCGGATAGCCGAACTGGCTGAGTCCTGCCGCTTGCCAGTCAATGCCATGAATGTGTACCAGCGTCTCTACCACATTGTGAGACAAAGCCGTACAAAGTTCAGTTGTAGGTGTAACACCCGGTGGAAAGCTTTCATTGACGACGACTCCGTGCCGTCGTTCCATCACATAAAACGGAACGCCCATGATCGTCAGATCGTTACAGAAAACATATGGTCGAGGTGCCAGCGGGAAGACGGGATGAATATTTTGCAGGAGGCCCGACTCGCGCTCCATATCATGAGCCTTTGGCGGCACGGGGCCAAATGGGGGGCGACGCAACACTCCTTCCCAGCCACCAATCTGCACTAAGTAGGTGAGATTGGAGGCACCGGAAGGAAATTGCCGCACCTGTAGCGAACCTTCGCCTATGCCCTCGACATGTTTGCGCAGGTACAGTTCTACCTTTGGGAGATCAAAACGCTCCCCTTCACGCACCTGTATCGTGTCTTCTGTTTGCATAGTATTATCTCCCACTTTTTCCTGAAAGTATGCTTGTTGGATGTTGAGAACAACTACAAGTTCCTCAAATCTACCGTCCGCCGGAGCTTTCCCCCTTCGCTGCGTGGAATAGTGCTGGGAGGTACCAGCGTGACGCGCATATTCAAGCCAATCATTCCCCGAATGGCTTGCTGGGTGCTGTGGCGCAAGTGTTGTATTTGCTGGTTGGCTTCGATCACATCATCAGTGATAGCTTCCCCGGCTATTTCGCGGAACACCTGCTCGGTGAGTTCCACTTTGACCTCTACCTCGTCAAGTGTGCCTTCACGGGTCACAATAATCTGGTAGTGAGGCACGACTTCGGGAATGCCCATCAGTACTTCCTCGATCTGCGTTGGGTACAGGTTGACGCCGCGCACAATGAGCATATCGTCCGAGCGTCCACGAATGGCTCCCATCCTCACATGCGTTCTGCCACAGGCACACGGCTCATGTGTCAGATAGGTGATATCGTTCGTCCAATAGCGCAAAAGCGGCATGGCTTCTCGAGTCAAATGCGTAAAGATCAGCACGCCCTCTTTGCCGTCTGGCAGCGGTTCACCGGTCGTCGCATCCACCACTTCGGGATAAAAATGGTCTTCCCAGATGTGGCTACCGGAGCGGGCCTCGATACATTCTTGCGACACGCCGGGGCCGATCACCTCACTAAGACCATAAATATTGGTAGAGCGAACACCGAGGGCTGCGTCAACATCGGCGCGAATCGTGTCTGTCCACGGTTCTGCGCCCAGTAGCGCATATTTGAGGCTAATTTCAGCAGGTGAAACCCCTAGCTTCTTAAACTCTTCGCCCAACGTTTGCGCGTAAGAAGGAGTACAGCAGATCACCTCCGGCTGTAAATCGAGGATAAGCGTGACTTGACGTTGTGTCATGCCTCCTGAAACCGGCACCACAGTCAACCCTAGCTTTTCGCCACCATAGTGCGTACCAAGCCCACCTGTGAAGAGACCATACCCATAGGCATTGTGCAGCAGCATACCGGGACGTGCGCCCGCCGCTACAAAGGAACGGGCCATCACCTCGGAAAATACCTCTATATCGTTTCGCGTATAGCACACAATTGTCGCTTTTCCCGTTGTGCCGCTACTGGCATGAACTCGTATCAACTGTTCGCGTGGCACCGCCAGCAAACCAAAGGGATAATGGTCTTTCAAATCTTGCTTTCTCGTGAATGGGATTTTGCGCAGGTCATCCGTAGATCGTATATCACGAGGTTCAATGCCATTATTATTGAAAATAGTGCGGTAAAAAGGGACATGTTCGTAGACGTAGTGAACCATGTGGCGCAATTGCTCATCTTGAAGCTCCCGCAACCTCTCGCGGGGCCACGCTTCTATCGAATTGTACATCCGTTGCTCCTGCCTTTCTAAACGTGTTGATTGTGGTCGAGATTGCAAGGCTGTTAATGCGAGTCGTTGACAGAGTAGTGAATCAGCGAAGTGGCTTCCCGATTTCCCAGTGGTGACCAAACGGATCGGCGATGCGTCCAATCCGCCAACCGTAGCCCTCGGAAACAGCTCCGACTTCAGTTGCTCCTGCGGCAATGGCTTGCTCGAACACTGCGTCCGGGTTGTCCACGGTCAATATTATGCGGACTGATTGACGGCTCAGTAAATCAGGGCTGGAATCAATGTCCTCCTGAAGCCAGAAATCTGCTTCCCCGACGGTCAATTGAGCAACGACAATCTTTCCGGCGTCATCTTCAATGCGGTACCGCTCGATCGCGCCGAACGCGACCTTGTAATAGTCTACCGCCTCCGTGGCCTGGCTAACCGATAGCCACGGAGCGATGCTGGTCTTGACTGGTTCGGATTTGGATCTATCGGTATCTGAACTCATCGTCGTCATTCCTTTTCCTTCTCATCTGCTGAGAGCATACTCTAATTCCATACGAAAAACAAGGTATTGGCTTATGTGGCTCTTGCGAAACTTGATACTGGTCAAGAATCAAGCACCTGTGGTATCCTTTGTTGACGGGAATTGAAATGTGTATCTTTCGTTGTCTCGTCAAGAGGAGAGAAAGAACGTATGCCATTCTCCGGGAGGATTTTTTCAATGAAAAGGGATATCCCTCTTAACGCAATTGCTCGCAGCAAAAAAACGTGAAACTTCGATTGAGATAATTCACACGCGCATCTGTGTATCAATATACCATCTCAAATGCTCCACAACCCGCTTCATATGCACTGTATCACGGTAGAGTTTGCTCAACATCACTGCTCCTTCAAGTGAGGCAATGAATAGCGAGGCACAGGCGGCAACATCAATATCCGGGCGAAGTTCCCCTCGTTGCATGCCTTTCGTGACAATACGCTCGATGGTGGAACGCAGGCTGTCCATCGCGTGCAAGGCACGTTCGCGCAAGGCTGGCTGTGCATCGTCGGCTTCGATTGCAGTATTGAGGATGGGGCAGCCGCCGACGATTATTGGCTCTTCCAGCAAACTCTGAAAGTAAGAGAGAATGGCATATAAACGCTCAACGGCGTGCGTTTTGCCTTCCAGCGCGAGCCGCATACGCTGCTGGAGCAATGCGAAGGCGTAGTCAAACGATTCAAGCGCAAGCTGTTCCTTGCTGCTAAAATGATTGTAGATGCCCCCCTTTTCCAGTCCTGTTTCTTGCATAATATCTGAGAGCGATGAGCCAAAGTATCCTCGTTGGCTAAACAGTTGAGCGCATCGCTCCAGAATCATCTCTTTTGTTTGTGTCCCTTTGCTCATCATTTTCTCCTCATCACAGCCCGGTTGAGCGTAGCTAGATCGAAGATCGTTACCGGGCTGGCTTCGTAGTCCCTCATCACAGCCCGGTTGAGCGTAGCTAGATCGAAGATCGTTACCGGGCTGGCTTCGTAGTCCCTCATCATAGTCCAGGCAGCGTATCAGACTGCAACAAACGCTCGAAAAAAGTGTTCATGATACCTTTATCAACATATTTGCCAATGCGTGCAACAAAGATGTTTGCCGGTGACATGCGAATATTTGGCTCCGTTGTCAGATATTCACTGAAACCATACGCCGCAAACAATCGCGCAATCATCTCCCGGTACCGGTACACAGGGAGGCCTACGCCTTCCATATCCCAGTGCCAGTAGAGGCCCATGCCCACTATAATCATCGTATCCAGTGTATCAAGTTCGAGCGCAAAAGCCAATAGTGCGTGCGCAAGGCCGCGCAAACGCCATCCCTCACTTACCTCAATTGCCACTTCGTAGATTCGTTCCGTATTCCCCCATCGCGCATCCGCCGGAGCAAGCGTTACCTGGCTGACAATATCTCCGGCTGGAGTGTAGGCAATCGCCAACTTATTCTCTGGTTTTTGCGCAATATTTAGCAATAACTGGTGTTCGCGCTCTGGTCGTCGTGCGAAGGCACGCAATCCGTTATCGGCCCTCAAGTTCTCTATGAGAGAGGGTGAGCAAAAGTCTTGTAAAAACAGTTGCCCCTCTGGCGTATCAATTGTTTTATGGCGAGCCACTTGCGCAAGATTATGGAATGGCCCACACTTTTGAGGAGCTGGCGATGTAATATTACGCATAAGTATCCTCTCTTCTTTCGCTTGCCTGTGTGATGTGAAATCATCTCATATGTGTACAGACTGAATGGTCTGTTTTTCTATTAAAAAAATAGGGTTCATCCTACTTGACGAACAGGTTTTGTTCGGCTATACTGTAATCAGACCAATCGGTCTGATTACAGTATAGCCGAACAAAATCTGTTCGTCAAGTGTTTTAAGTTCGTAATTCATTTTTTGAGGAAGGAATAGATCGTGGCCGAAGGAAAACAGGAGACCCGCGAGGAAGAGGTGGCGCGGGTTCGCAGTTATTTAGCCAGTCAAGCCATGCGCCGCACTCCGGCGCAATTAGTTGAGGCACTGCGTGACGCGCACCGTCAATTCCTTGAAGCAACGGCGGCAATCTCTGATGCGAATTTCCAAAGGGTGCCGCAGGAGGGTGAATGGGCGGCTGCCGATGTGTTGGCACATGTGCGCACAATAGCCGCTTTAGAAGAACAATCTATTCGCACCATTATCGAACGGGGTGAGCGACCTCCTTCCATAGATGATGCGGTTGGAGCGGCCCCGGCGGGAGCAACACGAGAAACTCTGCTTGCAGAACTTGAGCACTCGCGTGAACAATTATATGCAGTAGTATTACAGGCTGATCCACAGGCTCATCTTGACATTACCTGGGGACACGGCGAATTTGGCCAGATGAACTGGCGCGAGTGGCTGCTCTTTGCCCGCGTTCACGCCCTCGACCATACGCACCAGATGCAGGCAATTGCGACAGCATTAGCTCAACAATAATGAAAGGGTAAGACCATGCAGGCTGCAATCGGCTTCAATCCTGATAATGGGAATTGGGAGCCAGCCGTTACCTATGCCGTCGAGGCCGAGCGACTTGGTGTTGCGATGGCCTGGACTGCGGAATTCTGGGGCTACGATGCCGCGACTCCTCTGGCATACCTCGCGGCAAGAACAACGCGGCTCCGACTCGGTTCTGCTATCATGCAGGTTGGAACGCGCACTCCCGCTATGTTGGCGATGACCGCTATGACGCTGGCAGCGTTATCGCAAGACCGCTTTATACTTGGACTTGGTGTTAGCGGGCCACAGGTAATGGAGGGATGGCATGGAGTGCGTTTCGAGCGACCTCTTCAACGTATGCGAGAGACAATTGAGATTGTGCGCAAAGTGACACGCGGCGAACGCCTGGCATATTCCGGCACCATCTACGAATTGCCGCTTCCCGGCGGTGAAGGCAAAGCCCTGAAATCAGTGGCTCGTCCTTGCCCGAACCTCCCTATTTATCTCGCGACTCTCGGTCCAAAGAACCTTGAGCTTACTGGATCGCTCGCAGATGGCTGGCTCGGCACGTCGTTTATACCCGAACATGCCTCCATGTTCTTTGAGCCGATTGCAGCAGGAGCTAAACAAGCTGGGCGTTCTCTCGCAGACATCGATCTGCAAGTTTCCGCCGGAGTCGTCTCCTTTTCAGACGATGTTGAACGTCTCATTCCCCCGCGCAAACCAGGACTCGCCTTTACGCTTGGCGCAATGGGTTCACGGCAGCATAATTTCTACAATGATGTCTATCGCCGTGCTGGTTATACCGACGTTGCCGCCGAAGTGCAAGACCTCTGGCTCAAAGGAGATCGCGAGGCAGCAACGGCACGTGTACCCGATGAACTGGTTCTCAAGACAAACCTCATCGGTACCGAAGATATGGTACGCGAACGCATACGCATACATCGAGCCGCCGGTGTGAACACTTTGCGCGTCGAGCCAGATGGGGAGACACTGGACGAACGTTTAGCAACCCTTGCCCGCTTCATGGAACTCGTCAATGAGTTGTAGGGGCCCGCTTTAGCGCGCCCAGGGCACGAGCCGCAGCGATGTGCCAGTCTGCATTATTTCACGAACACATACCCATAATTCGACGGCACCTCAATAGTCACATCCTGATTCGCGCTGCTCACAACGATATCGTAAGGTGTTTGTCTTACATCATTGTCAATCATCTCACGATACGTCCCAGGCTCAGGAAAAGGCAAGTGAAATAGATTGTTGCGCATCAGAGAAATTGAGGACGACAATAGCGATTTGTTCCGCCGGTGTAGATTGCCTGCTGTAGGCAACGATACCATCCTGTGTGCGAGATTGTACATTGTAGTAATAGCATTCGCGACTACGGAGCGCGGGATACGTGTGCCGGAGGTTGCCCAGAATCTGGTAGAGGCGCACGAGCGGCGCACCAAACTCATCGAAATAATATTCCCAGTGAACGTTGCGCTGGAAGAGGATACGCCCATTGCCAGCGTTGGGTAGCACATAGTTGTCCGCGAACTCCTGCCCTTGCCATAGCATTGGCGTGCCAGCGCAGGTATAGAGTGCAATCGCAAAGGGTTGCAGTTTATACGCTCTACTTCTATCGCCGAATGGCACATCCCCTGGCAGAGTGCCGAAAAACGCGATCAGCTGGCTGTGATCGTGCGAATCGAGGTACTGGAATGGCGCAACTGGCATATCTACTGCATTATTGGCGATATCATGCACCGTTTTCGTGTCCGGGTAGCCGGAATAGCGAGTATCAAGCAGGTGGACAAAGGCATCATCCACGTAGTGGTTCGTCGCCATATCCTCGACCTTATCCAGCAAAGCATCTTGCCATGTGCTATTAGAATAGGTCGTTTTGAGAATCTCCTGCGGCAGATTCAACTCTTCAGGACATTGAATGATACGGCTGTATTCTCCCGTTGCCGTGCCGCCAGAGGGCGTGAAGCGAGCGATTTTGAGCGACTCGTTATATGTCTCGTAAGCAATCTCAGCGTATTGAACGCCGGTAGGGCCATCGTAGAGGTCGGTTACTTCGTCATAGCGAAAGCCATCCACATGGTATTCATAGAGCCAGTTGAAATTTACGTTCTTGACATAATCGCGAGCAAATTCCTTGCTGAAATCAATCTCCGGGCCAAAGAGGCCGTAGCCGCCAATCATCGGACCTGGTAATCCAGCGTTGTTGTAAACCATAGCATATGGAAATGTCGGATCAACATGCTGGTAAACGACATCAAGAATGACCGCTATGCCGGTGTTATGGCAGGCGTTCACCAATCCCTTTAATCCTTGCACGTCGCCCCAACGTTCGTTGGGGGCAAAATAGTGCAACGGCCCATAGCCCCAGTCAAAATCCAACTTCAAGCTGGTGACGGGCATCAATTCGAGGCAGGTAATACCGAGGCTTTTGAGATATGGCAGACGCTCGACAACCCCATCAAAGGTACGGTTAAACTCCTCAACATGCATCTCATACACGACAAGCTGTTCTAGTTCCGGCGTTTTCCATGCATTATCAGTCCAGACAAAATTGGGCATGAATCCGGGAGTGGCAAAGGCGGAAAGTTGTCCCACATCGGTTGCCCGCGCAAAAGGGTCGGTGAACCAGTGTGTCACCACCTGTTTTGTCGTGCTACCAGCAGGTGTTTGCAACAATTGATAGTAATAGAGATAGACACCTGCTTGCCCCAGATGTGTATCAGCTACAACCGGTATCGTCACATTCGCCTGCCAGAGATTGTTCAGCGAATTGGCGACGGGCGTGAGCGGGAAAGCCAGCGTCTGGCTATCCAGCACAAAGCGATCATCCTTATGCATTACCCGCACAACCACTTCATAGCCTGCTGATGGCTCAATCGCCTGGTAAATATACTCCGAACGTGACCGCTACTCCGGCGTTCGTGGGGACAGATGCAAAGGCGCCAACTTCACTGAGATTAATCATTGTTTCTCTCTCTTTCTACGTTTTCTTTTGCTTCAACATCATGGTATCACATGGTAAAACTGCGCATTTTATCAGATATACACCTTCGAGGGAATGAGGGACTGCTGATTGAGGTAGAGGCTCCAAGCTTCCTGCCCTCCGATTGTCCTTGACTGTATCAATGTTTTAATGTATCATATCTATGATACAATTCAGCAGAGGAGGTGAAGGATGCCAAACTGGCTCGATGTCAATCCGCGCAGTGGTGTGCCGATCTATGTGCAACTGGTGCAGCAAATCACCCACGCCCTGGAGATCGGCATCTTGCACACTGGCGATCAATTGCCCACGGTGCGCCAACTGGCCAGCGAGCTTACCATTGCTCCCAATACCATTGTGAAGGCGTATGATGAATTGGTAAAGCTGGGATTGATTGAGAGCCGCCAGGGAGTAGGAACGCTTGTGACCGCGAACATGCATGGTGTGCTGCGCCAGCACCAGCAGACCGCGCTCTTCGAGCAGATGGCTGCGCTGGTGCGTGATGCCGCAAATCTTGGAATTCAGCGAGCAAGAGTTGCGCGACCATTTTGAGAGAGAGCTGACCCGTTTGTATCGCGGCCAACAAGACAGGCAAAGGGAGAACATTGATGACAAGCATGCAGGAACCATCCCTGGTCAATAGCGGTTCTTTGGAAAGGAGTAGCACGTCTGTGAGAACAGTGAATCAGCCGGGAGCAGACAGCAAGGCATCGGCAGCGATTGAGCTGCAAAACCTGGAGGTGAAATATGGCGAACACCTGGCAGTGAATGGGTTGAGCTTGACCGTGCCAGCAGGAGCAATCTTTGGATTTCTCGGTCCTAATGGCGCAGGCAAAACGACGACGATCAAAACCATACTGGGACTGCGCAAGCCGGATGGCGGCAGCGTGCGCGTGCTGGGCTATGATGCCGTCACGCAAAGCCTGGAGGTGCGGGCTCGCGTGGGCTATATGAGCGAGGTCAACAGCCTGTACGATTTCCTGACGATCCCGCAGCATTGTGCCTTCTGCCGCTCAGTCAGCAAGCAGTGGGATCAAGGGATGGTAGACCGTTATGTGAGCCTGTTCGGGCTGCCAACGAACCGCAAGGTTGGCAAATTTTCCAGGGGGATGAAATCGCAACTGGCGCTCAGCCTGCTGATGGGGAGCAATCCTGATCTGCTGATTCTGGACGAGCCAACAGCGGGGCTGGACCCGGTGGCACGCCACGAGTTTTTGAACCAGCTGGTGGCAGAGATTGCTGTCCAGGGTAAGACGATCTTTTTCTCTTCGCATATTCTCTCTGAGGTAGAAGCGGTGGCTGACTGGGTGGGCATTATCCGTAATGGCAAGCTCATTGTGTGCGATGAATTAGATCATCTCAAGCAAACCCAGAAGGTTTTGAAGCTGACCTACGTTGAACTCCCACCGGCAGCGGAAGTCACCGCGCTACGCGTCCTGCCGGGCGTGATGAGCCTGGAGCAAGAGGGGCGTTGCGTGCGGTTGCTGACACATGGCAATGTGATGTCCCTCTTGCAGATGATTTCAGGCGCGGCCCCACGCGCTGCGCGATGTGGACATCGTTGATCTCAATCTGGAAGATATCTTCCTGACATACATGAAAGAGGAAGGCAATGGTCGTTAAGGAGTTCATCGAAGCGCGTTGGAAGGCCATCATCGGCAGCGTGGTAGCGGTCATGGTCGCTGCTGCACTGGCGAGTACATATAATCTGATCAAAAACGTGCTGGCGGGTCAGTTGACTGGTAACGCAGCCCGGCAGATTCCTTCGCAATTGCAGGGCACAATTCAACAGCTTACCGGCAGCTATGACACGTATGTCTGGTCGCAGTGGTTCTCGAAGAACGGGCCAGAGGTCCTGGCGATTCTGGCGGCTGTGTTGGGAGCGAGCCTGATTGCCAGTGAAGTCAACAAAGGAACGATCTTCTTTCTGTTGAGCAGACCGGTGAGTCGTGATCGTGTGTTGCTGACAAAGTATCTGGTCAGTGCGCTCATTCTGCTGGGGGTGATGCTGCTGAGTGGCTTAGCAATTCTCGTCGCGGCGGCAAGTGTGGGTCATCCGCAAAATGTGGGCGGAGTGCTGATCTCGACGATCCTGCTCTGGCTGGGGATGCTCTTTGTCCTGGGCCTGGCACTGCTTTTCTCGGTGCTGTTTCATGATGTGCTACGTCCCCTGATCTTTTCACTCTTGTTCACGCTGCTGCTGAGTATTCCGGGTTTCATTCCAAATGCCACGCTCAATGCCTGGAATCTGACTTTCTACTGGTCCAATTTTGCGGCCTATCAGGGGACGATGTTCCCGCTGAAAGCCTTGCTGATCTGCCTGATTGCGGCTATGGTGCCGGTAGCACTGGCAATTCCACTGTTTCGTAAGCAAGCGTATTAGCAGGGCTTTGCGTCAGTCACTGACATCCGCACAAGAACATGCCGTTGCACACGACAGAGAAGACAAGCATAATGTGATGCTTGCCAATGAAGGAGAAAACATATGCGTTGCACAATACACCTCAGAGATATCATGTGGGGACAGTGCGAAGCTCCAGGAAAGGATAGTAAAGAATGATGAATCAGGATTCGTATGGAGAGAGCCTGGAAGTCAACTGGCCGATGGGCGAGACGACCGTGTATGGCACAGTGGTCAGGCCCTCTGGCTCCGGACCTTTTCCTGCTGTTGTCATGGTGGCGGGTAGCGGCCCGACTGATCGCGATTGGAATTCGCCACTTCTTCCGGGATCGAATGGCAGCGCACGCCTGCTTGCGGAGGCGTTAGCACGAGCAGGGATCGCCTCACTGCGTTACGACAAGCGTGCTTCCGGCCTGCATGCTCGCGAGAATGTGCCACTGCTGATTGGCAAGATGAGCATGCAAAGCCATGTTGACGAACTCGCCGGAGCCGTGCGCACCGTGGCAAGCCAGGAGTACGTCCATGCTGACCGGATCTTCGCGCTCGCCAACAGCGAGGGAACACTTCACGCCCTGAACTACCAGCTGCATAGCCCCGCGATTCCTTTGGCGGGACTCGTCCTCATCGGCCCTCCTGGTCGGCCCGTTGGCACGGTTGCGCGCTCCCAATTGGCTGCACAGGCGGCTGGCGTCCCGAATGGAAATGCATTGCTGGCACTCTACGATGCGGCCATTGCCCGCTTCGTGGCAGGAGAGCCTACCGCTCCAGACCCATCGCTACCGGAGGGTGTTCAGATGCTGCTGAAGAGTCTGGAAACCCCGGCCAACCTGCCCTTTGCCCGTGAACTCTGGACGGCTGATGCGGCTCCCCTGCTCAGGCAAGTGGATGTCCCGGTGCTGGTCATCATTGGGAAGAAAGACCTCCAGATAGACTGGCAAGCTGATGGTGAGAAGCTTGTGCAGGGTGCTGCGGGGAAGGAGAAAGTCACCTTCCTCTTCCCAGAGAACGCGAATCACGTCCTCAAAGAAGAACTGCGGCCTCGGTCGGAGTTGGTGCCAGCCGAGATAACGGAGAGCTACAATGGCCCCGATACCCACCTGGACCCGCCGGCACTGGCCGCCATTCAAGAGTGGCTGGCTGCTCACACGCGAGGAGATGCTGCGGAGCGAAGAAGTGAAACTCAAGCGTAAATGAACATTCCCAGGTGAATGCAGGAGTTCACTTCAAGGGTTCTTGCACGCTGTTTTTACCTTTTTGTGCAGAATGCCTGCACAGACTTGCTGGAAATATCCATTCATGCTACTCTCAGGATATCGTCCATATTCGTACCGTCTTATCAAATCCGCAGGATGTTATGTAGTTACCATTATGAGACCATCGTACACTCATGACAGGTTGATTGTGACCTGTGTAAGTGAGTATTTGTTTTCCAGTCGCAACCTGCCATATCTTCACTTGACCGCTATCGTACCCGGCGGCGATTTGCTTGCCATCAGGTGACCAGGCTACCGTATATATCAGATTATCAATAGTACCTGGCGAGACCTGTATCTGGCTTCCTTTGCTCAAATTCCATATTCTAACGCTGTCATCACGGTTATAATCTCCTGTGACAATGGATGTGCTATCGGGTGACCATGCTATGCTACCAACGGGGGCTGTTTGAGTGAAGCTATACCGTGTTTGACCTGTTAAAGCGTCCCAGATTTTAATCTCCCCATCCATACTGGCGGAAGCGATAAGCTTCCCATCTGGCGACCATGCGGCAGTCGTAACACCTTGAACGTGTCCAGTGTAAGAAAAGATGAGATTGCCGCTAAGGGCATCCCAAACCTGTACATTTTTATCTGCTTTACCATCGCTTGTAGAGACGATGCGCGTCCCATCTGGCGACCATGATACAGACCAGACCTTGTTGTCATGGCCTGCATAGACAATGATATTGTCCCCGGTAAAAGCATTCCAAATCTGTGCAGTTTTGTCCTCGCTGGCGGAAGCAATATGTGTCCCATTGGGCGACCACGCTACCATTCTAACCAGCCCGAGAATGACCTGGATACGTATACATATCTCGACCTGTTCGAGCCTCCCAGACACGAACTACATCATCGCCTATTCTCGTTTGGATATTCCCTCCCGCGGAAGCAATGTAACTGTCATTGGGAGACCACGCGGCAGAAAAAACTTGATCCTGGTGGCCTTTGTAAACATAGAGAGCATCGCTTCTGGTTGGTATAGGGGTAGCTTCAGGTGTGGGGGTAGGGGTAGGGGTATGATGAGGGTCGGGTGATGTGGCCTGGCCGTTTCCCTGTTTCGTCAACCACAACGCCAGCGGTGCCACCACCAATTGCCGTCAATCCTATGATTGAACCGACAAAGGCACGCCGGGAGAGACGTGGGTGAACCGGCTGAGACGCAATTTCGCTGCTTTCCACAGCTACCGTCGGTACCGGTTGGGGGACAGCCATTGGTGAAGGTGGTGAGGCAAGCTGAGTCCTTGCCGCAAAAACTGTTACCTGATTGTGAGAACTTCCATTTCCGGCAAGATAGAGAGGTGAAGCCGCAGCCTGTACCTGCTGGCTGGCCTGCTCTAACGCGAGGGCGAAATCCCATATGGTTGGGAAGCGTTGTTCCGGTTGTTTGGCTAAGGCTCTCATCACGACGTGTTCAACGAAAGGGCGAGAGCCCCGGTATTCTTGCACGGAGCGACGGAGGCGGCTCGTAGAGGTGAAGATTGTTCAATTCGGCGAGCGATCCTTGAAAAGGACAATATCCACACAGCCATTCGTAGACAACGATCCCCAGGGCATATTGATCACTGGCAGGCACCGGCTTTCCTCGCAGTTGTTCCGGTGCCATATACGCGACTGTGCCAATGATATTCTGCGTGCTGAACATCAACGAGGTACTTGCCAACAATGCCGCCCCAAAATCGCCGAGCAACAACTTGTTATTGTTCCCCAGCAATATATTTTCTGGCTTGACATCACGATGAATCAACCGGTTCGTATGCGCGTACTGCAAAGCATCAGCAATTTGCCTGACATATTTCACGATGAGAGGAAGAGGAACCACTGTCCCCTTTGGGTGGCGTTGGCGCAAGGTTCCGTCAGGCGCATATTCCATCACCAGATACGGAACGCTTTCCTCCAGGCCAAAGTCCAGCACGCGCACGATATGAGGATGGATGAGACGAGCGATAGTTCTCGCCTCGTTATGAAAGTTTTGTACATCCCCGCTTATTAAACTCGTGTTCAGCAACTTCACCGCTGCCGGCGTATTCAAATAGATATGTTCGGCCAGGTACACATCGGCGAAACCTCCTGCCCCCAGTTTTTGGATGAGCCGGTAATGCCCCAGTTGTTGTCCTATACGGTCTGTCATATTGCGCTCTCTTTCACTTCACATATCTCACTTGCTACTCTAATAGACGGAATATTCCTTGTTCAATAAAAAGAGAAATAATAGAACATATATTCAATAAGGATGGGTCAACGGATTCATGAGCATAGTGTTTTTCACAGGTATCATTTTTTCTTTGTCACTTACCCGAAGATTTGCAAAATTCATACGTATTGCTCTTCTTAAAAGCAAGAAATGCTGATATACTTATCACTAGAGGAAAAGCGGTCCTGATGCTGAAAATAAAAACTGCTTCTGGAAAGTACAGGACGGAAAACGTCATTGACGATAGTTTGTATACGTATTCAGTCTGAACCATCATATATGAAAGAGAAAGCACGATGTCACAACAACAAAGACGTATTCAACAGCCTCTGGTCGGCATAATCCTTCTTTGCCTGTTTGTTGGTGTGTACCTGGTTGCATGGAAGAAGCGTGATGCGAAACCAGACCCTTCGGCCAAAATTATAAAGCATCCAATGGAAACGCATCCCGATGACGCCCTCAAATATTGGACAAAAGACAAAATGCGCAAGGCCAAACCAGCACCTATGCCGAACGTCAATGCTCCCGATAAAGGGAAAAAGCGTTCACGACGCCCTCAACAGTCGTCCAGTCCGCAAGATTTTGAGTGAAAGAGAGAGGCAAGATGCCACGACAGCAAAGGCTCATCCAACTCCCCCTTGTTGGCAGGGTCCTTCTTTGCCTGCTTGCCGGTGTATACCTGGTGTACCTGGTTGCGCTTGGGAGGTTCCTCTACACTACGGTGTTAGCTCCTGCGGATACGATCATTGAGGACCAGATAGCCACAAATCCCACCCTTGTCATCCAGCATTGGACTGCGGCCAGTATGCAAAATGCCATTGTCGCCGATCAACAGAACGGCAATACTTTTGATCTTACTCAGGGGAGCAATGACCAGAACCTGGGCAAGGCGGCCAAGCAACAAGGGCAACCCCCGTCCAATGGAGAATCTTCTTATCCTCTCTCGACCGTTGGAAAAGTCTTCTTTACCAACGCTTCCGGTCAAGATATGGTTTGCTCCGGTACTGCCGTTGCAAGCACCAACCATAGTGTTGTTGATACTGCTGGCCACTGCCTCTACTGGAATGGGAACTGGGTACACAACTTGATCTTTTGCCCTCTCTTCGACCACGGCAATACTCCCTATGGCTGTTGGGCCGCTCGCGCTCTGGAGGTTCCTTCCGACTGGATAAACGCTAAGCCAAATGACTATCACCATGACATGGGCATGGCCATCGTTGCTCCCAATAGTCAGGGCGACCTGACCGATATGGTCGGAGGTGCTGGTTGGGCGTATAATCAGTCTGTCGATCAATCCTTCTCCGCCTATGGCTATCCCGCCGGGTACCCCTACGATGGTCAGACCAGGCAGTCCTGCGAGAATTCCACCAGCAAAAGCTGGCAGCATGGCGGTGGCACCGTTGTCTCTATCCCCTGCGGTATGACCGGTGGCTCCAGCGGTGGCCCCTGGTTCATTCAGATCGGTGGCAACTGGTACCTCAACGGCCATAACGACTTCACTAGCAGTATGCAATACGGTCACATGTTCTCTCCCTACTACGATGATACCTGGTACGCTCTTTATGAAAAGGCTCAGCAGTCGTAAGGGACTGAAGCTCATTCCTTCCCATCATTGCTCATGACTGGTGAGACGGCTCACGATGGGGGCAAATGCTTCAGCTTCGAATGCCATGCCAGCCTGCTCGTACTCGGATCGAAGCCACCCCGCTCCAATCCCAAGCTCAAATCGTCCATGCGAGAGGAGATCAAGTGTCGCAGCTTCTTTCGCTAACATCACCGGGTGCCGGTAGTCGTTGTCGAGTACCAGGCTTCCAACTCTGAGGGTCTTAGTGACGTTGGCGGCAGCCATTAATGCAATCAATGGCGCTAGCTGGTCTCCGAAAGGCTCTCTAATAAAATGATCTCGGATCAAAAATGTCGCATAGCCGTAATCCTCCGCCTGACGCGCTTTCGTGACCCACGCTTCGGCTGACTGCATCTGTTCGCAGATCACTCCGAAACGAAACGGTCGTAGTTGAGTCATTGTTTTTCTCTTTCTTGTTCGACACCTTCATCTTACTGTTCAGTGTATGGTATATGTGCAGTCTTTGCACTAAATCCGCCGTTCTCTTGTCCTTCACATGATATAAGGAATCGCCAGAAAAATCTCTCCGATTCTTGCTCTTAAATTATGAGGTTGATCCAGTAGATGAAATCTATCTTTCTACTTATGACAGTTGCGCCCAGTTGATACTGGTGTGGTATGCTGTGGTGAACAATGGAGGGAGATACATGACAGAAGAAGAGTACTTGATGGTCACAGTCCGCGATATTAACCTGCTGTGCCAGCACTTCAAAACCTATGCACAAATCGAAGGCCAAACCAGGAGACGGAAGATCACACGAGCCCGCAGGCGAAATGGCGTCCTGGAAGTCAGAACAGCATCTCGTGACGAATGGGTGCAGCCCATCGCATGGATTGAGTGGATAAATAGGATAGGCGTTCCCATTCGATATATGCCTGAGGATATTCGGTAGAGGTAACAATGGCGAAGAAAGATGAGCAAAACATACCACAGCTTGGTAAGCAGCCTCCGCGTTATCGCTTCTTTCTCAATCCATATCGGGACGCACGGTTTAGCAAATGCCCGCAATGTGAAAACAAGACGGGGCAACGTAAGCTACCTCTGTTCATCCATATAGACCCGGCACAACCACTGCTGTTGAATAAGACCTGCCGCTACTGTCCCCACTGCGATCTGCTCATCGCTCATCAGAACGAGTTAGAGGATGTGATTGCGAGAGTCTTCAACGTTCTCAATCCTGAAATCGTTGGCAATAAGTATCTGGTGGTTGGAACGTTGGATCGGGCTGACTGGAAGCGTATAGACCGGAATAATCTCCCTATCCAGGATACGCTTGAAGCGTTGCACGACTTTAAGGATGAGGTCACGTTCAAGCCAATGTGGGGATGGAGCAGATAGGAGTACTGTATGCATGTTATCCATGGAACCTGGATTCCCGACGACGCACATGAGTTCATCCAGAACGGGGCTTTCTATCTGTGGGTAGAGACGGATACGCCACAAGGCACGTCGCGGAGTCGCGCCGACGCTGTTCACCCCAGACATCTAAAGCACACGGCTCTGTCCACGTTTCTCATGGAGAGACTGGGCTTGCGGGAACCTGTAACCGGTACGTTGACGAATAGCCTGACTACAAAATACTTTTTGCTCCCGACCGCTGCGGGCAAACCCTCTCCCTCCTTCGAATTGCTGCGCTATGTGGATGAGGAGGAGCCTATAGAATTTGACCTGGCGCCCTGGCAGGTCTGTTGCTATCAGGTGGCCGATATCATCACAACGCTGAATGATATCCATTTTATCGCCCTCCACGCGGCTGAGGATTTCCAACTGGGGGCTGATCTCCTGTTCTGGCACCAGTACGCCCAGGCGATCAAAGGCATTATCGCCAAAGATCAGTACATTCCCGCTTTGAAATATCAACCTATTACGTCTACTGTGAACAAAGGGAAGAAGGCGAAGACTACCTCCGGTTTCGAGCTGCACTCTGCGTGGGAGTTCCTGTCCGACACCTATGAGACTACTATCCAACACTATGTTGCTGCCATGCCAGGAGTGTGTACCGCGGGGATGATCAGCCCTGACGGTACTGCGTTGTTTGATAGCGAACCCTTGCTGCGTCACTTCTCAGAGTGCCTCCTGCACAACATTGTTACCGGGACGCCCTTTACGGGTAAATTCGACCAGCAGATCGAGAGTACGCTTCTGTACAAGTGTGTGTATCCGCATCGAATGGCCCTGACGCGACCTTCGGCTGATCCATTGGAGGATTACAAACACTGGCTGGCATGGCGTGCGAACTTCACCAGAGCGCACACGGAAGCTGGCTTTACCCTCTGTTTCAGATTGGAGGAGGCATCCCCTGCTAATAACGATAACTGGCAGCTACACTTTCTCGTCGCGGCCAGACACGATCCCTCGCTCAAACTGAGCCTCGATGAGTACTGGCATCTCAAGCCGAAGGACCGTGCTGAGGCTACCAGACCCCTTTGGCAAGGACTTCGAGAAAAATCTGTTGCTCGCACTGGGGTATGCCGCACGGGTCTATCCCACCATCTGGGCTGGAATGGCTACGAGATCACCCGACCGGGTGCATACTAACGCTGGACGAGGCATTCACCTTCTTGAAGGAAAGTGCCTGGATACTCGGTGACGCGGGCTACACGGTGATCGTTCCGGCGTGGTGGACACCCGAAGGACGTCGGCGCAGTTCTTGCAGGATGGCAGTGCCTTCACCACCGAGCGTTCACACAAGCTCCAGCGGCTTGGGGAGATGGTCGAAGAGGTGATTGACAGTGGCGAGAGCGCACTCATCTTTACGCAGTTCACGGAGATTGGGGGTTCATTGCAGAGGTATCTTGAGCATAACAAGCATTACAACACCTACTACCTGCACGGGGGAACCAACGTGAACAGGAGAGACAAGATGGTTGCTGAGTTTCAAGACCCCGAGACCGAACCGTCGCTGTTCATTCTCTCGTTGCGGGCAGGCGGCGTTGGTCTGAATCTGACCAAAGCGAACCATGTATTCCACTTTGATCGCTGGTGGAACCCCTCGGTCGAAGATCAGGCAACCGACCGCGCTTTCCGTATTGGTCAGCGCAAAAACGTCTTCGTGCATAAGTTTGTGGCGATGGGAACGATGGAAGAACGCATTGATGCTATGATCGAGGACAAGAAACATCTCTCCTCGCTGGTTGTGGGAACCGATGAATCCTGGCTGACGGAACTTGATAATGATACCTTTAAAGATTTGATCGCATTGCGACGCAGCGCAGTATTGGAGTGATAGCTATGGCACAATTCAGTCGCACATGGTGGGGCCAGCGTTTTATCGAAGCGCTGGAACAGTTTACCGATCCCGGTCGTCTCGGACGTGGGCGCTCTTACGCAAGTAATGGGCGCATCCTCGATTACAAGATAGCCAATGGCACGGTCACGGCAAAAGTTCGTGGCTCGATCAATCCCTACTTTGGCGTCTACAAAGAACCCATCTACAAGACCTCTATTACGATCAAAGCGATCTCCGCCGCAGACTGGACGAAGGTCATCCGCCAGATTGCATCACGGGCAGACCTTGTCACGAAACTGCTGATGAACGAAATGCCCGATACGATTGAGGATGCTTTCTCCCCGTTAGGATTGCATCTGCTGCCGCACAGTGAACGCGATTTTGTGACTGACTGTTCGTGTCCAGATTGGTCGAACCCCTGCAAACACATCGCCGGTGTATACTACCTCCTGGCCTCTGCCCTGGACCGCGATCCCTTCGTGATGTTTGAGTTGCGAGGACTGTCCAGAGATGATCTACACGCCGAACTGGCCCGTTCGCCGTTAGGGCAGATCTTAGTATCCGCTCTGCAATCAACCGAAGTTCCAATGGAGCCGGTTGAGTCCGACTCCTACTACACCCGCCCAACCAAAGAGGCAGCAGCCAAAGTAGCCAGTCACAAAGAGTTCTGGACCGGCCCGCAGAGGCTACCTGCACCACCAGCCCCCGCATCACAAGCAAGCGTCCCGGCACTGCTGATCAAGAAGCAAGGAGATTACCCGCCCTTCTGGCACAAAGATACGTCCTTCATCAGCGTGATGGAAGAGCTATACGAGCGGGTACGGACGAAAAACAGGCAAATGAAGTGATGTAACTTGCCAGAACTATATTAAGGTAATGCACTCGCATTGACTTGAATGAGACCACTTGATGGATACGTCCAGCCAAGTGCTTTGTCTACAGCCGGGCTGAGATCAATACTGGACTGGTTTGTAATGCCTTGATCAAATGTTCCCTGGCGCAACCACCCGCCGTTATGTGCATTATATCCATTTGGCCCTCCACTACAAGCAATCCCATCATTATTGATTGAAGCAACTGCGGATTCTGAACAACCTCGAGAAAGAGCGGTTGGCCAGTTGCCGTCGGTGAAATTGCCAGAGGGCGAGTAGCCAGGAGGCTGAAAGAAAGGAAGTCCGTCATGTGTATAGAGCAGATAATAATAAATTCTTCGCAGGTTTTTGCCATTTGGGCAGATGCCATTGACTAATGGATTACTGGTAGCGTCTGGCTTAATCAAATTAGAAGATACGGGACAGCCTGGTGGCAAGGTTGAGCTTGTACCATTTGCATCCCACCAGTTATCGTCTTCGTTCCAGGGGCCCACGTCGGTGACAAGCACCTTTGAGATCTTTTTTATCCCGTTTGCTGAGAAAATATTGACTGACCAGGTTGTTTTTATGCCATTGGGCGCATAATACGGCTGATAGATGGTTGGTATACTCGAAATATTTCCCGTGTTTGCGTACTTGAGGTAAGCATCAGGTAGTGCTACATAGGGGCTGGTTTTTGATTTTAAACCATCAGGAAGTGAGCTTTGCGTGAAGGAAGTCGCCCAAACTGTATAGCGAGTTGCGCCTGCCGATGACAGGCTGTTATTCGCCTCGCGTAGGGAAGTGTTCAATTGCTGCAATGCTTCTTGTGACTGTGCGAGAAGCTCTGTTACTTTGCCCCCGGTCAGTGAGGAAAGTTTTGCAACCAGAGAACTGTACACCTGCGCTCTACCGGTGAGATTCTCGTGTACACCAATTCTTCCCAGGGATGCTGGATCTACTTGCATTAAATCGAGCCAGGCACTACGTACATCGGCACTGATGTCTGCACAACGAGCAGATGAAATGGCGTCTGTCTGGCAAATTTGTAATGCTTGTTGTTGGATCGAAGCAGTGCCACTGGCCCACACGAAAATAAGATTTTGCATATCTGCCGGTTGAAGACCGCGAACACCCTTTTGGGGAGCAGCAACCGCGGCCAGTGGTAGAGCGATCAACAAACTACAAAATACGATAATGGTCACTCCTGGAACTGCTAAATATTTCACAAAACTGAACCAATTTCCTGGTAATTTCATAAACCTTCTCTGTTTTCACTTTCCAAAGTTTGCTCTCCAACTGACTTACTGATACAAATCAATATTCAGATAGGTGCAGAAAAATTCAATCGTGCTTGCTCGACGCTTTTTCCCGGTACGGGAGGTTGAGTCATTATACGAACCAACTGGATGTACGTCAATTGATATGGCACAAAAATACCAGGTAGATGTTCATTTCACAGAAGAGGAGGCTTAAGAAAATGTTGTGATTCGCTTAAACTTTATTTTTGAAGTAAAAGGATGGGAAGCGACGAAGAGCCACCTGAACCACCCACGCTGGTTGGTCTGCTCAAGCAGTCCGACCACCGCATCAACCTCTGCCTGGACCTTTGCTCTGTCCGCAGCCATCGCCAGACCTTCTAAGACCTCGTGTGGGGTTGTCTCAGGCTTCATGTGTCGATCCTGCTTGATGTACCCCAACTGCGTATGCAGTTGCTTGACGCGCTTATCCAACACGGCATAGTCGTCGAAGAGCTTTTGGGTACTCTTGCCCAGGTAATAGACATCCTGCCGGTGATAGTGCTGCACATGTGTTGGTGGTTTCCAGTACCCCACCTCACCAAGTATGCTGGCGATCTGTGCGAGGGGAGTGCTCATTCCTCCACTCCCACGCATCTCCACCAGGAGAAACACTCTGTGCGGGAGGAGCTCCACTTCTTCCTCGTGTAACTGAGCAGCCATCAAAGCGAATTGCCGCTCGATCGATCGCTTGTACATCTGTAAGCTGCTGTGCCGACTCAACACCGCCGCGACCTGGACCCCGATGTGCCGCAGCGTCTCGGGGGGATATCCCTGTGATCTGGTAGACGAGTGATCTGGTTGTAATGCTACGCGATGAAACATCTGCTATCTCCTTTGGCTTCCGCTTATATGATTGCTTATTCCTTTGACGTTGTTATTCTCCTCACTAACTTTAAGAGACGCCAGATTGCGAGTTTTTTGGGTTGAGGTGGTTCAGAAATCTCTTTCATCTTTGTTAAGCGATGCAACACAGCTCGAAAATCAAGACAGAAGTTGGTAAGACGTTAGCTGAGTGAAATATGCCATTTGTACGGGCTTTTTGCGGAAGGAGAGAGATAGCTAGCATTAACCTATATGCAGAGTGCATATAGTGAGAAGAGGCCGCAATGCGCGGAATGCTGTGGTGAGGCTTCCAGTTAGATGAGTTGGTGTGCAATGGCAAAGCGTGTCACCGCATTGCGCGAGTTCACGTCCAGCTTGTTGAAGATGGAGCGCACATGGGCATTGACCGTGTGAAAACTGATGATGAGTTGCTCGGCGATCTGGGCGTTGGTTAGACCTTGCGCGACCAGGCGCAGCACTTCGACCTCGCGTGCAGTCAAGCCAGCAGGATGGGTGGATGATGGCTGTCCGCTGGCAATAAGTTGTGGTGTTCCGGGAAGTTGCTCGAATATTGTTGGGGATTTCCGCGCAGCGAGAACTTGCTCCAGGGTCATTGCTTTCCCTTCGGTCCATGCTGCGGTGAAGGTCTTCTCGCCCAGTCGGACACGTACGGCAGTCACGCCCTCCTCATATACTGCACGTTCGACAGGTGTAATAGGAGAACTCGCCATTTCGCGTAGACTGGCGGCCGTTCCCCAGAGTTGTGCCGCCCATACTGGCTCTCCCTGGCCAGCGGCCACTGCCCCTAAGCCTTCCAGACTTGAGGCGATGATTGGCTTATCGCCTATCTTACTGGCTTCGGCTAGGCTCTCCTTGTAGAGGAGGTGTGCTGTTACAAGGTCACACTGACTACTGGCTACTCTTCCTAAGACGGAAAGCGCATCAGCGATAGCGTGATGATCGCCACTCTCTTTAGAGAATCGTATGTTCTCCTCGAGTAGGGCGTATGCGGTGACGGTATCTCCCTGACTCAGAGCGACCTTCCCGGCGAGGTAGGAACATGCGCCCAGGCCATCTTTATAATTCAACTCCTTTGAGAGTGCGAGACTCTCCTCGAGTAGTGAGTGTACCCGCTCAGAATCGCCCCGGGCTTCAAAGAGTACCTGTGCCAACTGAAATAGGGAGGAGGAAATGGCCTGTTTGTTTCCCGTCTTCCTGGAGAGCATCAGCCTTTCCTCAAACAAAGTCTGCGCTCTTGAATACTCTCCTCGCTGCAAGAGAATAAATGCCAGGAAATGTAGTGTGTGAGCAAGTGACTCCGTGCTGCCAATCGATCTTGAGAGTTCTACGGCTTCTTCTCCCAGCGAGCAGGCTGTATGAAGGTCATTCCTCATTCTCGCGACAAATCCGAGTTGAGAAAGGGTGAATGCGACGCCAACCATATCTCCAAGTTCTCGGAACAATTGCAGGCTTTCCACGCACAGCGGCTCCGCCCGATCTATATCGTCTTGGATAAGTGCAAGATCCACGGCTGACTGGAGTGCCTTCGCTCGCACGGACACTTCGACTCCCTCGCTTTCCGCAAGGGCACGTTCAAGGAAATCTCGCCCCTCATGCACTGGACCTCGCATTTCCCAGAATTGTTCCAATGACCTGCATAAGCGCAAGGCCATCGCGCGGCTTGACCCGCTTTCTCCTTGCTCTAATAACCATTGCATTGCTGTTCGCAGATTATCATATTCCCGCTCTAACCGCTCCAACCAGATGGCTTGTGTAGGACCCGAAAACTCCTGCTCGGCCAGCTCTGAAAGCCGCAAATAGTAGACTGCATGAGCGTATCTGGTAGGTGCCAGTTCTCCACTTGCTACGAGAGCTTCCAGCCCATACTCACAAATCGTCTCTAGCATAACCAGGCGTGGCTCCTCTCGTTCCTGCTCTATAGACTTCAGCAAGCTCTTATCAATGAGTGAAGCCAAACCGTCTAAAACGCCTATCGCCAGGTCATCGTCTCCTTTACATACAAACTCCGCTGCCTCGAAGGTGCAGCCGCCGGCAAAGATGGACAGCCGTCGGAAGTAGTGCTGTTCCTGTTCCGTCAGCAGGTTGTAGCTCCACTCGATGGTATTGCGCAGGGTTTGCTGGCGATCGGGTAGGTCCTGCGCTCCCGCCGTAAGGAGATCGAGCCGGTGGGAGAGCCGTTTGAGCAGTGCCTGCGGCGGCAGGAGCTTGATGCGGATTGCGGCCAATTCAATTGCCAGCGGTAACCCGTCCAGGCGCACACAGATCTCGGCAATGGTGCGGGCATTGGCCTCGGTGAGTTCAAAGTCAGCCTTGATAGCCTGTGCTCGCTCGACGAAGAGGTGTACCGTTTCCACCTGCGCCAGGTCCGCGAGTGTGGGAAGCTGTGTGAGATTGGGGATCGGCAGAGGAGCGAGCGCGAATTCGTGTTCGCCCAACAGATGCAAGGCAGCCCGACTGGTTACCAGCAGACGCAGGCGGCGACAGGAGGTGAGCAGACGAGCCAACACGGGGGCGGCGGCGATGACCTGCTCGAAGTTATCAAGTAGTAGCAACAGGTGTTTCTCTTGCAGAAAGGCCCGCACCTGTGCTTCCAGGGGAAGGTTGACGGCTTCCCGTAGCCCGAGCATCTGAGCGATGGTCGTCAGCACCTGCTCAGGCTCACGCACGGGAGCCAAGGGAACGAAACAGACGCCATCGGCAAAATCCTCACCGAGTTCTGCCGCCACCTGCAAGACCACACGGGTTTTCCCAACTCCTCCGGTACCCGTGAGCGTCACCAACCGCACTTCTGGCTGGCGCAGGAGGCGACAGAGTACTGTCTGCTCCTGCTCGCGGCCAATCAGCGGCGTGAGTGACAAAGGCAGATCGGCAAAGAAAGGCTGGGCCTTTACACTGCTCACGATGGGAGCCAGGAGATGGAGATGTGGATGATTGTCATCGTGGGAAGCAGCAGTCGCTACCCTCGTTCCTGCTGCCTGCTTGTGTCTATTGAGTGAGCCGTCTCCCGTCTCCTGACCAGCCAATACCCTTGCGACGGTCTTCAACCATTCGAGGGTCAACTCCTCTGATTTGCCCAGATAGATCCGGTGGAGTTTTCCTCCGCGCTTTCGATAGGCCCGCCAGTACGCTTCGCCACGCCGGTTCCCGGCTCGCTCTTTGTGCGCGGTGAAGACGCCTGCTCCACTGCGAAAAGTGAACGTGGAGGCAGTCCTAAGCCAGGCATACCAGCGAGGGGAGTCCACCATCATCTGAGCTGTGGTTCCATCCTGCTGGTAGGTGAGCGTCTCATCCTGGATGATTGGAAGGGTTGGAGCCATATCTCACTTCCTTCTCTTCTTTCGCTGCCATCTTCACGCGAACAGTGGTTCCCGAACAGTATAGCATGTATGCGGGAACCTTTTCCAGTAGCCTTTGTATCAGCGGAAAATTGCTGAGGAATCTTCCTGTTGAATGCTCTTTTCTCACGAAACCTTAAACATCTCTGAAACGTATTTAACTCAAGCATAGTTGATAAGAGAGGATAGCTACCGCATGTTTACACTCGCAAGACCAGTCCGCTTTGACGGTAAGCAAGGGCAGGAATGTATCTGGCTCAATGGAGATACACATGAAACCAGTTCCTGTATACTTGCGGGCACACTTCTTGGCAGCGATATTGTGCGTATCCGCTTTCTTCACACGGCATATGCCGAGGGATTACGCTTTCAACTTGTTGATGATAAAGAGGGTACGCTCCCTTATCACTCCTGGATTGTTGCGACGGGCGATGAATCGTGGAGTACATCTACCAGCGATGCGGAAGCATTTGTCCTGCTTGATCCGTATCTGCGCGGCTTCTCCTTTGCCGATTATGCGCTGCGTTTAACCCTTCCCCTTCATGATGATGATAATTTCTATGGCTTTGGTGAACATACTGGCGCAATGAATAAGCGTGGACAAAAGCTTTCCCTGTGGAATTGGGATCCAGAGAGGGGACATGGGCCACAGACGGGAAAAATGTATACAGCCATTCCTTTCTATCTTGGTATTTCTACCGCTACAGGCCAGGCCTATGGTTTGCTCGTTGATCATACTGGTAATGTCGAGATGGATATGGGCAACACAAATCCGGCGGAAATACAGATTACCGTACAGGGCGATAGTCTTGTTGTCTATTTCTTTGCAGGCCCAACGCCCGCTGATGTTCTTCGTCAATATACCGATCTTACCGGGCGCATGTCTATGCCTCCACGTTGGGCATTAGGTCATCATCAAGGCCGCTGGAGTTACTATACGGAGCAGCAGGTGCGCGAAATCGCGGCGCAATTCCGCGAGCGAAATCACCCTTGCGAATCCATCTGGCTCGATATCGATCACATGGACGGTTATCGCACGTTCACCTGGAAACGGAGTGCATTCCCCGATCCCGTCAAAATGAACACAGAAATGCTTGAACAAGGCTTTCACATCGTCCCTGTAATCAATCCCGGTATTAAGACCGATAAGGATTACTTCGTGTACCAGCAAGGACTCGAACACGGATACTTGTGTCGTAAACAAGGCGGTGATCTCTTTATGGGTACTGGTTGGCCCGACGATTGCAACTTTGCCGATTATTCGCGTGCCGATGTACGCAAGTGGTGGGGAGACCTTTTCCAGGGTTTCCTCAAGCAAGGTGTCGCGGGCAGTTGGAATGATATGAATGAGCCGTCACAGGCCACCCTGGAGGAGAAGAAATATCACAAACCACTCAAGAAGACGTTTGATGAGGATGTCTTGCATTTTGGCGGCGGCGAACAGATTACGGGGCCGGATGGTCCTCCCACATCACATCTCTTTTTTCACAACGCTTATGGACTCCAGATGGCGCGTGCGATGCGTGAAGGATCACAGCGTTTTGCTCCAGACAAACGTCCTTTTGTGCTGTCTCGCTCTGGCACCGCCGGCATACAACGCTATGCCGCCATGTGGACGGGCGACAACTCAAGCTGGTGGGAACATATTTCGCTGGGACTGCGGATGTGCCTCAATCTGGGCATCAGTGGTCTTCCCTTCGCCGGTACAGATATTGGCGGTTTCTGGGATGATTGTAACGGGGAATTGCTCGTCCGCTTTGCTCAAATGGGAGCTTTCTTACCCTTTTACTGGAACCATAATGCCACGCACGAAGTTCCTCAAGAGCCGTGGGCATTTGGCGAACCCTACGAAAGTGCCTATCGTACCACTATTGAGCTACGCTATCGCCTCTTGCCCTATCTCTATACGCTGTTTCACGAGGCATCTATCAGCGGTTCGCCAATCATCCGCCCCTTGTTCTATCACTATCCGCAAGACCCAGCGGTCTACGCCATAGAAGATGCGTTTCTCGTCGGCGATACCCTTCTTTCCGCACCCATTCATGTACAAGGGGCCACCAGTCGGCAGGTATACCTTCCAGAGGGAACCTGGATACATTATTGGGATAATAGGCAATATGAAGGCGGCAGAACTTACGAGATAGAGGCATCATTAGCGCAATGGCCTCTTTTCGTTCGCGGCAATAGTATTCTTCCGTATGGGCCGGTCATGCAGTATAGCGGGCAACTACCGACCGATCCTCTAACCGTAGCTTGTTATATGGCCGGAGATGGGCAGGCAAGCTATGCACTCTATGAGGATGATGGCAATAGCCTGGCTTACCAGCGTGGCGAGTTTGCTCAAACAATGATTACGTGCCAGGCTACAGGTGATAAGACTGAAGTGACCATTAATGAACACTACGCTACCTATCTGCCACGCCGCGCATGGTACGATGTTGTTGTTCATAGGGACGGGCAAACGTTGCAACAGCGCGTGCAAGCAGGCCAAAAGAAGGTAAGTATACAACTTTAGTGTCACTAAATGATGTTTTTGCAGATTGGTGAGAGACAAATTTTGCAGGAATGCGGTTATTTTCAAACCAAACAAGTCCTACCGGGAAAGTGTATTTTTGAGTTTGACTTGACTATCAGGCCCTCAGCATGTATAATGCAACAGTTATAACTGTTTGCATGGCATGGAGCAGGTTCCTGACATATCCTGTTCCCCGGTAAAGACGCTAAAGAGTTCTGAGCAATCCTCTGTAGAATAATCTCTTCCTGCACACATGTTCGTATCTGATATCAGCTAGCAGCATTGCTTCCGTATCCTGCGGCCTGCTTCTGGTACTCCCTGTCGGCGCTGTGCCTTCAGAGAGTTATACCGCGTCCACAAGAGGCGCATTGGCCGAAAGGATTTTTTCTTCATGCCTTCTTTTAATGATTTCTCTTTGCAACCCGCGATGCGTGCGGTGCTGGCAAATATGGAGCTTACAGAGCCTACACCTGTTCAGGTCGAGGCAATTCCAGCATTGCTCGCTGGCAATGACCTGGTGGGACAATCACCGACCGGGTCAGGCAAGACGCTCGCCTTTGGCATTCCCCTCGTAGAAAGAATAGCCAGGGATAAACGTACCGTACAGGCACTGGTACTCGTGCCAACACGCGAACTGGCTGCCCAGGTATACATGGTGTTGAGCAAGCTAGCAACCAGCCGCAAGCTTTCGCTGGCACTGCTGGTAGGCGGACGCGCCTATGGCGCTCAAATCTCAGCACTGCGCTATGGAGCGCAGATTGTCGTAGGCACACCTGGACGTGTGAAGGATCATCTCGATCGCGGCACTTTAGTGCTGAGCCAGTTGCGCATGTGCGTGCTGGACGAGGCAGACCAGATGCTGGATATTGGTTTCGCACCGGTAATTGAAGAGATTCTGGCAACCACGCCGGATACGCGACAAATGGCACTCTTTTCCGCGACAATGCCTGACTGGATTGCGACACTACAGCAAAAATTCCTCAAAAATCCGGTCAACATTGACGCTACGCCAGCCTCGGGTGCGCAAAGCCACATTGAACAGGTTGCTTACTCGGTACCGCAGGAGCAGAAAATAGCGGCCCTCTGTACCCTCTTGCGTTCCACGCAAGGAGAAAGCAGCCTCATCTTTGGCAAGACCAAATACGGTGTCGAGAAGTTAGGCAAACAGCTCAGCAAGCTTGGGTTTACGGTGGGGACATTACATGGCAACAAGAGCCAGAGTGCCCGTGAAGCGGTGCTTACCGCGTTCCGCCGTGGGCAGGTGCAGACGCTGCTTGCTACCAATGTAGCCGCCCGTGGGCTGGACATTACAGACATCTATCAGGTCATCAATTATGAGCTGCCCGAATTGAGCGATCTGTTTACGCACCGCATTGGCCGCACAGGCCGAATGGGGCGACAGGGCAAGGCGATTACGCTGCTGGTGCCATCAGATATACCCAGATGGCGGCGTATGGCCCGCAATTTAGGGCAAGCAGTCGCATTGCAGAAGCTCGCTATTGACGAGGAAGCCGTGGTTACAACACCACTCGCACAGCCAGCACCTGTAGTAATAAAGGAACATGAGCAAAACGGCGAGCAACAGCCAGTGCGTGACCGCAAACATTTCTCCCGGAGTCAGGAGACCGACAGATACACTCGGCCAAAGCATGACAGTCATCCGGAATCCGATATGAAAAGACAACGGAAAGAGAGTGTTACTAACGGAACATCGGCACGTACATCTGCATGGCAGCCAGAACGCCCATATTCCGGCAAGGTGAGAGATAGCAAAAGAGCAGGAAAACAGTCCAGCTTTGCTAGAACCACGGATAAGCGTAGCGCACATTCTTTCGCAGCGACGAAGCCGCTGCACTCGACAGCCCGAAGCAGGAGAAAGCCAGAAGTGACATCGCCAACACGGACACGGCGATCGGCTTCTTCAAATCGTTTTGCTGGCCGCTAGCAATTTTTCTCATACGACATGATTGCGATGGTAGAGGAGAAGTTTGCTTATCAACAAACTTCTCCTCTACCATCGCAATCATGTTTTCATTCGACTCGCCATCTGCTCTACCACAGCCATCACATCTTTGAGTACAGGTTTATTTTTGAAATACAGCACTCACCAGGAATGTCCTGCAATGCCTCTGCCGCAAGATTCACACCCTCATAGACCAGCAGCAACAAATTCCGACATTGTGCAGAGCGAACTTTTTCTACTTTGCGTCGCAGATAGTCGCATTCTGCTCTGTAAAGATGAGAGCCTGTTCGGTAGCATGTTCCTGCAGCAATGCTTCGAGCGTTGTATATTTCCCTTCACAACTCGCCAATAACCGTAACAGGCGTTGACGGGCGAGAAAAGCACGCCGTGCCTGGGGGATCAAGGGCAGAGAGACGCATCAACCCCATCAACCAGCCTGGGCCATAACGCCGCTGTAGTTGTCGAGAACGCACGAACTCAATATAGATTGCGTGGTCAGCGTCGTAGCGAACACGTTCTTCTAGAGAGAGGTCAATTCTAATACGTTGTGTGCGATAGTTGGCGAGTTGCTGCCCTATGAGATCCTCAATACGTTTCGTATAGACAATCGGGCCGATCAAGTCTTCGATATTCCAGCGACCATTGCTCTGTTCGTGTACCTCTGGATAGGTTGCTGTCAACCCTAAGCGCATCGGCGCGGGTGCCATCAATGCAGCCTCGCCCCAACTCGGCGCGGGTAAGTGGTGAACTTCGTCGAAAATAATAAGTTTGAAGGTATTGCCATAATCCGCCATCAAGTCGCCAGCCGAGTGATAGGCGGTCACAATACCTGCTCAGGTACGTATGATAGCAGATTTTTGTTCTAATAGCTACAGCGTAATGGCTACTGAGAGCGACCCAAATCGTTGCACAGCCAGGATACCCACAAGGGAAATGTCCCTACGATATACGCTTCAGATCGTATATCGTAGGGACATTTCCCTTGTGGCACACAATCCGGGGGATTGTGTGCCTGGCCCCTCGCTCGACACAAAAACAGGAACGCTCGAAACCTCTCTCTGATTAGCTGGTTAGCTGCACTTACCGGATGGCATGACCATCTGAGACTGAATGGAGTTCGGGCTTGTGACTGATACGCCTCCCAGCCCTGGATAGGTATGGTCAATTGGGAGACTCCCTTGCCAGGTGAAGGTGAAGTTTGTTTGCTGCTGCCCAGGGAGAATGGTTAGCTTTTCAGACGTTTGGGAACGCCCGTTATTGACGGTGTAAGAGAACACAATCGTTCCTCCGTTTGGGCCTGAATTGACGTGAAACACTGCGTTATAGACAACCTGAATGTAGGAGCCGCATTTCCATAGTGAGACGGTGGACGGAGTGACAGACATAGTAATGCTCGTTACCTGGAAGGTTGTTGCATTTGAGGAAGCTACGTGCGAGTGAGATGAGGCAACTGGTGCTGCACCAACGACACCGCTACTGATTAAATTTCCACATACTGCTATTCCTACAACGAGAAAACAGACTACGATGACTAACGCTTTCCTTGTTCTACTGTTGTACCACATAGAAACATCTCTTTCTTGTTTGCTTTCATCATTTTCCTGGTGCTGTTTTAACTAACACATCTTAACTATCGTTTAGCACGGCAAAATATAACAACATTTGGGTATCAATTTATAAAACTCTATGTGCGTGACACAGCGCACGTAACCAGCACAGATGAAACGCCCCAGGGCATGAGAAACGTAACCTTATAGAGAAAACGTAATTGTATTAAGATAGGAGTTCGGCAACTCAACTACCTGGATCCAGGTGCCTCTATTTTCAGAAAGTGATAAATCATGACAGATACCCATTCAGATGCACTCGTCTTCTTCGGTGTTACGGGCGATCTTGCCTATAAGCAGGTCTTTCCGGCCTTGCAGGCAATGATCCGGCGAGGTCACCTCGATATGCCCATAATTGGGGTTGCGGGGAGACCCTGGACAATCCAACAATTGCAAGAGCATGTTCATGATAGCTTGAAAGAGAACGGCGATGTGGACAAGGCGGCATTCGAGAAGTTTTGCTCCTTGCTCCAGTATGTCTCTGGCGACTATAAAAGTGCAGAGACCTATGCAAAATTGCGTAAAGCACTCGGTTCGGCTCAGCGACCTCTCCATTACCTGGCGATCCCGCCCAGCATGTTTGGCCCCGTCGTTGAAGGGCTGGGACAATCGGGCTGCGCCAAAGACGCTCGCGTGATCGTCGAGAAACCCTTCGGGCGCAACCTGGCCTCCGCCCAATCTTTGAACGAGATCCTGCACTCCGTCTTCCCCGAGCAAGCCATCTTCCGCATTGACCACTATCTTGGGAAGGAACCGGTCCAGAACGTGCTTTACTTTCGCTTCGCCAACTCGTTTCTCGAACCAGTGTGGAATCGCAACTATGTCGAAAGTGTGCAGATCACTATGGCCGAGGACTTTGGGGTGGCGGGTCGTGGAAAATTTTACGAAGAGGCCGGTGCAATCCGCGATGTCGTGCAGAACCACATGCTGCAATTGGTCGCACTCCTCGCGATGGAGGCACCTTCCGGGGAAGATGCCGATGCCATTCGTGATGAGAAGACCAGGATTCTCAAAGCAGTGCGACCGCTGGATCCTGCGCATGTTGTGCGTGGTCAATACCGTGGCTATCGTCAGGAGGACGGGGTGGCTTCCGATTCGCAGGTCGAAACGTTCGCTGCTATCAAACTTTTTATTGATAGCTGGCGTTGGGCTGATGTGCCGTTCTACATTCGGGTCGGCAAGTGCATGCCTGTGAGGGCCACAGAGATACTGGTTGAACTCAAGCGTCCACCTCAAGTCGTGTTTGGGGAGGATGAACCTCCCCAGGCTAATTATTATCGCTTCCGCATCAGTCCTATTGTAAAGATCACGATTGGTGCCCGAGCCAAGGCTGCAGGAGAAGCCATGCGCGGTGAAGATGTTGAGCTTGTCGCGGCCCACCAGGCTCGTGACGAGATGGCACCGTATGAGCGCCTCCTGGGGGATGCAATGAGAGGCGACGAGACGCTCTTCGTGCGCGAGGACTCGGTCGAGGTGCAATGGAAGATAGTAGACCCGATCCTCGAAAATGTGACTCCCGTCTTCGAGTATGCACCAGATACCTGGGGTCCACCAGAGGCAGATCGCATCATCGCAGGTGACGGGGGCTGGCATAACCCGGAGCCAAGTGGGGACTCAGGAACTTCCGGCCCTCAGCCCGCTAAAGAGGAATTTTGATTTGATGCTCCTCAATGCTTCGCGTTCCGCTGGAGGCACTTCGTGAGCTCCTGGCCGTCCAACTTTCTCTGGGGAGCCGTTACTTCGGCCTTCCAGAATGAAATGGCGACACATGAAGATGGATGGGCAACTTCCATGACTTCAACCGTCATGCTAGGCACTACCGTCGCAGGTTCAATCGAGACCTCTGTTAACCGTAACGGGCTCAAGAGGCTTTTGAACTGAGTCAGATCACCACCGGGATGCCAGACGGCCACCTGGGCAATGGATTTGCCACTGCTCTGCACCAGCCGCACTGTCTCGCGCTTAAACTCCTGCGTGTACCTCTTTTGCACTTTTGCCATAATCCTGGTTCTCCCTCTGGAATAGTAGATCCTAAGCTTTCACTATTCCACAAAAGTGGGGGAACCTCAAATTCTCACAAATACATTTTTGACAATGGCAGAGGCGTATGGGAGTCGAACCCACCAGGGACCGCGCCAAGCGACCCCTCAGCCGTTTTGAAGACGGTGAGACCCACCGGGGCCCCTACACCTCCATGTTTGTACTGTTTGTACGTTTGTATGGCGTATTGTGCCATTCATACTCACTTCTGTCAAGTTTGTTTAGGACAGATGGCGTATTGTGTCTACCGTGACCTCGGTCAGTGATCGCACCATCAGTTCGGCTGCGCGCAAGCCGGGCAGGTCGCGGTTGCCTGCCACTGCTATACAGCGCATACCGGCGGCGTGCGCGGCCTGCACGCCGGCAACGGCATCTTCGATGACAAGACTCTGTGAAGGCTCGATTCCCAGTACCTGTGCCGCCTTGAGGAAAATATCTGGCGCGGGCTTGCCGCGTGGCACCGATTCGCCGGAAACGAGCGCAGTAAGATAACGTCCTAATCCAAGCACTTCGCTGATCAGTTCGATGTTTTCTGCGGGAGTAGATGTTGCCAGTGCCTGCGCGAAACCTGCCTCGTGCAGTCCTTTCATAAGTTCCATTGAGCCGGGGAGTGGTGAGGCGGTATGACGAATGTATTCGCGGAAATAGGCCTCTTTGCGAGTCGCCAATGCCTGCATCTTTTCCGGTGGCAGCGGTCCCCAGATAAGCGGGAAAATATCGTCGTTGCGTTTGCCAAAGGTGGCCCAGAAATCGGCATCGGTCATGGTAACACCATCTTCACGGGCGAGTTGTTGCCATGCTTTTCGGTGTTCCTCCGCACTATCAATAATCACACCATCGAGATCCCAGATAACCGCCTGTATGTGACTTGACATAAAGTTGCAATATACTCCTAACAAGTTTTTGTAATCATACCATATGCTCATCAAAGAAACCCAACGTTCTTTATTAGTGGATGAGGGCTAAGGTTTGATGAAGCCATTGATGGCGAGGACAACAGCGACCGCGCCAATCCCGTTATTGAGCATGTGAAGAAATATGCCGGGCCAGAGCGAGCGGGTGCGCCAACGTATAAAGGCAAGCATTATGCCAATGATAAAGAGAACGGCGAATGAACCCAGATCGGCGTGAGCGATGGCAAATAAGAAGGCACTGGCAACGATAGCTATGCCAACAGGCATTGCCTGCCGAAGCCCCATGAAAATGAAGCCACGAAAAAAAATCTCTTCACAAAAAGGGGCGACAAAAACTGCTACGAGTAGCGTGGCATAGGTTGTGTAGGGCATGTTTTTGCCCTCTTGCAGCAGTACCTGATCGTTGGTTTGCAGGTTCAGATGAAATAGCGTAATCACATACTGGTAGAGATTATCAATGGCGAGAATAGCGATGATCAGCACGAAGATCAAGCTAATCGCTTGCACGACATTGAAACTCTTAAAGCCCAATGCTTGCAGTCCCAATTTCCAGCGTCTGGGCAATGAGTGATACACATGAATAGCAATATAGAGTGGAGCAACGATGAACGCACCCTCAATAATTGCTGAAATGATGAACGTGATAAAGGCGTTGATTCCATCAAGCTGTGGTGAGAGTGGTGCTGAGCGAGGCGATTGATTACCGAGAAAAGTCAGTCCAAGCGCAAGCAATATCCAGGGAACAAGCGTCAGGACAATGCCAAACGCTGTTTGCCGTATTGTCCACGGCACTTCATCTAATTGCTGATCGACCAAGAACTCCTCCAATATTTCGTCTTCAATTATACCATTACCGGCGATTTTTGTCTGTTAGCAAATTCACATGGCAATCGCTGTATGATGTGGTATACTACGTGCAATGTATACCCTTGTTTTGAACGACAAAACCTATCAGGGAGGATGCTTGATTGGCAAGCACAATTGAAACGAACCCATCTGAAAATAGTAATTGGCGGAAGCACAAAAATGCTTGCCCGTTTTATCGTGAACGCTGGTTTCCCTGTAATGACGTGAAAGCGGGCGAGCCAATGTATCAGGTTTTCTGTATGAAGGGCACGCCGCCTGTCACGTTGGAGGAGCAAGAGCGTTGCTTTCATAGCAAATCTTGTTGTTGGCGGCTCATGGAAAAAGCCAAAGCCACTGAGCAATCCGCCTCCTGAGAGGCACCTCAGCCCACTGCCATCTCTTGCGCTACTAGAAAATAGGGTACCTTTGCAAGCACCCCGGTCAACATGAAGTTCGATTACTTTCCTATCGTTTTTCTACAAATCCCCTCGCCACACAGTGATCTGTGTCATGCTTTGCTTAGTAGCTTGCGACCAGTTGCAGGATCTGGTTGCAAGCTTTTTTCATCTCTAAGCGCACACGTCCGAGATTGGTTGGTGCCTGGGTCGTTATCACGAGGATGAGATCGCCAACTTCTTCGATTTGTATCGTCCCGTTTTGCGTTTCGATGATCACATGATGCATATCGCCACTGTTAATCTGGGTCGTATAGTTCGTAATAGAGCCAAAAGCGGCGGCAGACATTGCCCCGATCACCTCTTCGTCCTCGCTATGCAGTGTTCCAGAGACGATCAAACCATCCTTGCCAACAAGTATTGCGCCGGTCACATCATCAAGCTCGGTCAATCGTTGTAGAATAGTCTCCATTTCGGCTCCTTTAGCTTTTCGCCTTTTTCGCCATTGTCAGAGCTTTGTTGTAGGCTTCCATTGCCTGCAAATATTCTCCCTGGCGCATGTAAGCATCGCCCAGCACGCGGTACCCCGCAGAGTATTTCGGCGCCAACTTGAGCAGGGCACGCATATTACTCACCACTTCATCCAGCAGTTCAGGTGCGTTGCGAATAATAATGCGATATTCTTGCATTGCATTGTCATATGCACCCGCGAGCTGGAATTGGTAGCCTTTCAACAATCGCTCTTTGTGCGTTAAATCGGCGCTGGATGTTGGCTTGCTGTATGCCGGGCGTTCTCCGGCGTTGCCTCCCCTCGTGGCTCCCGAACGTTGCGGTTGTATAGGTTGCAAGCGCACGGCCGG
Organism: uncultured Chloroflexia bacterium; assembly: GCA_963717105.1. Classification (GTDB taxonomy): domain Bacteria; phylum Chloroflexota; class Ktedonobacteria; order Ktedonobacterales; family Ktedonobacteraceae; genus DATGJV01. The sequence continues at coordinate 142,295 of CAVQVL010000009.1, forward strand.
ACGCTTCATGGTCGTTTCAAGCTCCATGTCCAGCAATGCATCCGGGCGCATCATTGGCGTTGGGGTCTGAGCCGATGATGCGGTTGGAACTGATGCGGGAGGTGAGACCCGCGCTACTGGCTGCGCGACCTGTTCGGCTGCTGGCACTTGCGGCTCTGCTGCAGGCAATGGACCACTCGCTGTCTTAGGCCATACTGAGGAAGTGAAAGACGACAACATATCCAGGTGTGATGGCATCGCGGGCACAGGTGAAATTTCCTGTTCGGCTGCATTCTCCTGGGCAATTGGCTCCGGTGTAGCGGGCCAAAGCGGTGCCACTGGAGCTGCTACCGGTTCTTCCTGTTCTTTCTGCGGCTCTGCTGCTTGATCTGGTGTTGTCAGCTCGGTTGATTCCGTTGGTATAGCTGCTTGTTGCTCGTAATTGCCGAGTTGCGCTAAAGCAGAAGAAAGCGTTGGTTCCTCCTGAGCGATTGCTGCCAATGCCCCAGGCTCTAACGGTGCAAAGCCCTGTGAGTGCAAATCCTTTTCAAGTTCCTCTAGTGTTACAAACAGGTTTTGCTCCGGTTGAGAAAGCTTTTGTGCCGCTTCCGCAAGCCAGGCTTCGACAGAAGGTCGCTGTTTCTGTTCCGGTGCAGCCGGAGAAGTTTCTGTTGCCTGCGGTACGAAAGGTTCCGACGGTTCCGATGGTTCCGGCGCACTGTCTGGCTCAATATCAAATGATGGTTGCGCTACCTCTGGTGTTGGCTGTTCAGCATTTGCCAGTACAGTCTGCTCTTCCCATGCCGGCTGCTCAGGTATCCAGCCGAAGAACGGAGTTATTGGTTCAACCTCACTTGCCGGTTGTTGCGCAACTGGCTCAGGTTCAACTGGCTGGGTGACGGCTTCCTTCATTAGTGGCGATGTCGGCACCGGTGCCTGTAACTCCTGTGCCTCCTGAGATGCGGATGGTAATTCATCATCCATCGTATCTATCGCAGTTGCGCCGAGTGATTTTAACCAATCCGGTCCGAAGAAGTAATCCGACTCGTCGTCTTGTTGTGGCATGGCAGGCGTTTCAGAAGTTTCTGATGTTTCATTCTCTCGCTCGTTAAGAACGTGGGCAGCACCGGATGGCTCTGCTACAGATAGCTCTACATCGGTTGGAGCGTCTGCGGAAAGCGTTGGTGTAGAATCGTTTGGCTGCCGGTGTTGCTCTTCCCTTGTGAGCATGTCGAGCCAGGCCGGTGGCGATGAAAAGTTCGCTTTGGCTGGTGTTTCTTCCCATGTAGAAGCGACGTTTGGTAAACTCAGCGAATGTGCATTGCTCGATCGAGCAGGGTCTTCATCTCCCAATGCTGCCTGCTCTTCCGCAGCACTATCTGGAAACCATGACGACTGTTGATTTAGTTGATTTACAGGAATCTCTTCTTCCTTTGCTGCCTGCTGGGTAGCTTCTTCCGGCCCAGGCTGTGTTTCTAGCACCGGCGAGTTATCGCCACTTTGCCCAGGCATAGTCCAGTTATCAAAAACAGGAATATTCAGTTCTTCTTGCTCCGCCTGTTGTTCCGCTTCCTGCGTGGGGCGATACTCTTGTGCTGTCAGGGCATTCCAGGAATTGCTCTCTGCTTGCTGATTACCTGACCATGTTGCCAGTGATGAAGCATCTTGCATAATCTGGTAGTCTTGCTGTGGCTCGATAATAGTATCCAGGCTACTCCAGCGCAAGAGCGAATTCTGAGTACTCCGAGGTACTGTGCGAACCATCGCCATTTTTACCCACCGATTGCGTTGGAGTATTTGACGGTGCTGACGGTGCTGTCGATGTCGAGTGTCCATTAAATGTCTGTGTGACCATAGCTGGCCCTTTTTGTAGCAATGCCAGGAACGGATCATGTGGTTGGCTTGCTAGCAGGTCGTTGAAGAGTTCAGAAGCCATTGTCAATTCCGGATCTAATGCCTCAGTCCGTTGTAGTAACTCCTGTGATGTAGTGATATTCTGGGCAAATGCTACGTGCGCCAGTAGAAGTAGAGCTTTCAAACAATGAGGTACATCATTGAGGATATCCCTTGCCAGTGGTTCAACCTGATCATACAATCCTTCGCGCCAATACGTTTCGAGTAGTCCCGTACGCGCATCCAGGCGATCAGGGCTGGTAGCCAGCACGGTTTCCCACTCTTGAATTGCCTGTGGGAGAAGGTCTCCGCGCATGTAGAGACGGGCCAGACCGGCACGCGAAAAAATGAACCCTTGCTGTCCAATTTTCGCGCTCAAGATATTGAACTCCTGGCGAATTTGACTATTTCCCCGGCTCAGTTCATATGCCTGCTGATAACAGTCCAGGGCTGTCTCGTAATCCGCCATGCGTTCGCTCGTTAAGGCGCGGTCACAATACGCGATGACATTCTCAGGGTCGTTGGTTAATACCCAATCGAACGTTTGTTGTGCATCGGCGAGTTGCCCTTGCGCCAGGTACACTTCACCCAACAAACGTTGTGCCTCCAGCGACTCTGGGAAGTGTGCGAGCATATGCTGACAATGGTTAAAGGCTTCTTCAATGCGACCGGAGCCGATCGCATCTTCGGTAGACTGCAAGTAATCGCGAAGCGTTGTTTGTGTCATAAAGTCTGGTCTCCTCTTTCCGCTTTACACCTGTTTGAGCAATTGAGCAAATTGCTCTGCTGAATACGGATCATCTGGTCCGATAATGGCTAAGCGACGCCATTCAGGGGCAAAGCAGGTTTGTGCCACACGCTGAATATCCGATATGGTAACAGCATCAATACGAGCGATAATATCGTCTATATCCATCACCGTATTGCGCAGGCTTTCCTGGCCGCCCAACCAGGAGGCCACCTGTTGCGTGCCTTCCAATCCTAACACCATTCCACCCCGTACATATGCTTTAATGCGCTCAAGCTCGTCAGCAGGAACCGGCGTATCGCACAATTGCCGCAGTTCATGCAGAATTGCCCCGACGGTTGCCTCTGTTTGTGACGGGTCTACACCTGCACTGATGACGAGATTGCCAGTTTCATAATAACTATTGAAATAGCTTCCTATATCGTATGCCAATCCCTGCTCCTCGCGAATGCTTTGAAAGAGCCGCGAACTCATTCCATCGCCCAGCAGGGCATTGATGAGCATGAGAGCATAGTAATCAGGCGACGAATACGCTGTACCGGGCGTCGCCAGGCAGATATTGGTCTGTTCGGTTTCTTTCTGAATCATGCGAACCGGAATGCTATCTCGTGGTGGTAGGCTTGCCTGCCAGCGTGGATGTTCACCGGCTTGCCAATCAGCGAACAACTGTTCAGTTAATTCAATAACACTTTGATGATGAATATTGCCTGCTATAGAAATAACGAGCGAATTGGGGCGATAGTGGGTATCAAAATAGCCAAGCATCTGTTGACGCTGTAACTGTGCCACTGTTTCAATGAAGCCAGCATCATCTCTTCCTAGCGGTAGGCCGGGCCACATCACTTCATCAATCAGCAGATTAACCCATTCCTGTGGGTCGTCGCGGGTCGCGCTCAGTTCTTCGATGATAACGCTGCGCTCTTTTTCCATCTCTTGCGCGTTAAAGAGCGGTTGCCGCACCATGTCTGCCATGACATTCATTACCACAGGCAAACTTTCGCCTGGAACGCGAGCAGTGTAGTTGGTAATCTCTTTGCCGGTACTGCCGTTAAAGAAGCCACCAACCCCTTCAATTGCCTCCGAGAGCAGCCGTGCCGTAGGATAACGTTGCGTTCCCTTAAAGAGCATATGCTCAATAAAGTGTGAGACGCCCGCGAGAGCATCGGGTTCATAACGTGAGCCAACAGTAAAAAAGAAGGCAATACTGGCGGATCTCATGCCTGGCATCTCAGCCGTGAGTAGGCGCAGGCCATTGGGTAGCGTTGTTCGCTCGTAGTTCATGCAGTTCTTTCGTATCAGCTTCCAGACACAACGTATGGTAGCTGATGACGTTTCTCCTTATATCCGGGTCAATCACCTGTTCTAGAAACGAACAGTGCAACGTATACCTGTGCTTGTTCAGTTACTTTGTCAAGCAGTATTATAGACTGTTTCAACATGTGTCGCAACAGGAGTGTGAGAAATTAGCAAGGCAGATAGCCCATTTGGGTAGCGGACAAGCTAAAGCATCTTCAGGTTTTCAAGAAATGTGCCGGCACATTTCTTGAAAACCTGAAGATGCTTTAGCTTGTCCGCTATCTTAAAACAGGCCAATATCGTTGGCCAGTCCACCCAGGCCGCCAAGTAGACCATCATCGCGATCTTCTCGACGACGTTCGTAGCCCATGCCCATGCCGCCTTCGAGGTCATGCATCAACATTTCGCCACCAATTACTGCGGCAGCACCCCCAAGTGCCCCCATTGCATACTTGCCAGCGTTGCCTTGCATAAGACCACCGAGGCCACCCTGTTGTTGCTGATTGGGCATCATCGCGGGAGTTGGAACGATACCCGCGAGGCTAGTGTGACAACTGGAGCAAGCTGGCGTACCCAATGGTGACATTGCCATACAGGTTGGGCAACGCAAGATCATTGGTTGCTGCTGGTACTGTGGTTGACCATAAGTCTGCTGTGGTTGAGGATATTGTGTATATTGTGGTTGTTGTGGTTGTTGCGGTTGTGGTGCATATTGTGGATACTGAGCAGGCGGCGGTGCATACTGCGGATATTGAGCGGGTTGCTCGTACCCTGTTTGTGCCATCGGGGCCGCAGTGCCAATTGGGCTCCCACAGCCGGCACAGAAATGTACGCCGGGTGCATTTTGTCGTCCGCAATTGGTACAAAAGCTGCTGGCGGGTGCTGTCGCTGGTATTGGGGTCGCGCCAGTCTGTACATTAGCTCCGCAGTTCGTACAGAAGGTGTTTGCAACGGGTACTTCTGCATGACAGGCCGGGCAAGTACGTGTCAAAGGCTGTGATGACGCCGTTGCTGCTACCGCCTGGGAACTGAGCGATGAGCCGCAGTGCATACAGAAAGCCGCCCCTGGTTTTACTTCTCCATTACAACGTGGACAAACAGCAGTAGCTGTCGCGGGACTTCCCGTTGCCTGTGTTGCTTGTACTGGTGTTCCGCATTGTTGACAAAACTTTTTGCCGGTGACATCACCGCCGCATGACGTACAGGTTGCCATGAGCGTTAGCCCTCCTCATAATCTGTGTCTATTTGTGTATATCTTTTTTCGTACTACCAACTTATACGCAGTGTAGCACAATTTCTCACATCCGTCGAGAGCCTTATTACTCCACCAGCAACTCCTCAATTTTCTCTTCGATAGTTCTGGCTGTCGGATAAAACGCGATCTCTTCCGGTGCGTTATATGGTGCTGCGGGTGCTTGGAGAGCCGAGATGAACGCAGGCGTGCCATCCAGATCGTAGAAGCAGTTTTGCACGATCCACGAGTGGACATGGCGCCCATAACTCGTCAGGTCTGACTCTTCTGTGACGACGATCACGCGGTTCGCCTCGCGTACTGCGGCCGCCACCGCTTCTTCGTCAAACGGGGCAAGCGTGCGCAGGTCAACGATTTCGATAGCAACGTTCTCCTCGTTGGCGATATTCGCGGCTGCGGTACAGGCTTCCAGCACCATTGTTCCCCATGCAATAATTGCGACGCTTGTTGCTCCTTCGCCGATGCGCAGACGACGTGCTTTGCCGATTGGCAATGTATAGTAGCCAGCGGGGACGTTCCAATATTCAGCTATTGTCGCGATGATATTGCCCTCAGCATCTTTTGGCGGCTCCGAGCGATAGAGACGTCCGCGCTCAAGGAATGTCACAGGTGATTGCGCCCGTGCTGCTTCCAGCATCAGACCTTTGGCATCAAACGGTGTGGAAGGACAAATTGTAATCATGCCAGGGATGGTGGTAAACCATTGCTCACCAGTATTGGAGTGACCATAGGCACCGCCGCCAGCGGTACTGCTAGAGATGGGGCCGCCGCCGCCACTACCGGATTTGGTGCGGATCAGCAAAGGAGTGGGCCAATCGCCATAGCTTTGATAGAGTGTACGCGCTGCCATGCGGATAGTCTGTGCGGCAGACTGATGATAGTCTACAAACTGTATTTCAGCACAACGTGCCTTGCCATCTATCATGCCCGCACCGGCGGCAATACCAACAATCACCTGCTCGTTCAGGGGACTGCTGATAGCACGCCCCGGCATTTGTGTCACAAGGTTTGCCGTCGCCCCGAAGACGCCTCCTTTAGGACTGCCGACATCTTGTCCGTAGACAAAAAAGTATGGGTCGCGTTGTGCCAACTCCACCAGGGCCTCATTAATGGCACCCAGCATGGTTGTTTGTCGTTTCTCGCCACGCGGTGTATTCTCGCTCCACTCTGGAATAGCGAGAATGTGATGCATCACGCGATCTCCGGTTGGCTCAGGCTCCTTGATCACTTCTGCTTCGGCGCGTTCCAGTTCCGCACGAATCTCCTTGCGAATGCGATCAATATCGGCTTCCGGGAGGTGTCCATGTTCAACGAGCCAGCGTCCAAAGTTTTTAACCGGGTCTTTGGTTGCCGTAGTAAGTTCAATCTCTTCCTTCTTACGATAGGTCTTGATATCAGTACTGCTGGAATGTGCATCGAGCAAGCCCACCCGCAGATGCATGAGTACCGGGCCTTTCCCATCGCGGATATGTTGGACGAGGCGAGCGGAAGCTGAATAGGTTGCCATCGTGTCGGTGCCGTCAACCTCTTCGGCATAAACGCCAGCTCCTTTGGCCCATTCAACTAATGAGCCGCCCCATTGGACAGACGATTCGACAGTAATGGCCCAACCGTTATCCTCCACCACTAATAGCATTGGCAACTGGTGAACAGAGGCTTGGCGGAACGCGACATTAAAGTCGTTGGTTGCCGCGCCGCCATCGCCCGTAGAATACATCACGATTTCCTGGCTCTGGTGACGTTGCAGAGAGAAACCTACGCCGCCCGCGAATGGCCCAAGCGAAGCAACTTCGCTGAATGTGGGTAAAATGCGATGGCGTTTGCTGCTATAGTGCGATGGCATATTGCGACCCGCGCCCATCGGACCGGTTGTGCGCGAATAAGCCTCGCGCAATGGGCCATAAATATCACCCGTGCGCTGGAGCCATGCGGCTAAATCACGATAGTAGAGGGCGAGCCAATCGTCCTCATTGAGGGCTGCTACAACGGCTGCCATGCTTTCATGGCCGGCGCAACCAATATAAAAAGGGAATCGGCCCTGGGTTTTACGGGTCTTCAAGATATCGTTAGTAACTCGTGCCGTTACCATTGTTCGATACAGCGCAATAATATCCAGCGGCTGTGCTGTGGCACTTGCTTCCGTAGCTCGTGTATTGATGGTCATGCTGCCTCCCTGGTATCATTGACATATTGGCAGTGTCAATGTTGTTTGATCAATGTTCTTATGCAACCATTATAAAATTCGTGGCACTGAAAAGCAATGTTGACGAATTTCCGCACACTTTCCGCGCTCACACCCTCTTTTTCTGCTGCCCTTTGTTCTGTATTCATGTACTCTATTTACAAGGTTTCACCGCAATGAAGAGGCACGATCGGTAACGATGCCTCATTATCTAACATTGAAAATGTTTTACCTGAAGAGGAGGAAAGCGTAAGCTATGTTTCAATTTTTGATCAAAAGGTTCATCGGCTTGATCTTCGTGATCGTCGGGGTGACCTTTATCACCTTCATCATGGGCTATTTTGCGCCCGGGGACCCGATCCGCGCGCTGCTGGGCACGCACTTTAATCTGTTCCAGTACAACTTGCTGCGCCACGCCTATGGCCTGGATCAGCCCTGGTACACGCAGTACTGGAACTTCCTGGTCAATCTGGCCCACTTCAACTTTGGCACCTCCTTCAAAACGCAAGGCGAACCGGTGTGGGACATTCTCAAGGAAGGCGTGCCGGTCTCCGCCGAACTGGGCTTCTGGGCGTTGATGCTGCAAGTGGTCATCGGTGTGCCGTTAGGCATCTATTCGGCCTTAAAGGCCAACACCTGGATTGATACCACCACCATGGGCACCATGCTCGTCCTCTTCTCCATCCCCTCCTTCGTCTTCGCCGTCTTCGTGCAGGTCTTCATCGTCTGGATCGATCAAAACACCGGGGCGAACTGGCCGTCGGCGGGCTGGGGCAATAACTGGCAGTACGGCTGGTCGGATATCCAGTTCAAACTGGGTCCCATCATCGTCCTCTCGGCGATTGGGCTGGCCTACTTTGCGCGCCTGGCACGCACCTCGATGCTGGAGGTCTTGCGGCAAGACTTCGTGCGCACCGCCCGCGCCAAAGGCATGCGCGAGCAAGTGGTGGTCTACCGCCATGCTTTGCGTAACGCCCTCATCCCCTTGGTGACCATCATCGGGCTCTCCTTTGGCTTAATTATCACCGGTGCCTTCTTCATCGAGCAGATTTTCAACATCCCTGGCATCGCCTCCATTTCGATTTCCTCCATCACCGATCGCGACTATCCCGTCATTCAGGCGACCACGGTCTTGCTGGCGGTGGCCGTGGTGCTAGGCAACCTGTTGTCCGACATCCTCTATACGGTGGTCGACCCACGCATTAAGGTGCAATAACCACTACCCAGCTAAGTAAGCAACCAAGCGACCAAGGAAAGAAGGAAGGAAGAAAGGAAGCAGAGAGGTACACCTATGGATACTAAAGACCAAGATGCACAACGGCCCGCCGCCTCGGAAATGATGACGCCCGATAGCGCGGTGTTTCCCGGCATGCTGGAGGTGGAGTCCGATGCCGAAGTCAAGGAGATCATCACGCCGGAAGGCACAGTCACGGAGGTGGCCACGCCGCAGAAGAAATCGCTGACGCCGTTGCAGGACTCGCTGCGTCGCTTGCGGCGTGATAAACGAGCGATGGTGAGCCTGGGCATCATCATTCTCTTTATCTTGATCCCGCTGGTGGGTCCGTTCATCTACCAGCATATCGGGGGTCCTTATCAAGGCAATTTCGGCGTGATCGGCCCAGACCAGTATCACAATCCCTTTCATTTGGAGTCGGACCGCGGGGATGAATTCATCTCGGCGCAGTACTGGTTAGGCACCGACTCGATTGGGCATGACCAACTGGCGCGCTTGATGCAAGGGATGCTGGTCTCGCTCTCGGTGGCCATTCTGGTGGAGATTGTCGATGTGGGCTTAGGCGTGACGGTCGGCGTGTTGGCCGGCTTCTATGGCGGCTGGATCGACCAACTGCTGGCACGCTTCACCGACATCATGTTTGCCTTTCCCGGGTTGCTGTTCGCCATCTTGCTGACCGGCATCTTTGGGGCGCAGGCGGATACGACGCTAAGTAACCTGCCGGTGATCGGTCCCAATGGCAATGCGCGGCTGATCCTGGTCTCGTTGGCGTTGGCGTTTACGGCGTGGCCGTTGATGGCGCGCTATGTGCGGGGGCAAACCCTGCAACTCAAGGAGCAACAATTCGTGGAGGCGGCACGCACGTCGGGGACGCGCAACACGCGTATCATCCTGCGCCACATCGTGCCCAACCTGTTCAGCATCGTGGTGGTGGCTTCCACGCTCAATATTGCCAACACGGTGATCGGGGAGGCGGGCTTGAGCTTGTTGGGCCTGGGAGTGCAGCAACCGGGGTCGAGTCTGGGGCTGATGATTTCGGATGCCAGTGGCAACATCAGTGTCTATCCCTGGGAGGTGTTGTTGCCTTCGATTGTCTTGACCATTATCGTGCTGGCGTTCTCCTTCCTGGGTGATGGCTTACGCGATGCCTTTGATCCTCGATCGAAAGATTAAGTATCACGATTGATACAGAAGTAACCCGCTGATACCTGTATCAGCGGGTTACTTCTGTATCAATCGTGATACTCTGCGTTTGTTGTACTACAGAGTTTCTATTTCACTGCTTAGCATATTGCCGGGACATTTGCGTAAGGCGTATAATAATCAGGATTTGAAAAGTTCAGTATAGAGTATTCCTGGTAATTGCAGAGGTTGAGGTAAGATACTTTTGGAGATAGAGGGCCATTCTCCATCTTTGGCATGTGTGCAAGATTTGTACGCTCGTATGCTTGTAACGTGCATTGTGGATGAGTATACTACTGCGTTATATCAACAAGGACATATCGGATTAGTAGTGTCCGGCCGTGGTCACGAAGCGGCACAAGTGGGAAGCGCGGTCTGCATAGAAGTCGGCAAAGACTTTACTCTTCCTTACTACCGTGACCTCGGGGTCGTCTTGACCATTGGTATGATGCCCTATGAAATTTTTCGCACCTATATCCAGGCCCATAAGAAACAGGCGCAATCCGCCCACCCTGCCCAGCCGACTCAACCTGAGCATCATTGGGGTTATCAGAAGCATAATATGGTAGCAGGGGCTGCATCTGTTGCCACACAAATCCTTCATGCCGCCGGTATAGCATTCGCCAGCAAACTACGCAAAGCCCTCGCCGTTACCATCGCTTATTGCAGTGATGAGGTTATCGTAGAACCCGATTTCCGCGAAGGCATCACCTTTGCCGCGCACCACCAGCTTCCCGCAATCTTTATTTGCGAACGAAATGTTTCCTATAGCCATGAATATGCCCAACCCGACGTATCTCTCTTGCAAACAATGAGCCTTCCGCTCAACATTGACTATCACTGTATAGATGGTTCTGATGTCATTGCCGTCTACACTGCTATGTGTGCCGCCATGCACCATACTCGTGAAGGCTTCGGACCCGTATTACTAGAGTTACAGGTATGGAGTGCTAGTGAACCTTATTCCAGCGATCAATCGCATCAACACGATCCTTTGTTGCGTTGCCAACGCTATTTGGAAGAGCAAGATGCCTGGGATGAAGCATGGGCAATCCGGCTACGCGAACGCATCGTGAGAGAAGTTGAGCAGGCGGTGCAGGATGCGCTGAGGGATGCATGATAATATGTCCGATTCCGGCAATTTAACTTATTCTACCAACCCCTGGTCTTCCTCTGTACTGCTGCTTTGAGTACGGAGAATGGCGGTTGGCTGATGAAGGAGCGCGTCCTCTACACGCTGGCGATGTTTGGGTAAGGTGTTGATCGGCAGATCGGCGGGGGCAAAGTAGCGACATTCGCGGCTCTCTTCTGTGGTAGTGAGCGTGCCACCTATCACATTGCAGAGGAAGGATAATACAACCTCCTGCTTTTGTGGTTTTGAATAGACCCCGACCAGTTGTCTGATCTCCACCGCCAATCCTGTCTCTTCGCTTACCTCGCGGCAGAGTGCCTCGTCTATCGTCTCACCGATTTCCATACCACCACCCGGTAGATTCCACCAATCAATATCACGCCGGTGGGCTAAAAGAATGCGTTCGCCATCAAATATCAGCGCGGAGACAGCAATACGAAATTGTGCCGAGCCACCAGAAGAGTCTGTAATAATTGGTACATCGGTCATTGCAAATTCTCTCCGCACTGTTTCCTTTTATTCATTATCTCTGTCTTTCTGGTATCTCATAATTGATAGACGGCATAAGCATTATCGTGTAAAATTTGCTGCGCGATATCGTAAGCCTGTCCCTCATCTATTTCATCGGCGTCTATCATCTCAGCAAGTACCTGCGCGAGAACGCTGCGTCCACGAATTGCTCCAAGCCAGTGCATTTCGGGAACATGGATACCGTCGGTGCTGAACATCAATTTACTGGCGGGTGCAACACTGATAGCCTGGCGTGTGAATGCCAGCATCTCCAGTTTATCCACGAAAGGAATCGTGTACGAGAGATCAAAATAGACGTGTGGATAGACTGCCGCAAGATAGGCACCCAGCTGGGTGTAGGGGTAACTCTCGTGAAGCAAGATGACGGGCATCGTGGCATACTCTCTTCGCTCTAACACCGCGCGCAATTGCAATGGATTGCCGAGACGCATATCCGTATCGCTATCACCATAGCCCGTATGAAACTGTACTGGTAACTGTTGTTCGGCAGCGTGCTGGAAGGCAACGTGAAGCAGATAGTCGATCAGAGGCTTGTGGGAGATGCGTAAGTAGCCTTGTTCAATGGCCTCTTCCCTTGCCATCGCGAAAGAAGCAGCCGCTTCGTCTTTTTTCCACTCGGCGATATTTAAGCCTGTGCGATAGGCAACGATGCTTTTGAGCGCACAGAAGCCATGTTCACGGGCATAGCTGACCTCTATAGAGAAGCGTTCCAACACAGCATCAAAGTCATCCTCTTCGAGGATAAGTTGTTGCATGAGCGTTTCCAACCGCAGCATTTTTGCGGTGCGGCAATGCCCCAACTGTCCCATGCGCTCCGGTGAATAACACTCTGAACTTACTGGATAGGCCGGGTCAAGCACAAATGTGTCAATGTTTGCCGCCCGGTAAAGGTGCTCCAGCAATGCATCAGAAGCCATGCTGTTACGTGCTGTGAGTACGTCCTCTTCAGTATGCGCACAACCATAGAACGTTGCTAACTGGTGGAGTGCCCAGAGGTAGTACACACTATTCGGAACATGGCGTTCCGCGAAGCTGCGATCACTTGCTTCCGTGAAATAGCCGCGAAAATCTAACATGTCCAGGTGCTGATTCAGTAAGACGGGGTGGCAATGATTATCAACAACGGAAATATCGGTCAGATCAAGCATGGTTGTCCTCAAGATTTAAAATGGTTGTGAGTTTTTGGGAGGTAGCGTGATGCTAAATCTGCTCCCCTTCCCCGCTATACCTTCACTTTTTACCATGAGATTACCACCATGTTGCTTTACGAGAATATTGACGAGATAGAGTCCAATGCCCAGACCTTTGGAGGTAGTTGTTTGTGCATTCTCAGCCCGGTAAAAACGTTCGATCAGGCGTGATTGTTCCTCCACAGGTACACCAATACCCCTATCCTCAATCGCCAATTCGATTTCGTCACCTTTTTGCTCAAGCAATGCAATCACAGGTCCCCCTGCTGGGCTATATTTGATGGCATTACTCATGAGATTATTGATGATCTGCTCCAGACGATGCTCGTCCCCTTGTACTATGATAGGAGCTACTGCTATTTTTTCGTCTGTGAAAACAGGGACTGGTTGTCCGTTGACGAAGAAAAATATTTCGTGCTTTGGCGCGAGTGGAAGATAGTCTTTCAGTACACGCTGTACCAGGCGGATCAGGTCAACTTCTTGTAGTTCAAGTTCCATGCGGTCTAGTTCTACCCGGTTCACCTCCATGAGCGTATTGATCATATGCGTAATTCTGCGCGTTTGATGCTCAATGCTTTCCAATCCTCGAATTAACTCATGCGTTTGCTGATTTGAACCATGGTGTATTGTGCGATTGAGGCGAAGACGCAACACTTGTGCCTGTCCAAGAATAGCAGTGAGTGGATTTTTAAGTTCGTGTGCTGCCAGTAAAAGGAATTCTTCTTTTTGCTTGAGCAAGTCCCGTAATGTTGCCTCTTCGGCTTTCAGTTGCTCTTCCGATGCATGCAGCATCATTTTTTCGATGGACATGCTGGCGAGACGTGCGAGTGCCGTGAGAAGATCAACGCTCCAGTGTGGAAAATAGGTCTCATTGGCCCCAAGCGTGCGCTGACGCTCTATTCCCAGCAGACCCATGACATGCCCATCCATCGTGACCGGGGCATAGATGGCGGCGCGGAGATTGCGTGAATTATTCTCCTTTGTATCGGTGCTAAATTCGACTTTGATGGTGCGCATCATACGCAAAGCCTGTAGATACGCCGGTGACGCTTCATTGACTGCCTTCTGCGTATTATATTTGAGTGCTGCGAGTTCTTTACGCCATTCTTCGTCATTTTGTTGACTGACACCAAACAACCCTATGGGAGTGATTTCTCTCGTCGTATCGTCTACACGAAAAGCAACGCTATTATCAACGGCATCCATCTGAGGTAGCAGTGTGGCTATTCTGCGCAGTGCTTCATCAATATCTATAATGTTTGTCGTATCAAGCATGGCTTCAACTAAAATATCCAATGCAATTTGAGCCTCTTGCTCTATCATGACATGCTCGCTCACGTTCTGCGATGTAATAATCACTCCCCGTAAGGTACTGGTTTCGCTAAGCAGAGGCAAAGCGTTAACGAGTAGCGATTTTTGCTTCTCTACATGTATCAGTTCGTGATAGATACTTTCACCTGCGAATGCCCGTATTACCGGCGGCCATGACGTAAGTGCATGCTTTTTCTTCTGCTGTATGCCCCAGTGCGATTGAGCGGCGGCATTATAATATCGCAGTTCTCCTTGTGCGTTAAAAAAGCAAACGCCTTCATAAAATGCATTCAGTAACAGGTGAATATCATTTTCAGGTATCTCCACCACAAAGTATCTCCTCAATTAGCATGTCTCTATGAATCTGGTAGTAGTACCGTGATTATACGCCATTATAGAAAACAATGGTAGTTCAAGATCACTAACTCGCCAGAGCGGCATCTCTGCCTTTATATCACCGGTGGTAGATCAAGAGTAGAGTTAGCGCAATAACCACTAAGCAATTTAACCTCACCTGGCGATGATTTTTCCCATTTCAAATAAAATATGCACGCTCACTATGGACAATCGCTGGCTTTCTACTGTGTGATAGTGTATACTTCACTCGTACAAACGTTCTTGCAGACAAAAAGGATGATTGTATGCTCATCGCATATGGCCCCGGCGGGCGTCCAGTTATCGCTGAAGATGTCGCATCGGAGCAGTTACAACGCTGGTCGCGTGAGCGCATCCTCTTTTGTCCGAACTGTCGCGGCATTGTCCATGTGCGTGGCGGACCGGAGAAGCGCACGCAATTGCATTTCGCGCATCAAAAAGGAGAGTGTGCCTGGAGTACCGAGACGGAATCGGTGCGCCATGCCAGCGGGAAAATGGTGCTTGCAGCATGGATACGCGGGCAGTTTCCAGATGCAGTGGTGACGCTTGAGGAACGCTTACCTGAGCCGAATCGCATTGCCGATATCTTCGTCAAGCATCCTGATGGGCGACGCTGGGCCGTTGAGTTCCAGTGCGCACCACTTAATGTAGAGGAGTGGCATCACCGGCACATGGCCTATCGCAATGCTGGTATGCAAGATATCTGGATTGTTGGCAATAACCGGCGTGAGAAGCAGGAGGCATTCATCGAAGCCGTACTCGCTACCGCTCATGAAGTACTGTTTCTGGACCCGCTTGTTACCCCACCACGTATCTGGTTACGCTGGCCTATCTCACATGAGGCCGTGCGCGAGTGGCAACGTGGCTTGTATGGTTCTCAGCAAATTGTATCCTTGAATGGCCCGGTTAGCCGTATTGGCTATGGCGCAGTGCTGAACGGACAATTACAGGACGTGCGATTGAGCGAACGCGGAACGTTGCTCCATCCTGTGCGCATACAAATGGAGCAGCGTAGACAACTATTGCACCAGATGGGCAAAGCCTCTACCGTAGATGAGGAATTGCTAATTTCATACCTGCGCCAATCGGTAGATGAACAGGCTATCCGCAATGTTATCGTCCCTCTTTTGCGTTCGTATATCCGTGATCCTGACCTGTTACGCCGCTATAACTATGGACGAGGGCGATCCGACCAGTCTTTAAGCGAGGCAGATAGACAGCGTATTCAGAAAGCGTGGGCATGGCGCACGCAATTAGTGCAGCAAGGTTTTTCATTGGAAGCAATGCAGGAACTGGTGAAAGAACTTCCGTTTGTCGGTCCGTATGCCGCATTCGCAGGGTATATGGAGATGTTTGTTACTATTTCATGAGACAATGCATTTTGAAACTGAGAGGGCTGATCATTCGTGCTATGAGAAGAGTTTGAGCTAGAAGTTCTGTGGTCGCGGAATGTCCTCGTCGTAGAGCAGATGCCCGATGCCGCATGGACTGGATGAAAATAGGAAAGGAAGTTTAGATGAAGAATTTTTTCAAAGGTGTACTCGTCGGTGTGGGTATTGGTTTACTTGTAGCCCCAATGCGCGGTGAAGAGACTCGCCGCATGGTTAGCCAGCGTCTTCAGGAACTGCGCGGATACTTGCCTGAGAATGAGCAGATGAATCAGTATGTGCAGCAAGTTTCGAGCCATGTCTCACAGGCTAGCAGCAACCTGAGCGATCTAGCACAGCAGGCAGCCGGTAAAGTAAAAGATACTGGTAGTACTCTTGGCGATTTGGCGCAGCAGGCGACAACAACTGTCAAGCGGACAAGTCAGGATGTTGCTGACACCACAAAGCAAGCCGCAAGCACTGCGAAGCAGAATGCGCAGTCAAGTACTACAAGCCCTACAAGCCCTACAAGTACAACAAATACGCCCAGGTCATACGGAAGCTATAATAGCTAACCGATGACTTTCGTCTTGTAAAGAAGCATTGAAGCGACAAGAGAGGTGGTTCGTAAAGTAAGCCACCTCTCTTGCCGCTTCAATGCTTCTTGACCCCGGCAGTGTTGGGCCGATTATCATGCCGTAAATAGCGGCGAGTGTATACACTTTTTACTCTTCAAACGTGTTTACAAAGGAAGTGGTGTGATTGTTTTTACGCCTCAAAGCGGAAAGGTCAACGCCACCGTAAGAATTGTGAATATTGTAGCTCGCTCAAAGGAGAGAAACCCATATGGCAGACAATGACAACAAAGATCTCGGTACGCAGGGTACAGAAGACTCGTTGAAAGGAAAAGCCAACCAGGCTGCCGGTAAGGTGCAAAACAAAGTTGGTCAGGTGACCGACAATAAGGAGACGCAGGCAAAGGGGAAGGTTCGCGAGGCGGGCGGTAAGGCGCAGGAGACTGCAGGTCACGTCGAGAAGAATGTTGACAATACGCTGAAGGACAATAACGCTTAGCCGTTCTTTCCAGGACACACCACAAAAAATACCCCTGCGGCGCCGCGGCAGGGGTATTTTTTGTGGTGTGTCCTGGAGTATATAGTTACGGGTTATCCCACTCGCGCCCATCTTTTTCGATCAGCGCGTTGGCTTGTTCCGGCCCCCACGAGCTTGCTGGATAGGGATAGATGCTATCGGGCATGTTTTTCCAGGCACTGGTGATGCTATCTATGATGCGCCAGGATGTCTCAACTTCGTCGCGGCGGATGAATAGCGTTGAGTCCCCGATCATGCAGTCCGCAATTAGGCGCTCATATGCATCAGGCGATTCGATGCCGAAGGCCGTGTTATATGCGAAATTCATATCAACATCGCTGAGATGGCGAGCCGCTCCTGGAATCTTCGCGGCGAATTTCAGCGACATCCCTTCGTCCGGCTGGATACGGATCGTCAATCGGTTCGGTACCAGACCCTTTGTCTCTGAGGGCTTATAGAGTTGGTGTGGCACACGTTTAAATTGGATTGTAACCTCAGTGCTACGTTTTGGCAGGGCTTTTCCTGTGCGGATATAGAACGGCACCTCGGCCCAACGCCAGTTCTCGATGAACAGCTTCAGAGCCACATATGTCTCAGTCTTCGAGTCGGGCGCGACGCCTTTCTCTTCCTTATAGCCAACCTGCTCTTGTCCATCAATGGAACCTTGTGTGTATTGTCCGCGAACCGTACGTTGCGCTACATCTTCTGGCGAGAAGAGCGGGATAGAGCGCATGACCTTGACTTTTTCATCGCGGATGGCATCGGCATCGAAGGCAACTGGTGCCTCCATTGTCGTCAGACACAATACCTGCATAATGTGGTTCTGTACCATATCGCGAATGGCACCTGATTCTTCATAATACTCGGAGCGTGAGCCAATACCCAGACTTTCGGCGACGAGAATCTGAACGTGATCAATATATTTCTGATTCCAGAGCGGCTCAAAGATACCGTTGGCGAAACGAAATGCCAGGATGTTTTGCACCGTTTCTTTGCCCATGTAGTGGTCTATACGGTAGATTTGATTTTCATGGAAGACGCGACCAAGCGTGCGATTGAGCTTTTGCGCCGAAGCAAGGTCACGGCCAAAGGGTTTCTCAATGATAATACGCGTCCACAATTCTTCGTCACCATTGCCGCCGTTGCTATGGCTAGAGCGGGCCAGACCGGCACCGCCAAGCTGGTGAATCACCTCCGCATCGAGAGTTGGCGGCGTGGCAAGATAGAAAATGCGATTGCCCTCTGTTCCACGCTCCTGGTCAAGTTTGTCGAGCAAATCCGCGAGTTTGTGATAGCCTTCGCGATCATCGAAATCAGATTGGCAGTAAAACAACCTCTGCGCAAAAACATCCTGTGCTCTTGCATCCAATTTATCATCTTCCGGCATAAATTTATTGACCGAATCCAATGCCATCTTGCGCCATTGCTCGTCAGTCATCGGGCGGCGTGCAAAGGCAACTATAGAAAAACCTTGTGGCAACGGATGATCATGCGAAAGATGTGCAAGCGTCGGCAGGAGCTTGCGCTGCGTCAGGTCGCCGGTAGCCCCAAAGATCACGACAACACATGGCTCCGGTTGTTGCCCATCTTGCCAGATAGTATGCTGTTTCAAGATTTGCTTTGGTTCTGGATGAACTTCTTGTGCCATATATGTTCTCCTTTAATAAAAACGTCTCTATAAAATATAGTACTTTGCGGACTCTTTCGTTTCAAATGAGCGCTTTTGAGGGTACGAGTACTACTACAAGCTCATGTGAAGTGATTTCCGTATGATACTCGCTCATACCTTTGGATATTCACTCCACGAAGCTTACAATACTGAAATGATATGATCATAAGCAACCCGGTAGCTATAGCGTCAATATAAAGTACCGAAGAGAGAGGGCAAGATGGCGAAGTATGACATGGCAATCATTGGCGGTGGTTCTGGCGGGCTAACGGCTGCCCGCATCGCCGCGTCACTTGGCGCGAATGTATTGCTGGTTGATAAAGAGCGTCTCGGTGGTGACTGCCTCAATTACGGCTGCGTGCCAAGTAAAAGTCTTATTCATGTGGCTCGTATCGTGCATGAGGCAAAAGAAGCTGCAAAGTTTGGTCTGCTACCCGCTAACCTGGGTGTTGACATGGTAAAAGTGTCCAACTATGTCCAGGGCGTTATTGGGCGTGTTGCCGAAGCCGAAAAAGTGTACACGGAAGGTGTTACCGTCAAATTTGGCCATGTCTCGTTCAAATCTGCAACGGAACTGTTCCTGAATAATGAAATCATCTCTAGCCGCAATACGGTTCTTGCTACCGGTTCGCATCCTGCTATCCCAGAGGTCAAAGGTTTAGCGGAAGTGGGTTTTCTGACCAATGAAGATGTCTTTGACTTGCTGCATTTGCCTGCTTCCATCGTCGTTATTGGCGGCGGCCCCATTGGTGTTGAATTGGGCCAGGCATTTACACGCCTTGGCACCAATGTGACGATTATCCAGGGGCCAGATCGTATTTTGCCGCGGGAAGACCCCGAGGTATCAGCCACTGTTGCCGGCGTGTTGATCGTTGAGGGCATCAATATTGTAACAAATGCGCGTGTTGTTCGGGTCAGTCGCAATGGCGCCAAGAAGGTCGTTACTGCCAGCATGGGCCATCAACTTGTCTCTTTTGAGGCCGATGAGATTGTCCTGGCTGTCGGGCGCTTACCAAACGTGGACGGTCTTCAATTGGAGGCTGCCGGTATCACATACGATGCGAAAGGCGTTAAGGTCAACGAGTATCTCCAAACATCCAGATCCAATGTGCTAGCTATTGGTGATGTGATTGGCGGCCATCTCTTTACGCATGTCGCAGCGTATCAAGCGGGTGTTGCAGTCCGTAATGCCCTGGTACCCTTTAGAAAAAAGAAGGTGGACTACCGTGTTCTCCCCTGGTGTACTTTTACCGATCCAGAAGCTGCGCGTGTTGGTATGACGCCCGCTGAGGCTGCGCGAGCATACAATGGTCAGATACGCATTGTGAGATTTCCCTGGGCCGACATTGATCGCGCACAGACCGGAGGGGGCTGTGATTGGTTTTATCAAACTTGTACTGGCAGGGAAGAAAGATGAAATCGCCGGTGTCCATATGGTTGGTCTGCGTGCCGGCGAACTGCTTGGCGAACTTTCACTGGCGATGCACCATCATTTGACGTTGAACGATATTCTGGCGACCATCCATGCCTACCCCACCATGAATACCGGCGTACAACAGGCTGTCTTTCAAGCCTATTTTGAAGGAGAAGCAACCGCGAAAAACCGCAAGTTCGTGCGTACCATCCTCAATTTTCGCCGTTAATTATCATTGTCCTTTGTGAAGGAAAGAGCGCTAGTGGCAATTTGCGGCGCAAATTGCCACTAGCGCTCTTTCCTTCACAAACTCAAGCTTTTTTCTGTTCGACGGGCTTTGCATCTTTCTTCTCGTCGCTGGCCTTCTTCTGTTCAGCAGCCTTCTTCTTTCTGGCATTTTTTGCAGCTTCTACGCGCATATTAGCAAAAAGCGTTGCCAGCAGTAAACATATGGCGACCGGGAAGAACAGCGCGAACCACATCAGCGCGGTAAATTGAAATCCGCAGCAGAGACAGGAAAATCACCTGGAGCAGTGGTAAAACCAGAAGCAGGATCGTAGTCATTGCTGCAAGTGCCACTGTCCACTGGTGGCGCAAGCGTTTTTCGAGTGCAACTTGCTCGGCTTTGGTCTGTTCGCGCATGGCTTTCTGCTGCGCTTGCAGATTTTGCCGGTCAGCCGCAATTTTCAGGCGTTCCCGTGCAAGTTCGTGTTCCACCTGCAAAGCTTTACGTTGAGCCTGCTGCATCAGGTAGACGGCCTCGGCGGTATGACGATCCTCAACCTCTTTGATATGCAGTTCCACTGTTTTCATGATATCATTTTTGGTAACTGGTCTTTCGTCGGGATGCAGGTCAAGTGTCTGAGTTGCCTTGTCTACCATATTTTGTGCTTCTTCCTCAACAGCGGTCTGAAAGGAATGGTACAGTTCCTGGTAGCGCCGTTCCAGTTGCAAGTGGGCTTCCTGCAGTCGGTTGCGCTCCTCCATCAACTCGCGCAGATGATTCTGGCCCTGTTCCGTTTCCAGCTTATGACCGTTGTGGATGGACTCAATATCGCGCTCATATTCCGCCAATTCAGCACGCAACCGCCGATTTTCCTCACGCAATTGAACAACTTGTCGCATGGCAAGCTTTCCACCGGGAGCTTCTCCGTTGAGCGAGGGCAATATATCGGTCTGTTTTTGTTGCAATTTGCTCTGCCGACGCTCATTCAATATATCGCGGTGGCTGACCGGACGCGAAGGGCGTTCTATCTCCTCCGTTGTTTGATCCAAATCATCGGGCGTCAACATGTATTGCTCCTTTGGTTCTGTTTACGCATAGTAGACACGGTATTTCCGTCAGATAAGGTGTTATTCTCTCCTACCAGCTATTATGCATAGAAATTTACCAATTTGCAAGTGTTTGACTATGCAATCTGTACTTTTTAGCCTTCTATCCAGAAAAATGCTGTTGTACGTGACAAGCGACAAATTCTCGCAGTTTTGACGTATAACGCTCAGGATCAAAGCCATAAGCTCCGCAATGGGAAGGATGGTCTACAAAGTAGGTATCCAGCTGTATGCCATCGTTGATCGCTATCGCTGACCTCCCTGCTTTCTCATCCCACCCTTTGGAGTCTTTGTTGGTTTAGGCGTTTTTGTCGGTTTAGGTGTTGGAGACGTAGTTGGCGATGGTGTACCGGTTGATCCTCGTCGGTGAACCTGTTGGGCTACCAATTGCTGTCGGTGATGCAATGATGAGTGTGAAGAAGGCTGCCTGATCAGCTCCCACCGTACATGGTGGCACATTGGGAGCGGTAAATTGCACTGTGACGAGTACGATTTTATTCAGGTCCGCAGACCTGTTGGCGATAGAAACGGGAAATACCGCCAGACCATCGCTGGTTGTCTGCACTGTCACCGCTGTGCTGTTCCCATCAGGCCACAGAACATTCGCTTGCGCCTGCGCACCCCCGATACCTTCAGGGTTGCCATCCACATTGTGGGTAAACTTCGCATAGACTGCAATGGTGTTTGAGTAGACACTTGGCGTCGTATTAGTTACCCAGGCGTTACATGAGTATGCTGGTAATGGGGGGGTCGGTGAGCTATTGTCGCCGAGGTTAATCGTAACGGTAACAACGGGATTATCTATATTGGTGTCAGTCCCATTACTGCCGCAAGCGACAACTAGAACACTCAGAGCAAAAAGCACAAAAATAGCAGCACATTTTACATAAAGGGCAAAAGAGGAACTTGTTTTCAACTGTCTCAATATAAGTAATCCGTGTGATCTATGTGACCGCATAGGGCAAATATCACCTTATCTACTGGAAATCTTGTGCTAGTATAGCATAGCCGGGCAGCGAAACACTAAAAAATTAGTCCTATCCACCAAAAAGTACTAGTCCATTCTGGTTTATCCATTACAGAAACTAACGAGCAAGAGAACATGATTTACCTATACGGGTGATATTAGGAGTTTGGAAAGCGCAGTACTAACTATGAAAGAGGCGCAAGATTGGGGCAGGCCTGCCCCAATCTTGCGCCTCTTTCATAAAAAAGAAAGGTCATTGAACTATGATGGTCAAGTTCATGCCTGGATGGATTGTGCAATACAAATGGAATGTGCCAGTACTATTAAAGGGTCCAATAGGTGCACTGTCGTTACCATTATAGGTCTGGTTAATAGTAGGCGCGCCTGCCTCTTTTGCCGGTTTCTGGGTTGTGCCAACCCAACTGCCATTCGTGATAATATGTGTAGCGGAAGACGTATCTACAAGATTAAGCATATCACCTTTTTTCACGGTGACCGAGGATTGGATAAAACTCGATCCACCCATATCAGCTGTTGGCAAATTCGCGTTTAGAGTAGAAGTATCTACTATCGCGCACGCCGCGAGCAGAACGCTGAAGAGGCCAAATAGGACTAATCCGAACAGCAATTTTTTATACATGAGAGTTCCTTTCATTTCCAGTGAAGTGTGTTTACTTTGTGCTAATAGCACTACGCTTGAGAACATCAAGCCTGTGCCACTTCATATTATAACGGCTTGGAAGGGGCGAGTACAAATTTCATTTTTCTGTAACCGCTATGGCTTGCCAGAACGTGTCTTATAGAGTGTTCTGTTTTTCCACATCTCTTTTAGAATAAGCGAAGGAGACGCATATGGCTACCAGGCCGTTGAGCCAACTCTGGCGGGTCAAACCGATTGACCTCATAACGTCATTGTGATGATCAAACTCGCGGTGATTGTGTTCTTCCTGGTGGTTGGTTTCGGTCATATTCAAGCAGCGAACTGGTCGCCATTTCTTCCCTACGGTGCCGGGGGCATCTTCCGCGGTGCAAGTATCATCTTCTTTGCCTACATAGGTTTTGATCAAATCTCTACCTCAGCTACAGCACGCAATGTTGCCTGCATAGGATAATACCCAGACACGTAATAATACGTAAGTAAATATACTAAATAAGCGCAATAAATTCCTGCGTGCCATTGGCAAAGACTACTGGAAAATACCCCCACATCAACCTTCGTATTTTAACGGTTGTTTCCATAAGAATCGCTTGATACACTATTCAGACTGGAAGAATTTAACAAAGAAAATTGCTTGTTTGCTCAATTGGATTGAAGTTATGGATTTAAATGCTCAAAGCCTTCCCATTCAGCGTGCTAACAGTACGGCGTGGAAACAACAGCTATCCCCGCAACAGGAGTCAGCGTTACCATTATTGAGTGTGGAGGAGTGGCGGCGTGTAGTTGTAGAATGGAATAGTACCGGAGTAGCCTATTCAGAAAATCAATGCATTCACCAACTATTCGCGACTCAAGTGGAGCGTAGCCCGGATGAACCCGCCGTTATCTATCAGGACACAGGTTTGATCTGTCTAACATACCATGAACTGAACCGGCGGGCCAATCAACTTGCGCATTACTTGCAACGGCTTGGTGTAGGGCCGGAGACGCTGGTAGGTCTTTCAGTGGAACGCTCCCCGGAGATGATTGTGGGTGTATTGGGCATTCTCAAGGCAGGGGGAGCGTATGTACCGCTTGATCCTGCCTATCCGCCGGAACGTCTCTCCTTCATGCTCTCCGATGCTCGCACGTCGGTGCTGCTCACCCAGGAGCGGCTCATTGGGAAAATAGCTGAAGCCGAACATGAAATGCAGGTAGTGTGCCTCGATAAAGATTGGGATAAGATTGGTCTGGAAGACGAGCGAAATCCTGATAGTGGCGTAACAGTGGAGAATGCCGCTTACGTCATTTACACCTCTGGCTCTACAGGAACACCGAAGGGTGTAATCATCCAGCATCAGTCTCTGGTAAACTACACCAGGGTTGCGGCTGCCGCATATGCATTGAAGCCAGGCGATCGTGTATTGCAATTCGCACCGCTCAGTTTTGATACGAGTGCGGAAGAGATTTATCCTTGCCTGACCAGCGGAGCGACACTCGTATTACGTACAAATGCTATGCTGGACTCAATTTCCCTCTTCCTGCTAAAGTGCCAGGAGTGGGCAATAACCATTCTGGACTTGCCTACCGCCTTCTGGCATGAACTTACAAGAAAAATTGCTAAAGAAGCAGCCATGCTTCCTCCTTCACTGCGTCTGGTGATTATTGGAGGCGAAAAAGCTTTACCGGAACTGGTAGCGGTATGGCAAAAGCATGTGGGCCAGCGGCTGCAACTCGTAAATACGTATGGCCCAACAGAGGCAACTATTGTAGCAACAATGTATGAGGTACCGGCGGCAGTTGCCCCACCGGATGCGACATTAGCAGAGGTGCCAATTGGGCATGCCATTCCAAATGCCCAGGTGTACCTGCTGGATGAGCATCGAGACATTGTTTCCATCGGCGTACCCGGTGAGTTATATATCGGTGGTATTGGTCTGGCGCGTGAGTATCTCAACCGTCCCGCTCTCACCAGGGAGAAGTTTATTCCACACCCATTTAGTACTGAATCGGGAGCGCGTCTGTACAGAACGGGTGACCTGGCACGCTACTTACCTTCCGGTGACATTGAGTTTCTGGGACGTGTTGACCAGCAAGTGAAAATTCGTGGCTACCGCATTGAACTGGGGGAAATTGAGACGGCACTGGGGAAGCACTCGGAAGTTCGTGAGGCAGTTGTGCAAGCCCATGAGGATGTGACCGGAGGGAAGCACCTGGTCGCTTACGTTGTCCCTCAACGTGAGCATTCCCTCACAAGCAGCAATTTACGCCGCTTTTTGCAAGATCAATTACCGGACTATATGATTCCGGCAGTCTTTATGCTACTTGAAGCTCTGCCTCTTTCTCCAAGCGGTAAGGTTGACCGGCGTTCGCTTCCTCTGCCTGAGCAGACGCGTCCTGAACTGTCAGAAGCCTTTGTCGCACCAACACTTCCGGTGCATCAGCAACTTGTACAGATTTGGGAAGAACTCCTGGATGTACGACCCATAGGAATCCGGGACAACTTTTTTGAATTAGGAGGGCATTCTTTACTGGCTGTCCGCATGGTAGATCGGATCGAGCAGGGTTGGGGCAAGAAAATCTCTTCAGCAACTTTATTTGCCGGACCAACCATTGAGCAGTTATCGAAAGTACTTGTAGAACCAGAAGCTCCAACTTCCAGGATATCGCCAGAGGCAACTCAACGCGATGAACACCGGAAGGCATTCTTTTCTCGCAACGGGAAACTGATGTCCTCAGTGAAGGCCGCCTGGGCCAACGCAATCGGGAGGCATCAAGAATAATTGGATTTCATGCGAACATGAAAGGAGATGTAGTAATGACTCTCAAACGTGTTTCCGCTCTTCTCGTGAGTAACCTGATGCTGGTACTTGGTCTGTTTAGTCTTTGCTATTGCACCGCTTTCCTCGCAGTTCAGAAGGTTTCTGCCACTGCACCCCGCTCCCAGGTTGCAAGCCCGTCTTTTGTGCGCGTTATCCATGCTTCACCCTATGTAGGAACTGCTGATGTTTTCGTGGATGGAAACAAGCTACTCAGTAGTTTTGCCTTTGGCTCGGTCACAAATTACGCTTCTATTCCGCCAGGGCCTCACAATGTACAAATTGCTCTGGTTGGAAAAGGCATCAATGCCTCTGTGATTCGAGAAACCTTAACGGTCAGTCCGGGTGTGGCCTATACTGTGGCCGCTATCGGCACTCAGCCGACTAACCTATCGTTGGAAGTGTTCGTTGATAATAACATCCTTGCCCCTGGCAAAGCTAAATTTCGTACATACCAGCTTTCGCCCGATGCTGGCCCTGTCACTGTATCCTCAGGTGGCACAACGCTTCTCAACGGCATAACCTATCAGAATGCCAGTAACTATCTTGAGGAACCAGCCGGTCAATATAACTTGAGTGTCCTCTCTTCTACTAACAATGCGACGCTTTCAACTTCAGCCACACTTAACGCGAATATGGTAGCGAGTCTGTTTGTTGTTGGAATGTTCAATGGTACGCCCAAAAGCCAACTTGTTACCTCGCAAACACAGGGTCTTCCTAGCTTGCCAAACACCGGCAGCGATCCCAACGCGACACCAGAAGTACATGCCGCGCAATCTCTCACTGCCTGGACATGGTCTCTAATCATCGTATCGCTGCTTTTCATTGGTGGAGGAATCTGCCTCTGGCGCATTATAATCAGGACACGCTGAGCAAAAGGAAGTAGAAGAAGTGCCGCCTGCGTCCGTTTATACTTTGTCTTGCCGGGACGTTATCCTGGCAAGACAAACGTTTGCTCTATTGTTTTGTCTCACTTAACGAGCGCAGGCGGCGCATCTCAGGCCAGATCAATGCAATGCACAGAACAACGAGGATTGTGCCTACGCCGCCGCTGACTACTGCCAGGGTGGGACCAAACAACTGTGCCACCACGCCCGATTCAAAGCCCCCTAATTCATTTGATATGGCGATGAAGAGGCTATTGACTGACGAAATGCGCCCCAGCATGGTATTTGGTGTACGCATAAGGACAAGGGTGTGACGAATGACGACGCTGACGTTATCAAGACCCCCCAGCATGAAAAGCATGAGCAGCGAGAGCCAGAACGAGCGCGACAGGCCAAAGACTATCGTCGCCACGCCAAAACCCGCAACCGCCCAAAGCAGCGTCCTTCCCGCCCTCTTGAAGGAGGGAGCGTGAGCAATACCAATCGACATGCACAGCGCACCCGCTGAAGGAGCCGCTCGTAGCCATCCCAGGCCAACCGGGCCGACGTGCAGAATGTCCCTGGCAAAAATTGGTAACAGCGTTGTAGCACCGCCCAATAGTACTGCAAACATATCCAGCGTAATCGCAGCCAGAATAATCTGGGTACGGCGCAGAAATTGTAATCCTTCCGCCAGTGCCCCCAGTGTTGTCGCCTCACTGGAGCGTATCTCCCGTCGGTGTCCGCGTAGTGGCATGATCAGCACCGCAAAGATCAGGGCAACTCCAACATTGATAGCATAGACTATCGTTGCCCTGCCACTCAAGGCAATGACGAGACCACCTGATGCCGGACCCAGCACGGAGGCCAACTGCGAGGCACTGCTGCTCCATGTCGCGGCATTCTGAAAAACACTCTCTGGCACTGTCTGAGGAAGCAACGTCGAAGTGGCCGGGCTATTGAAGGCCACAGCGGTGCCGATCAATAGCAGGCATCCGTAAATCAGAACCAGCGACCCGGAAGTGTATGATAGTGCGGTTAAACCAAGAGAACCCAGCGCGATGAGAACCTGGGTCGCGATCACGATAGCTTTGCGATTGAACCGATCGGCCAGGTGGCCAGCTGGCAGCGACAGCAGAATAATAGGGATCACCAGCACCAGCCCGACGCCGCCCAGCACCAGTGCCGAACCTGTGCGCTCGTACAGTTCCCAGCCAATGGCAACATTGATCATCTGCTCCCCAAGTGAGGCAATGAATGTGCCAATGAATAAGAGACGGAAATCCCCAAATTGTAAGGCGCGATAGGGCCATTGGGAGTTGCCTGGCTCTGCATGTATGGAAGCTTCTGAGGAAGTAGGAGACTTGTCGCTTTTTTTCGAAATGGCCTTCCCTTTCCTACCCGTATTTTACATATGAAAAGAAAAAACACAGTTTTATTGCAACACAGGCCGTGTGGCTGTGCTAGACCTGCGCCAGCAAATGATTGAGCCGATTGACGAAACTGACTGGGTCCTCCAACTTCTCGCCACTACTAAGCATTGCCTGATCGAAAAGAACGTGGGCCCAATCCGCGAAGTCCTTTTCATCCTGTTCCTTTTTTATCTTGACGATGATGGGATGGCCGGGGTTAATTTCCAGAATCGGCTTATCGTTCGGAAGTGCCTGTCCTGCTGATTGCAAAAAGCGTTTGAGGCCAAGGTCCATGCCATAGGTGTCAACGACGATGCATGCCGGCGAAGTGGTCAAGCGTGTCGTTGTGCGCACCTCTTTGACCTGCTCGTTTAATACAGCTTTGATGCGATCGAGCAGCTCCGTGACTTCTTCGGCACTCTTCCGATGTTCTTCTTGCTCTTGCTCATTTTCTAGCCCAGACAGATCGATCTCTCCTCGTGACACGGATTGCAGAGGAACGCCTTTGAACGCTCGAAGTTCAGGCTCCGCCAGAAAATCTACCGGGTCTGAGAGCAGCAAGACTTCAATCCCCTTTTTCCTGAAGATCTCCAGTAGAGGACTGTGCGCCGCTGCCGCAAAACTCTCGGCAATCAGGTAGTAGATCCTGTCCTGCCCTTCTTTCATCCGCGCCACATACGCTTCAAGCGAAACATCCTGGGTATCCTTGCCAGAAGCCGTCGAGGCAAAGCGCAGCAGGTCCGTAATCATCTCGCGGTTCGCATGATCTTCGAGGAGCCCCTCTTTCAGCACACGGCCAAACTCTTTCCAGAAATCGGCATACTTCTCTGTATTGGTGGTTGCCAGGTCGGTGAGGAGACCGAGGACCTTCTTGACCGCAGTGGCGCGAATTGTGTCAACGAGCCTGTTTCGCTGCAAGAGTTCTCGCGAGACGTTCAACGGCAGATCATTCGAGTCAATCACTCCTCGCACGAATTGCAGGTAGCGGGGCAGCAACTGCTCGGCATCATCCAGAATGAAGACCCGGCGCACATACAATTTGACACCATGCCGGTACTCGCGGGTCCATAAGTCAAACGGGGCCCGTGAGGGAATATAGAGTAGTAAGATGTACTCATACGTCCCTTCCATACGACTGTGGACGTAGACGAGAGGATCACTGAAGTCGTGAGCGATGTGCTTGTATAGCTCGATGTACTCCTCATCCTTGATCTCGCTCTTCGGGCGTGTCCATAGTGCGGAAGCGCGATTGACGACCTCATCCTTCTGCTGGTCTTCTCCTTCAGTCCGCATGATGATAGGGAGCATGATGTGATCGGAGTATTTGCGAATGATCGCACGCAAGCGGAAACCATCGAGAAACTCGTCTTCCCCTTCGCGCAGATGTAACGTGACTTCGGTGCCACGGGTGACCTTCTCAACCGTTTCAATCATATATGTCCCCTCGCCATTGGACTCCCAGCGGACGCCCTCTTCGGGTCTAAGCCCCGCCTGGCGAGTTGTCACCGTCACCAGATCGGCGACCACGAAGGACGAGTAGAATCCTACACCAAATTGACCAATGAGGCTGGCATCTTTCTGCTGGTCGCCGGTGAGCGATTGAAAGAACTCCCGCGTTCCCGATTTGGCAATGGTGCCAATATTTTCGATCAGGCTCGTGCGGGACATGCCAATGCCGTTGTCAGCCACGGTAATGGTATGTTGCTCTTTATCGTAAGCGATACGAATAGCGAAGTCGGTTTCGTTCTCATACAGACTTGCGTCCGAGAGAGCATCAAAACGCAACCGATCGATCGCATCTGAGGCGTTCGAGATGAGTTCGCGCAGGAAAATTTCCCTGTTACTGTAAAGGGAGTGGATCATGATATCAAGCAACTGCTTGACTTCCGCCTGAAAGCCGAGAATTTCTTTGTGTGTGTCAATCGACATAGCGCTATCTCCACTGTGATCGTTGCTACTTGTGATGCCTGGTCACATCACGGATTTCTGCATTCAAAAAACGCAGGGTATCATCCTTTATGAGGTGAGCCCTTGCGTCTTTGCTTGAGGGAAAAGATACCCCTTTTCAGAGAATTTGTCAATCATGTTCTGCTAAAAAGGAGTGCTTTTCGCACACTCTTTGCTGTTTTCCTGCACGTCAATGCAGATATACTCATCATCAGCAATCGGCTTCACGGCATAAGGCGTCACGCATGTGTACCGCTCGAACATCTCTTTCGTCGTTTCTGCATAATGGGGGAATATCTCGTAGTCGACGAGGTGTAACGCATCGAAGTTGGTGAGCCCAACCTCATTGTTCTCCTGTGCCCGTGGTTCGAAAGCTGCTAACTGTACGGTCGGAGTGAGGAGCATCGCTCCCGCACTGTAGCCCGCGATGACGTAGTGATCTTTCTGCGCAAAGTCCTTGATGGCCTGGTCTAATCCCGCTCTCCGTACATTTCTCAATAACACGCAGGCATTCCCGCCCGTGATCAGTAAGATATTCGCCCGTTGTAGCTTCGCCCGTTCTTCCGACGCGTCTTCTTTTGAGTTATCGATGTACAAAAACTCTGCACCATAACGGTTCGCGATGGCCCGCCAGGAATCGCAAAACAACACGTATTGTCTGCCTCGTAAGGAGCCATCGCCTGGCATGCAAGCAAACACCTTGCGCGGAATTTCGTCTGGAAAGAGCAACGGAAAGACACGTTGCTGGGCGACTTCTGTGACATGCGAAAAGAGGATCAAACGTTTCATATTCAGAGTATAGCACAGGGGCAACAGCCCTGACCCCAATTCAGTTCGGCTTGCCAGGTCGATCCTGCCGGATTTCCAACTCACTTCAGCCAATGTCCGTGCGATTGCTGAGATTTGTGTGCTGCTGGACGGATTGCCACTGGCCGTTGAACTGGCGGCTGCCCGTATCAAGCTCTTGCCTCCGCAGTCCTTGCTGGCACGCCTCTCGCACCGCTTCGATGTTCTTTCCAATAAAATGCGCCCCCTGGCCCCGCACCAGCAAACGTTACGCAGTACTCTCAAATGGAGCTATGACCTGTTAGATGCTGCCGAACAACGGCTCTTCCGGCGGCCTGGCATTTTTGTCGGCGGCTGGACGCTGGATGCAGTGGAAGCTGTTTGCTATTACGACTGTGATAGGGAAAAGGTATCTGCTCTGAATGAAGTTGCTTCGCTGCTCGATAAGAGTCTGCTACTCCAGATTGAGCGAGATGAGGGGGAGCCGCGCCTGCAAATGCTCATGACGGTACGCGAGTATGCGCTGGAATGCCTGCAAGAAAGTGGAGAAGCTGAACAAACCTCGCGAGCGCATGCACTCTATTATCTTGCTCTGGCAGAGGAGGCCGAACACCGGCAATATGGAGGTGAGCAGGCATACTGGCTGGAGCGTCTGGAGCGGGACTATGAAAATCTGCGCGCCGCGCTTAGCTGGCTGAGCGTGCAGCAGGAGGCAGAACTGAGTTTGCGGCTCAGCGGGGCGCTCTACTGGTTCTGGACGGTGCGTGCTTTTTACAAGGAGGGATACTCCTGGGCAGAGAAAGCGCTGGCTACTCGGGAAGGGGTCTCAGCTGGAGTACTGGCTAAGGCATTAAGAAATGCTGGCGGTGTGGCCTATAACTTATGCAAGAATGATCTGGCCGAACAGTACTGCCAGGAGAGCCTGAAGATCTATCGCCAGCTTGGCGATGACCATGGTACCGCGATGACACTCTACTGGCTCGCGCTGATATGTTGCTGGATCAGGCACGATTACGTGCGGACACGTGCTTATGCTGATGAGGCTCTGGCACTGCTGACTCCATTAAAAGATGAGAGCGCAATGGCTGATGTTTTCCTCATTATCGCATATATTGCCTTCAATCAAGGGAACTACGCTGAGGCCCAACCCTTTTTAGAGCGCGGGTTGACCTGTTTCAGAAATGCCAGTGATCTCTGGGGGATGGCCTACGCCCTTGAATACCTGGGACGAGTGATGATTGAACTGGAAGATTATACACTGGCCGCTGCGAAGTTAGAAGAGAGCCTGGACATTTCTACGCAGTTGGGCTATATGGATGGTGTGGCCTATGCCCTGGGCCTGAAGGGATATGTTGCTCTGCGTCAGGGCGATGTAGTGACAGCACGTAGACTTATCGAGGAGAGCCTGGCAAGGCATCAGGAAAGAGGCCAGCAAAGTGGCATAGCTGAAGCCCAATTGTTGCTGGCGAAGGTCTATCGTGCCGAGGAAAACTATGCGGCGGCAGATGCTTTGTATGAGGAGTGCTTCGCCCTGGGCAAAACGCTGGGCGAACAGGACACATGGATAAGCTCCCTGGAGGGGTGGGCGGCGCTTTCGCTGGCACAGGGGCAGGTGGCACGGGCTGTCCTGTTCTGGAGTGTTGCCGCTCACCAGCGCGAGGAGGTAGAGATAGCGATGTCCCGCCTCGATCGATTAGACTTCGAGCAGGCTGAGATTGCCGCTCGCCTGCAACTGGGAGTGCAGGTGTTCGCCGCCTTATGGGAGCAGGGACATACAATGACACCAGAACAGGCACTGCTAGCCGGGGAGCAGGACACGCTTGCTAAACTGGAGGTCTCTCTCGTGCATCCTCCGTCCGGCGGAAAATCATCCTCTGGCTTGACCTATCCCAATCATCTGACAGCTCGCGAGGTCGAAGTGCTGCGCCTTATTGCGCAGGGCTGGACAGATGCTCAGATTGCCGAACACCTGGTAATCAGCGTGCGCACTGCGAACAAACATGCAACCACAATTTACAACAAGATCGGGGTTTACTCGCGCAGTGCCGCTACCCGCTATGCGATAGAGCACAGGCTCGTGTAGTGATACTGTCCAGATTGAGCCTGATCTGCTTAGAAAATACGGATAAGTCACATATCCGGCCTGTCGTGCATTATGAGCGGTACGAAGAGGCTATCACCTGTATAACAGCTATTTATCGGAAAGCGGCGGTGGAGAGGGAAAGTAGCGACATTTTTCCGCGTTCTACATGGTTGCTACATTTTGCGGAAAAGCCGGAGAACAAAAAACCTCAAGTGGCCTGTAGAGCCGCTTGAGGCGTGTTCCTGGTAGAACATGGTAGCGCATACGGGATTCGAACCCGTGATCTCCGCCTTGAGAGGGCGATGTCCTTGGCCGCTAGACGAATGCGCCTTGCTACAGGTTGTATCATAACCTGTAGCGGGGTATTTGTCAATAGAATTTCACCGGTTTGCAAAAACTGGCTCTTATTCCTGTTCCCGGCGCAAATCAATATGGATGGTTTCTCCCTTGTGTTTGACCGTGAATGCCAGCCGCGTCCAACCATCTGGCCATATGGGATGTGTTGTGTAGCCCTCGTCAGTGAGCTGAAGACCAGCAAAACCTAGCACGGTAGCTTGCCAGACGGCACCGCAACAAGCGTCGTGGATTCCTTCCGGCGTATTGCCGCGCAGATTTTCCAGGTCTACTAGTGAGCCAAGCATGTAGAGTCTGTATGCCGCATCAGCCAGCCCTAATTGACAGGCGAGAATGACGTGGAACGCGGGCGTGAGTGAGGAACCGTAGTCATGATCTGTAATGGGATAGTAATAGTCCCAGTTCACACGCTTCGTTTTGCGATCAAATTCGGGGTTTAGTACAGTCAACAGCATCAGCACATCAGCCTGTTTGACGATTTGATAGCCTTGCACCTCCGTCATACCGAGAATGCCTTGATACGAGGTCTTGCGACCTGCGAATTTCGACTGGTCGAGGCGTGCAAGCTTGAAGAAGTTGTCAAATTGCTCGATCAAACCTGTCTCTTTATTTATTGGTATGCGCAAGTGAGCCGCGACATCCTGCCAGTGTTCCTGGTTCTCAGCGGTCAAGCCTACTTGCTGACCGAGCTGCAAGGCTTTGTCAGGTGCTGTTTTATGCAGCCAATCCAGTATTTCCAGTCCCTTTTGAATATTCCAGCGTGCCAGATAGTTGGTGTAGGCGTTATTATTGACATGTTCATGCCACTCATCGGGACCGATGACATTGTTGATCTCGTAGTCATTGCGCTTTTCGTTTTTACTGCTACGGCTGACCCAGAAAGCAGCCGTACTCAGTACAATCTCGGCACCATAATCACGCATGAACTCATCGTCGCCAGTGATATACCAGTACTCCCAGGTTGCATGTGCAATGCTCCCACTGATATGTAGTTCGAGCGAGCCGTTCAGCACCGGTATCAGTTCGCCACTTTCCGGGTGGATGATGGCATCGGGCGTTGCTTCCTTTCCATCTATCGTGCTTTCCCAGGGATATTGTGCGCCCACGTAGCCATTGCTTGCCGCCTTTGCCCGCGCTCCAGGCAGTAGGTGATAGCGATAAAGCAACAGGTGCCGTGCAATATCGGGATGCACGTAGATAAAGTAGGGCAGCATGAAAATTTCCGTATCATGGAAAATGTGCCCGCGATAGCCAAAGCCGGTCAAGCCCTTTGCAGCGATACTATAGCGGTCGTCATGTGCTGAGGCACTGATACGCAACTGGTAGACATTGTAACGGATGGCTTGTTGTGCCTTATCATCTCCCTCAATGATAATATCGGAGGTTTGCCAGAAGTCGTGCCATGCCGCCTTGTGAGCCTTTAACAGCCTATCATAGACCTGTATGTCAAGGGCAGAGGTAGGAGTATTGCCGTGTCCGTTTCCCAGGCTCTCATGATGGTGTTCAAGAGCAGTGTGCAACGGGTCTTCTGTGTCACGGGAGGTGTACATAACGACAATCTTTTCCGCCGTCATAGTTTCGCCTGGAGCAAGCTTTCCACGCAGGTGAATGCTCGGTGCGATATCTGAGTCAACGATCTCTTTCGTAAAACCCTCGGCCTGTGAAGTAAAGCTCATTGTCTGAGCCAGTTGCACGTTTGAAGTAATCGTTTCGGTGTGCAACCAGACCAGATCATGCTCTTTGCTCTGGTCAACTGGTTCCCAGTGCATAAGGTGATAGTTGCCCATTGCTGTATTGAGGGTTGAGTACAAAACGATCTCATAGCCATCATAGCTATCATTGCTGCCATTACCAGCATCACCGCTTGTAGCAGAGGGTTCTTCGGCGGTGACGCTGTAGCGGATAGCCCCTAGATGCTCATCTGCGAGGCTGGCAAATCGCTCAATCGCGATACTGAGCCGTGCACCGCCAGGACTTTCCCAACGCACGGTGCGAGTGAGAACGCCGTTATACATGTCCAGGCTGCGTTGGTATGCAAGAATTTTGCCCCTATCCAGACGGAAGCGTTCACCATTGACGAAAAGCTTGATCGGTAGCCAGTCAGGCACGTTGGCTAACTCCGCTTCCCCTATCTCAATATGATCAAATACTCCGAATAACAGCGTTGCTGGATTATCTTTTGGATAATCTTCCTCAAACGTCCCGCGTGTTCCGAAATAACCATTGCCGATTGTATAAACTGTCTCTTGGGCATGCAGTTTTTGTGGGTCAAAGGTATCTTCATGTACTTGCCAGAGATTCACAGCGCCTCCTTCTTGTAGCGACAGAGTGTGTACATCCGTACATTCTGCGTGCGATAATATACTTAGCAAGCCGGACACCCATTAAAGGTGTCCGGCTACACGGTTGTTGGATGGTTATTGAATCAGTGTCAGATTATGGTTATTGAATGAGTACATCTTGTAGATGTTTGTTCACAAGGTCAGGCAGCACTTTATCTGCACGATGAAAACGATCTTTCGGACCAATCCCCAGAGCTTGCATACCGGCAGTTTTGATGGCCTCGATGCCGGCATCCGCGTCCTCGACTCCCATGCAATCGGATGTAGCAACCTGTACCAGACCAGCGGCGTACACAAATAAATCTGCGGCGGGTTTGCTGTTGACCACACTGTAACCATCGGCGAGGCCATCAAGGTAGCTCATAATGTCCAGCCGCTCGACAACAGTGCGGCAATTTTTGCTGCTGGATGCAATGGTTACTTTAATGCCCGCGTCGCGAATTTCCTGTAACAATGCCTTGCCACCTTCCACCAAATCTTTGGGCGACATGTCCTTGATCAACTCAGTGTAGTAACGGTTTTTGCGATCCATCATCTCCTGTATTTGATCTTCGGAGTAGTGCCGTCCCCGAATAATATACATCAATGAGTCGCGGCGACCTACCCCTCTCAGGTGAGCATCATTCTCTTCTTTGCTAAAGGGAATACCTTCATCATTCGCGAGATGTTTCCATGCCTGATAATGATATTCGGACGTATCGGTTAAAACGCCGTCGAGGTCGAACAAAATAGCCTTTGGTCGTTGCATAATGTTCAGAAACTCCTTATCTTTTAATTATCTCTCATTTTTGCACAGGGATGGATTGAGCGCGTCCACCTGGGCATTGTATTATCTAGCAAGGAGTCGGACGCGCTCAACCGGTCTCTATCTTAATTTGTACTCCTACTTGAGTAACGTGCAAGCACTCAACAAAGTAGCATAGTAAGAGTATTTATTAACCTCCAGGATTTTCGTCAAGCACAGGAGTTGGAGCCGTAACTTGCTCACTGGTTTCACGCCGTACCGCCGGGCCAGCCAAAAATGAAGCGGTAATGGCGATAAAGCCGAAGAATAGTATTGAGCTAAAGGCCAGCGCGATGTTGCCGCTAATGCCGTAAATGAGACCAATTAACGGCGGCCCAATAATCACCGTTGGGCATGAAATGATGCTCACCAATCCCTGTGCCACCCCTTTTCCCACGGTACGCAGCTTTGCCGCCTCGTTAAAGACGGGGGTATACGGTGTCGTTGTACCAATGGCGATAGCCGCCAATCCCGTAATGACCAGTAGTGGTGATCGTAAAGGGATAACCAGTAAGGCCAATCCAGCGCAAGATACTATCGTACCCATGCGCAGAAGCGGAATAGCACCAATAGTGCGCCGCGCAATTAAAATGCCGCCCAGAGGACGGAAAAACATTCCTGTGAGCAGTGCGAAAGAACCGAGCGTCGCGGCAAGCGCAAGTGGCAATCCATACTGATTGGCGAGATACACTGCAATCCAGGCCGCTATTGCATTGCCCAGGCCAAATGTTCCCAGGTGCGAAAGGCCGAGGGACCAGACTGATGGCGAGCGCAGACCCGCCCCGACATCGATCTTGCCCGCATGGCGAACTTTCTGCCCATCATCAATAAATAACCAGGCAATCACTGCCAGTATACCCAGCAATCCCCAAACAAGAAACGAGCCTCGCCATCCGACCCAGGCAAAGAACAGTGGCGTGATAAGCAATCCACAACCGGAACCAATCTGTATGGAGCCACCGTATAATCCTTGTGCCAGCGAGGCGTGTTTCCCCATACTGGCTGCCACATTGGCACCTGCTACAAATGCTCCTCCTGTGCCGAAACCAACGATTGCGCGACATGCCAGAATCCATATCAGGTTGGGATAGATCGGTAGTAGAACGCCTCCTATCAGTAAGGAGGATACACGAACCAATCAAGACGGGACGCGGCCCATAGCGATCAATCAATACACCGGCTGGTATATAAGTTGTGGCAAGTCCCAGAAATAAGAACGTAGACATCAGGCCCGCCTGACCACTTGAGATATGCAAATCGGTTCGCAGAACAGGAATAAGTGGGCCATAGTTGGTGTAGTGAACGGCGGTCACGACGGATGTCAGGCAGACCGCGAAGATACATAAAAAAATACTGCTCGGCTGCTTTTGTTGCACCGTCCCTTCAGATGAAGATAACGGAAAGACCGTGGTACGAGGGCGCGCCATGCGTTGAATGCTCCTTGATAGTTACCTTGACCTCTTTCTATTGTACCATGTTCAGTATTCCCGCACTGCTACTGTTAAGCAAAGGTCTCTGACATTTGGTAAAGCATGTACCCTACCGCGTTGATAGGGTACATGCCTTGTCTTAACAGTATTCCTCAATGAGCGTCTGATCTGGGTTGCCCGGCGAAAACGTGTCTCCCACTGTCCACACATTCTTCGTACCAGGTACATTCCCAATACCGTTGAGGTAACTATAGTAAGAACTAGGATTGGGGCTGACTACGACAATCCACTTCGTTCCGTTCCAATTTTCGGTGAGTGTCAGTGTATTCCCACTCGAATCCTCCTGTATTCCTGCCGCCCAGATGTTTTTAGTCCCGACAACTGTAATACTGTTCAGCTGATCCAGAACTGACGATGAAGGGTTGGGGCTGGGTATGACGCTCCATAGAGAGCCATTCCACTTTTCAACAAGCGTTTGACTTCTGCCATTGCTTCCGGCATCGCCGCCGACCGTCCAGACAGATTTGCTACTAGCAGCAGCAACTCCCTCCAGATAATTTGCCGAAGTTTGCGGGTTGGGGCTGGCAACGATACTCCACTTCGTCCCATTATAATGTTCTGTGAGCGTTTGTGAGGCATATTGCGCATTATAACTCTCACCTACTGCCCAGACATTCGTGCTGGCAACGGCTTTCACGCTCGTAAACAGGCTGCTTTGCCCCTCGACATTTGGGCTGGAAACAATGCTCCACTTCGTTCCATTATAGTGTTCTACTAGAGTACTGGCTGTAGAACCTGAAAAGGATTGCCCAACGGCCCAGATGTTGGTAGCGGAGATGGCGGAGATTCCAGTTAATGTGCTGCCATCGGTACCTCTGTTTGGACTGGAAACGATGCTCCACTTTGTTCCATTCCACTCTTCGATCAGTGTGGTAAACACACCACTACTGTTGAAGTAATAGCCGACCGTCCAGACATTGTTGGCTGCAATGGCGGCTATTCCATACAGTGAACTTCCTGTGTTTCCACTGGGATCAGGGCTGGCAACTATGTTCCATGCAGTACCATTCCATTGTTCAGTCAGCGTTTGGTTTTCCAGGGTGCTGGTATCGTAATAGCCGACTGACCAGGCATCAGTGGAAGAGATGGCAGTTACTCCATTCAGAACACTGCCGTATGTACCATTATTAGGGCTACTTACTACATTCCACTGCCCACAGGTAATTGAGATCGATTTAAACGCAGCGTGTGCTGGGCCAGCTTTCATGAAAAAAGCTGCTATCAGGATGATCAGGAGTCCTGGAAGCAGGACGAGTTTCGAGTGGCGCATACTTTCACCTTCTTTTTGTTATTAAGCTTTCGTGAGCTTTTGAGCGTTTTCATCCACGTAAATGTTAGAGGATGCTCGCCTCTGGGAAAAGTGTACCTGTAAATTGAATTGTATTCATGAGTAGTTTTACCTATCGCCACGAGTAAATCTACACATCTTTAAGTTGGCAACAGATGATTTAAAGATCATGTTTTTCCATATCTGGCTAAATCTCTTGCAAGCGCCATTATGTGTTATAATTCCTCAAAGTTGAGTGATAAAGATAGAGGTTCTGCTATGGAGCTTACAGCTCGCTTCAAGGAAGCGTTAGTATTTGCAACGCAATTGCACGCGGAACAGACGCGCAAGGGGACAACTATTCCCTATATTTCACACCTGCTGGCTGTGACCAGTATTGTACTGGAAAACGGTGCCAACGAAGATGAAGCCATCGCCGCTTTGCTGCACGACTCGATTGAAGATCAGGGCGGTGCTGTTACTCGCGAAGAGATTCGCCGTCGCTTCGGCGATACCGTCGTCGCAATTGTAGATGGCTGTACCGATGCTGAAGTGATGCCTAAACCACCCTGGCGAGCGCGTAAAGAGGCATACATCGCACACGTTCGTTATGCATCCCCGTCCGTGCGTCTCGTTTCAGCCTCCGACAAACTGCACAACGCTCGCGCAGTCCTCGCCGATTACCGCGTTCTGGGCGACACCCTCTGGCAACGTTTCAACGGTGGCAAAGAAGGGACACTATGGTATTACCGCTCTGTGAGCAACGCCCTGAAGGATGCCGGTACAAATCCCGTCGTTGAAGAATTGGAGCGCGTGGTTGCGGAAATTGAGCGGCGAGCTGCTCAACAGTAATTCGCATACAGGGGATTAGTCTTTCCATGTTTAATCATGAGCCAATGGATTACAAATGTCCCTTTTGCGTCCTTATTCAAGGTGGAGAGGGCAAAAATAACAGCCAGCAGGATATAGTTTACAGAGATAACGCTGTTCTTGCTTTTATCTCTCCCCGTTGTTGGCCCAATAATCCAGGCCATGTCATTATTGTACCGCACAGGCACTACGAAAATATCTATGATTTGCCCCTAAAATATGCAGATAGCATTCAAAAAGCCGCCAGAAAAATGGCAATTGCATTCAAACAGGTGTATCAAGTTCGCCAACCTCTCCTTGACAGGATCATCTCTCTCCCTGTATACTCGTGAAGTATTCACGAGTATACAGGGAGGTTTTGACATCTATGCCAGTGTGCTGCTAACTCCATCCTGTTTCCTGTTCAAACAGTGAAACAGACGTGACCATTCTTGCTTCCATCTCTCGCGTGTCTCTCAGCAGGCATGAGCGCTCAGCCGTTCTCTGCCTGGAATGCGAGAGGCGCATGCTTCCTGCTCGACGGTCCTTCTGGCGAGGCCTCAGCGAGACGGCGGATAGTGAGAACGCAAGCATTTGATGGTGCGAAAGTCGATATGGAGAAGCGTGCGGCAAAGAGGTGTCAGGCATGGAACTCTGGCGAACGCAGAGCTTCCGTTCCCCATCCACCATACCATTGACAGATGGATGCCATCTTTTCCCCTGTCGTGGCAGCCGCATATTCGATCAGTGTGCAAGCGATGACCTGTTCTCTCTCCTCCCTCTTTCTGCCCCATCGTTTCCTCGCGCGTGTTGATACGATCGTGTTGTTTTTTCTCTCAGAAAAAAGCAAGGAATACCTATCATGACAGAACATCAGCTTTCACTCTTCCCCTTCTACGCGGGTTGGGGGATCTACCAGCAGCGTCTTGTCGCGGCCATCGCGCCCCTTACAGGCGAGCAGCTTGCCTTGCGCAACTCGCCGCAACACTGGTCGATTGGCATGTACGCGACGCATATTGTCGCCGATCGCGCCTGGTGGTTCCACGCACGGATGGGCGAGGGGAGCGCCGATCTGACTTCCCTCGAATTATGGGCTCTGGGAGTCTGTGAGGGGGACGTGGATCCATTCCACCCGGCGGCAGAACTGGTTGCCGGACTTGAGAAGACCTGGCAGCTGATCCAGAAGACGCTTGCCCGCCTGACCCCTGCTGATCTTGAGCAGGTCGTCCCGCCTTTGGATGAGGCGGAACGTGTGCGTCACGCGAAACTGGTCGAGCCTGCGCTCCAGCCATTCGCCCAGATGTGGGTGGATGCGGCGCGTCTGGCTGGAGAAGTGAGACCCGCAGTTTCGCTCCAGTGGATCATCTGGCATGTGCTCGAACATGACATCCATCACGGCAGCGAAATCTCCACCATTCTCGGCGTTCACGGCCTGCCAGTAGTCGAGTTGGATTAAGAACAGGAACGTCTTCAGTTCCCCTCGCATGGGTGGATATGGTGCGCATGATGCGGTCGCTTCAGCGACAAGGTCGCCCCTGTCGCTGAAGCGACCTTCCATGCTCACATGGACAGAAAAAGGGGAAAGACTGGATGGAGAGATGCACAGCATAAACCTGTTTTCTGACGCATAAAATTTCCTTGCATCTTTTACCACCTTTTGCGAATAATCATTTTCCTTCTTTGATGCCATCGATGCTGCGTAGCGAAATGATATTTGACACAAACGAAAAGATATGGCACTATTTCTGTCACAATCTGTGTCACCACTGTCCAACTAGGGTATACCTCTACGGCAAGTAACTTATCCTATGCACATAACGCCACGACTGTCAGGTCGTGGGAAGCCTACTTTTACAAAAATCCTATGCTTTGCTTTGGAGGAGGTCGGCAATAACCTGCGGCTGTTCATCAGCCATAAAATGCCCGCAACCCATCACTACCTGTGCGATCACGTTGCGGCAGCCAAACTTTTTGGTTAGCTCTTTGGCTGCTGGCCCGGGCTTACCGGAGCCATAGTCGCCTTCGAGGAGGAATATAGGCACACGCAGCTCGTCGCGGTGAGCTCTCATGAATGCCCAATTCTTTCGGTAGGTTCGGTACAAACCAAGTCCAGCTCGCAGTTGTTCGGGAGTTGTATAAGCGCTCGCGTAATGCCGCATGACGGCATCGGACATTGCCTGCTTGTCCTTTGTAAAGCGGCGGAAGAATGCGATTTTAAAATAGGTATATTCATGGCCGCCAATAAGCCATTCGGGTAATTTGGGGAGACGGTGAAAGGTGAAGTGCCAGAGGAAAGGCAGCTTGACCATGAGGTCGGTGCTGGACGTACCGGGCAGCGGCCCATCCAATACAGCAATACCCCGTGTTTCGGTAGGGTATAGGCGGGCGTACGCATAGGCGATCATGCCGCCCATATCATGGCCGACGATGTAGGGGTTGTTTATGGCCAG
The DNA here is from genome assembly GCA_963717105.1 of uncultured Chloroflexia bacterium. Classification (GTDB taxonomy): domain Bacteria; phylum Chloroflexota; class Ktedonobacteria; order Ktedonobacterales; family Ktedonobacteraceae; genus DATGJV01. Next base: position 184,527 of record CAVQVL010000009.1, read on the forward strand.
CTGGCCGGCCAGCTCGTGAATATCAATGGCCAGTGTTTTTGCATCATAGCCGGCTCGTGTAGCTTTGGACTTTCCGATGCCCCGTAAGTCAACTGCGATAACCGTGCATCGGTCAGCAAGCAAACGCATAACCTGGCCGAACTCATACCAGTCTTGCGGGAATCCGTGTAGAAAAATAATCGCCGGACCGCTACCGCCCGATACATACTGTACTGACGCGTCACGTAACTGTACGGTGTACGACTTAAACACCGTGCCGAGTACAACTCTCGCCGGGTCCTTACTGTCTAGTCCAATAAAGAACGGATCGTTCAAAGCTGTTCCTCCAAGTACACTTCAATAACATCACCAGGTTTTACCTGCATCGCCGCCTCGGTTCCCTCTCGTTGATAGGTCTCGTACACGTCGTCGTGGAACGCCCGCCATTTGGCCGCCTCGAGGAGCAGTTCCAGCAAGGGAGGCTCATGTGCCACCACCCTCGATACCACTGTGGGATGCCGCGCAATCTCCATAGCAGTAGCATACCATATTGACAGTATGCTGTCTCCTTGATAGCATACTGTCAATATGGTACTCCTGTCTTTTTCTTCACTGTGCCTGTAATTTGCACTCTATTTCACAGAGGCTGATCTGAAGGACATTCAATCCTAACTCACGATGCGAATGCTCGGCTAAAAACGAAAAGATATGCGTCTGGAAATGACCTGTTTCCTTTTCCGTCTTCTGTCTTGTGACCAAGAAAACGGGCAATACAAGCGCGGAAAATTTATACGGCAGAGCCAATTTCCCTCTCTCATCCCTTCCCTGGCTTCTCTGGCTCCTTCACGACAATTCGACGAAAAGATATGCGGAGGAAAAACCAAAAAGATTTAAGTCAAACAACAAATGAGGGAAGTCACCTCTTCAGACTACTGGCTGTTCCTGAAAACCCTGCCATTTGTTCAGAACACATCTCGCCATTTTCTCCCTGTTCGAATCTGGCTTGACGGGCAGCGGTAGAGGCAGCATTGAACAATCCGAAACTGCCCCGAAACTTAGGGCACAAACCGTTTCCAGTGGCCCTCGGAGATGACTTCAACGACGCCGTCGAGAACGACTTTGATGGCGGTCTGATCGTCAATAGCATACGCTGGCACATCCACCCCAGCGGCCCATCTTTCTATGTTGGCCAGGGAAGCGTCCGGCATAGAGGGGTGATCCAGGTGCGCATACAACGTAAAATCAACCAGTCCCAGCGCTCTGTCGCTGCCGATGGGCGGATTCGGGCCCCACATATCGTATTGCTCTCTAGAGATCGCTGTGACCACCATACTCCCGCCGCTCACCCCCACATAGACCGTCTCGCGCGGAAGCTCCGGCAAGAGGTCTGCCAGTCCCGATTGCCGCATCCAATAACACAGGTAAAAGGGGTCGCCGCCTCCAACCAGCAGGGCGTCAGCCTCCTGGACCAGAGGGACCCAATGTTCTTCTTTGATACTGGGGAGAGCGGTGAGCTCCAGCACTCCCAACGACTTCCAACCCAATTCGCACAAGGGGCTGGCTGCCACTCCGCGGATCAGCTGATAGGCCATGGCAGCACCGCCGGGCAAGGCGTACGCCGCGGTGGGAATGCAGAGGGCGCTGGACTCGGCGATCGGTTTGCCCAGTAGGTCGACCAGCACGTCATGGATACTGGTGTTGCTGATGCCACAAGAGGTGAGCAGAAATTTCATGATGCCTCTCCTTGCTGATTTCGTGAGAGCCGAAAGGCTCCTCCAGTCCTTCCCTGTGATAGAGAAGCAGAACCACTACGGTTACGAACAATTGTACTAGCTGAGAAAGCGGTTGTCAACACGGGTAACGGCTAATCCAGATTGTATCCCACATACCAGCGGGCACTGAGTTTATCTGCCACCAACTGCATGAGCAACCGCTCGGAGCGGATATCTTCAAAAAACAGCGCGAGTTGCAGCTTGAAGAAGACGACAGGATCAATGGAGGGACGACCTCCTTGAGCGTACATTTCTTTGACGAGGTCACGCACAAAAGACAGATCGAGGACACTATCCAGGTGGCGATAGAAATGGGTGATCGGAACGAGATCCTCTAGCGGCACCCCCGCAATCGGCGCAAAGATGCGTGCCTGCCTCGGGCCCCTTCTCTCATAGCACAGACGTTGTGGGCTCAGAACAGATCTGCTCTCCTCAGTGCGGCGTCATCTTGCATCTGCTGGCGTTGTGTCGCCTGGCCGTTGTCGGGCGCACAATCGTGCTCAATCAGCGTGCGAAACGCGAAGTTGTGCGGGTTGATATCGAAACCGACCGACCAAAGACCGCCTGTGGAGTCGGCGGACACCGCTGACAAGCTACTGTTCCCGCGCGGGGACGGACTTGGAACGATCTGCCAACTCGTCCCGTTCCACTGCTCCACCAGATTCCCACCCTCCCTGTCTCCGACCGCCCACACATCTCGTGTCGAAAGGGCAGTGGCCCCGAGAAGGTAGTCACCACCCGTTGGACTCGGACTGGGAACGATACTCCACTGCTTGCCATTCCAGTGCTCGGTGAGCGTGAGCATGACGCCGTTCGCATACGAATTGCCCACAGCCCAGATATCGTTGGCAGCAACAGCCGCTACGCCTTCCAGCTCAGTGCTAGATTGTCCGAGGGGAGGAGTATTGACGATGCTCCACTGCGTGCCATCCCAGTGCTCAACCAGGGCCTGCTGGCCGTTGGTGTAAGCGTAACCAACCGCCCATGCATCCGTTGAAGAGAGGGCTGCCACTGACAACAGGAGATTGCTGGACAACCCCAGATTGGGGCTCTTGACAATGTTCCACTGGTTGCCATTCCAGTGCTCGATCAACGTCCCTTTGCCAACATATCCGACAGTCCAGACGTCAGTGGAGGAGCGCGCGCTCACGCTAAACATCGGCCCTCCTCCACTGGGACTGGAAATCACCCGCCAGCTCGTGCCATCCCAGTGCTCGATCAAGGTGCTGGAAGGAGTAGTCCCAACTGCCCACACATCCGTGAGAGAGACGGCCGCAATGGCCGACAGGAGATTGCCGGGCGTATCGGGATTTGGACTGATGCTCCACTGACTGCCATTCCAGTGTTCGATGAGCGCGTGATAGACGCCCTGCGAATCGACATAAATGCCGTCCGCCCACGCATCCTGCGGAGAAATGGCCGCAATGCCATTCAGGACATCCCATTGACCCGGGCTAGAACTCTTGACGACGCTCCACTGCCCGCAGCGCGCTGCGGTAACCCCGACTGCGGCGGCGCTGGCTTCCCCTGCTGTCAACAGCAACAGGACCACGATGCCCAGCAAGAGGCCACGGAAGAGCTGGTGGTTGCGAGTAATTCTGTTTCTCTGCATGCTTGCCTCCCAGCGTAAGATCAACGCTCGTGTCTGCTTCAATCAATCAGGCCGTACCCAATGCTATCGATTGAGCTTTCAACAGAGACCAAGAGCTATGCGTTATTCTGTCTCTAAGTTACATCTTCTGTCAATAGCGTAAGAGTTTCAGCGTATGCGGTATAGCGTTCCCCTCTGCCCTATTTGGCATACATATCTGCAAGCCTTTATTCTAACACGACATTTGCAAAATAAGCTCTTCTCTGGTTTTTTCTTGCTCTTCTGTGTGATACGCGGTATAAAGAATTGACTATGTACGTGAATTGTAGAAATGAGTGGAGTGACTTATGCCATATCATCACACACTTTTCGATATACAAGGACAGACAGCCGTTATCACAGGCGGGAGTGGTGGGCTAGGAAGTGCTATAGCCTACGCGCTGGCTGAGGCTGGTGCGCGTGTTGCCGTTATCAGCTTGCACGCCGCTTCATCGGCGAAAGTGGTTGAGGCCATACGAGCAGATGGCGGGGAAGCTATTGGAATTGCCTGTAACGTTATGGACAGAACTGACCTTGAACGTGCCTATACTACAGTTCTGGAAAGCTTCGGTCACATTGATATTTTGATCAACGCGGCAGGCGGGAACTCGCCACAAGCGACAACCTCAACCACCACCTCATTTTTTGATCTGGATGTTCATGCCGTTGATGCTGTACTTGCTTTGAATTTTACCGGCACCTTTCAGAGTTGCCAGGTCTTCGGGCGCGATATGGCCGAGCGCAAACAGGGCGTGATCGTCAACATCGCATCTATGAACGCGCTGCGCCCGCTCACGCGCATTCCAGCATACAGTGCCGCCAAAGCCGCCATCGCCAACTTCACGCAGTGGCTCGCTGTTCATATGGCACAGGAATATAGCCCGGCAATTCGCGTGAATGCTATTGCTCCCGGCTTCTTTCTGACCGAACAGAATCACTTTCTTATGATTGATGCCGCGAGCGGCGAGCCGACACCGCGTGGCGCATCTATCCTGAACCATACACCGGTGGGACGATTGGGCGAACCAGACGATCTCGTTGGCACCCTGTTGTGGTTGGTCAGCCCTGCTTCATCGTTCGTTACCGGTATTGTGGTTCCCGTAGATGGTGGCTTCTCAGCCTATAGCGGCGTCTAAAAAAGGAGTGAGCGCATCATGGTTCTCGGAAAAGGCTCAACGACCGCAACGTTGACAATCGAAGATATACAGCAACTGCTCGCCTCAGCAGATGAGGAGTTACTCGTAGGAGCCGGACTTGATCCGACCCACAGGCGTGTCCTGGTGATTATTCCCGATGGGACGCGCACGGCTCCCATACCGCTGATGTTTCGCCTACTCTATGAGCAACTTGGACGACGCGTCGCCCAACTGGATTACTTGATTGCCCTGGGAACCCATCCACCTATGTCGCAGGAGGCCATTGATCGCCTGGTAGGTACGACAGAGGTCGAACGAGCGGAGCATTATCCCAACGTGCGCATCTTCAACCACGACTGGCATAATCCGCAGATGCTTCGGACCATCGGCGTTATCTCGCGCTCGGAGGCCGCCGAGTTGACCGGTGGATTGCTCGCCGATGACGTACCGGTCACGCTCAACCGCTTGATCTTCGAGTATGATCTCTTGCTGATCTGCGGCCCTGTCTTTCCCCACGAGGTCGCCGGATTCTCCGGGGGAGCCAAGTATCTCTTTCCCGGCATTGCGGGACCGGATATTATCAATTTCACCCACTGGCTGGGTGCACTCGTGACCAGTATGCGCACCATTGGCATTAAGGATACCCCCGTCCGGCGTGTCATAACCCGTGCGGCAGAGTTTGTGCCACGCCCGCTCCTTTGTCTAACAATGGTGCTTCAAGGCCACGACCTCCACGGCCTCTACATCGGCGACCACTTTGAAGCCTGGAGCCGTGCAGCAGATCTATCAGTGCAGCTCAACATCATTCATGTGGATCACCCTTTTCGCAAGGTACTCTCAGCCCCGGCAGCAATGTACGACGATCTGTGGACGGCAGCTAAAGCGATGTACAAAACCGAACCAGCGATTGCCGACGGCGGCGAAGTCATTATCTACGCCCCGCATATCACTGAGGTCTCCTACACGCATGGCAAGCTGATTGACGAAGTCGGCTACCATGTCAAAGCGTATTTCCTCAAACAATGGGACCGCTTTAAGGACGTACCTGGGAGCATTCTGGCACATAGCACCCACGTCAAGGGAACGGGTACCTACGATGCCACCACCGGCATCGAAACGCCGCGTATCGCGGTCACGCTTGCGACCAGCATTCCAGAGGAACGCTGTCGGCGCATCAACCTGGGCTACGCCGATTATCGCGAGATTGATCCCGAAGCATGGCAGGGTCGCGAACAGGAAGGCATCCTCTACGTCCCTCACGCGGGTGAGATGCTCTACCGGGCCCATGGCATATAGAGGTGATATGATTGATCTCTTGAATGAAGCACGTCGTCCCCTCTATGAGTATCTCCAGCATGGTGGGCGCGATACCACCAGCCTCTACGTCTTCACCTCACAACGCAGTTCACATCTGACTGAAGACGGTATTCATGCCTGGTTTCGTCGTCTCAAACACCAGGCGCATCATGAAGAATGGGAGCTCATCGCTGACCTCAGCTTTCACGACCTACGCCATGATTTTGCCCATCGCGCTCGTGAAGTTGGTTGGTCCCTGGAAGAAGTAGCATACTATCCTGGGCATGTGACGATGAAAGGCACTCCTGCTATCCAAACAACTGTGCGTTATACCCAGGTAACCCGCTCAAGACAGTCCTGATTCGCGTGCCAGTAGAACGGCCTGGATGCGATCCGTGACTTGCAACTTACTGTAGATCTCGCTGATATAGTTGCGGACCGTTTTGGGGCTGAGTACCAGACGTTCAGCAATGGCGGCGTTGGTGAGTCCCTGTGCGATCAGGGTCAAGACCTCCCGCTCACGTTCGCTTAATTGAGCAAGCGTCACTGATTGAGCTGGCGACACCGCTGGATGCGCGAAGTAGTGCATGACGCGCTCGGCAACCCCAGGACTAAAGATGGCTTCGCCGCTCGCTACGGCCCGAATCGCGCGTAACGTCTCTGCCGGTTCGGCACCTTTGAGCAGGTAGCCACGCGCCCCGGCACGCATGGCGGCAAACACGGAGTCGTCATCAAGCATGGTGACGATCAACACGGCTGTGCGCGGATGCTGAGTGCGAATGCGGGCCGTTGCCTCGATGCCGCTCGTGCCCGGCATGTGGATATCCATCAGCACCACATCTGGCAGCAAGGTCTCGACCAACTGGACCGCCTCTTCTCCCGTGACCGCTTCTCCGACTACGGTCATATTCGGCATCGATGTGAGCAGGGTCCGCATCCCGAAGCGAAAGATGGGATGATCGTCGGCGAGAAGGATACGAATAGGCTCATCGGCTGTATTCATGCTCGTCCTCCATGAGCGGGAAACAGGCTCTCACGACCGTCCCGCCTCCTGCTCGCGCCTCGATGGTCCACGTTCCTCCCAGTTCCTCGGCACGCTCATGCATCGAGCGCATCCCAATTCCCCGGCCCGCCGTTGCGGGCAGGCCGCACCCGTCGTCACTGATGGTGATGAGAAGAGTGTCGCTGTGCTCAATCTTCACAACACACGTGCCAGCATGGGCATGGCGCACCACATTAGTCAAGGCTTCCATGGCGATGCGGTAGGCGGCGACTTCCACAGCTGCGGGTAAGGGACGAAGGGCATCTGGAACTTCGACTATGACCCGGAGTCCGCCCTGAGCATAGCGTGTCGCCTGTTCGCGCAGTGCGCCGAGCAGACCCAGGTCATCGAGGGTAGGTGGGCGCAGTTCATAGACGAGGCGACGGATATCGCTGACGGCTCCCTGCATATGATGTGCCATTTCCTGCAACAGTGCGTCAGCGGTAGCAGGATCGCGTCCGAGATATTCACGGGCAGCCGCCAGTGTGAGCGTCAAGCTCGCCATCATGGGGCCCAATCCATCATGCAGGTCTCGCCGCAAGCGTCTCCGCTCCTCCTCCCGCGCCACTACCAGACGCTCACGGGAGCGGCGCAGGTCGGCGGTGAGACGAACCGCATGAGCAATCACCCCGGTGTGTCGCGCCAGGTCCTCCAGCACGCGCCGATCTGCGCTCGTGAGCTGTGCTTCTCCCGAGCGAGACGTGAACACGAGTTGCCCAACGGTTTCCCCCTGGTAGACCAGCGGCAGGTGTTCCGTAGAGGCTTGCAGCGTGCGCTGGCCCTGGGTCGCCACTACTCGTTCCTCGAAGTGGGAAGCCGCATCGTTTTGGGCAAGCGCGATCGCCACATAGGGCAACTTGAGGGTGGTGGCAATGGTCTTGACGAGCGTGGGCAGGACTTCTTCCGCTGGCAGTGCCAGGGCAAGCTGCTGGTCGAGACGGGCCAGCATCCGATACGGGGCATCACGCTCTCCATACAGCAGTCGGTTGGCGGCCCGTTGCAGCAGACCGCGGAGCGGCTGGAAGACGATTGCTACCAAAGCTGTGGCGATGAGCGAAATCAGCGAGTTATTCGGGGTTTGGAACAACGCGCCGATATAGCCGACGATCAGGACGTACAGGCCAATCACACAGGCGGAAAGCAGGCCATAGACCAGCGTGCGTTGAATGATGAGGTCGATGTCCCACAGACGATAGCGAACGATGGCCGCACCAACTGCCAGCCCAAGGCAGAGGACAAGCACGAGCGGGACGGGGAGCAGCAAGAGCAGCACCGGCGAATCCGCCGGGAGCAGGTTCGAAAGCGCGATGCCGCAGACTAAATAGAGCAGGGCGATGGCGAGTCCGTAGACGAGCCACTTGGCCTGCTGTCGCTCCACGGCATCATACAGCCGGACATAGCGATAGATTTGCAGGGCCAGGGTACTTGCAAACACCAGCAGCACTTCCAGGGGAAAGAGCGGCCCGGGCCAATTGGTGATGTTGAGTGGCCCGGGGGCGAAAAAGGCGAAAAGCTGCAGAACCCATAAAAGTGGGATAAGCCACGACCAGCGAGGCGCAAGCCGCCCATTGGGGAAGGTGGCGCAGAAGAGGCCAAGCCCACAAAACACCAGCATGGTCAGCACGTTGGCGATTCCACGCACGACCTGAGCGGGAAGGAGCGGGGAAGTAGGACCGACGCCGACAACGGCGGAACACAATAGCAGCCAGAGCGAGACAAAGACTGGAAACCATTGATCAGACCTGCGCCAGAAGATCACGAAGCTGACCAGAAACAGGATGCCGCCCGTCAGCAGGGAGGCGAGCAGCGGATAGAGCGCGTACACGGCAACGGGCAGGCCCAGTCGATGCAGGGCGATGACATTATCGACGGTGATTTGACCAACGTCGCAATTGGGGTTGTGGCAGGGTGCTTGCAGGTGGGTATAAGCTGCTGGCAGGCTGGTGGAAATCAGCACAAGTAAGCACACGCCGACCATCACCCACACAGCACGGATCACTATCAATACGACAGGGCCTCTGGTAAGGATGTTCTGACGCCTGTGTCTCTGCCGTTCTGGCTGCATGGCACACCTGCTTTCTTTGCCGTCCAACTCTCCAGTGTACGAGAGCAGTACCCTGTAGTATAGCATACACCGGAGAGCAAACGAGAGCGAATGGAAGGCTTCTGTTCACCTTTCGGTGGGCAACGCTTCGCTCACCACGGATGGATGTGCCGACCTCTCCGGGAGCTGGCCAGGCCGCGAGAAGAGGACCACGCCAAAGGCGGAGAGACTGAGCCAGTACAGCAACACGCCAGCCAGGCCAATGAAGGGAGCACTCTTGTCAAAGAAGATAAAGCCGATGACGCCAAGAATATAGCCCACGAAGAGGCAGAAGCCGAGCCAGCGTGGAAAGACGCGCGCCCGCATGGTCATGGTGCCAAAGAGCAGCGTGCCGATGATCGTCAGTGGCCCGATGATATACAGGAAGTCAGGAGGCGTGAGCGCGGGCACCAGACCGCCGATACCGCCCTGCAGGACCGGGAAGATCAAGGTGTCGAGCCAGATGATGATCAGCCCAACGAGGCCAATCCACCTTATCTGTGTGGCCTGTCGAGCATACAGAGCAGGCAAGCCCAGCAGGAGGAGGACGCCACCCAGGAGGTTGATGAGCGCGGCGGCTACCGGCGAAATGGGCAGGTGGAAGTTTGTCACGGCCATGAGGAGTCCACCGAACAGGAGGAACCAACCGCTGAGACGGAGCATGAGTGTTGACATGTGATTTTTCCTTTCTTGACGAACATGGAGAAGCAGTTGCATAGGAACGAAAAGGGCGCGGTTGCGCCCTACGCATAGGCGGCCCGCGCGGATGGCAGGACCGTCAGAACGATGATGAGGAGCGAGATCGCGATCCCTCCACTTGCTGCGATGGTCGCGGCGAGATTGGGATGAACGAACAGGCCGGGAACACCCGAGAGGGCGTTGAGTGCTGAGACAACAATGGCGACAATCATGCCCCAGCGTTTCCTGTTCCACAGTCCATAGGCGGCGAGAAGGCCGAGCAATCCCATAACGACAGAAAGCACTTTCACCGCTACGGGCGGACCGGAGAGTAGAGGCGTGGCGAGACTGCTGAGACTGATGAGCACGAGGAAGACGAGTAGCGAGTGTCAGGACGAGCGGACGAGAAGTTTTCATAACCATGGCTCTTTTTCTTGTTGTTTCTTCTGCCCAAAGGCAAGTATCGTCAGCTGACGAACTTGTCTCTAGTATGCCAGCGGGAAGGCCGGGTGTCAGGGGAGTGATGTCCTGATCATTGTCCCCTTTCTCGGGACAATATGTCCCCCCGAAAAGGCCAGAGGTCAGGACAGGAGTCCCTTCCACGACAAGACAGGATTCGGGTATACTGAAGAAGACGAGCGGAAGAATGAGGAGAAATGCTAAAAGTTCTTCTTCTCCTCGTTTATGTGACGATAGTCGATGTAGCTCTTCTCAGTATGAGTAAGACCATTCAAGTCAAGAGTGATCGCTCCTTGACAGTTTCCTGCTCTGCTAGAATGAATGCAAGTTGAGGTGTCTCATGGGATTAAATTTCGATCAAGTGTTAAGCCAGATTCGCGCCATTGGTGATGGTGCTCAGGTGGAGATGACTCTGGTGAGCAATCAGGATGACCAGGTTGTGAGCTATGCACGGGGTATTCTTGTTTATCATGTTCATCGCTTTGTTGTGGAGGAAGGTCTTTCCCGTACTGTGGAGTCACTTGTGGGTGATTCGCTCCAATACCTCTTCAACGTGAACATCGACGCCATCTTTGTGAATCCTGGTTCTGGTGGCTTTGGTGGCGAGAGCCTCCTTCAGCCTTTCTCGGTAAAGGTTGCTGAGCAGTTAAAAGTGTCGTTTCACTCGGCTCCTGAAATTGCTACGAATCCTGTCACTATCGAGGTAACGTTACTGAGCGAAGGAAATGATGCTTTCTCAGTAGAGCTTACGTCTTTAGGGGATGTATTACATGGGGTAGGGCGACACGTTGGTCCGCCACAGGCGATTGATGATTTCGTTGCGGCGGCGGTTTACCTGGTTTCCTTTGGCAAGCCTTTCCCGCCTGCACAACCGCCAGCCTAATACCAACAGGAACTCTCTAGTGACGAAGCCACAGTAGTATACTTGAATGGCAAAGAATGTGCATATACGAAAGAAGGGAATGGCTATGCCGGGCAACGCATGGAATCTGAAAGGCAAAAGTGTGCTGATTACGGGGGCGGCGAGGGGGATTGGAGCAGCGACGGCCCGGCTGCTTGCCGGGCACCAGACGCGCCTATCGTTAATCGATATCGAGGGTGCGGCCTTGCAGCAGCTCGCACGTGATCTTGGGGAAACCATGCTGTATCAGCAGGCCGATATCACTCAGAGCGACGCGATGGAGGAGGCGGTAGCAGCAACCGTGGAACGGTTCGGACGCATTGATGTCGCGGTGGTGAATGCCGGGATCGTGACGGTGGGGTCGGTTGGACGGGGGGACCCGGAGCGCCTTCGAGCGTGTCGTGAGCGTCAATCTGTTGGGATCGTGGAAGACCGTGCGTGCGGTCCTGCCGCATATCATCAAAGCCCAGGGCTATCATTCTGTTCGTGTCCTCTCTTTCTGGCACGATCCAGGGACCGCTGCATGCCGCGTACAATAGCAGCAAGGCGGGACTGCAGGCCTTCGCCAATACCCTGCGCCTGGAGGTTCAGGGTCTGGGTGTCGATGTCGGCGTTGCCCACAACATCTATACGGCGACGCAAACAGGGCGAGCAGCGGTGGAACACCCTCTGATACGTGGGCTGCCAGGACTCCCGAAGATGAAGCCGCAGCCGGTCGAGAAGACAGCAGCGATGCTGGTGCGGGGCATCGAGCGGCGGAGTCGGACGATTGTCGTCCCGGCAGCCCGCCTGGGGCTGCTCGCACCTGAGATCTTCCAGCTTGCTGTGGAGAGGATGGCGCGTCGGCATCGATGGGCCGCCGCGATCCAGAAACTGGAGCAAGCGGGTGAAGGAAGAGTGGTAGAATCAGGAAGCGGGACTTCCTGATTTGGACATGCCGAGGCCAAAATTGGGAACTCCATCGTCGGCGACTTTGATGCGAGAGGGGCTGGCCGGATACCTTTCAAGTAGAGGTTTTTAGGAAAGAAGGTGAGAAAGGAGGAGCTGGAAATGAGCAATGACCAAAGCGTCCCCCTGGTTTTAGCACTGGATGATCCCGCTGCCACACTGGAGCAGGTAGGAGGAAAAGGTGCTTCGCTTGCACGGCTGGCGGCAGTCGGATTGCCTGTTCCTCCTGGGTTTCACATCACTACAGCCGCCTATCGCTATTTTGTGACAGAGAACGGGCTGCAGGAGCAGATACTGGCGACGGTCTCCGCCGTCACTGCCGACCAGCCCACCTCGCTCGAAGAGGCGTCCAGGAAGATTGGCTGGATGTTTGCACAAGGAAGCATGCCCGCTGAGATTGCCACGGCAATTCGCCAGGCATATGTTGCCCTGGGCGGGGACGATCTATCCGTGGCGGTGCGCTCCTCGGCCACCGCTGAGGACCTGCCGGACCTGTCCTTTGCTGGTCAGCAGGAGACCTATCTCAACATGCGCGGCGAAGCGATGGTACTCGATGCCATCAAACGTTGCTGGGCATCGTTGTGGACTGCACGAGCGATTGGCTATCGCGCACGAGCTGGCATCGCGCACGAGGAGGTAAGCCTGGCGGTGGTGGTGCAGGAACTCGTTCTGGCTGATGCAGCCGGTATCCTCTTCACCGCCAATCCGTTGACTGGCGAACGCGACCAGGTGATGATCAACGCCGCCTGGGGACTGGGTGAGGCCATTGTGAGTGGGCAGGTCACTCCTGATACTGTCGTGGTTGACAGGGCAAGCGGGACGATTATTGCACAGCACATCAGTGAGAAGGAAGTGATGACGGTGTGCAGCCCCGAAGGCACGAGTGAAGAACCGGTTCCTGTAGGCAAGCGCACGAGCGCAGTGCTTACAGCTGTGCAAGCGGCTCAACTGGCGCGCATCGGTGTGCGCATTGAGGACCTCTATGGTCAGCCAATGGATATCGAGTGGACTCTCTCACCATCATCGGTTCTTCATCGTGCAGGCCCGCCCGATCACCGCATTGTCCAAAACCGCCGGATCACAGGTGACACGACCACCAGAGTGGAAACTTCCCAAACCCAGAGGGAAGTACATCCGTGCAAGTGTCACAGAGTTACTGCCAGACCCGCTCTCACCGCTCTTCGCCACGCTGGGACTCCCAGCCTGGAACAGGGCGATGCATCGATTTGCGCTGGCAGTAGGCATGGGGAAAGTATCAGGTGATATGCTCTCCACGATGAACGGCTATGCATACTATGATTTGAGCTACAGGACGGTTTTTGCAAAACCCACAGTGCTGGTAGCAGTCGTTCCTCGCATGATGTACACCGCACGGCCGCGCTGGGAACAAAAGGCTCGCCCGGCCTATAAAGCTGTTGTGGAGCGTTGGGAGGCGGTGAAGTTGTCAAGAGCATCCACTACCGAGTTACTTGTCGGGACGCGGGAAATTCTCAATACGGCAGCGAGCTATTACCTCACCATTCAGAGTGGCATCCTGCCAGCAGCGTACATGACTGAGACCATCTTCACCATTGTCTATGAGAAGCTTTTGAAGCGTCGCGCCGACCCATCGGCCCTTACCTTTCTGCTGGGCTATGACAGTGCCCCGATACGGGCAGAGGAATCGCTCTACGATCTGGCACAGTGGGTACGCACTCAGGATGATTTGAGCACCGTGTTGCAAAACATGTCGGGAGCACGATTTGCCTCAGCCTATCAGACTGCTCACGTCGATGGCATAGACGAAACCCTCTGGTCAGCGTTCTGCCAGCGCTTTACGGCTCACTTGGCCCAATTTGGACATGCCATCTACGATCTCGACTTTTCCAAGCCGGTGCCCGCGGATGATCCAGGGGCACTGCTAGAAATACTCAAGTTTTTCCTGAGCGGCAATGCGCCGGATCCGTATGCACGTCAGGCAGCTTCAAAGGAAGCACGCGAGCAGGCAATGCAAACGATGCTGAACCGGCTCCGAGGGCCTTCCCGCTCGCTATTCCGTCGCCTGGTAGGGATGGCTCAACGTTTCGCCCCGTTACGCGAGGACGGGCTGGCGGACGTGGGCCTGGGCTGGCCGGTGCTGCGCCGGATGGTGCGTGAAGTGGGGCAGCGCCTGGTCACGCACAATGCAATCACCACTCCGGACGACGTGTTCTGGCTGACGCAGGACGAATTGGTGGAGGCCGTCATCGTTCTGGATAGGGGACAGTTCCCGGCGAACTATCATACGCTTGTCAGTGAGCGGCGCGCAACCTGGGAGGGCGAACGAATGCTCACGCCGCCAATGGCCTTACCCCTCAAAGGTGGAACCCGCCTTTTAGGGATAAATTTCAGCAGTATGTTGCCTGCCCGTACCGGTCAGCCAGCAGGGGATGTGCTGAAGGGAATCGCAACCAGCCCTGGATATGTCACTGGCATAGCGAGGGTCATTCATGGCGCTGATGAGTTCGCACAGATGCGACAAGGGGAGATCCTGGTAGCCAGGATCACGACGCCTGCCTGGACGCCACTCTTTGCCCTGGCCGCAGGGGTAGTTACTGATGTGGGCGGCCCACTCAGCCATAGTTCGATTGTAGCCCGCGAGTATCGTATTCCGGCTGTTCTTGGCACAGGAGTCGCAACTGAGCGGCTTCATACTGGTCAGCATGTCACTGTGGATGGTGGTGCAGGAACCGTGACGCTCTCCCATTGAAGAATGGAATACTTCACAAAAGGAGCAAGAAGATGACAGCACAACCGAAGGCAGTGCCACCGATTCCTGAGGGCTCTTCCACCGTGATGCCGTGGATTATTTCACGCGATACGGCCAAACTCCTCGAGTTCCTGAAACAAGCATTTGGGGCACAGGAGCTAACTCGCCTGTATAACGAAGATGGTACGATTGCACATGCTGAGGTCAAAATTGGGAACTCCATCGTCGGGGGCTTTGATGCAAGAGAAGGGTGGCCGTGGCTCTCCATCCTTTAGGGTGAAATTAGGAGAAAATTGGGAGGAAACTGAAGGATCAGCTTGTCCTTCGTTGGACTTGGTAAGAATACGCTGCCAAGTCAACAGGAGGACAAGCGATGCCAAGCCAGCATAGCATAGCGGAAGAAGCAAGCCAAGAAGAGGGGATTGTAGTGCCGTTGGAGTTAGAAGGACTGTCCATCCTCAAGCAAGAGGTGCAACCAGATGGAAGGATTCGAGTGGAAGTGATGGGGACCAACGAGCGAGCGCCGTGTCCGCATTGTGCTGCCGTCTGCGTCAAACAGCACGAGGTGCGTCCAGGGATAAAACGGGATGTGCCGTTGCGGGGACATCGGGTCGAATTGGTCCTCTACAAACGACGGTTCTGGTGCCTGCGCTGCCACAAAGCCTTCACCGAAAGCGATAGCGCCTGTGGCAGACGCAAGCGAACCACCGTACGGCTGCGCGAAGAGATCGGCAAGCAGGCGTGCAGTCGTCCTCTCATGCATGTGGCTAGACCACTACGAGGTTGGCCCACGGTTTGTGCAAGCCTGTCTGGAAGTCGTAGCCAGCATCCAACTTGCCAAGCGCGGACTGAGCCTGCAGGAGAGCGGGCCGTTGCCGACCCCACGGTATCTGGGAATTGATGAATTCGCTCGTCGCAAGGGACAGCGCTACGACACGATCTTATGCGACCTCGATGCCCGCAAGGTGCTGGAAGTGAGTGCCGGACGCAAGAAAGATGAAGTGGTGAGCCTGCTGGAGCGGCTCTCGAACTGCGATGGGGTCGAAGCGGTGAGTATGGATATGAGTACGACCTTCCGTGAAGCCGTCCAGTTGTGCTTACGCGGGCGCGTATCGTGGCCGATCACTTTCATGTGATCCAGCACGTGAACAAAGCGGTCAACAAAGTGATCGGTCGGTGGGCCAAAAAGGAAGAGGGCAAGCAGGCTTTAGAGGGCAAGCGGCATCTGTTCTTACGCAACCAGGAAGACCTGTCTGCCGAAGACGAGCAGAGCAGAGCGACTTTAGCGGCCGCCTTTCCTGAGATCGGCAGGGCCTGGCAGCTCAAAGAAGCCTTGCGCACCTGGTATGCGAGCGCTGAGGCCTCCACAGCGGCAGCCGACTTGGATAGCTGGATCGCTGCCGTCAAACGCTCCGGCCCCAAAGAGTTGCGTAAAGCCTTGTCCGCCTTTCGCAACTGGCGAGGAGAAATGCTGGCCTTCTTTGATTTTCTGCCCACGCGCCTCTCCAATGGCTTTGTGGAAGGCAAGAATAATCGCACCAAAGCCTTGATGCGTCAGGGCTATGGCTATCGCAATCGCCGTCATTTGCGACTACGCATCCTGTTGGAGGTGGCTTAATGGATTCTCACCACTTTCACCCTAAAGGATGGAGAGCCGTGGCCGAATACTCCTTGCTTCCTGCGTCTATACATCGAAGATGCCGATGCCGTCTACCACCAAGCGCTCTCTGCTGGGGCCACCGCCGTCACCGAGATGACGAACTTATCCTGGGGAGACCGAGGTGGTCGTGTGCGCGACCCACCTGGCAACGTCTGGTGGATTCAGAGCCACGTCGAGCAGGTCGCTCAAGAGGAGGCGACCAGACGCGCCACGGAGAAGCAGTATCTCGATGCCCGGCGCTATACCCGGGAGTCGCTTGATCGCGAGATGAGAAGTCGGGGGTACCAGCAATCACAATGAGAACTCCTGCCCCTAATCAGTGAAAAAGGAGGCAAGCATGGCAACATTTGTGCTAGTGCATGGGGCATGGTATGGGGGCTGGTGCTGGCAGAAGGTCATCCCCCTCTTAAAAGCTGCTGGCCATGAGGTGTATGCCCCCACTCTCACGGGCCTGGCGGAGCGTGCATCCGAGCTGTCACCCGAGGTCGGATTAGACACCCATATCCAGGCTATCGTCGGCTTGCTGGAGGAAAAAAATCTGCACGATGTGATCCTGGTGGGTCATAGTTATAGCGCGATGGTCATCACCGGGGTGGTTGATCAGGTGCCTGAGCGCATTGCTCACCTGGTCTACCTGGATACCTTCGTGCCACGCGATGGCGAAGCGATGGCCGATATCTCGCCGCTGGTGATCCGTCTGCTGGGCAAACAAGCACAGGCCCACGGGGATGGTTGGAGAATCTCTCGAGAGGCACCTACGGGGTGACGAGAGAGCCAGATCGCAGTTGGGTGCGCAGTTCGCTGACGGCCCAACCCCTTAAGACGCTCGAGCAACCGCTTCATCTGAAGAATCCAGCCATCGTGTCAACGAAACCCCGTACGCACATTGACTGCACAGGCAGTGGTTTCTTCTACTTATTCATACGACGCATAGTGGCGCAAAGAGCACTTCCACCAACCGAAGCGGGATGGCGTTTGCGCCAGTTGCCAACGGGCCATTATGCGATGATCACGATGCCGCGAGAACTAGCCGATCTCCTGTTGGAAGTGGCTTAAGGAGGTTCTAAGATGTCCACCGAAGAGACTCCTTAATGCAGGAGTGCCCACCTGGACGCTCGTCGGGGCAGTCCTCTTCCTGGCCATCATTCCCCTCGTCATCTGGGTCTTCATTCCTCGCGGCAAGGTCTTTGGCGGGTCCTTCAGCAGGCGCTCGCGCAAAAGCGCGTGACAGTCGAGTTGCGTGCGGCCTTCTCCGATCGGGTGATCCGCGCCTGTTACTCTATGAATATCTCATGCTGCCAGTGGTCCTGGCGCTAATGGTCATCAAGCCATTTTGAAGCGGCGACATACACGCTCTCGCTCGTTCGTGAATGGAAGCTTTGTCATTATTAGGTACACAACTATGAATACATTACATCGTGATTTAGGCAATGGACTGGTGATGCGCTGGTCAACCGACGAGGATACCGAACGCATCGCGAACCTGCACGGCATGGTTCACCGCAATGCAGCCGAGGACCCGCCAAACATCACGGCCATGAGGGTCATTCGCCGTCTGATGCATGGTGACCATCCCTTCATGGGGTCTCATGATTTCGCCGTGATCGAGGATACCCGCAGGGAAGGAAATCCGGTGGTGGCCTGCACCTGCCTGTGGAAACATACCTGGACGTATGAAGGGATTCCTTTCAGTGTCGGTCGTCCTGAGATGGTTGCGACCGATGCGGCGTATCGCAATCGCGGACTCGTTCGCGCTCTTTTCGAGCTTGTCCACGAACGCAGCGAGGCGGAGGGAGATCTTGTCCAGGCCATAACCGGCATCTCCTACTTCTATCGTCAGTTCGGCTATGAATACGCGCTCGAACTGGAAGACCGGCGCACTATTCCTCTTGCACTGATCTCCAAAGCGAAAGAGGGCGCGCCTGAGCCATTCACGCTGCGTGAGGCGACGGCTTCGGATATTCCTGTGATTGACGCGCTTTACAACCGGCGTAGGGCCAACAGCATCGTCTCGGAAAGCATCACAAACAAACAGTGGTTTTATGAGATCGAAGGCTGGAAAGAGCATCCTCACCTGGGACATAGCCTCCAATTACAGATGATCGTTGATGCCGATGGCCGGACGGTGAGCTTCGTGGCACTGGATACTCGTCGCCGCAGCAAGGAACTAAGCGTCTGGCTAATGGAGTTCGCCGAGGGGGTGAATGTGCAAGCGGTCATGCCATCTGTTTTGCGCGCGCTCCACACCTACGGCCTCACCATGGAACTTGCGCGGCCTGACGCGCCTCCTTTGAGTGAAATCGCCCTCTACCTGGGAAGTTCCCACCCAATCTATGAAGTGCTGGGCGGGGAATTACAGCATACCACGGAGCCGCCCTACGCCTGGTATGTGCGGGTGAAGGATCTCCCGGCCTTTCTTCTGTATATCGCTCCAGCGCTCGAAAAACGGCTGGCGGCTTCTCCTGTGGTGGGATATTCTGGCGACATCACGCTGGATTTTTATCGCGGCGGCCTGCGTATGGTCTTCGAGCAAGGACGCCTGATGGGTGCAGAACCCTGGAGGGTGCCACTCTACGGCTCAGATGCGAGCGGTGGATTCCCTCCGTTGGTTTTTCTGCAGGTACTCTTTGGACATCGCAGCATCGATGCGCTACGCCATATCTTTCCTGACGTGTGGGTCAGCGAGGAAGCCAGGCCAGTCCTCAAGGCACTCTTCCCCACACGACCTTCGTTTGTGTTCGGATGGTGAGAAGAAGCGAATGCAGCAACCACGACGAAAAGGAGGAAGCGATGGCCGATCTCACGGACCCCTCAGAACGCTACCAGGACAGCTATCTTGAGGCCCTGCAAGAATTTCAAAGGGATGTTGGAGAACATCATCGAGGTCGAGCAGTGGCCTGCAAAGGTGTGCCGCTACTGGACTCAACTGTATCAGCAGCCGAACTTATGAGCGGCTCTACTATCGGAACACTTGAGAAGGGAGTCAAA
The DNA here is from genome assembly GCA_963717105.1 of uncultured Chloroflexia bacterium. Lineage (GTDB taxonomy): Bacteria > Chloroflexota > Ktedonobacteria > Ktedonobacterales > Ktedonobacteraceae > DATGJV01. The sequence goes on from CAVQVL010000009.1 coordinate 203,827, forward strand.
CTCTATGCCTGTTTTGAATGTCCCGGCCCTGCTCTTTGCTGTGGCCTTGAGCCTGGGAATGGCAATCACTGGAGGGCTACTCACCGGCAATCAACTGACCCGGTGGTTTGCGACCCTGCACAAGCCGCGCTTCCAGCTCCCGTTGTGGGGGTTTCTCTGCGTGGGTCTCTACGGCTACCTCATTGACAGTATCATCGCCTATCGACTGCTCACTGTGGTGCCAGAGCAAACCGCTCGCATCATCGCGCTCACGGCCTTGATCGTTGTCATGCTCTACAACGAGTTATGGAATATCGTCTTGTTCCGCTGGCACAACACCTTCGCAGGTTTCCTCGGCGTCCTGATCTTTTTGCCCCCACTCGCCTTCCTCCAGGTCACGCTCGTCCTCGTGGATTCCGTTTCGGCCTGGTTGGTTTTTGTGTATGTACTCTGGGCGATTGGCTACGACATTCCCTGGGCTTATCGGCTTTGGCGACTGAATCCTCCCTTAGTGCACCCAGCAAACTAAACTCTATTGTTGTCAGGACAAGAAGGAGGGTTCCCTGATGATCAGCAAAAAGAGCAGCATCCTCATTTCAGGAGCCAGTATCGCTGGGCCAGCCCTGGCGTATTGGCTCAAGCACTATGGATTCACTCCGACGGTGATCGAGCGTGCGCCACAGTTGCGAGAAGGCGGATACCCGGTTGACGTGCGCCATGAGGCGGTGCCGATTGCTCAACGCATGGGAATCTGGGAGCAATTGCAACACACAAAAACAGCCTTCAGTGAGGTCGCGTTCGTCAATGAGCGTCATGAGCGCATCGGCAGCATCAACCTTCAAGCAGTGCGCGAGGCCTTCAACCTGGATGTGGTAGAGGTCTGGCGCAGCGATCTCGCCAGGGTGCTCTACGAGCTCACCAAAGACGAGGTGGAATACTGCTTCGGGGACTCCATTCAGTCCGTCAGCCAGGACGAGGCAGGAGTCGACGTGACCTTTGAGCGGGGCGACTCCCGTCGCTTCGACCTGGTAGTGGGGGCGGATGGGTTGCATTCGAAGGTACGCACGCTGGTGTTTGGAGACGAAGCACAATTTGAGCGCTATTGCGGCTACCATTTCGGAGTCTTCACCACCGACAATTATGTAGGGCTTGACGAGGCTTGCATGCAGATGTACACGGTCCCGGGAAAACGGGTCGCGCTGCGCAGTACACGAGGCAACCAGGCCCTGGTCGCGTTTTTCGTGTTCAAGCAGCCTACCAGGTTACGCTATGATTATCATGATCTGGCACAGCAAAAGCACCTCCTCGCTTCAGTGTTTGCCAGCGAAGGCTGGGAAGTCCCTCGGCTCCTGGAGAAAATGCACACGGCTCCCGACCTGTACTTTGATGCCGTGAGCCAGATCCGCATGCCGCGGTGGTCACAGGGACGAGTGGTGCTGCTGGGAGATGCTGGCTATTGTCCAGCGCTGCTCTCTGGACAAGGTTCGACGCTGGCCATGCTAGGAGCCTATATCCTGGCGGGAGAACTCAACGTGTCGTTAGGCGATCACCAGCACGCCTTTGCCCGCTATGAACAGGTGTACAGACCCCTCGTCAGTCGGGTGCAACGACAGGCGGGTGTCAATGCCAGGTTCCTGATTCCCGCAACGCAGGTGGACCTGTGGGTGCAAACGCACCTGGTCCCACGACTGCTCCCTCCTATCCTGGGGGCAGTTCAGCGAGGAAGGCGATGGCTCCCTCGGTTCTCCTCAAGGCCGAGTAGGGTAAGGGACTATGGGAACGGGTTCCCGACGTCTTAACCCAGCCCCCCATCTTCTGATATTCACGTGGGACATAATGTCCCAGATGCTAAGAACGGCCCAGGACAATTCTTCTCAGGAAAAACAGGACACCCGTCCCATCACAATGGCCTCTACAACAGGTATGCTTCTAACAGAGAAGGACTCAGGTCACCTCTCAGCACACTTTGATGTTTTCCTATCAAGGAAGGGAGAAGAATATGTCTTCTACACAACTGTTTCGCGTGAGCGGCATTAGCTTATTGCTTGGTGCTCTCCTCAGTCTCATTGCCGCTCTCCTCTCATTCTTCGTGAATTTGAGTTTCACCGCGCCCCCGGCTACGTTTCAAAGCCCACTCTGGTCAACGCATTACAGTCTGTCCTTCGCCTCCATTGCTCTGACTCTCATTGGTCTGCCAGCTCTTTACCTTCGTCTGCGAGGCCAACGTGGAGACCGGTTGGGCTTCTTCGGTCTGTTGTTCATCGTGTTCGGCACGTTTCTGATTCTGGGTATGGCTGGCTACTTTGTCTCTGTCTTGCCACTGGTGGCGGCAAAAGCACCCCAGATCCTTACGGCCACCCTGGAATCATCGGGCTTTGGCATCTTTCCTCTGGGGGGAACGTTGTTGCTAACAATCGGGACCATCCTGCTCGGCATCGCGGTCCTGCGGGCGAAGGTCTTTCCAGCGCTGGTAGGCATCCTGCTTCTGGTTTGGACGGTCCTGAATCTGGCGAACTTTTTCTTCCAAAGCGGCCTGCTTGCCACGCTCGCGGGCCTGCTGAGTGCCCTCGCATGGGCAGCGGCATATGGTTGGGTTGGAATGATGTTGGTTCAACAAGCTGGCGTATCGGGAGAAGCAGCAGCGTATCAGCCTCAAACAGCACTCCGCTAAGGCATTACCTCCTGCTCCCATCTTCACGCGCCACTGAGGTGCAGAGGGGCAAAACCTTGCCACGATGCTCCTCTGCACCTCAGGGTGGACATGTACCGGTCTTGTTGTTGGGTGCCCATGCAATGGGCAGGAAGCTGGCTTTATATGGTACGATAAGAGGCATTGAAGAGGTTCTGATTCTATCAGCATCTGGCCTGTCGGTGCGATTTTAACGAAAAAGTACGACGTACCATATAACTGATGAAAATGCACTTATATAGCTGTGTTTTTGTAACAACAAGCATCGTTCAATAAAGCCTGTTGATCATCAATAATTCTCTTCCATTTTGACTAGCTGTACCATATAATAGCACTTATATGGTACATTGTACTCTGCTGTAAGAAAACTATCAGAGAGCCTACTCGCTGGTCAACACCAGCAAGCCCGCATAAACAACAGGAGAAAAGGAGAGGCATGATGGGTAGTACGGCCCCCAACCCACAACAGATTCCTTCTACACTGGTGGACATTGCTTCAGGTTACATCAAGACGCAAGCGCTTTACGTGGCGACCAAGCTCGGCATCGCTGACCATCTGAGCGGGGGGCCACAGAGTAGCGATGCGTTGGCGCAAGCCGTCGGCGTGCATCCAAAGGCACTTTATCGGCTCCTGCGCGCCCTGGAGAGTCTGAGCCTCTTTCGCGAGCCGGAGCCAGGGGTCTTTGCTCTTACTCCCCTCGGTGAGCATCTGCGCAAGGATGCACCGAGTGGATTTCGCACCCAAATTCTTATGACTGACGAGATACTCTGGCGCTTGTGGGGGGACCTCGCTTACACGATCACAACGGGGCAAAGTGCTGCTCAGCATGTCTTGGGCATGCCGTCCTTTGACTATCGCCAGCAACACCCCGAGAAAGCGGCCGCCTTCAATACGGCCATGACACATCGAATGAGCGCATTGGCATCCGCTGTGGTTGCCGCCTACGATTTCAGTCCTTTCCATACCATTACAGATATCGGGGGCGGACATGGGACATTGTTGGCGACGATTTTGCAGGCCGCCCCACAGGCACATGGAGTGGTCTTTGATCTGCCGGTGACGGTTGAGGGAGCACGGCAGTACATGGTGGAACGAGGACTAGACGAGCGATGCACATGCGTTGGCGGGGATTTCTTCACCGAGGTCCCCGGCGGCGAAGCCCTCATTCTCTCGGCGGTTATCAGCGACTGGAACGACGAAAAGAGCGTCCATATTCTCACCAACTGCCGTCGTGCCATTGCACCTGGGGGCCGTCTGCTGCTGGTCGAGCGGAGGCTTGTGCCCGAGGAGCCAGCTTCGCCCATGGCGTTCCTTGACCTGACGATGCTTGTGGTTGGGGGCGGCACAGGCCGCAGTGAAGCCGAGTACCGCCGCTTGCTAGCGGAGGCAAGTTTTGAGTTGATACACGTCGTGTCGACGAAGACAGAAGTGAGTATCTTTGAGGCGAGGCCTATCTGATACAGGATAGCAGGGAAAACAGAGAGCGAAAATGTCGTGATCCCTACTTATATGACACGTTGTATCCTTTCGTCAGAAAACTACTGACAGGCCTTTAGCAACTTTTCAGTTCTATGGTACATCGTATCTTTTCGTCAGGATCACACTGATAGGCCATCTCAAGGGAAGAGCCGATACAGAGGAACAGGAAGGGACAAGCATGCATCTCAACCACGTATCGCGGAAAGCAAGGCAAAAAGGTTCCTCGAGAGACGAAGAACAGATGTCAAACGAGCATGTGATGTCAGATCAAGAGGGAGAAGCCTCTGCTAGCATGAGCAGTATTGCCAGGAAGAACTTTCAACTCGAAGGGGTCTGGTTGCTCCTGGCGCGAGGTGTATGGGCTGCTTCTATAGTGGGAGCACTGGCTTTACTCATGCTAACGCTGCTAGTATCGCGTGGACAGCACATGATCTTCTGCCCGTTCATAAGCCCCGTGAGTTGCGCGGTGACCCCTGCAACGGCTCAGGCACTACATCATCTCGGCCTTTCCCCCGCGACGTATGACGCCTACAACCTGGTGCTGACTCTCCTTGAGTCCCTGACTTTTGTGGGCGTAGGAGGCTTTATCTTCTGGCGTAAATCGAATGAACCTCTTGCCCTGATAGCCTCGTTCTTCCTGGTGAGCATTGCATTGGGACCTTTCATTAGTTCGGTCCCATACCAGCCAGAGGGAGAGGTACTCTTCTCGGATATCTATGTGATGTGCATTTTTACGGCACTGGGCTACTTCCTGGTGACGTTTCCCGATGGCCGCTTTGTGCCTGGGTGGACCTGGGTATTTGTCGTGCTCTGGGCGGTGCGGACCCTCTTTTTTGTGATCCCCGGACCCGCCAACATCGCGTTCTGGCCTCCCGCACTTAACGTCATTGATGAGGTGGTAAGCTATGGAGGGACGCTCGTGTTGCTGATCTACCGCTATGTGCGCGTCTTTAGCCCTTCGCAACGCCAGCAGGCCAAGTGGCTGCTCTTTGGCTTCGGAGGATTATTCGTGATAATTATCCTCTATGATCTCATCGATGTATTGGTACCAGGTCTGGCAACACCCGATTCCCTCTATGTGCTAGCTGACTCAACTCTCACGACGGTGACATTCCTGCTCATCCCGCTAAGCGTGGCGATGGCGATCCTGCGCTACCGACTCTGGGACATCGACATCCTCATCAATCGCACGTTGGTCTACACGTTGCTCACAGCGAGCACGCTGGGACTCTATGTGCTGATTGTCTTTGGCGCAAGCGCACTCCTGCGCACCCACAACGACCTGTTCTTCTCGCTACTAGCAACTGCCCTCATCGCCGTCCTCTTCCAACCCTTACGCCAGCAATTACAACTGGGGGTGAATCGCTTGCTGTATGGAGAGCGCAATGAGCCGTATCGGGTGCTCTCCCGCTTAGGTCAACGCTTGCAGGAGACGCTCCCTGCTGATACCCTCCTGCTCACGATTGTGGAAACGGTGGCCCACGCGCTCAAACTTCCCTACGTCGCTCTCACCTGGAAGTCAGACGAGCCTTCATTTGCAACCGAGGAAAGGACTCCCCTCGCCTCCTTTGGGATAATTGCGGACAAGAGCGCGACAATCCGTGTGGCATTGCTTCACCGGGGCAAGCACCTGGGAGACTTGCTCCTCTCTCCACGCCAGCGCGGAGAGAACCTGACTCCGGCGGATATGCGACTGGTGCGCGACCTGTCACCCCAGATTGCCATGGCCCTGCATTCGACGCTGCTCCTCACCGAACTACAACAGCTCACAGTCGATCTACAGCGGTCACGAGAGCGTCTCGTGACCGCTCGGGAAGAGGAACGGCGCCGTCTGCGCCGCGATTTACACGATGGTCTGGGTCCACAGCTCTCCAGTCAGACGCTAACTCTCTCTGCAATTAAGAAGCTGCTGCGTCAGGACCCCGAGAGCGCTGACCGTTTGTTGGGCGACGCCATCGTGCATGCGCAGGAGGCCGTGAGCGATATTCGTCGCCTCGTCTATGCGCTGCGTCCTCCTGCCCTTGATGATCTGGGCTTACGAGTGGCCTTAGAGGAGCAGATCAACCAGTACCGCACCAGCGGCATCGTGTTGACGTTAGAAGCACCTGAGGAGCTTCCGCCTTTGCCTGCCGCCATCGAGATGGCCTGTTACCGCATCGTGCAGGAGGCAGTGACCAATGTCGTACGCCATGCTCACGCCACGGGCGCGACGGTTCACCTGGAGCTGCAAGCGGAGTTCATGGTGGTGGAGGTCAAGGACAACGGACAGGGCTTGCCACCTGGAGTGCGCCGAGGCGTTGGCCTGAGTTCGTTGCATGAGCGAGCCGAGGAACTTGGCGGGACCTGTCTCATCGAAGCGGTGCCCACAGGGGGAACACGGGTGTCTGCGCATCTTCCCTTGCATCGTGAAGTCAACGAGAGCACACAGAAAGGGGAAACCGTCTCATGAGCCGTATTCGTGTGCTGATCGCCGACGATCATCCCGTCTTTCGCTACGGGTTGCGTGCGCTCTTACAGACCGAGGCTAGCACCATCGAGGTGGTGGGAGAGGCCGCCACCGGCGAGGAGGCGGTCGCCTTAGCCGCCCAGGTCAGCCCAGAGGTGATCCTGATGGACGTGAATATGCCGGGACTCAATGGCATTGAAGCGACGCGCCGTATTCTGGCGACCACGCCCCACGTCGGTATTCTCATGTTGACCATGTTCGACGACGATGAGTCCGTCTTTGCGGCAATACGCCTGGGAGCGCGGGGCTACCTGCTCAAAGGGGCTGAGGGCGAGGAGACGATACGAGCGATTCTTGCCGTGAGCCAAGGCGAGGCCATTTTCAGCCCGACGATAGCGCGACGCTTGATGGGCTATTTTAGCACGCCGCGCAAGAATCCGCAAACCGCGCCCCTCTTTCCCGAATTAACCGAGCGTGAACGGGAGGTCCTGACCCTGCTTGCCCAGGGATATACCAACCCGGCGATTGCTGAACGCCTGGTGCTGAGTCCTAAGACGGTCCGCAATCATGTCTCCAGCATTTTCAGCAAGTTGCAAGTCGCTGGCCGGGCGGAAGCGATTGTTCGTGCGCGAGATGCTGGGCTGACGAAGGACACGACATGAACCCGCGTTCTTCTTCGCTTTCATCAACGTCGTTTGTCCGTGATCGCCCTGGCTAATGGGTTTGAGACCGGTATTGGTACCCAGGCCATACAGACACAGCAGCAAGCGTTTCTGTAAGATTTCCCGCTCAAGCACTTCTCGCGTCGCTGCACTTTTAAAGTGCCGGGTGAAATTGATGCGTAAATCGGCTTCCTTGAGAATATCCAACAGCGAGGTCACTCCCCATCGTTTCGTGATTTCGCCCTCCACGTCTTCATTTCCTCGGTATCGAGAACAGTGGCTTCCCGGAATGCGAAATGTTCCTGGATCTGTGCACGGTGGCCTTCGTATGCCCGTACTATAATCAGACGAGAGTGGAAAAACAATCGAAAAGCGCAAAGAAGTACTTTGCACTTCATGTCAGCTTCGCGCATATCATCCATATAGAGGGGAAGGAGATTTTACCCATGATGAATGACAAAGCTACCCTGTCCGCCCTCCAACAACTGGTCGAGGATGATGCAGTCGGCCAGTTGCGGCGTCGCGATGGCCTGATGGCAACATCAGGCAGTGAAGATGGTGTTCTCAAACTCGATTGGGTCGAGGGAATAGCACGCCTGCTCGCCGATACAGCACAGTTGGAGGAGGTAGAAGCAGAGGCACGAGACATCTGGCAACGCGGCATCCGTCACATTATCTGGGCTGGCATGGGTGGTTCGATCATTGCCGTGCGCGTCTTATGCGATCTCGGCTTCTGTGGTAGTGGCGACGAAGGACAGGTGACCATCTACCCGCTGGACAGCACCGACCCGGCAGCACTCAACGGCATTGTGCGGAAGATAGCCGAAGCCAGGCATCTGCCGTTGCCGACCGGAGAAGAATCATCCAATCCAACCTTCTTGCGCACACTGCTCAATGACGTGTTGATGGTCGGAGTAGCGATGGGTATGACCTCCGAAGAGCCGGTCACGCACCTTGAATGGTTCACCGATCTTTTGCAACAGGCGGGGTTACGCCCGGCGGAACATTTGCTTGTGATGACCCTCCCCGGTTCCTATCTCGATCGCTTTGCTCACGAGCAGCAGGCACCCGGTTTTCCTTTGCAACTGGACGGCGGAACAGGCACAGGTGGGCGGATGAGCGCACCCACAACCCGTGTGTTTCTGCTACCGGCGGCCCTCTATCTTACCCGTCTCTCCAGCGCATCTGGTCAGCTACGCTCAGTGCTGCAACACGCGTGGGACGAGTATAACCTTGAACTGGCAACGTCTCGTCCGGCAGAACATCCCTTTGTGCAACTGGCCGCCGCCCTCAGTGCCGCCAGTCGCGATGGAGCGTGCCGCTTGCTGCTGAGAATGCCGGAGGGCTGGCAAGCTTTTGTATCCTGGCTAGAACAATTGATGGAGGAGAGCCTGGGCAAAGGAGGCAAGGGCGTCGTGGTCTTTGACGATCAGACACTGAACCACGCGGCTCCCGCCTATCAACCGGGTGGCCTGCTGCATGTACGTGTGGTGACTGATAAAACGCAAATAGGAGAAGATCAGGTATTTTTCCTCTCTCAGCCTGCCCTTGCCAGCGAAGAACCGCAGAGCCGCTTAGCAGCCCTGGCCGCCAGTTTCCTTGGCTGGCAGTTGAGCATGGCCCTCTATGGCTATCTGCAGCGTATTACCTTCGCGGGCCAGCCCGCCGTCGAGAACTACAAGGCGAGAGCGCGTGCTTTGCGGACGCAGCCCGATCCCTTGCAGATCGCGTCGAATTGGCACCCAGCGTTGCGAGATGGCATTCTGACACTCCTCGCTCCCCATGGGGCCATGAGCCATTCCCCGCAGGAACGCGACTCCTCTGCATCAGTGTTTGCAAGAGCATTACGAGAAGCCGCTTCAATAGCCGATACACACAGGCATCCGCGAGGAGTACCCTTCTTGAGCTATCTTGATGTGACCGTCAACGGAGAAGCGCAGGCAAGCTTGTTAGCAGTGCTTGACGAGCATGTGCATACAATTGGGAACAGGCTTTTAGGCGTTCCTGTGAAGCTGCGACAGGCACCTGCCGCCTATCATTCAACAGAACAAAGCGAGATGGACGGGCCACCATCTCTGCTCAGCCTGCGTCTCGTTGCGCGAAAATCAGAAGCAAGTCTGCTTGGCAGCTATACCAATACATTTCTCCATGCGCAGGCGGTGAGTACATGGCAAGCGATGATGGAAACTGGCCGTCCTTGCTTTTTACTTGTCGTAGATGGCTCGCTAGACGATGCGCTTGAGCCGCTTTCAACCTTCTTTTCTCGTGTAGAGCATGATCTTCACCATGCATGAGAAGGCAGCTTATTGGGCTGTAAATGGGGTCAGCATATCCAAACTTGCTTTTTGTACGCTAAGCGCTTTGTGAAGCGGAGAAGGCCGGAATTCTGTACGCTAAGCTACGGACGTATGTTTTTGAGGGTGAAGTCCCAGGTGTAGTCCCCATTCACAGGGAACGACGCTGTTTTGGTTAGCGAACCCGCACCCCTGCAACCCAGATACTCCGGATGGCACGTGTTGCAGCAATATCCTGGGTTGGGTCTCCCTCGACGAGAAGCAGGTCAGCCCGACGACCGGCCTCAATGACCCCTCGGTCCGTGAACCCAAAGAACGCAGCAGGGGCGACCGTTGCCGAACGTAGCGCCTCAATGGGCGTGAGCCCAGCCTCAACAAGCAAGAGTAATTCATCATGCAATGCTTCCCCGTGTGGAATCGGCGCGGGTGAAACAGAGCCAGCGTTCGCATCAGTTCCTGCCAGGATGAGCATGCCTGCCCGATGGAGCGCAGACACCGTTGAGCGAGCATAGGCATAGTCTATATCAGCCCCATGCGTTGGCAGATGTCCTAACCTGCTGGCCACGCTACGCATCATGATTAATGTCGGCACCGATACGATGCCTCGTTGCGCAAGCGAGCGCGCCAGATCTTCATCCACACCTGCGTCAATGGGAGCATGCGTGAGGATATCGACTCCCGCGTCTGCGGCATTTTTGAAGGCGGTTAAGGTGGTGACATGCGCGATAGCTTTCAGACCCGCCTGATGAGCGGCCTCGACCAGCGCGGTGATGGTTGCCACATCAAGGGCGGCGGGACCCATTCTGGCAGGGTCTTCAACAATCACTTTGATATAATCCGCACCTTCCGCAACGCGCTCAGCCACAAAGCGGTTCGCATCGGCTGGGCCTGTTACCTCGCTGGAAGCTGGAAAGCCCATTCTGGTTGTCTGCATACCTCCTGGGGCGCTGGCTGGATTTCCTGCGCCTCGGATATCGGCCAGACCTGTGCGATGGCGGAGCGCATCGGTCATCGCCATCGATTGCGCCGCCATATCGAGCATAGTCGTACAGCCCCATTGCGTTCCGCGCTCTAGCTCAGCGACACTCCTCAGATGGACATGGGAATCGATAAAGCCAGGCAAAAGCGTGCCATGCTGACCATCCACCGTTGTATCAGCCGTCGTTGCATGCGAGATGACACCATGGTCAATAACCACGGTGCGTTCATCGGTCAATGCGTTGCCGTCAAACACTTTGACATTCGTGATGGCGATTGCTTCAGTCATACGTAAAATCCCCTCCTTCTGGGTTTCCTTCTCTTTTCTGCAAAGCAGGCTTATGCTTTCCCTCCCTGTTCAAGCAGTTTCTTGACATGAATGATGGTCTGCTGAATATGGCGACGCACGGCATTGGCTGCGCGAACCGGATCGCCAGCCTGACAGGCGTCAAGAATCTCGCGGTGTTCCCTGTCGAGACGCTCGGCATCCTTGGGAATATCGGCTGCTGCATAGAGATGGTTGTAGGCGAGCGAGGCATTGCGCAATTCCTCAATCATCGTGACCAGTCGCGAACGCCCCCCAAGGCGATACAAGCTCAAGTGGAACTGTTGATTCAGCTCAACGTAGCGAGCCGCATCGCCGGTGGTGTGCATCTCATCGAGGATGGCAACAAGTGGAGGAGCATCTTGAGCCTGGAAGTGTGCGGCGGCTTTCTCGGCAGCTAGCATCTCCAGGGCCATACGAATTTCGTAGTGTTCGACAAGGTCCTGAATTGTCGGCAAGAAAACTGTGACGCCCCGATGGGTGTCGATCTGCACCAGCCCATCGCTTTGCAGCAGCCCAAAGGCCTCGCGCACGGGTGTCGTACTGACTCCAAAGCGCTGCGCGATCTCCACCTGGCGCAGCCTGGCACCTGCCGAAAGTTGTCCTGTGACGATTTCGTGCCGGAGCGCAGCCGCAATCTGCTCCGCTATCGTGAGTTTCATGAGTGGGGTATTGGTGCTGTCCTTTCCTGTTTGTGCCATCAAGTTCATCCGCTTTGTGCTCTCCCTCTTGACAAATATATCGTCCATTATGCATAATATACAATATTGTAGGGTGCGTTGTCTAGATGGCGCGAAGAAGAGAAGATAGTAGCCCAGGGTTTGCAATCTTTGTGTCGAGGTCATGCAGTGTTCCGCGTGAGTCAACAGTGCAAACAACCAATGACCGGTTCTGAGACGACTACCCAGGAGAGCAGGACATAGCGATGAGACCTGCTGTTTACTGGACGAACAGTACCAGAGAAAGGGAAACCATCATGTTCGAGCAGATGACGACGGCCTCTGTTTGGCTCCGTCAGCTCGCTTTACCCACGGTCCTTCCTAAGGCAGGCCAATTGTTGAGCGGAGAGGAAGAAAGGGGAACACTATGACGAGTCACGCTGTCAGTATTGGTGCTGGTACCATACAGCTTTCAGGACGCTTCCTTCCGGCGACGAATGGCCAGCCAAGAGCGCTGCTTGTCGCGCTGCATGGTGGAACCTATACGAGTAAATATTTCGATACCCCTTCATCATCGTTACTCGAGTTTTGCGCTTCGTTAGGCTATTCGATCCTTGCGCTTGACCGCCCTGGGTATGGAGCAGCTACTTCCGTGCCCGTTGATCAACTCTCATTCGATGACCAGGTTCCCGTCCTACGGCGGGCACTTGAGGTGATTTGGCATGACTATGGCCAGCAATCCGCGGGGATGTTTGTGATTGGTCATTCGATTGGAGGGATGATCTCTTTGCTGCTAGCGGCAGAACGCCCACACGAGCGTCTGCTCGGCGTGAATATGACCGGCGCGGGAGGCCTCTACAATGAGCAGACAAAGGTAGCCTTTGCGTCTTTAGTCAGCGATGCACCGACAGTGATGATGGATATCGCGATTAAAGTCATGGCTATGTACGGACCGGCATGGTCGTATCCTGAGGAACAGGCGCACTATGATCCAGAACGCGACGTTCCCACCGCCGCGATAGAGCTCGCGGAGGCACAAACATGGGGCGCACGCCTGCCGCAGGTGGCTGCGAACGTGCGCGTTCCCGTCCAGTTCATGGTGCCCGAATATGATCACATCTGGCGTGCTGATGCAGAGGCGCTCAGCCCTGTGGCCGCGATGTTCTCTGCTGCGCCCTTTGTCGATGTGGGCGTGCAACGCATGGCGGGCCATTCAGCGGAGTTACATACCCTGGCTCGTGCGTTCTACATGAAAATACTCTCTTTTGTCGAGGAGTGCATCGTCTATCGTCTCAATCGATCAAGTCTATAAATCATTTCAACCTATCTACTGGCCGAACAGTACTAGAGAAGAGGAACGTAGTCATGCAACTCGTCAGTTATCGCAGGCAAGAGCACACGGATGGAAGCTGGCGCGCCGGTGTGGAAGACGAGGGCCGCGTGGTGGATGTCATGGCCATCTGGCACGATGGTGTCCATGAGACGACGACCAGACATCTGCTCGCTGCCGGACCTGCAACCGTGCGTAAGATATTCACGCAGGCACGCGAGGCACTTGCTGCTGCTCCCGATGCCCCGGGAGTGTTCCAGGCGGCAACTGTTGAACTTGGACCGCCGGTACCCGATCCCGATAAAATTATCTGTATCGGCGTCAATTATGCCGATCATGCCAGTGAGGCCGGGCTAGCACGGACAGAGGTACCCCTCTTCTTCGCCAAGTTCCGCAATAGCTTAACCGGTCCGACCAGCCCTATTCTCTTACCCCGCGTGAGCAGCCAGATCGACTATGAAGGGGAATTAGCGGTCATCATCGGCACGCGCTGTAAAGAGGTTTCTGAGCAGGAGGCCCTCCAGTACGTGGCTGGCTATACCATCATGAACGATGTGAGCGCGCGTGACCTGCAAATGCAGACAAGCCAGTACATGGCTGGCAAAGCCCTGGACACCTTCGCGCCGATGGGGCCAGGCATAGTACTCGCTTCTGATATTCCCGATCCCCAGACGCTTCTGCTGACCACCAGGGTCAATGGGCAGGTGGTACAACACGCCAGCACTGCCACGATGATCTTTTCGGTGGCGGCCATCATCTCGTTCCTCAGTTCCCTCATGACGCTGGAGCCTGGGGACATCATTGCGACAGGCACGCCATCAGGAGTGGGCTTCAAACGCACTCCTCCCCTCTTTTTGCAGGAAGGGGATGTCACGGAAGTCGAGATCGAAGGCATTGGCCAGCTGCGCAATCCCGTTGTGGACACCCGGACGGAAGCAGGAGCAGCGCGAGAGATGTAGCACAAAAAAGAGGAGAGTCCATCTTACTGGAGAGACGCGTCTCATGGAAGAGATACGTCTCATCCAGGTAATATCGAAGGAGAAAAGGGATGTCACACGTATCTGAGAACACGACTAGCGTTCGGCCTACCTTGCACCACATCAACCTGAAGACGTCGCGCCTGCACGAGATGATTGAGTGGTACAGCATCGTGGTGGGTATGACGTCCAACTACACGTTTCCAGGTGGTGCCTGGCTCACCAATGACGAGGCCAACCACCGCCTCGCGTTATTGGTTTCACCACAGTTGAGCGACGACCCTGACAAGCTGATGCACAACGGCTTCCATCATAGCGCCTTCGAGTTCCCGTCGATGGGAGACCTGCTCGACACCTACTCACGTCTGAAGGCCCTCGGCATCGAGCCACACGCCAGCCTCGATCATGGCCTGACCACATCCTTCTACTACGAGGACCCCGACGGCAACAGCGTGGAACTGCAAGCCGACAATTTTGGGAGCTGGCAGGAGTCCAGCGAATGGATGCGCACCTCGCCGCAATTCGCCGCCAACCCCATCGGGATGCCCGTCGATCCCGAACAGATGGTGGCTGCACGCCAGGCCGGTGCCTCGTTCGCGGAACTGCACCAGCGGGCCTACAGCGGCGAGTTTCAGCCCTCTAGCCCTCAGGATTTGCATGTGCCACTGGGCGATCCACGTTCTCCGGTGTAGTCATGGTGACGGAAGGTCGTTACCCTGTTGATGCAGATTCTCGGAGTGTTCTAAGCAATCCAATTGGAGCCACTATGCGCATGTTTGTTCTGATCTCTCGTTTCCAAAGACCGCTTGATGAGGTCAACCACTCTTTTGCATCGCACAGCGCGTGGGTGCAACGGCAGTATGAGTCTGGACGCTTTCTCGTCTCAGGGCGGCGTGAACCTCCAATTGGGGGGATCGTCGTGGCACGAGCATCGAGTGAACAGGAACTCCGGGAGGTCCTGACCACCGACCCCTACCACCAGAAGGGGCTGGCTGAGTATGAGATCTTTGCCTTCGAGGCCGCCGATTTTCCCAAGCGCAGCAGCGCATTTGAAGCTTTTGCTTCGATGCCGTTGCGTGAACTGCCCCCCACGCAGGAGAAAGGAACGCATATATGAGACGAACAGGAATTCAGTTGCTCCTCTCAGGTATCTTCATCTATGGGGGGTGGGGAGCATTTAGTAATCCAGGTGGACGCCCCAAATTGGTTGCGGCAGCAGGTATCCCACGACCAGAGCAGGCGGTGGTGCTGAACGGCGCTCTCATGATAGTTGCCGGTCTCCTCCTGGGCCTGGGCATCGCGCCCAGAATAGCTGCGGCCCTTCTGATCGGCAGCCTGGTTCCGACGACGCTTGTGGGACATCCCTTCTGGAAAGAAGAGCCTGGACCGGAGCGCGAGAAGCAACTGCTGCAGTTTCTCAAGAATCTTGGCTTGATCAGTGGGCTGCTGATGGTACTCTCGGAAAAGGACAACGTGTAGTGAAAATTATTGCGCTTGAAGAGCATTTCCAACTCGCTGAGATCAAGAAGGCGGTGGCAAAATATTTTCCTGGTCAAAGTGCATCTCACTTGTTGGGTTACAATCCCCCTGACGCTCCACTGGAAGATCTAGGAGCTGGCCGCTTGCAGCGCATGGATGCGATGGGCGTCGATGTCCAGGTCCTCTCCTACACGCCAGCAGGGCTACCGGCCATCCCCGCGGCGGAGGCGGTACCGCTGGCCAGGGAGATCAATGACCAGCTCGCGGCTACTATCCAGACCCATCCTGACCGCTTTGCCGGGTTTGCGACGTTACCGACACCTGACCCGCAGGCCGCCGCCGCCGAGTTAGAGCGTGCGGTGCAGAAGCTTGGCCTCAAAGGCGCGATGATTGGTGGACGGACCAATGGCCTTTTCCTGGACGATCCGCTGTTTCAGCCCATTCTAGAAGCGGCGGCGGCCCTGGAGGTTCCCATCTATCTGCATCCGTCGTACCCGCCCAAAGCGGTGCAGGATGCCTACTATGCTGGTCTTGATCCAGCCGTCAGCGCGAGATTTGCGACCGCTGGCTGGGGATGGCACCTGGAGACAGGCACCCACGCGCTGCACATGATCCTGTCCGGGGTGTTCGATCGCTATCCGACTTTACAACTTATTCTCGGTCACTGGGGCGAGATGATTCCCTTTTATCTGGATCGCTTTGCTGAGATGCTCACCCAGACAGCCAAACATCTGCAACGGCCTATCGCGGACTACTTCTTGCAGCAGGTGTATGTGACGCCCAGCGGAATGTTTACCCTGCCCCCGTTCTTGCTCACCCTGCAAGTGATGGGAGCCGATCGGATCATGTACGCGGTCGATTATCCCTATAGTAGAAATGAGCACGGCAGAACGTTTCTGGAGCAGGCGCCACTCAGTCCTACCGACAGAGCAAAAATCGCGCATGGGAATGCCGAAAGGGTTCTCAAACTGTCTCTCAGGTGAGCTGAGAGAAGCCATCTCAGGTGAACATGGGGTCAGGGAGGCATCATCTTTGCGCGCAGTTGACGCTCGTGCTCCATCGTTGTGGTACATGTCCCTTTTTTCTCTCCCAGAGAAAGAAAGGCAGCGTAAAAATATGAAAGCAGGAGAGACCGCATCCAGAAGTCAAGATCTTCCTCACGAGACGGATGTCCTCATCGTCGGAGGAGGTCCCGTTGGACTCAGCGCAGCCGTTGAACTGGGACGACGAGGCGTGCCATGCCTGGTCGTCGAGCCACGGCTGGTTGTCTCGCAGCCTCCGACCGCGGGCCAAGACGACCAGCGTGCGCACCATGGAACATTTTCGCCGCTGGGGACTGGCCGAGCGCATCCGTGAGGTGGCGCCGCTCAAAGTGGACTGGTCGCAGGATGTCGTCTTCTGTACCACCTTACTTGGTCATGAGATCATGCGCTTCACCAACTGCTTAGGGCTTTCCCCGCAGCGCGTCGATTTGTACGCGGAGGCGGGACAACAGATTGCTCAGCCCCTGGTCGAGGAGGTGCTGAGGGAGGCAGTCACTGATCTGAAGGCGTGCCACCTCTGCCTGGGTTGGTCGCTGCACGCTCTCCAGCAGTTCGATGATCGGGTACGGGCGACCATCGTCAATGGACTGGGTGAACAGCGACAGCTCGAGGCGTCCTCTGTCCTGGGTTGCGACGGGTCTCGCAGCGTGGTTCGCGCGGCCATTGGAGCGCGCTACGTGGGAACCTCGGACTCGCGTCCGAACTTCGGCCTCGTCTTTCGAGCACCTGGATTGGCCGAACGGCAGCCGCATGGACCAGCGGTTCACTACTGGGTCCTCAATCCGGCTCGCCCTGGACTCCTGGGCCGGATGGACCTGGAGGATCGGTGGTGGCTCATCGCTAACGGTGTGCCTGCCGAGGTCGGCCAGGCCAATCCACATACCCTGATTGATGGTCTCGTCGGGACCGAAATCGACGCCGAGGTCCTGGGAACAGACCCCTGGACGGCGCGCATGTTGCTGGTGGACCGCTACCGCGACAGGCGCGTCTTCCTGGCTGGCGATGCCGCGCACCTCAATCCGCCGTGGGGCGGACACGGCTTTAACACCGGCATTGGCGACGCGGTGAACCTCGGCTGGAAGCTGGCGGCGGTCCGTGACGGTTGGGGCGGAGAGGGCCTGCTCGCCAGCTATGAGGTGGAGCGGAGAGCCGTGGCCGAGCGAACCATTCAGGAGGCGGCGGCGAATATGAGTGTGCTTGCCCCTGAACTCGGCAATCAAGCGATGGCCGAGCCAGGACTTGTGGGAGAGCAGGCGCGACACGCGGCTGCTCAGGTGATCCGCGCAGCCAAAGATCGCGAATTTCATAGCCTGGGACTGGTTCTGGGGTACCAGTACGTAGCCTCGCCAGTGATCGTGGACGACGGCACGCCTTTTCTTTCCGAAGGCCAGGAGTATGAGCAAAGTGCTCGCCCGGGAGCGCGTCTCCCGCATCACTGGCTGCCAGATGGCGCGTCGCTCTATGATCGACTGGGGGACGGACTGACGCTGCTGCGGCTTCGCGACGACGCTGATGTTGCTCCCTTCATCGAGTCCGCAGCCGTCCGCAGGGTACCGCTGACTGTGCTTGATCTGCGCGGTCAGGTACGCGAGGAGTTCTATGATGCCTCGCTGCTCCTCGTGCGACCCGACCAGCATGTGGCCTGGCGCGGCGCGTCTGCGGATCGACCGATGGCGGAGGCCATCATCGCTCAGGTCTGCGGGGTCTGAGCGATGATGGTTCTGGGAAATGTTCGCAGAACCTCTGCCTTTTATCAGGATCATACAGGGTCAGGTTGAAACTCACACCATCAATTGCAGAATGATCGGGCGGGTCAGCTCTTCCAGGAGCGGCTCGCCTTTCTGCAAGGCAACCAGCATCTCGATGACCCACTGACAGGCCATGACTGCGGTTGAAAAGTCCCTAACGTACACTTTTCAGGTTTTAATACGCTGACCCCTAAATGGGCAATAATGGACGATAAAACGAAAATGATGAGTAATCCGTGTATTAAAGAGAAGCAATGTGTGAATGTGTGGCTATGTGGATGTGCGAATGAAAAGAACCTGTACAACAACATACTTATAGAGAGATGGAATTCAGAAAGGCAGAGAAGATACAATGACAATCCCATTTGTATTTGGTTGGCCACAGGTGTTTCTCCTTTTTATTGCTCTCGTAGGAATTTTTTTACTGGTTAATGCGTTTGTTGGCCTGCGACGTCGGCGTCGGCATGGTTATAGGGATGAGGATGAGGAGTATAAATTTGGGCGTCGCCGGTATCGCAGAATGCCTCGTTTTCGTCTGCGTTGGGGACGACTGCTTGGCGGCATGTTCCTCGTGTTCTTCGCCATTTCGCTGCTCTGGCTCTCGTTGTTGATACAAACATATCTTGGATTGACAAGCGATATCGAGGTTGCGCGGGTACGTGCTACGCCCGTTGCCAATGTGTCGCATTTGATGAGCGTAGATTTGACCCTCTTCGATCAAAATGGGCATCAAAAATCGGAGCAAACGTACATTATTAATGGCGATGAGTGGATGCTACAGGGCGATATCATCAAATTTCCGCCGTGGCTCAACATCTTTGGCCTGCATTCTGGCTACAAGTTGACCCGCCTGGAAGGACGCTTCGATGACCCCAACCTTGAAGCAAATTCACATCATACCGTTGTAGTGTTGAACGGCGGTGACGACAACTTCTTTAAGACCGTGCAGGAACAGGCATGGACTTCGCCCTTTGTCCAGGCTGCCTATGGCAGTGGCACGTTCATCCAACCCGACGGGAAAATATACGATGTGTTTGTTTCCCAGAGCGGATTGTACGCCGCACCCGAAAAATGATGTATTAACCTGCATGAAGCAACTGCTGTAATGCCTCAACCGTAGCTGCCCATGCGTGCGACGAGGCATCAATCAAGGCGAAATGATCCACTCCTGAAAGTTTGATCAGCCGCGCATCGTCACCTGCTGCTCTGGCTTTCGCTGTATATGCCTCACTCATGTCGTATGGTACACGATCATCTGCTGTGCCATGAATGAGAACCTGCGGCACACCGAATGGAAGTAAAGCCGCAGGTGACGCTGCTGCATAGCGTTCGGGCATAGCACTGGGATTGCCACCAATCAGTTCCGCTACCGCACCACTCCCGAGCTTGCGTTGCCATCCCATCAGCAGATCGGAGACGCCCGCGAGACTGATTACACCTGACACTGCAAGCGGAACACTTTCGTTAGCCGCGATAGTAGGCGTATCTGTTCGTGCCAACACATCATCTCTGCGGGATGCGCGGGCGAGCCGCCAACCAGAGTGCGAGATGACCACCGGCCGAGTGACCAATCGGCACCACTCGTTGCAGATCAAGCTGATAGGTAGCAGCGATACTGCGTACAAAATCAGCGGCATCTGCCACATCCAACAATGTGTTGGGCCAGCCACCATTGCGGTCGCCCACACGCCGGTATTCAATATTCCATGCAGCGATATCGCGAGAGGCGAGATCGTCTGCCAGTCCTGTCATCAAACTATAATCATACGGCACACGCCAGAAACCGCCATGAATAAGGATGGCAACCGGATGCGGTCCAACCGTAGCGGGTATGTGCAATTCGCCAAAATGTAACTTTTCCGCGCCATAGAACAGCCGCACCGTATTTTTGTTGGAGTCGTGCATCGGCAAACCCTCCAGAGCTATGCAATCATTTGACTGCTGTCACAGGATACCACCTACTTTGTCTTTTTGGCTAGCAACTCCAGGTTACAACAACTTTTGTATCCTGCGTCTGGAACAGAAGGTTGCCAGTGATTGGACAGGATCTCTTTACAAAGATTATTACTGTTTGCTGTTGTCCCGCAGAGAGCGTTCCGTGCGCCGGAGCAAAGTATGCGGTAATAGTATTACTCGACGTTGCCGACCAATGGAGGTTACCCGCATGATTCTGTGGCAGCGACAATGTCACGCTACACTTGAAATAGTTTAGTATGGGTACGCAATCGGTATGCGCATTCAAGCTTGTTGGAGTAACAGTCAACTCTGGCACGGGCGTCGGCGACGGGGTCGGTTTAGGAGTCGGTGATGGCGTCGGTTTGGGAGTTGGCGATGGCGTCGGTCTGGGCGTAGGGTGTGGCGTTGGTATCAGTGTAGGGTGTGCCGTTGGCCTCGCTGTTGGATGTTGCGTAGGTTTCTGGCTGCTATTACTGGCAACATTGGTGAGTGTATGAGCAGCAGGAAGAACAATAAAAATTATACTCAGAATGAGTACAGCAATAAGAACCCATGAAATTCCCACCAGCCATGTAAGATTTTTCGCCAGTTTTGATCGGTTAATTTTGCCAATCTGGCTATACTGGCCATTTCCCCCGGATAAAGTGTTCGGTGCTACCAATCCAGCCTGTGCGACTTCGGGTGGTATACCTGCATCAGAGGCCTGATAAGGCTCTTTTGACCCGCCTATCAGATTGTTCATAGGAGCAAGGGGCTGATCGAAGGCGTTATTTAGAGCAGGCAGCACTTCCAGGCCGGGTTGTGTCGGAATATCATCTTCAAAAAAATCGTCCTCCGCTGCCGTCGCGCTCATCTCTGGCTGAGGTGGGTGCTGACTATTTTCATCATCATCTTGCGGTTGCATCGGAGTATTAGGAGTATGCGGAGTATCCGGTGGCGAGTCTATATCTTCTGCGACGGTTGGAGGTGGCTCTACGAATAGAGGCTCTTGCTGAGCGGGCAATATCAAATCACTATGTGCTCCTGTAGCGGGCGTATCAGGCGGTTTTTCATCGTGTATAGTGATGTCTGGGCTATCTTCGTGCGGTTTTGATACTATCGCCTCCTGAGTTGGAAGAGGGTTGGATGGAGTACCCGGCGTCTCTTGAGTCTTGTCCCTTGTGTCCCTGGAGCATATAAAGCATCGGCGGCTACGGGGTACGACGCAATGGCGACTGCGTTTGGTGGCTTTGCGCCGGGAGCGAGTGCGGCAACAAAATCTTTGATATGTGGGTAGCGTGCCATTTCTTGCTTTGCCATTGCCTTGAGGATGGCTTTTTGTATGTACTCCGGTAACAGCATATTTAGTTGTGTCGGTGGAACCAGCACTTCGTTGGCATGTTCCTTCGCCATGCTATGGAAAGCGGAATTCGCGAAAGGTGCAATACCGGTAAGCAGTTCATATGCGATACAGCCGAGCGCATATTGATCGCTCTCTTTATTCGTCCTACCATGGAACTGTTCAGGGGCCATGTAGGGGTAGGTGTTTGTATTATGGGCCAGTTCGATTGGAACGCTATCTGCGATTGTCGTGATGCTGCAATCTGCGAGTAAGCACTCTCCATGCTCGTTAAAAACGATATTCTCAGGCTTCAGATTTCTATGCGTGATATTGATTTGATGGAAGAATTGTAACGCTCGTCCAATATTGGAGATGATACTAATCGCCTCTTGCGTAGGCAAGAATGCTGTAGTTTGTGCATGAAGGCGGTCTCTTAACGAGCCACGCGGGGCATACTCGGTGACAATGTAGGGAGAATCTTCATAGAAGCCACCTTCTAAGAGAGGCAGGATATGCGAATGTTTGACTTTTTTCAGCAGTCGAATTTCCTGAAGAAATCGTTCTCGTTTGCTCTCAGGCAGGTGTACTGCATGGAAAAGCTTGAATACGACGATACGCGGCTTAGGTAGGAGCTGTTCAGCTTTGTAGGTACTATTCAACCGACCACTCTGTAGCTCAGTGATTAGTCGAAATGTATCAATATGTTTGCTGATAAAATTGTTCTCGCCAATCATAACCGTTCGTTTTCAATCTTTCAACCACAGAAAGCGGGATTCATGTTTCAGCCAGTGAATTGTAGTATCCTCAATGCGGATCGTATAAAGAAAGTGAGTACTAGCCCCCCACCGTACTCTGCGTGCCGAAAAGTATCTTATGAATACATCGAGATGCTTCATTGATTATGCATATAATAAGAAAGTTACACGACGAATGTCAAACGAATAGGTAAGTTGGGTATATCAGCTACTACCAGTTGCTTTTTCACACATTTTCTGGTACCGTTCATGTATGGATGTGGTTGATACCTGTTTTTCTAAAGGAGCGAAGCTATGTCGGATTATCTTGACCTTTACGACTATCGGTGCCGTGTTGTTGCTATGTATCGTGAGCGCACAAAGGCATACCTTGCTGGCGATAGTGACGGAACGATTCTACAGCATTTTCGCGAGGCGAGAGACGATCTTTTCGCGACCCATCCACAATCAGCACTTGATGAGGAGCAAAAACGCACTTTTCAGAGATTGCACTATTTCCCCTACAATCCCATGCTCTCTTTCCTGGTGAGCGTAGATACTGATGTCGAGCCGGCAAGCCAGAGTATCACCATGAATGCCGATGAGGTAATGACAATGACCACCGTCGGACGTGTTTCTTTTAACGTAGATAGGCAACCTGTGACACTCACTCTTTACTGGCTGAATATCTATGGCGGAGGTCTTTTCCTCCCTTTCCGCGACGCGACATGTCCCACTGAGAGCTATGGCGGAGGTCGCTACCTTTTTGACACCATTAAGGGCAGCGAGCCATTGCCTGTACCGGGTATCAGTAGATGGCGGCGTATGCTGCTTGATTTCAATTACGCCTATAATCCTTCATGCGCTTACAATTCGCGTTGGGTCTGTCCCCTTGCTCCCCTCGAAAATCGTATCCATGTGCCAATTCGCGCCGGAGAAATGAAATATCACGAGTAGCGTTTCACTATCAAGCCAGCAGCTCGATAATCTGAGGCAATATCACACCCGCCTTTTCGTGGATAGCAACATCGGCGACGCTATCCAATGAAGTTGGCTGCAAGTTGATAATGATTAGTGGTACCTCACGCCGCAGTGCTAAACGCGGCAATGTCGCGGCTGGCACAACTTTGAGTGATGAGCCAACAACCAGAAACAAATCGCACAGTTCGATGAGTTGCTTTGCGCGGGTGAGTTCGACTTCCGGCACTCGTTGTCCAAACAAGATAGTTGCGGACTTCATATAGCCACCACATAAAGGACAACGAGGGTCAATTTCTCCTGCATCAATCCGTTGCTGAAGTTCCGTCATTGAAGAGCGAGAGCCACAGAGCGTGCAGGCTGCTGCCCGTGATGTGCCATGCAGTTCAATGACATGCTCAGCTTTATTGCCCGCGTCCTGATGCAAGCCATCGAAATTTTGCGTGATCACGCCCAGTAGCTTATTTCTCCGTTCCAAATCCGCCAGTGCGCGATGTGCCGCATTCGGTTGTGCAGTCGCCACTTGAGAGGAAAGGTTGCGGCGCGACTCCCAGTAGTGCCGCCGTGCCTCCGGCTTATGAATAAAATCGGCGTAACTCACTGGCGGTGACTGTTGCCAGATGGAGCCGGGACTGCGAAAATCAGGAATGCCCAATTCCGTGCTAATACCCGCGCCTGTCAACGCCACAATTCTTTGTGCCTGCTGCACAAGTTCGGCGGCGTCCTGAATTTGTTCTTGAAGACTTAGCATAGGTAGTTGTTTTACTTTTCTAGTGTTCCGCTAACTTTTCCGTCCATCGCATAAGACGTTCATCGGCCATAAACCTGCCCACACACTGTAGTCCAAGTGGTAATCCATTTGCGCTGCGACCGGCGGGAAGCGTAATTGCAGGCAAGCCAGCATACGTCCACGGCATATTCAGAATCGCATTTCCGGTCGTGCTGATTCCCTCCGGTGCAGAACCGGGAGCCGCCGGACAGACCCAGAGATCAATGTCAGCCTGCAACATTGCCCCCTCTAATTCAGCACGTAGTGCCGAGCGACCAGCACGATAAGCCGCCAGTTCCTCTTCACGCACACTTTGCCCCTCGCGAATCGCCTCGGCTGTCCGTGGCCGATACAATGTCTCGTAGCGTGCAAACCAGTCGGCATGAACCCGTGCCAACTCTCCAAAGGCCATCCGCCTGTGCTGATAGTTAATCGCCTCAATATGTTCTAGCACTGTCACATGCCGCACAGTATAGCCAGCATTTTCCAATAGTGAAAGCTGCGCATGAAAAGCGGATAATCCTTCCGGTGATGCCTGAGCTAGATACGGCCCATCGGGTACACCGAGTACTGGCAATGCATCAGTTTCGGCCAATTCAAGCGGGTGCCAGTTGGTACAAAGCAACGACGCTGCTAATGCCATACCAGCCGTATCTTGTGTGAAAAGCCCGATGGTATCAACCGACTCCGAAAACATCACCAGGCCATCTGTAGGAATGCGGCCATAACTTGGTTTGAAGCCGACGACGCCACAAAAGGCGGCGGGGCGAATTGTTGAACCAAGCGTCTGTGTGCCGAGGGCCAGTGGGCAGAAGCCAGCCGCCACCGCCGCAGCCGAACCACTACTTGACCCACCGGGAGTATGTCTCCAGCTTATGTGGATTGCGCGTTGGCCCTGGTTCAGTCCAGGCAAACTCCGTGGAAATAGTTTTACCGAGTATGATTGCACCTGCATCTCGTAACGTGCGAACGCATGAGGCTTCGGCATCGCTAAATAGCTCTGCTGGAAGTTGTGAGCCAGCCCGCGTGGGAAAGCCATCCACTCGAAACACATCTTTCACACCAACCACAATACCATACAGAGCCGGACGGTGTACAGGATCGGGGAAACGCTCCTGTAATGCAATCACCTCTCGTCTTAACCGCTGCTGCCGATTCTCCTCCGGTAAAAGTGCATGTAGCTCTGGCTCTGCAACGTCAATGCGCTTGCAAATCTCATCAATGTAGGAAAGCAAGTTCAGTTGCCCACTGCGAAGCGCAGTCGCCGTTTCTACAAGTGGGGCAGCGATGCATCAGCACGAGCGGCTCCTTTCTCATGTGCCAGATACAATGAAATGCAAATAGTCTACCTGTTGCCCCGTACCCTTTGTTTGCAATACAAATACAGCGCATCGTAGATCGGGAACTCAAGGCCAAGCAGTTCCTCATCGCTTTTTCCGCTCAAGCTAAAACCGAAGGCTATAGCTTCCAACCCTACGCCTTCGGGGGCAATAGCGCGTTGTGAGAGGACATCGGCGGCACGTACTATCTTTGCCATTTTTAGTAGCGCGGCATCATCTTCCAGGTGATAAGTATGAATGAAGGCGTCAAAACTGCATTCATCGCCGTGATGGGTCAGTTCGACTTCCGCGCTGATATCGTATGGTATCGCGCCTTCACGTTCAGCCACTGCAAGTACCTGATCTTTTGGCACAAACAGCAACCGGGCATCTGCATCAATAAAACGCCGGATCAACCATGGGCAGGCAACGCGGTCAACTTTGACATGTTCGCGGGTAACAAACGTTTGCGCCATCGAAACACTCCTCTTCTTGTGGTAAACTATAATGTATGAGTACTTAGCTTTCTCGTGCTATCGTACCACGTTTCTCATGGAGCATCTCCCGTATCCCCATTCGTTCTTTGCAACGTAATAAGAGTGGACTGCCGTTCAGTCAAAATGCCATTAAGTATGCACGCCATGGTATTTTGGCTGTACAATGCCGAGTAAGAGAGAGATGTATGGATCGGTCAAAATCGCATATCGCTGACGTGGAAATAGAGGGAAGTCAGCGTCTGCCCTTTTTGTCTTCCCAAATGCTTGCCAGTGGAACTGACGAGCGTAAGACTCACTATGCGCAATATGACACGCTCTTTGAGAATCCGTTTTCGATAGAAGACCTGGCAGTATTTGATGATGCGACTATGCAGCGGCTTTTGTCGGAAGGTGGCTTTGGTATCACGCTTGACGATGTGGCATGGAGCCTTCATGGGGCATCCCGGTCGCTAATCAAGCAACTGCAAAGACATGTGCCGCGCTCTTTACGCTCTTCTTTTGTACGTGAGTTACGCACTCATCTGCCGAAAAATGAGGTGAAAGCGGCCCAGCGGCGGGTGCTTGATGGTCTGTTCTGGGAACTGACCTATTGGAAAACGCCCGAATTATATGAGGAATTAACGGAAGGAGAGCAACTGCACCCCGGCATTTTTCAGCAATTGCGGCCCGATCTGCGCGGCAAAGTCGTGCTGGATGCCGGTGCAGGTAGTGGACGCGCCTCGTTTGAGTGCCTTCGTTGCGGAGTAAGATTAGTCTATGCGGTAGAGCCATCACCCGGTCTGCTGCATATCCTGGAACAAAAATTGACCCGGCAGCCCGCGACAAGCAGGATTATTCCTTGCCGGGGACGCTTTGACCGGCTTCCATTGGCCGATAATAGCGTTGATGTCGCACTCTCTTGTTCCGCCTTCACTGCCGAGCCGGAGCAAGGAGGCGAGCCAGGATTAGCGGAACTTCAGCGCGTGACAAAGCCAGGTGGTAAAATAGTGCTTATCTGGCCTCGTACCGAGGATTACGACTGGCTGGCGGCCCATGGTTTCCACTATGTCGCGTTACCAGTACGGCGCGAGATGCGCGTGCATTTTCGCTCATTGGGCAGCGCGTTACGCTGTGCGCGGCGGTTTTATGCGCACAACAGAGCCGTTGTCAATTACATCGTGAAACGGCGCAAGCCAGAAGTTCCCTTTTCGGTACTGGGCTTGAACCCGCCGTGTGATTACTGCTGGCTGACTGTTTGTTAGCTGGCAAGTAACAGGTAGGGATCGATAGTGAAGATTAACAAATAGATCTACTAGCCGTAGGAGCCGGTTTACCGCGCTCACCGCCGATTTATCGGCAAGGAGAGCCGGGGCCGATAAATCGGCGGTGAGCGCGGTAAACCGGCTCCTACGGGGTTTATCATGTCCGCGTTATTTTGTCAATTTGCATTATCGGTCCTTACTGAGAAGAAAGAAAGGAATTGATCAATGTCGACGAATATCACACCTGGAGAACAACAAAGCTGGGTTGACACACCACCTATCAATCCACCTATCCGGCATTTCATCGGGGAACTGGTCGAAAACCAGACATGGCTGGAATCGCTCGCAACGCCATTGCAGAACTGGCTACACACGCTTTTTGGCAAACAGGGAGATCCCTCTTACAAAGTGAAGGATGCTATTGATGGCACATGGCTGGGCCATCCGTTGCACCCTGTTCTGGTCACTATTCCACTTGGTGCCTGGACTTGTACGGCTGTCCTCGATCTCTTCTCAATGGGTAGCAATGATGTGGCCCTGGAACGTGGCGCGGATGCCACCCTCTGGATTGGTATGATCGGGGCATTGGGTGCCATTCCTACAGGCATTACCCAGTGGAGCGACATAGATGGCCCTGACCGCCGTGTCGGTCTATTTCATGGCCTTCTCAATAGCGGCATCGGCATGTTAAATCTAACCTCTGGTATTTTGCGACTGACGGGTCGGCGGCGTACCGCGATAGCTCTCTCGACAACCGCGTATCTTACATCTCTCTTCACCGCTTATCTGGGCGGCGAGCTTTCCTACTCCAAAGGTATCGGCGTCAACCATGTCGCCTTTGAGGGGGGTTCCGACGATTTTGTCCCCGTCATGAATGCGCAAGACCTGCAAGAGGGCAAACTGACCCGCGTGGATGCAGCCGGTATGCCGGCAGTATTATTGAGGCAAGGTCGTGCCATTTACGCAATCGCCGCTACTTGCTCGCACCTCGGTGGCCCTCTCGATGAAGGTACCGTCAACGATGGTGTTGTGCAATGTCCCTGGCACGGTTCATGCTTCCGTATGAGCGACGGCAGCGTCGTCAATGGTCCCGCCACCTACGCACAACCAACATTCGCTGTCCGTGTGCGCAACAATCAAATTGAGTTGCGCCGCCTGGAACACGCCTGATATATGTCTACAGGGACCGATTTATCGCGTCCGTGTCTTTTCCCAAATATTGCTGCCATTATTCAGGCAGGAATATTTGGGAAAGACACGGACGCGATAAATCGGTCCTTACACCTCCGCCAATGGCCGTGTCTGACGAATAGACATATTGATCGTAGCCACCACGGCCAGCAACACCTGTATTCCTATCAGGAATAGCAAAGTCATTTGTGGTCCACTCACCTGCAATAGAATACCTGTGAGCGCAAGGCCGACTGGCGCAAGACCGAACCCTATCAAACGTGCAACGCTATTCACTCGTCCACGCAAAGCATCAGGCGTTAATGCCAGCCGGTAGCTGATATAGACGGTGTTGTAAAATGGCGTGATGAAAAAGAGCGCGGCCGTAATCAGACCAAGCAGAAGTGAATTGGGCAGAACAAGCAGCCCCGACCAGAACAACACTGTGAGCCAGAGCGTACCGACAATAATTTGAGCAAAGCTCAATCGCTTCTGCACAGTCCCAACCAGCAAAGAACCGAGAATACCACCCACACCTCCTATACCAAAAATCAGCCCAATGGTGCTGTCCGAGGCATGGTGCAACTGGGCAATGATAATAATAATCAGCGTGTACCCCGCACCACAAAACACGTTTATGCCTGTAATGAACGCCATCGAGCGGATAAGCGGTTGTTGCCAGAGCCAGCGCAATCCCTCGGCAATTTCAATGTGGAGATGGCGCACTGCCATGTTGCGTTTTTCTTGAAACGATGTGCGGATGAATAGCAGCGAACCCACAGAGACAACATACGATACGGCGTCCGCCAGAAAAGGTAATAGCGAGCGCAACGCGAAGAGCGTCCCTCCAAGTGGAGGACCAATGAGGGTAGCTATGCCATCTGTTGCCTGCACTCGTCCCATTGCCGCGGGCAATTGCTCTTTCGCTACGACCTGTGGTATGCAGGATACCTCCGCAATATTGAAGAACGTTGCCAGTGCCACTTCCACCAACGAAGTGATATACAATTGTAGGAGTGTTAGATGTCCAAATGCGGCTGCAAGAGCGATGCTGCCGAGACTGAGTGCCCGTCCTGTGTCGCAAATAATCATCACTTGCTTGCGATCCCAGCGATCCAGCAAAGCACCCGCCGGTAGCACAAGAACGGCATAGACCAGTGCTCGCAGTGCGCTAATAAAGCCGGCCTGTGCCGGTGAACCTGTCACCAGCAACACTAAAAGTGGGTAGGCAATCGTTGAGACTCCAGTGCCGATAGTAGAAATCATCTGCCCACCCCAGAGCAACAGATAGTCAAGGTTGCGCCAGAGCGAAGTAGATTGTTTATTTGATGCCATCACTTTTCCCTTTGGAGATGGGCGAGGCTCGCACATGCTGCGTCAACCTCGTCGCCTTCGGCAAAGATGTCACCAAACAGCTGAACGGCATCAGCCTTGACTTCTTCTCCCAAATCCTTCCTGAAAAACACTTCCTGGGCGCACTCGATCAGGTCTTGAATGACCCGCTCACATCGGTAGTATGCGAGCGCGATCCAATCAATCTCCGTCTGTCCGTACCCTTGAAAAAACGGGGGAAGTTCTTGTCGTGCCGAGCCATCTGCCTGTGCTTCCCGGACAAAGATGAAATCTCGCTCTCTGGGAGCCAGCATCACATCATCCCAATCGATCACAAACATATGATCAGCCTGGTTACGTAACAGATTGCCTGGATGCAAATCCGCGTGACAGATGACGTATGGGCCTGATCGCCCCCGGAGCAAACCTGCCAGTTCTTCCATAGAGGTCAGCAGCGTGTGAATCGTGGGCTGGTGTGCCATCCAATACGAGCGAAGAGCATACTCAACCCTGCTTCCATCGAAAGAGCCTGCCAGTTGTGTTTCAAAGACACGCACCCAACGCGAATACTCTGTCGGATCAAATGTCTCTTTGCGCAGTGACTGAAAGCCCTCAGGAGGCAGCATAACTCCGTGAATTTGTTTGAAGATCGTTCCCACCTCCTTCCAGTTCTCATCCGTCATGCCCAGGTGAGAGCCAGTCTCCCCGTCTATAAAAGGGTACACCATTACCGTCCACTCGCCGACCGGAGTCCATAGGGCCTTCCTCTTAGTGGGCAGGGGAGCCACCACTGATGTGATACCCTGATCCCTGAGATAGCGAGGAACAAGACAGCCCGGTTGGTAGAGTGATCCCGACTTTGCTTTGAGAAAATAGGGGATCCCAACTTCGCTCATCACACGATACACCCCGGCCCTGGTATCAAGCCCCACAGGAAGAAAGTCGAGCGTGATAGGGATCAGGTCATATTGTTCCTGTAAACACGCTCGAAGGTGTTCCTCTGGAATGCTCGGTTTTTCACGCATAGCTTTGTTGCCCCATCCAATCTTCCTGACTTTTTGCTTGAGATACAAAACTGGTATATGATAAAGACAGAATATAGACCTATTATATCCCGCGGCGGATTTTCGTTGCCTGGACGAATGGCTTTTGTATCGTCAGAACCATTCACATGTGGCTGAAGCGTATCTGGCTTATCTTCAGGAACAAAGAGCCATAGAGAAATTGTTCTCAAATCCAACAGAAGGTCAGCAGATAGAGCGAACGTTGGGAACACATACATATTATGAATGAGCAAAATACTACACAGGTAGGAGCATTGCCCTATCCATCACAGGATGATCGAGTGGGCTGGCAAATATACTGGCAGCAACAGGGGCAGTTGTGGCGTTCGGAGCCGGAGATTGGTAGAGAACGCCAGCAGTACCTTGCCGACTGTCTCGCTGTGCTACCCGACGTCAGGCAGGGCATCTATCCTTTTAAGGACATTCAATTGAATCGTGCCGATGTGGAATGGTTGCTGGCCACGCACGAGAACGGAGGCGGCCCGGTTGACTATAGCGATGAGGGCCAGAGACAGCGAACGGGCCTCGATCTGCGTGGTGCCAATTTGCGTGGTGTGGATTTGCACAATTTGCCGCTTGCCCGTACTCTTGGTGATGTCGCGTGGCGCGATTGGCCCGATCTCACCGAAGAGCAACACTTGTTGGCAGCAATACATTTCGAAAAAGCCGATCTCAAAGGAGCGCATCTAGAAGAGGCCGAACTTGAATATGCCTTTTTTGAGGGTGCCGATCTTCGACATACTCATATGGAATACGCGAATCTGGCAGGGGCGCAAATGCAGCGCGTTTACTTAGATGGAGCTTATCTGGATGGGGCGGATTTCTGGTTGGCCCACCTGGACGAGTCCTTTATCTGGAGAACACGCCTGACAGGGGCGAACCTGAGTCAGGTTCATTTACAGGAAGCCCATATCGATCACCGTGTAGTGCTGGCCAATGAGCAAGGCGTTGGTCCACGTATGGTAGATGCACACCTGGGGGAAGTCAATCTTGCCAGCGTCAAATGGGCGCAAGTCGTCATGCTTGGCGATGAGTATACAGCCCGCCAAAAAGAGCAAGACGGCAAAGTAAAAGATCGGGAGACGCGACTCAGGGAGTATGAAGAGGCAGTGCGTGCCAATCGTCAACTGGCGATTGTATTACAGGCGCAAGGACTCAACGAAGACTCCGCACGCTTTGCCTATCGCGCACAGGTTCTGCAAAGAAAACTGCTCTGGCTCCAGGGGCCGAAAAATTCGGCTCATATCTCTTCTCGCTCTTTCTCGCCATGCTGACCGGCTATGGCTATCGCATGTGGCGCATTATTATTGTCTATGCAGTAGCAGTCTCAATCTTTGCCCTGCTTTACTATAGTTTGAGCCTCAAATCAACAGCATCTCTGACATTAGAGCAAGCCTATATTCTCAGCGTTACCGCTTTTCACGGGCGTGTCTTCTCCTCACCCTTTGCCACCGGTAGCGCACAATCCATCGTGGCCGCCTGCGAGGCAGTTACGGGTCTCGTATTCGAAGGTGTCTTTATCGCCATGCTCACTCAACGTTTCTTTGGAAAGTGAGACAAACATGATTGAACTCGAGTGCATTTATTCATGAAGTAACTGTTTACTCCGACCGCGCTCTTATCACGCGACATGGCGTTATAGAACTCGAAGCGGGCGAGCATCAACTGCGCATCAATAATTTGCCGCAATTCATTCGCGATTCCTTGCGTGCCGCTGGTCAAGGGCCGCAAGGAACGCGCATCCTCAATGTTGATATCACGACCGCGTTTCACAGCCAACCACCGGAGGCGGAGTTGCAAAAGCTCCAGGGCGAACTGGAAGCTTTGCTGCAAAACAAACAGTTGCTGGAAGCCCGCCAGAGTTCCTTGAATGATCGCCGCCAATGGCTGCGTGCGCTCGGTGAGCAATCCAGGGATTTCGCCAAAGGGCTGGCACAGGGGCAGATGAATCCGCAGGATTGTGCCGACTTTTTTAGCTTTGTCGCCGCGCAAGCGTTGCAGGATGCCGAGGCCGCGCAAAGTTTAGAGGTGCAGTTGAAACAGGTGAATCTGGACATTGGCGCAAAAAAACGCGCAATTGCTCAACAGCAGGGCGACGCACGCCCCGATCGCCTTGCAGCCATTGTCACTATTGAGCTCGTGGAAGCAGGCGAGTTCGCGTTAGACGTATCCTACCTCGTAATGGGTGCTTCGTGGCATCCGCAATATGATGTGCGTGTGCAGATAAGCGATGAGCAGAGTGGAAGTGAAGCCGGTGAAGTTGAGCTGACCTATGTTGGCGTTGTACAGCAATCTACAGGCGAGCGTTGGGAAGACGTTGCGCTCTCGCTTTCTACTGCTCGCCCCAGCCTTGCCGCCGTTTTACCAGAATTGGAACCCTGGTACCTCAATGTCTACAATCCCAC
This sequence comes from uncultured Chloroflexia bacterium, assembly GCA_963717105.1. Classification (GTDB taxonomy): domain Bacteria; phylum Chloroflexota; class Ktedonobacteria; order Ktedonobacterales; family Ktedonobacteraceae; genus DATGJV01. Next base: position 236,702 of record CAVQVL010000009.1, read on the forward strand.
TCCTCTTATGAGAGGGCCAATGTATGCGCAATCGTATGCGCAACCTGGGTCAGTGCAGCCTGTGCGGGCGGGAGCGGCTGTTACGGCATCAATGGCAGATACCAGCTCTGGAATGGTACAGCTCGCGCCGCCTCCACCGCCAGCGCCAGTACCCGCCGCTATTGCCACGACCACCGTCGAGCAGACGGGAACCGCGCTCATCTTTCGTGCAGGTCGCTCCGTGGATATCCCTTCAGATAATTCACCCCATAAGACGACGATAGCGCGTGACAACCTGCCTTGTTCCTTCGATTACGTCTGCGCTCCCGTTTTGGAAGAGAATGTTCACTTGCGAGCCACTATTGTCAACACGACCGACCGCGTCTTGCTGAGCGGCGACGCCAGTATCTTTCTTAGTGGAGAGTACGTTGGAACGACAAAGCTCAAGATGACTGCCCCAACGGAAAAGTTCAAAATCTTCCTCGGCATTGACGACGGTATCAAGGTCAAGCGTGAATTGATTGAACGCAGCGTTGATAAGGGAAGCATGTTGCAAGCCGGTATTCGTCGCACAACCTATGCCTATCGCATTACCGTCCATAATTACGCCAGAGCTACCCGCAACATTGTGATACGCGATCACCTGCCAGTTTCGCAACACGAACGCATCAAAGTGAAGGTGCAAAATGTTCTGCCATTGCCCCATGAACGGACAAAATTGGAAATTCTGGTTTGGAAATTTGCCTTACCTCCTGGTGCAGAGCAGATCATAGATTACCGCTTTGTGGTGGAACACCCGCAAGATGTGGTAATCACAGGATTACCACAGAGCCAATAAGTATCGTTGATAAGAGCGGAGAAAGGCTTGCGAACATGACAAAAATACAGCTACCCAAAGCCATCACCTTTGATTGCTATGGCACACTCATTGACTGGGAAGCAGAAATTCAGCAGTTCTTTGAGCAAACGCTGGCGCGGAAACACATAACCGGTGTGGATGTTCGTGCATTACAAGACTATTGGGAAGAGGTGCAATTTCACGCTATCCAGCCCACATATCGCCCATATCGCGAGATATTGCGTGAGACGATGAAAACCGCTTTTGACCATTTCAACTTGCCCTATGACGAATCCGATACCGCAACATTTGCTGGTTCAATGGGCCATTGGAAGCCCTTTCCCGATACACGAGAGGCCATTCTTGATCTGCAGAACCTGTTGAAAGTCGTCCTCACTATTATGCGACGTTTGAAATCTCTCGCACTATCTATCCTAGCTACTCAGGGCAATCGCATCTAATTTTTCAAGCGGCTTATAGAGCGCATCTGCATAGCAGGGTTTTGAAAGCTGGCTTGTGTGACACAGCCTGTAGAGCCAGTTCCAAAAACTAGATGCGATTGCCTTGGATACGCTACCCAGATATTCCATTAATTGCATTGTTAAGTTCAATGAGGTAAAATAGAAGTTGATGGGTAAAAGCTGTTGATAGGTGAGGGAAGTTATTTTCTAAAATCTATATTTAGTCAATTTCCTGCAATCTAATTTTTGTACGGAATTCTATTTGCGATAGTCAGGAGGTAGTAGATTGGCATCTTTATGGTTTAAAACTGATTTAGCGAGTCGATATGAAATTGCCCTCGAATTTGACCACGTTTCACTACAAAGCTGGGAGTTATCTAATCGTACACTGAATGCCTTACTCAGTTTCAATTTCAAGATGACCGTAGGTGATGTAATCCGTGCTAATAAAAGTCTCACAACTATACAGGGTCTTAGCAGAGGAAGTATCGAAGAGTTAAACACAAAAGTCTCACAATTATTGGCTGAAACTGGGAATATCAAAGCAAAACTTTCTACAGAGCAGTCTAGCATACATTCGAATTCTGAAGCATCTGAAGATTTGCTAATAAAGATACTCACACAATCCGTGCAAAGCTTTCCTCTCGATCAACTTCACCTTGATCTGAAAACACACAATGCTCTCATAAGAGCGGGGATTATTACCATCGGGGATTTATATAATATTAGCAACACTCATTTAAGTGTTATCCAGGGATTTCATCTAGGATCACTTGGGAATGTGAACGGTTCCCTCATCTCGTTGTTAAACTCTATAAATCCCGAAGGTGACGTTGACTGGTTTCAATATTGGAAAGCATTGAACATACAAGTACTTCCTTCAACATGTATATCTAGTAGCGACTTAGAGCACATTATTAAAGAGCTACCCAAACTCATAGAAGAGATTCTTCTACGAGAACGCGACGAGCGATTATGGACGATAATCCAGAGACGTTTCGGGCTGGGAAAAGCTGCAAAGCTGACACTTGAGGATATAGGTAATGCTTATGGTGGTCTTTCACGGGAGCGTATTCGCCAGCTTGAGGAGAAGGCCCTTATAATTTTAAGACAGGTGATAGTTGAGCAGCACTATGGAGGAAAGGATTATCATGTCCATCCAGTAGTACACTTTTTGCTTCAAACAATTTGTAGCACCATAGAAGCTAAACCAAGTAAATTAATTTTGGAAACCGAACTATTTGAACGTGTGGGTCAAACCTTCAACATTGATTTAGTAAAAGTCAAATCATCACTTTTCCTAACTTTCTCACTTATTGGTATTCAGCGCATAGAATTTGACTATCCAAAGGCTATACCTGCATGGGGTTATGTTGAGCCTGTTCTACGTAAGATTTTAGAGAGAGGGATAAAGCATTTAGATGAACTGCTAACGAGAGAAACATCGCTTTCACACACCGAGTTTGATCTCTTGTAGACCTTAACAGGCAAGCGAAGAAACTAGAGAAACTGACATTAGCGCAACTTTCAATGCTTATTGATTTGTGCAATTCTATTGAAAGACATGAAGATGGCTCAATTTGGGGGAAATTTGAATATTTGAAAGGACGAGGAAATCAAGTAGAGCGAATATTAGTTGAATTCGGACATCCAATGAGTATAGCCGCTATTGCCCGTAAAATTAATCATCGTTTGATATCTTATGGACAACGTCAAATAGAAGAGGAGAATCTTTTAAATCAAATAATTGAAGATGGTCGTTTCGTTGCCATAGGTCGTAGTGGAGACTGGGGGCTAAAATCATGGACACATGTTGATACCAAGAATATCCTAAAACTAATGGAGGAGTACTTAATAATTCAGAACAAACCAGCTACTGCTGATGACATTTATTTATTTGTGAGTGAACGCCGACCAGTGAGTAAAAACTCAATTGTTTTTTACTTATCTAAAGAAAAAGAACACTTTGTTAAAGTTGATCTAACAACTTGGGGGTTAGCAAAATGGTCTGATAGTACAAGTTTGGATACATGGAATGTGGACAGAATAGGGGATTTCGTAGCTACCATTTTTAAGACAAACAAAGCAAAGGAGTTAGATTACCAAATTATCAAGCAGACATTGATGGATAAATTTAGCATTAATGCTAAGCAAGCACAGGGTTTATTAGCCAAAAACCCTGTAATTAAAACCCATAGAGGCACAAAATGGAATGAACGTCGTGCTGTGTATCAATCCAATTATAAGGATATGCTTGCACAAGCAAAAACAAAATTCTCGCGCCAAAAAGTTAATCTACGTCAGCTTCTTGATGAGGCTGTACATAGTTGTTTGGAGAAAGCACAGGATAAGCAAATGTTCTTATCGACCTTGATGAAACTTATGCAAGAGCAATATGGTATTGCAGAGTCAACATTTTATAATTATATATCTCAAGCAGACTTCATAGAGCGGATAGATATACCAAACTCAAGTAAAAAAATATGCCGTTTGAAAGATGTACAAAGCACAGACATTCGAGGAACCTTACGTCAAAGGATCAATGACAGTGTACGGGACATCTTGGAGACTGCGCCGAACAAAGAAATGTCTCTATCAGAAATCATTGTGCAGTTGCGAAAGGAATATACCTGCCCAAAACCGACGCTGTATCAGTATATAGCAGACCTAGATTACATAGAACGATTGGATATTCCCAACTCGCGTATAAAAATATGTCGTATGAAAAATATAAAAGGTAAAGTGACGTTTCCCCAAGTTTATAGTATAGCTACTGACGGTCTAAAGCAAAGCGTTATAAGAGCAATATCGATATTAAATGAAACTGAAGTTGATCTTGGATTATTCTCCCTGAGTAGGGATTTTGAAAACGCACTTAAAGCTTACCTGATTGCAGCAGGAGCCAATGGCAAGTTTCAAATTCCTACGAAAGAATCTCCTGATAAATGGAAATTGGCTCATATGATTGATTGGGTGATAAAAGATAGGATTATCACAGACCACGCAGTCCTCAATTACTCTGAGGCAAGAACGTAACAACCGAGCCCATGGAGGAATGCCTCCCCTTTTAGAGAGACAGATAATGATGAATAGCATACAGTATACTGCGGGGTTATATATTGACTACATTAAGTTATTAGATAGATCTCACTCAGAATTTATAAGCGTTAACCTTGAATGATCATGAGACACGCATCGATAAACCTGATGTCGACTAACAAATATTGTACGTCTAAGGGCTATTCTGTAACCATTTTATGAAAAGATCAGTAAAAAGGTTAAAAGCGTATCATCTGTACAAATGAGTTGAACATACCATTGAGTCATTTCAATCTCCTTAGGGCACTCTAAAAGTCATGCCTATTCTAACCTATCGAGTCAGTATTATAAATACCTTTTTCGTCTCGATCTTTCTATGTCGCCAACAAAACCTTGGACTGCATCCTTTCTGCCAGACCAGGACCAGGGTACTACGGGACATAGAATACGAACGGGAACATGGTATCATTGCAGAAGGTAACGCTACGTGGTCGTCCTAATTACCAATACAGACGATTTCATTATTGCCGAGACCGAAAAGACGATAGGAGTGAAGTTCGACGATATCATCACCGCCGAACAGGCTCACGCCTACAAACCGAGTCATGCAGGTTTTCGCCTGGCACAAAAGCGTTTAAACTTGCCAATTGAGGATATCTGGCACGCTGGTTTCGGTTTCAAATACGACGTTGTGCCAGCGACGGAGTTGGGTTATACCACAGTCTGGGTCAACCGTCAGGGCGAAGTACGCCCGGTAGATGTCAAAGAGACGTTCCTCGTGGGCGATATGCGCACGCTGGCTTATCTGATTAAAGGTATCGCTGCTTCCTGATTGCTATCGGTACTAGATCATTTTCTGCAATTGCAGAACAGTGTTCCAATTTCTTCCTGTTCCACTGGTTTTCAGCTTTCTCTCAATCAAGGGAAGGGTCAATTTGGAGCGTCCTATGCCATCTGGGTAGTAGATAACCAATTCCTGGCCGATTAAGTAGAACTCTTCGGGGCCAACGTAGGACTTCTGAAGAGCTTCTAATGCCGTACTGTCTGGCCGGGTTGCCAGAAACAGAACGACTATCCACTTTGTCTCTTTTAGAGGTTGGTCCCGAAATGGATTGTTCGCAATAATATCTTGTAACTCGGCCGCAGTTCGCACAATGACTTTCGCGGAAAAGCCAAATTTTTGGGCAAAACCATCCTCAATTTGCTTCCGAAGTTGAGCCACATCTGCGTCATCACTGGAAAATGCCACGTTACCGCTTTGAATATAGGTGACAACTTCCTTTAACCCCAGGGATGTATGTAGAGCTTTGAGTTCACCCATCCCGACCTGGTGGTGACCGCCAACATTGATGCCGCGGAACAATGACACAAACCTGGTCATTTTCATACCTCCTTATTGGCGGGGAACTCTGAAAATTCAAAAAAGAAATAAATCACCCGTGCCATCCCTTCGTATATTGCTGCGTCAGCGAGAGGTAGAGATTGCCGTAGGTGATGCTCGGCTCGATCATCGAACCTTCAAACCATTCGTTGAATGAGGTGATAGTGATCCAGTTCGGGCTACTGGCTGTTGCGCCTGCCCAACTCTGCTGGTAGGTTTGTCCATTGTTGCGGTCAACAATAAATGTTCCCGTGCGTCCAGGTACTTTGGTGTCGTTAAAGCCGGGGAATACGCCGGCGGCCCAGATTTTTTGCGTATGGTTGGCGTTATTATACGCGGTAATTTCGTTGCGGAACCCCTGGTCTACCGCCGTAATATCTCCATGCTGAACGCCCCAGTAAGCAGCACTGAACAGGTGAATGCCATCGAAGACGCTCAACATGCTCATGTCTACACCCTCAGCCGACCAGATCATCGAGTTATTTGGGTCAACCTGACTACGAATATAGCTCCATGTGGCGAGTGTGCGCCCACCGCCCAATGGATCCCAGAAGAAGAGAACGGGCTTGCCATTCCAGTGAAAAAAATTGGCGTTGTTGACATAATGAGCAGTAACATAGCGCAAGGCAGTGATCATGCTGGTCGTACTGTTCAGGTGCGGTGAATCGCTCTCAAAGTAGATGCTCGAGTCAAAGTGATAGCCTGTGCTGGCCTGAAGCGTCGCTGAATAAGCGAGCATATGCGCGAAGTTGGTATCGGTTGGATCGCCAGGTCCCCACCACGAACTGATGAAACCGGTGATGCCAGCATTAGCCGCCCATGTCACCTGTCGCTGGATGGTAGATGCGTCGCTCGAATTATAGAGGATAGTGGGTAAGTCCGGCATCTGGCAACTGCACCACGTCGAGGATGTGTACCAGGTATAATAGAAGGCCAGTACCGGACGATTTGGATTGTATGCGCCGGGATTCACATTTGGATTATACGTCCCTTGCGTTGGTGTTGCGGTAGGCCTGGGGGTAGGGCTGGGATTTTGGCTCGGCACTTGTATACCGATAGGTGTTGATCTTATTTTCTGGCGAACTTTCAATACGCGGTGCCGCGTGCGCTGAACTGCCCTTCTGTGTAATTGACACCGGTTGCCCTGTCCCCATCTGACATGCAGATAAAGAGAGCAGCATCAACATACACAATACCACTACCGTTGGTTGCCTATATCTTTTCGCCCGACTGTACATAGTTACCCCTGGTAATTTCAAAGCTTCCCTTGCTGTCTATTACGATTGTTGGGCAATATAGTAGCAAAATGGGACATTTGGGTATGCTGTGAAACAAGGAAGAGGAGTCTGATACCGTTTTCCTGACGTTCATTGTGAACGTCAGGAAAACTGTATCAGACTCCTCTCCTGTTCCATTGACAATATGAATGGCTAATTCGTTGTCAATGAAACATCGTCAACGTACATGTACGTGTAGTACGGGCCGCCGTTGGAGTTCTCGTTATCCAGGAACTGGATGCCGATAGTCTGCCCGGCGTACTGCGAGAGATCGAAGGTCATCTGTATCCAGGTCTGATCGTTGGTCGTATTCTGGAACAACTGCTGCAACACATGCCCGTTGCTGTCTACGATATCCGCCTCTTGCCAGCCATAGGTGCTGGAGTCATTACTGGCGGGCCAGTAATAGAAGCTCAAATTGGCAGATGTCGTTCCGCTGGGAATCGTCACCAGTTGATAAGCGGTAGAACTGCCCTGTTGACCGCTGCTGTAGCCTAACTTTAACGAATAGCTACCACTATGCGCTTGCGTAGTGCTACGTCTGGGATGATCCGTCCCGCCAGAGATCCATGTGCTACTGCTCGTTTCAAAACTGCTATTCTGTATCAGGTTGGCACCCGGCGGCGTTGGCGTGGATGTAACCGTGTTGGTCGGTGTTGGCGTAGCCGTGTTCGTAGGTATGGGCGTTGGCGTATTCGTCGGAACAGGAGTTGGCGTATTGGTGGGTGCCGGTGTTGCTGTATTCGTCGGCGAGGGCGTCGGTATCGGCGTATTCGTCGCCGTCGGCGAGGGTGTCGGTGTACCTCCGTTAGTATAGAAGCCGGGTATGACATGCCCACGGCTATCCACCGGCGCGGAAAGGCCAAGTTCATACATATAGTTGGCGCTGAGGTCATCAATGCCCATCACCGTACTATAGGTCTGTCCCTGCACAATGCCGGGGCCTGCGAAGACAAACGGGTCATGGCGCGTGGTTCCCTGACCAGTATCACCTACGCCATAGAAGTTATCATAGCTGGTATGATCGTTCTCCGCTTCGTCCGAGGTAATGGAGATGGCTGTGTTGCTCATGTAGTTGTTTTGCTGCAACCATGTTTGTAACAATCCAAATGCCTGATCATCCCAACTACTGGCCTGCTGGTAGAGACCGACCGGAGCTATCAGGGCTGGTGCTTTCGACCGAAAGTCCTTCTGCTTCTGTGATGGGCATATAGATCAAGAAACCGTTGGGATTCGAGGCGTTCGCAGTAATGAAGTTTTCAACCTCAGTTACCCATTTTGTGGGAACACCGTTGATATTTGACCCCAGCGTAATCTGGTCAACGTTGCCATCGGTGATATGTCCGGTTGGATAGTCGTTGCCGCCGATAACTGCGGTACTCATGCCATAGCTTTTCGCCACATCGAAAATGGACTCTTGCCCAAAAACCTCCGTGCCTCCATACCAGATATTGGTATCAAGACCATCGGGTTGCCCCCATACTTTCCCTGGCGCATCCGGTGTGCGCCATGCCGGATAGGAGCCGACGGCTATCTGATAGTGGTCAATGGGCGACCAGCCATATTGTGTCCAGTTTTCCGTCGCGATTACTCCACTCGATGCAAGCTGATGCGTGGCAGGTGAACTGTTGACCATTGATTGGCTATCGCTAAACCATGCCTCGTGATAGGTTTCATCGTAGTCCGCGATGATCAGGTTTTTAGCATGACCTGCGGGAACAGTGCGCGAACCAGGGACTGCAATCGGGGTGAGACTAAAATTTACCGTCTGGCTACTACTCACGTTCACCGAGAATTGCTGTACGTCCTTATACATGGGCTGCGTTCCACTGATTGTGTATCGCCATGCCGAGAGATTGTACGTTCCGGAGGCAATACCACTGAAGCTATAACTGCCATCGCTGGCGGTTGTCGCATATTGCCCTGTCGAGCCTACTGCCCCAATGCTAATGCCTACCGTTGCATTTGCAACCGGTTTGCCAGTGCTAGGCATCCGTGACCACCCCGCTTACCGAAGAACTGCCTGCCGCGAGCCCTATATGCGGAGATTTTAAGGAGCCGGTTGGGAGGTCGTCGGTGTCCCCAAACGCGCTAGACGGAATGTACTGAGCATTCGGTCCAGAGGTGACTATTCTGGGCATACGTGGAAATAGTGCGAGGAATAATGATAATTGACGAGATAACTAAGATTGCAACCGCCGCCGTTGCCAATAATCGTGTAGCGGCGCGATTGCAATCGGCGGAAGATGTTGCCTTGCAATCTGTAACTCCCTCCTTGCATTGTATGCGTTTCATGTTTTTTGCCGCTGCACCTGCTGCTATGGGCGGTAGGTCAGATACGCTGTCAAATTGCCCATAGCAGCAAATGTAACGTTAAATAGAACGCGCTACAAAAGACAATTAGTCGTCACCGGAACCATTGATATTTTCTAAAACCTTTACTACTGTCACTTTGACGCTGCTCCAGGTTGGTTGCGGTGTTGTACCTTGAACGGTAAAAGAGACAGTCGCTCCACCGGGGACATTATCTACGTTAAAAGGAGGTGCAGTAGTGGCAATGACCTTACCCGAAGCATCTAGCAAGCTTGCCTGTATATAGATATCATGTTGCTTGTCGTCACCATTTTTCAGCTTTCCCACTTACCGCAAAGGTCGTTCCAGAAACGATTTTCGCGGTAGGTGTTCCGACAAAGGTGACTTGTTGGATCAATGATGTTTCCGCCGCGGTCGCGGTCGCGCTCGGTCCGCTCGCTGAAGTGGTCGTAGCTGTGGGCGCATCTGTTGTAATTGGTGTATTTGTCGGTGTAGATGATGATGTTGTTGTGCCTGTGTTTGTGCCGCACGCAGCAAGCACTACTCCAACGATGAGGCAGGCAAATAGTATGAAAAGAAGACGATGGTAAATGCGGGGAAGCCCCATAAGTTGTTTTCCTCCTAAAACAGGTTTCATCTGGCATACAATGGTCAATCTAAGGGATACGTTAGTTACAAGAAAGCAAGTCATCACTCGTCAATGGATATTCCTGAATCCGTGTCTAGTATAGAGTTTTATGGCTGTGTTGTCCAGCCAGGGCGACCGCAAGGGTGCGCCCCTACCATACACGACCACGAGCCTGCGCAGGTTGTGCTACCGTGTATGGTAGGGGCGCACCCTTGCGGTCGCCCTGGTTCTTTGACACTCCTTTTTTGTTGACAGGCATTGGACCACCCAGATATACTTGGATGCGAGTGTTGCGCTCAGTTTCTTGCCAGGAGGAACTGACTCGTACAGTGTTTATGCTCTTTACCATTTGAGCGCGTCAGTCCGCCTCCAACACCTACAATAAACGCGCACTTTGACATTGATTGACGGATTGGGGAGCGAAAAGAAATTTGCTTGCTACTATCGTTTACTTGCACAGTAACTCTTTTATTTGTATGAAAGGCGAAAACTGTGCAACGCATACTCATGGTGCTGGCTTTTTGTGGAATGATCACCCTTGTCGCTTGTAGCTCCGCATCTTCTCAACCGGTTACCGCGACCAATCATAATCAGGTAATTCATGCGGCACTCTTACAAGGTGCAAGTACAGGCGATTGGCCCATGTTTGGCTATGATACAGGCCATACCGGCTATGTAGACCCGCTGGTGCATCCACGGACTATCGCGGGAAGGTTGCTATGGTCGCAAAAATCCGGCCCTATTTTTTCCTCGTCGGTAGCCGGGTCAGGTATGCTCTATGTAGCGAGTACCAACGGCTATCTTTACGCGCTCAATCAAAGCACTGGTGCGACGGTCTGGCGTGCGAGTGTGGGTAACTACCTGACCGACTCGACCCCTGCATTAGAAGGACAGGTGTTATTTGTCGCGGTGCATAGTAGTATGATAGAGGCTCTTAACGCCCATACTGGCCAACTCTACTGGACATTTGATACCGGGGAAAAAATACAGGCACCGCCGCTCGTTGCTGGTAAACGAGTAGTGCTGGCATCGCGTACCACAGTATGGTCTCTTGATGCGACCAGCGGTCAATTATTATGGAAATTTCATCGCGGGGGTGTTGGATGGCCTTCGACCGGTTCACCCACATTGGAGGGCAACATGCTCTATATCGGGCTTGGTTCAGCAACACAGTTCTGGGCACTCAACGTGGAAGACGGACATATCGCCTGGTCCTTTAATACCGGTGACCGTATTACTAGCACGGCTGTGGTGGGTACCACAACCGTCTATTTTGCGACATGGCATGGCATGATTTTCGCACTCAACCGCACAACCGGGGCAAAACTCTGGTCATACTCGCTCAATTCAGGCCAAAATCAGAGCGTCGTGGATGGTGTCGGCGGCGGTATGGCACTTGCCGATGGGCGTCTCTATGTCGGCGACTATCGCGGCTCCGTCGTATGCCTTGATGCATTAAAGGGCAAGCTTATCTGGCGTTTTGCGACGGGAGCGCAGGTACTGGCAACACCAATTGTCGCTTCTGGCCTCGTCTATGTCGGTTCGAGTGATGGCTATTTTTACGCACTCAACACCCATACCGGACGGCCTGCGTGGCACTATCACACCGGTGAAATACGTAGTTCTGCCACGCTTGCAACGAACCACCTCTATGTGGGCAGCATAGATGGAGTCATGTATGCGTTTACATAAGAATTCAGCGATGCAAGAGAAGGATGGACTTGCGCCTTCTCTACAAGTATTCATGCTGGTCATACTGCTATTCGTAGCAGCCTGCGCTCCCAACACGCCTGCTCCGCCAGTTACAGTACAGAAAACGCCCACACCGGTGCTTGCTGGCGGCGAAGTCATTCTGCCCCATTCGCAGATTTTTCTACATACAGCACCATTGCCTACAGCCGCCGATATGCGCTTTGATAGTGGCGATTGGACGCTTGCCGCCCTTGACGCAGCATCAACCCGTTCGGTCGTACTGCCGAACTGTTGCACGACGCAAGCACCTTCGCCTTTCTGGTTCCATGCTCTGGGAACGCCGTTACTGGATGCTCCTATTGTCTCTAATGGGCGTATCTACCTGCTTGCATCAGATGGCTACTTACACGTTCTAAGTACGCAGGATGGCACGGAGCAATGGCGGCTTCCAGTTGGCGGCGAACTGGCGGCTAACGGTCTGGCACTGGCACATGGTATGCTCTATCTTGGACTTGCCGGGCATTATATCGCCGCGCTAGATGCAGCTACAGGTCAGCAACGCTGGCGTTTTGACACGATTGGTCTGGTACGAGCGGCTCCTATTGTCGTTGGACACGAGGTACTTGTCGCCAGCGGTCCCAACTCGATTACCTGTCTGGATGCCTTCACCGGTGAAGAATACTGGGCGTTTCATTCAGAGGACGCTCTTGCGCAATTCTGGCCGACGAGTACCACTCCTGCCATTGCCAATGGGGTCGTCTATGTCGCGCTGGGAGCATCGAATGAGTTTAATGCGCTGAATCTGCAAACCGGGCGCAAGGAATGGGAAGCCAGCTTGCACGAACGCATGACCGGTGGGCCGCTGCTTGCTGAATCGCTGGGGTTGGTGTATGTTGTTACATGGTCGGGACGTGTTGTGGCATATGATATGCGAACAGGTAGCTTACGTTGGGACTTTCATTTGCCGCAAGGCACCCAATCATCACCTGCCCTTTCGCTGCAAGCCAACATGCTCTACATTGGTGGCTACAATGGCAGTATGTATGCATTGGATGCGCGTACCGGTCAATTGCGTTGGAGCGCGGCTATGGGCAGTGCCGTGACCGCTCCGCCAGTTGTAGTAGCAACAGCCACACAGTTATGGTTGATTGTGGCGACGCAAGGAGGAATGTGTGTGATAGTGAATGCACAAACAGGTCAACAACGCTTTGCATGGCACCTGGGGGAGTTGAGAGCAGCCCCCATCGTAGCACATGGTATCCTGTATCAGGCGTCGCTGGGCGATCAAGGACTATTCGCTTTCAAACTCTAGAGAAGTTGACATAGATGATGCGTAAACAACGGAACAAAGCACCATTGTCAATGATGCACGCTGCAAGGACGCGCAAAATGCGCCGCGTCCTGCTCATTTTGAGCGGCTTCTTTGTTCTGGTACTTATTAGTGCCAGCATTGCCTATGTTTACCTGCGCCCGCAACCTCCAGTTATCCATCCCAAAAAGGCTGTTGCTGGTCCCACTTTTCGACCAGTTGTGGGCGATGTAAACGATCCGGAGGTTGATGATGACGATATTACCGTGCAGCAGTCGCTAATACCTGCTTTTCAATTCAAACGAGGCGGCTATACAATTCGTGGGACAGTCGTGGATGCTCACTCAAAACAGCCGGTATTTGGTGCCGTAGTATGGATAGACCTGCCAGTTCAGGTAGGACAACCAACCACTATTCCCTTAAATACTGTCACCGATGCACAGGGAAACTATTCTTTTATCCACATCGCGCAAGGCAGCTATACACTGGTCGCCAGCCGTTATTACAACATCGGCGATAATCGCTATTATGCCGAGCGCATATTTTCATCCGTCCTTCTTACAGGCAATCGATCCGGCATCACACTGCCGCTCACTCCTATTGTTGTTCCCGGCACTCGTTCCGTGCCACCTGGCAAAGCAAAAAATGTCATTTTGATAGATCTGCGGGGTTTCTATGCTGCCTCGTTACTGGACGACCCGTTGTTGCTCAATGAGACGCGCAATTTGCGTGCATTTTTGCAACACGCCAGTGTCCAGAGTTCGCTCTGGTTGCCCTATGGGTGGCGACCACTCGATCAGTATGCCCTGCTCACCGGCACCTATCCCCAATGGGCGACTGCTGATTCCTGGCCTCATGTGGTACCCTGGGGCATGCCCGATAATATTGATACGACGTTCTGGTTTACCGGTGGGCGTAGCGCACATCTCTTTGGGCAAGAATCCATCTTCGATGTCGCCAAAAGCTACGGCATGCAAACAGGCGTCGTTGCCGGTAGCGATTACCTCTTGAGCGATGCAACCACTCGTAGTCTCGATCTCTTACAGCGTTCCAGCACCTTTACGCAAGCGAATTGGCTGACGCAGGTGAAAGAGGCGATAGCATCGGGTCAGCAACAATCGAACGGCTTCTTGTTGTATAGCGAACTGGCCCCGCTAGCGGCAAGCGATACTTCCAGCCCCGATGCACAGGGCGACGATTACCAGCAGGCGTTGTTGCTTGCCGACCAGACCTTTGGGCAACTGCTCACATGGCTAGGCCAGCAGGGATTGTTGCAAAATACCCTCATCGCCTTGACAACAAGCCAGGCGGAGGCGAATCATAGTTTCGCTGATAACTTTTATGGCATGGGCAGCACAGGGCAGGGAACGAGTAAACAAACATTGCTCGCGTTATCCGGCCCCGGCCAATGTGCCTCTGCTATCCAACAACCAGATGCTTCTGCATTCATCATTGCGCCGACGCTTATGCACGTACTGGGCTTACCTGCACCTGCGGAGGCACGCATTCCATCTGTTCCTTCACAGTATCTGGAAGGAGGTTGCTCCTGATGCATTTCACTTCGATTTCATTCGTTATTGCATTGCGCCGGCGTTTATCGGCTACGGGCAAAGGTGCCAGATTTTTGTATTACCAGGGCGACCGCAAGGGTACGCCCCTACCATATACGCGCTGATAAATTTGTCGGGAGAATTTTAGCCGTATATGGTAGGGGCGTACCCTTGCGGTCGCCCTGGCCTCTTGCCATCGGTAGGCTCATTGCCATCGCTTGTGTCATATTGTATCTGACAGTGATGGTCAGTTCATGCTCATTGCCGGGTCAAGCACAAGCACAGCCACCGGATCCGCGCTTAAAGTTCTTTCATATTCTCTCTACCCGTATTTTAACGCTGGATTCACAGGCCGAAGTAGATGGCACGATCATCAATACTGATACGTATAAGTATCCCTTTGACGTCTCACTCGTCGCGACATTCTATGATTTGAAAGGCAATGTTATTGGTTCGGCGCAAGGTACCGCGGAAGACGTATGGCCCGGTACGACACGCCCCTTCACGCTCCTGGGACAAGTGGACAGCTCAAAGTACAGTCGCATGATCGTAACACCCATCTCGCTACGTGAGCGGCGCATTGAGAAAAATTTGCCTACTCCCCCACCTGTGATACCATGAGAAATGCACTGCGATCAATTAGTAGAAGCGTATCTTTTGCGCTCTGGAGTTTGCGGCGCAGCATTGGTCAGATGCTACCCGTTGGTATAGCTTTTCTGCTGCTGGTAGGCTCTATCCAGATTATCGGCACCTTGCACGACGTGTCGAGTACACTTACACAGCAGGAGATTTCGCGCAGTTGGCGCGGTTCGTATGACCTTTTTGTACGCCCACAGTCCTCGGTAAGTCAGGCCGAGCGTGCTACTGGCTGGGTCGATCCACAGAACCTGCTGGAAAACTATGGCGGCATCAGCGATGCTCAGCTTGCCGCTATCCGCTCGTTGCCCCATGTCACGCAGCTGATGCCCTTTGCCACCGTTGGCTGGCAAGGTATGAATGTGGTGGTACCGGTCTCTTTAGCTCGGAATGGCATCTATCGCATTACTGCGCGTTGGAACGGGCAGCAACAATTGAACAACAGCACCATCTATTATGTTGACGTGACCGACTTGAATCATCTCTTGAGCGAACCAGTCATAACCAGCCCCATTGTGCAACATCTGCTCATGAATAACTCCGCGACACCAGTAATTTTTTCTATGCCAGTACCGGCAGTGCAAGCTGTGGTGGGCATACCAACAATGCAACAATCGTTATTTCGCTCAGTATTATTACAAAATGCTCCTCCAGCGTCGTCATTACATCTTTCACTATCCGTTGAGAAGTTGAACGGTCCCATAGGCAACTTGCCGGTGTGTATCAATAGTACGGTATGTTGGCAGTCAGAGCAGGTTCAACAGGGACCATTGCGCTATCAAAGTGACGGCGTACAATTGTTGCGCTACTCAGGTACGCAGTATTCCGCTACCGCGCAACAAATCGCAGCGGGACAGGTTTCAGTAGATGCCCTCGGCATAGACCAGCAAGGTCCGCTCTATCGAACGTTGCTCACTGAACATATTGCTCTACCTGGTAATGCAGACAACGCGTTGTCACAGACGACAGTTTCTTCCACTACCAGCCTCGTGCCACTGACTGCGCCGGAGCGTATGCCACTTCTGCCAGCAGCAGTACGCTTTATTCCACTTGCGCAAGCCTGCGCAATCAATGGCTCGCATTGCTATAGTGGCCTATACATTCGTCTAAATGGCGTCGATCACTATAATCAGCAAAGCCTTGCTCTCTTGCAGGCAACGGCAGCAGCCATAACTGCTCGTACCGGTCTCTATGTAGATATTCTGGATGGTTCCTCTACGCGCACCGTCTCAATCATCTATCCTGCTAATAATGCGAGTAATGCAAACACGTCCCTATCTTCTACATGGCTGGTGGTCGGAGTTGCGGTACAGATAGCGCATGGCGTTGATACTCTTCAGGAAACTCTGCTTGCTCTTTGTGCATTTGTCTGCCTGCTTGCCATTGGTGCGTCCGGTGTATTGATCGGCATTGGGCGTAGAAAAGAAGCCGTCTTGTTGCAACAAGTCGGCTGGTCTCGCGCTCTCATCACCTTTATCCTGCTACTTGATGCGTTAATCCTCTGCCTCCCCGGTTTCTTGCTAGCACTGGCATGGATTATTGGGGCCACCATACTATTTCCGGGCAGCCTATCGCCAATCGTCACGTGGTCGCTTCTGGGCGGAGGCGCAATCGTCTATTGTGCCGTCCTAACACGTATCGCTTCCACCGCACAATTCCCCAACCGGCGTAGGAACCGATTGATCGCGTCCGCCCTTCTTGTCCGCGATGCAGAAGGCGACCGCGAGCACCCTGTCCCCGGACAGGGTGCTCGCGGTCGTCCTCCTTCATAGTGAAGTTGCATGCCATGAGGAACTCAAAAGCGTTCCATACAAAGGTAACGGCACCTTTTGTCTGCGCCATAGCAATCGCATGTGCAGCATTTCTTATAGCCATGGAATATCTGCTGGTAACGGATTTTAATCAGGTCTTGATCGTGACCATCCTGGGTAAGCAGGTGCGTGAAGCGTTAGAAGGGCCGCAGCTTGCGTTGCTATTGGTCGTGGTAGTTGCCGCCTTGCTTACAGTTGGTCTCTGTACCGCGTTATTGTTGCGGGGGAGGCGTTTCGAGTTCTCATTGCTGGCAATGGTTGGTTGGGAACGCAGGTTTGTCTTGCTACGCATTTTATGGGCGAGTTGGTGGCCCGCGTTAGTCAGTGGGGAAGTGGGAGCGTTGCTGGCTCTTTTCGTGATTGCCTTAACGGCGGCGTTACCTTCCTGGTGGCTCATACTGGTGCTGATTGTATGTGGCCCTCTGGGAGGTGTAGTGTTAGTAAGTATGGTCACAATAGGGCTGGCGTGGCAGGAAACGGGAAGGGTGTTTACATGAAGCACATGATAGAGTGTTCGCAGGTGTATTTCAGCTATAGAACGGGTGCAGGCAACGTTGAAGTCCTGCGCAATGTGAATCTTCTGGTGGAACAAGGCGAGCATGTAGCAATCGTCGGACCTTCTGGTGCCGGGAAATCTACATTGCTCCGCTTATGTGGCGCGTTGGATTGGCCCGATAGTGGCGCAGTAAAAGTAAGTGACGTGGCCTCCACGCGGGAATTGCAAGGGGCGGCACTCGCTCGTTTCCGGCGTGAGCAAGTTGGGCTGGTATTTCAACAATTTTCACTTTTACCAACGCTCACCGCGCTGGAAAATACCATGTTGCCGTTACTCCCCTATAGTTCCCGGCGTTCTTTGCGCAAAAGGGCCACATCCTTGCTCAGTGAGGTGGGATTGGAGTCACGTATTGACCATTATCCCGATCAAATGTCCGGCGGCGAGCAGCAGCGCGTAGCCATCGCTCGCGCGTTAATAGCCGCCCCACCGTTGCTGCTCGCCGACGAACCAACTGGAAGTCTCGACTCTACAACGGGCTTACAGATAATGAACCTGCTCAATGCCCTCTGTCGCGAACACGGCTGTACGCTGGTTGTCGTAACACACGATCCAAATATTGCTGCTCTTGCTGACCGCCGAGTACGTATGACCGACGGGCATCTGGAAGAGGCCTGAGCAACAAAGGAGAATTACTACTATGGTTCAGATCAAAATCATGCAGGAACGAGAAGCAGAGCGCGTTCGCGACCTGTGGTTACAAATGTGTGCAGAAGCGGGAACGCCGCTTGCAGAGGCATCTGCAAAGCTCATTCTTACCAACCTCAAGCAATATACCGCTCATCAGATGGTTCACTGCCTCGTTGCTGAAGAACAATCTACGCTCATTGGCTTTGTTACCTGCGCTGTCACAGGGCATCCAGTGATGCCAGGACTGGCCGGTGAAATTGAAGAACTATATGTGCAACGTTGTCCGCATCGCCAGGAAGTTCGGGCTGATCTGGCAAGACAGGCAGTAACGTTCATGCAAACGCGGGGTGCGAGAAGTATCCACACAAGAATCTGTGTCGGCAAAGAATGCCCGGAGGAAGAGGAACTGCGAGCTTTCTGGCAAATGCTGGGCTGGGAAAATGATATGACCATCTACTCCATCTACAGCGATGTCCCAGGAGACCCCATTCTCCAGCAAGTCTGGGATGAATATCAGGCCCAGACCCGGACAACAACCTCTGAGCAGCAGCCATAAGCTCACACTTGTTAGTCGTTTGTCTGGTAATTCGGCATGACGCGCAGAGGTGGGCTCGATTGCGCTTAGCGCAATCGAGCCCACCTCTGCGCGTAAATCTCATTGTCGCCATCACCTGTTGTGTGCGCCATCTACTTTCCTCAGGAAATGCCATGTCCCACAAGATCGCGTTCGCCTTCGCTTTCAACTGTTTCTGGCGTTGTCATCTCTTCCGGTGTAGCAGCGGTGGTAAAGTAGTAGGCATTGCGCTTTTGCCGACGGAGACGATTGAGAATGATACCTGCAGGCGCATCCGAGAGCATCTGCAGCAGTTCCTTCACCTGTCGCAACGTTTTCAAGTTATCGTTCCTGGAGTCAACCACCAGGGCGACGCCATCTACCATACCGGATAACACGGATGCATTTGCTCCACTCAGCATCGCGGGACCATCAATAATAATCATATCCATTTTTTGTCGCAACAATGCAAGCAGAGCTGGCAGTCTCTCTTCCAACAAGAGTGAGGCTTCCTCTGTCGGGTTTCCAGTCGAAAGCAACCAGACACCGGGTGTCTGCGTTTGCCGAACAGCAGTATCAACGCTTATTCCGCTACCACCTTTGAGCAAATCGCATAAACCGAAGGTTCCCGCGTTCATACCAAATGCAAGGTGTGTGGCTGGAATGTTTACATTGCCATCTATCACCAGTACTGAGCGACCACCACGGGCAAAACTCGCTGCCATACCGGTGGCGATAGTTGTTTTGCCGTCGGCAATATATGGGCTGGTGATCAGCAAGATCGCTCCTTTTGGAGCCTTCCATTGGCCGGGTAGCACATCCGTCAGACGTAAATTGGCGCAAATATCGCTCAGTTGTTTCGCCGCATTGCCACTCGTTGGCACTGAACCGGCATGAATATCTTTTCTCCACTTGAACAACCCGCCGACATACGCATAGCCCAATTGCTTTTTCACCTGATCCGCGCTGCGCAGCCGCTCATCATGGAAGACCAGCAATATCAAGACTACAAGGCCATTAATGACACCTACAAGTGCTGCATAGGCAGCGATTGTTGTACCTTTCGAGGTAGTTTGTACACCCTGCCCGGTGGCAAGTTGGGTTACAAAGACATCGCTTCTCATCTTGAGCGGCAACGCCTGCAAATTCGCGTTTGCCGTGTCTATATTCGTAATCATTTCGGCTATGTCGTAGTTCAAAAATGGAATGCGGGCATCGGTGGAATTTGTAATTTGCGCAAGTTGTGCTTCATCGCTCGCTTTCTGTTTCTGGGCGGCATTAATCTGCGCTTGTAGTGACTGGCGCAGGCCATTCAACAGGGTCTGCTGCTGCGACTGCACATAGTATTGCATACCTTTAGCGGTATCATTGGTCAGCATAATTGCATCCGCCTCATTTCTGTCGGTGGCGGAAATGGTAAGATTTGCCTGGCTCGTCGCTGAGCCGGAGCTACTCGTAGTGCTGCCTCCCGTATTTCCAGCGGCCGTCAATGCTGCCGTTGTCGCAGTAATATCGTGGAGGAGGTCTGCGACAGTCAAGTTGTGTTGCTTAATTTCAGGAAAGTAGTTATATACAAACGTGAGTACAGTCTGTGTGGGAATCTGCGCTGCATAGGCCGTTGCCCGCAGAGAGTTATCCGTCGGGGGCGTTGACAGCCCCGGAACGTAGGCATCGGGAGCATTGATATCCACAGCCATGGTTGAGGTCGCGATATACGAGTTGGGTGTCAGTTTGCTTACTCCCAGACCTGCGACGGCGGCAAGTATCATGCAAATTGGTATGGCAATAAGATATCGTTTTATACTTGCAAAGTAACGTCTCAAAGAATTTCCTCCTCTATATTGTTGCTACTGCCAGCTAACCTGCTCAGTCCTGGTATACAGAGTGTCCATGCATTTGCATTGCGCTGTATTATCTTGTGTCTTCTCTACATACAAGACGAAGCAGCGTGCGGAGAATAGCGTCGTTAGCCCAAATTGGTATATCCGGTTCATTGCGCGGTTGTAGAACCAATCAACGGGCAATCTCGCCCTGGATCAAGCGTATGAGGCCAAGTAGCATGCAAAGCAGGCTTACCTGTGTGAGGAAGAAGTTGACACTCCCATTGGTGATACCAGGATGTGGTAGCAATAGTATGATTGCTGGCGAAGCTCCCAGCAAAAATGCCTGACCAGGGTGTGTGTGCCAGCACGCCGAACGTAACCACCATACGAGGACGCTCAAGACTGAGGCAACTGCACCAATATTACTGGCGATACCTCCAATCAGATCACTCGCTGAAGATGCGACGAGATAGCCTCTCAGTACAAAAATGCTTCCGATAATGATGGCAAACCTGAAAAACCACACATCCCAGGTGTGCAGCTCGGTACGAGCCGTTGAAAGGCATATATATGCTCCAAGCAAGGCACAGGAAGTGGCCGCGTGCAAATAGGCAGGATTGGGCATATGCAGGTTTATATGGAACAGTGCCGTGAAAAAATTGATACAGTTGAACATGGCCCAGACACAGCCAAAAATAGTCCCTACGCGTAACCACCATGAATGTGCAACATACGTGGCAATTACCCATAAAATTAGTAGAAGAAGGAAATGACCACTCAATATCTCTGCGGCTCCAAAGTGGCCAGCAAGCCATCCTTGCGTGAACAGATCATCCGCGCTTAACCCACAAATAAGCACCAGCGCGAACAGAATAATAAATTTTGGCGTCCAAATGACACTACTATGTGTCCCCATCATGGTCTCTGGCAATGTCGGAGGTGATAGCTCTGACTGCTTTTGTCCGTCCTGCCCGGCTTCAGATTTGCCTCTACCTTGCTCGTTGAGCACAATTTCTGGCTCGTCATTGCCGGGATGATCGGTGTCGTGCTGCGTGACGCTTTCTGCCATGAAAGAGTATTTCCTTGCTCGTTCGTTTTGCCTGCTTTACATTCTTTACATTGTAACGCATAGCTAGCAAATTTGGTACAGAAAGTGCTTGATGGTCTATCTCACATCGCTATACATGCGCTGCAATTGTGCTGGCGAGACGCCAAATCTGTAAAGCAGCCGCAGATACCACATAAAAAGAACACTGCGCAACAATCCCACTTTTTCATGACGCCGCGCCGAAGTCGTGACATATTGTGGTAAGAGAACCACCTTACCAATTGTGCGTAGTCTCTGAATGATTGCTAAATCTTCCATCAATGGTTGGTCTGGATACCCTCCAATAGTCTGGAAACAGCTGGTTCGCATGAAATAGCCCTGGTCTCCTGTAAAAATGGTCCGTATGCGCGAACGTATATTGGTTGTCCATGCCACGAGCCTGTAAGGCCACTGCCGGCAATTAAAACACAGTCGGAATGCTCCCCCTACAACATCGGGTCTCGCCAGTGCGTGTTCAATGGCAAGAAAAGCATTGTCCGGCAGAAGTGTATCCGCGTGGAGGAAGAGCAATACCTCTCCGTACGCCTCTGTTGCACCTTTGTTCATCTGGCTCGCTCGACCACGCGGGGCATAAATTACTCTCCCATACCGTTTCGCAATGGCGACCGTGTGATCAGCGCTTCCACCGTCAACAATCAGCAGTTCGCAATCATAGAAAGCGCATTGTCCGGCGAGATGCGAAAGATGTTCTTCCAGTACAGCCTCTTCGTTCAACACCGGCATGATAATTGAGAAACGCATGATTACGCTCCTACTTTTCTCCGGAAGGATGTAAAGCTACCTGCTGTTTGTTGCGCCGCGTAAGTGCCGGGACAAAAGCTGTTTCGTGTGCATGGGGCGTCGCAGGCCGCATTCTGGCGTTCAGAGCGCAGAACGACATTACGCCTCGAGGCGAAGCATTATGAAAACAGCACCGTTCGATACGACTCATATCAATGTCCGACTCATCCATGAAAGGTTTTACGAAAAGGGTCAGCGTCTTCCGGCTGGTCCAGAACGATGGATCGGTGCCGATGTGAGGCCATAATGTCTTCATCAACTTGAGGCTCCCCCCAATATTTGTCACCAGTTGCGGCAAAATGGCGGCCCGTCCACGTGTGAGCATACGGAGCGTCATATTAGGACGCGGCCCCATCACATCCATGAACTCTTTCAATGTAAAGTTCGGCGCAATCGGCTTATATCCCTCTTTTGTATACTTGAGTAATGAAAAAGCGTTGCACAGCGGTGAGCCTTCGCCGACCGGAAAGAACAAGTTTTGCGCCACTCCTGTTTGCTCCTCGATCAATTGGAGAATTTCGGGCATACGCAGTTTGCGCGGCACCCTTGCTTTCTCAGGTGCTTGCCTATCAAATTCGTGCGTATTTGCCTCCTCTGTTCCATTTGACCCCTTTCCGGCGACCTCAAAGCGACCAAAGGGAGTGGCCGCCTGGAAGGCAATCGCGCAGACCGTATCGGGATGCTGCCACGCGAAATGGACGATCTGCGAAATTTGGTCCGTGTTGAGACCATCATACAGCGCGACGGCAAGCGTCGAGGGCAACTTTACCCGTTCAAGAGCGGCGATGGCTTTCTTCCGCACATCCCACAAATCTTCGCCTCGCAGCCGCTTTATATCTTCCGGGCGAGTGCTATCAAACTGGAGATAGACAGAAGTGAAGCCCCACGCAGCCAGCTTTTCAGCAAAATCGGGTTCGCGAGCAAGCCGGATACCATTGCTCACCATCTCTAACTGCCCAAATCCCTTACGCTTCACCATTGCCGCGATTTTATCCAGATCTTTGCGTACCGAAGGTTCGCCGCCAGAGATTTGCAGAGATATCCCTTTTCCTTCAACCGCAATCAATTGGTCCAGCCGCAGTTCTATTTCTTCCAGCGAGTAGTCGCGTTCGGACGGGCTGGAGTAAGCGTAACACATTGGACAGGTGAGGTTACAGCGTTCGGTGACTTCCAGAATGGCTAAACCGGCAGGCTTGCGTAGTGGAAAAGGCGAGAGTCCTTGTGAAATATCCGTATCCCCGCCATCACCATAACGTTGAAGCATCAACTTTTCTACTGCGAACGATTGCCGGTAAAATGCCCCATGGTATCCCAGGTCGGTTTCCGCTTTGCCGTGTGCCGGGCAGCTGCGTGTGAAAAAAACCTGCTCATTAGCACGTACCTCATACATTGCCGGCACAATTTCCCCACATGCCCGGCAAATACTGCGAGTCTCCTTGAGGATTTCAGTCAAGTCAACGCTCCTTATACTATTTGCTATTATTTGCACTATCCTCCCCCTTTCTCTTACGTTTTGACACACCCTTTTATGAAATAAAAGAATTTACTCCATAGTAATGTAAGGAGGAGACCATGTCATATACCAAGCATACATCATGAGGGTAAGATGAATCCGGTACCCACTCTGGCAATTGCCAGAGTGGGTACCGGATTCATCTTACCCTCAACGTCCGTCCTTCAACTAAATCCGATATAACTCTATCGCTTACCGGGTCGGACCGTTGTAAGGTGGTTGATTTGTCATCGTCCTATCATCATATGGCTGCTGATAACCCGGCTGTGCATATTGGCCGGTAGGCTGCTGATAAGCTGGTTGTGCAAATTGTGCCGGGGGCTGCTGATAGGCAGGAT
This sequence comes from uncultured Chloroflexia bacterium, assembly GCA_963717105.1. Lineage (GTDB taxonomy): Bacteria > Chloroflexota > Ktedonobacteria > Ktedonobacterales > Ktedonobacteraceae > DATGJV01. The sequence continues at coordinate 260,914 of CAVQVL010000009.1, forward strand.
TCATTGGCTGTCCCTGCATCTGCGCTTGACTGGCTTGACTCACTTGCTGCTGTGCCTGTTGCGCCTGTATTTTCGCGGCTGCATCAGTTACTGTATTCTCACTGCGTGCCAGTAAGCGGCGAGCGGTTTCCTGCCCACCAAGTCCGAAGGCCAGACCAAACGCGATAGCGGCCGCACCAACGATAGCAGTAAACAGGATGTTCATCAAGGATGGCGCGATTTGCAACTGCTCAAGCGCAATCAGAGCGGCAAAGCCGATAATGGCCCAACGGGCGATACCCGCGAATACACTGGGACTACCAACGTTGGCGCTGGCGGTTGCACCGCGCACGATATCCGAAACAAATGTGGCTAACAACGTACCCAGGAAGAGTACGATGATGGCAACAAACACATTCGGAATGTAGGCGATGATTGAGTTGAGAATGTTACTGACCGATGTGAGGCCCAGCGAGTCTACCGCCGGAATCAAGAAGATCAGGAATATGAACCAGTAGACAACCTTACCGAGTACACCGGCGGGGTCCAACCGCATTCCCATACGCTGCTCCATGCGCGTCAGGCCAATACGGTTCGCCATATTGTCAAACCCGACCTTACGCAGCAAAAAGACAACCGCTTTACTTACAAGAGTCGCGACAATCCATCCGACCAGTATGATGACAAGAAATCCGATGAATTTCGGAATAAAGGTGAGTAAGAGGTTCAACGCATTCGCTAATGATGTGAGAACTGCGTCACCCCAGTTTGTGACAACTACTCCCATTTTTGTGAGTCCTTTCTACTTTAACAGTACTATACAGTACATGCCATTATTCTGTTGTCAAGCATAATGCACCTCCAGTCAATCTACAAGTCAACAATGAAAACGCTAAGCGCACTTTAATTTCGTACAAAGGTACTCTTATGTAACCCACATTAAAAATATGAAATAGTGTTATATAGTAGAAAAGCGCATATTGAGAAGGCCGATTGCCGGACAATCGGCCTTCTCAATATGCGCTTTTCTACTATAGAATCGGCTTTCCCACAAGTTGCGCTGCCTGCTTGCGCAGCGATTGCATTCCTTCGCTGAAGTGGACGGGATACGGTTCATCAACTGTCAGTACGCGGTATCGTTCAGGGAGTAAGCGTAGGTTTTGTTGCGCCAGTTCGCGAATTTCGGTGAGTGGAGGGAGACTTCCCGGGATCATCTCGCCGTTGCGCATCACGGGACGGAGAAGACGTTGGTAGTTATCTGGCCGTGCCTCATGTGATAGTTGCACGATATCTTCTTGCCATTGTGGGTGGCGGTAGATTTCTTTTTTGCCGGGCCAGGTAGATTTGGGTCCGGCAATTTTCACTTTGGGATACTCCGTGCCGCTTTCATCAACATACCACACCTCTTTATAGACCACCCCCAGTGCGCTGCCTGGAATACCGCGTTCGACCGAACCGGAACCATTGCCCAGGGCTGTACCAATGCCGAATAGAATCTATCTCGGCACCCGCGTCTAGCAGTTCGGTAATCCTCCATTCGTCGAGATCGCCGCTGGCAAGAATACGCACCTCTTGTAGATCAGCCACGTCAAGTTGTTCGCGGATATAGATGCTATCACCGGTGATATCCCCGCTGTCCAGGCGAACGGCGGCAAGTGTATGTCCCAGCGTTTCTTGAGAACGGAGCGCGACAGCAATAGCGGTATGAATTGCATTCCGTGGGTCATACGTATCCAGTAACAACGTATAGCGGTTATATGCGGCGGCAATGGCCTCGAACGCTTCCTCTTCTGTGGCAAACAGTTCAATCAGTGCGTGTGGTACCGTGCCGGTTGCGGGCAGATGAAACTCATACGCTGCATTGAGCAGCGATGTGCTGGTGCAACCGCCAATATAGGAAGCGCGTGCTACAGTCAACGGTTCCTGTGCGCGTCTGAAGGCAAATTCAGCGACGCGGCGGCGTTTCCCCCTATCGGCGGCGTAGACGATGCGCGAGGCCTTTGTAGCGATTAGCGTTGAGAGACTGATTGCTTGCATCAATCCTGCTTCTAGCAGTATTGCCTCGCGAAACGGAGCTGTGACGCGCATAATCGGCTCGTTCGGAAAAGCAATCGTGCCTTCTGGAAGGGCAAGAATTTCGCCAGTGAAGCGCAATTCTGCCAGTTCATCAAGAAAAGCCGAGTCGTAATCACGAATCTGTGCCAGAAATCTCAGCTCTTCAGCAGAATAGCGAAATGACTGCACAAATTCGAGCGCGGCCTCTAAGCCCGCGGTAAGCAAATACGCTCCCCCAAAGGGGGCCGTGCGCGTATACAGGTCAAAGGTCGTCAAACCATTGTAACCAGTACGCCAACTGACATAAGCGGCATCCGGGTGATACATATCCGTCATCAATCCTGGGTGAATGCCTGGAGTACGGCGATGCATAAAAATTTCCTCACAGTGCGATACAAATTGAGTTAGTGTACATTGTACCATATTGAGGCAAAGTTGCAAGCCCACTCATGAAAGAATTTCCTCAAATTGCACCCTTTTCATTCTATCTGATACAATGCGATCAAGTCGTAATGTGCAAGCATGAGATGGATGGTACGCATGGGGAGACGCCTGTGAAGCTAACAGCCAATAAGCAGTACCGCTTTGTTCGTGAAATGGTCGAGACGGTAGTTCTTACTGCCTTAATGTTTATTGTGATCAGTTCTGCCGTACAGAACTACTTTGTGGATGGCATCAGTATGGAGCCCAACCTCCATAACACAGAACGTATCCTCGTAGATAAGTGGTCGTACCTGTTTCATGCACCGCAGCGCGGCGATATTATCGTCTTCGCGGCCCCTCCCGATCCTTCTCAGGATTACGTCAAGCGCATCATTGCTTTGCCGGGCGATATCCTTACCATCCAGAATACGACGGTGATTGTGGATGGTGTGACGCTCAAAGAAACCTATATTGACCCCGCCCGGCAGGGGAATCCCTATAGCTTCAAGCAAATCAATAATGTCATTGTGCCGCCGAACGACTATTTTGTGCTGGGAGACAATCGTGCGCAAAGCTCGGACTCGCGAGACTGGGGCTTTGTGCCGCGCAATAACATCGTTGGACGCGCTGTGATTGTCTACTGGCCCTTCGGTGAGAGCAACGATGGCTTGTTGCCCAACGTATCAAATGTCTTTGCCAGTGTCCATCAAACCGGCGTCTCACCTTCTGCTGCTCGTAGTAATAGTGCTAGCATAGTTGATACAAATAGCCTCTTCTTCGTACTGACGCCGGGCCTCTTTCTCATCTGTATATGGCGGCGCAAGCGGCATGGAAAGTTACCCTGATGTTTTGATTTGATTTCAGCATATGAAATATGCTACTACAAAACACATCCTGCCTATGTTATGCTGTTTTTAACAATACTGATATATCCATATAAAGCTAAACTCACTTTGAAAATGGCGTCGAAAAGCCATTCAGCTCTTCTTCATGCACCTTGCACTATGCAAAATATTGACACGTAACCTTGCGTGTGCTACTCTCAGATGAGTTACTATCCCAGTTCAAACGAGGATATTGTTGCGCGTTCATCAATTGTGATAGGATGGTAATCTATTCATCCATTGTGGCCGTAGTACTGCGTAGGGCTGTACCCATCCCTATTATGGGATAAAATGAACGACAGCGAAACCCCACGTATCGCGGCTGGTCACAGGCGAATGAGTAGGTACAGTGGTACATTGACGTAAGAAAAAACCTTATCCCCGGATGAAAGCTGAAGGGACCGTAACCAGGCATCCTTGCGATATTCTGAACGAACGTGTATCGCGCATCTGTAGTTATTAAAGATGTAATGTGCTGCGTATCGAATATGAAAGTAGAGCTACTGAGGTTCATTCATGCGAGATATGCAGAAACCGACTTTGTTTGATTGCAAATAAGGAAGGCAGGTCCATCGATGACGATGAAGCGTCAAATTACCGTGACCGTGAATGGACAGCAACACCATTCAGAGGTCGAGCCTCGTATGTTGCTAGTGCATTATTTACGTGAGGCACTTGACCTCACAGGAACGCACATCGGTTGTGACACCTCACAATGCGGAGCTTGCACAGTGCTAGTTAATGGCGAAGCCGTGAAATCGTGTACTGTGCTGGCGGTTCAGGCCGATGAGTGTGATGTAACGACTATTGAAGGTCTTGCGCCGGAAGGAAGCTTGCATCCCATTCAGGAAGGCTTCTGGGAGAAGCATGGTCTGCAATGTGGATTCTGTACCCCTGGCATGATCATGGCCTCGTATAACCTGTTGAAAAACAATCCCAACCCCACCGAAGCCGAGATTCGCAAAGGTCTCGAAGGCAACATTTGCCGCTGCACCGGCTACCAGAACATTGTACGTGCCGTACAGTACGCGGCTGAACACATGCGTACAAGTGCTACTGAGCCCGTTGGTGCCGGTGGTGATTAGCGGTGAATAAGCGAGTGAGGTTGCAGGCGACAAACACTCCAATAGTTTTTTCATCTTCTGTTTCTCGCGATGAGAAAGGACAGGTATTTACATGGGTATTGCAGCTATGCTTGGTTCGCCGATTAAGCGGCGAGAAGACCCTCGATTGATTACGGGTCAAGCGACCTATGTTGATGATATCAAAATTCCCGGTATGCTTCACATGTCGGTGCTGCGCAGCCCTTATGGACACGCACGCATCACTAGCATCAACACTGAGGCCGCTCGTAACCATCCTGGCGTGGTGGCAGTCTACACCGCGCAAGACCTCAAAGGTGTTGTAGGCAACATCGCAATCGCTGTTCCCCTCGGTCACATCGCCAACGGCATGGGTACTCGTGGCCCGCTTGCTGAAGGCAAAGTACGCTTTTACGGCGACCCTGTCGCCGTCGTTATTGCTGATGATCGCTATACAGCTCGGGATGCACGCGATCTGATCGAAGTGGACTATGAGCCACTACCGGCGGTCATTGATATCGAAAAGGCGATGCAGCAAGAGGCACCAATTTTGTATGAAGAGTTTGATACGAACGTCGCTCTCGGCATGCATCCTCCCAGCGATGACATTGACAAAGTTTTCGCGGACACGCTCGCCAATGGCGGCGTCGTTGTGAAAACGCGCCTCGTCAACCAGCGACTTGCTCCTGCTCCTATGGAGACACGCGGCGTGGTTGCAGAATATCGCAAGTCCGATAAGTCCATGACTATCTGGAGTTCTTCCCAGATTCCTCACTTGCTGCGCAATATCCTGGCAGCCACCATCGGGTTGCCCCAGCATCAAGTGCGCGTGATCGTGCCGGAAGTTGGCGGTGGTTTTGGTTGTAAGCTCAATATCTACCCTGAAGAGCTTATCGCCGCTTTTGCCACCATGAAGACCGGGCGTGCCGTCAAATGGATTGAGGACCGCAGTGAAAATCTAGCCGCCACCATCCATGGACGCGATCAAATTGATTACGTTGAGGTCGCCGCCACGAAAGAGGGTAAGGTTACTGGCCTGAAGGTGCATGGCATATCCGATATGGGTGCATACTCACAGATATTCACTAATGTGATTATGATCGCCTTTGGCTTCCCCGTCTCCTGTGGTGCCTATGATATTCCTGCCGTTCACTTGAGAGGTGATATGGTCTTCACCAATAAAGTTCCGACCGATGCCTATCGTGGAGCAGGACGCCCGGAGGCAACTTTCGTTGTCGAGCGGGCCATGGACCTGGTAGCGCGTGAGCTCGGCATGGATCCGGTTGAGGTGCGTAAAATCAACTTCATCAAGAAGGACCAGTTCCCGTACAAATCAGCCGCAGGGGCTGTCTATGACACCGGCGATTACATCATCGCGCTGGAAAAAGCGCTGGAGATCGTTGACTACCCAGCTTTGCGTGCCGAGCAGGCGCGAAAGCGTGCCGAGGGCAAGTTGATGGGTATCGGCATCTCCTCCTATATTGAGATTTGTGGCTTTGGCCCCAAAGGCACTGCACCCGTCGGTCTCTATGAAAGTGCGCGTGTGCGCGTCGAGCAGAGCGGCACTGTCATGGTTTACACCGGCTCCTCTCCGCATGGACAGGGCGAGGAAACCTCATTTGCGCAAATTGTCTCCGAGGAGTTCGGCATTCCTGTAGAAAATGTTCTGGTCATGCATGGTGATACCGACTCTACGCCAGAAGGACGCGGCACCTATGGTAGCCGCACATTAGCAGTGGGTGGCTCGGCTGTCTTCAATGCCGTTCAGCGGCTCAAAGAGAAAATGACGCTCATTGCTTCCCATATGCTGGAGGCCAGTGTTTCTGATGTCACGCTCGAAGATGGCAAGTTCTCCGTCGCTGGTTCCCCGCAGAAAGCGGTAGCGTTTGCCGATGTGGCGGCAACCGCGAATCTTTCCAATACGCTGGCACCGGGCATCGAGCCTGGATTGGAGACCACCGTTTTCTTTGAGCCGGAAGCCTGTGTATTCCCCTTTGGCACGCATATTGCCGTTGTTGAGGTAGACAAAGAGACCGGCGATGTAGAATTGACACGTTTTGTCGCCGTTGATGACTGCGGTCGCCAGATCAACCCCTTGCTCGTGCAGGGACAGGTTCATGGAGGTATCGCGCAGGGCGTTGGACAGGCCATGTGGGAAGGGGTCGAGTACTCCGAAGATGGCCAACTCCTGACCAGCACCTTTATGGACTACGCCATGCCGATAGCTTCTGAGTTCCCGCATTTCGAGCTAGACCATACCGTGACTTTGACGACAGTCAACCCGCTTGGCGTGAAGGGCGTTGGTGAAGCCGGTACGATTGGTTCCACTCCCGCGGTCGCCTCTGCCGTTGCCGATGCGTTGGGCGTGGCAAACGTTGATATGCCGTTCAAGCGTGAGAAGCTGTATAACATCATTCACCAGCAGTAGGGGTCCCATTTATGGCACCCTCCTAAAAAGGAGAAAAACATGTCTGTTCCAGCAGCATTTGATTATCATCCAGCGAAGTCGGTGGATGAGGCTATCGCGCTTTTGCAACAATATGGTGATGAAGCGAAATTGTTGGCGGGTGGGCATAGCCTGATTCCAACCATGAAGCTGCGTCTGGCGCAGCCCGGACACCTCATCGACCTCGGTAAAATTAGCGGCCTCTCCTACATTCGTGAAGAGGACGGAGCGGTCGCCGTTGGTGCGATGACGACCTACAATACGATTGAGCATTCCGAAGTGTTACACCGCCATTTCGCGTTGTTGCCGGAGGGAACGGCTCTGATCGGCGATCTCCAGGTGCGCAATCGTGGCACCATTGGTGGTAGCGTCGCGCACTCCGATCCCGCCGCCGATATGCCAGGCATTGTCCTGGCGCTCAAAGCGGATATCCTGGTGCAAAGTGCCAGTGGCGTGCGTACAGTTAAAGCCGACGATTTCTTTGTCGGCATGTTTGAGACAGCACTACAAGCCGGATGAAATCGTCACCGAGCTTCGTTTCGCTATTCCACCAGCCCACACCGGTAGTGCGTATACGAAGCTGGCGAATAAGGCTTCGCACTACGCGGTCGCTGGCTGCGCCGCGGTTGTCTCGCTCGACAACGATGGCACCTGCACATCTGCCAGCGTCGTGATTACAGGCGCGTCCCTGAAAGCCACACGAGCCAGCGGCGTAGAATCCGCTCTTGTCGGCAAGAAACTTACCGCAGATGTCGTTGAAGACGCTGCCAGCCATGCCGCAGAAGGCCTGGAACTGGTGGAGGATATCCACGGCTCTAAGGCATACCGTGCGAAAATGACAGCAGTCATGGCCCGCCGTGCCATTGCAAAGGCCGCAGAGCGAGCATAATCACAGGCAGTTCCTGTCATACTCGCTGTTCGATGCGCTACGCTTCGTGCCGGTAGGGTGACGGGCGTTTGAAACACGCAGTGTTTCAAACGCCCGTCACCCTACCGGCACGAAGCGTAGCGTGCCAGGTAAACCAGGAAGATACTACCATGCATGATATTCGTATAGAACGTTGGGCGCACACACTCGTACATTATTGTTTGTATCTCAAGCAAGGTGAGACGGCTGTCATTTCGTCTACCCCTTTAGCACATCCACTGATCGAAGCTGTTTATAGCGAAGTGTTGCGCGTGGGTGCATATCCCGTTGTCTTGCTTGACCTGGAAAGTCTTGATGAGCTTCTTCTGCGTGAAGGCAATGAAGCGCAACTAACAAAGCTTTCCCCTGCTACCATTGCCGCTCTGGAACAGGCGGACGCCCATCTGCGCATAGGGGCGTCAAGCAATCCCAGGGCGTTGAATGGCGTTGATCCGGCCCGCATTGCGCAACGCCGCTCCGCCGGGTATGCGTTCTCGCAAAAACTGCGCGAACGCGAGCAGGCCGGGACATTCCGTTGGTCATCCACCTTGTATCCAACCGCTGGCTATGCGCAGGACGCGGGCATGTCTCTCTCAGAGTTTGAAGCCTTTGTCTTCGATGTCTGCTTCCTTAACGACCATGACCCCATTGCCCGTTGGCAAGAGCTTGCTAAAAAGCAGCAGCGTTTTGTAGATTGGCTCGTTGGTCACAGGTTGGTACATATCAAAGGCGATGGCACCGATCTGACACTCTCTATTCAGGACCGCACATTCATCAATAGTGACGGGAAACGCAATTTTCCCAGTGGCGAATTCTTCACCGGCCCGGTTGAGGATAGCGCGAACGGCGTAATTCAGTTCGCTATTCCCGCTTCATATGCAGGCCGCTCTGTCGAAGGTGTGCGTCTTGTTTTCAAGCAGGGCAAAGTTATTGAGGCAAGCGCGCAGCAAGGGCAGGCATTCCTGGACCAGATGCTGGCACTTGACGAGGGCGCACGGTATCTTGGCGAGTTCGCTTTTGGCAATAATTCGCGTGTTGACCGCAGCACAAAAAACGTCCTCTTTGATGAAAAAATGGGCGGCACCATCCACCTCGCATTGGGAGCGAGCTACCCCGAAACAGGCGGCCTCAACCAATCTGCGCTCCACTGGGATATGGTCTGCGACTTGCGTACCGCCGGCGAAGTCTGGGTAGACGATACCCTGTTCTTGAAGGATGGGAAAATCATCGTGTAGGGATCCGATTATGCACATTAACGAAATCATTCGCCACCGTAGGTGCCGGTTTACCGGCAAGTGGGACGGGCCGATAAATCGGCGATGTGCACGGTAAACCGGCACCTACGGTGGTATTCATTATCGCGTCCGCATCCGTGTGATAGAATATGAGTACTACCTTTTTCGTGCCGGAAGGCACACAATCGGTTACCCGGTTATTATTGGAGGCCCCATTGGAGCAGGAACAACAACAACTAACAGAGTTCGCAAATATAGAAGATGTTCAGAAGGCGATGTTTGCCCAGAGTTATATCGCTGATCGTAGTTTAGCGACAGCAGTGTTTCTCGCTCTCAAACGACGAAAGCCACTATTGTTGGAAGGTGAGCCTGGCGTAGGCAAAACGGAGGTCGCGAAAGTACTCGCAGGAGTCCTCAATACCCCATTGATACGTTTGCAATGCTATGAAGGTATTGATGTGAGTACGGCGGTTTATGAGTGGAACTATACGCGCCAGATGTTGCATATTCGCCTGATGGAAGCGAGCGGCATCAATCGCCAGGAAGAACTCAAAGAGATTTTCGGCCCGGATTTTTTAATCAAGCGTCCACTTTTGCAGGCTATTGATGCCGAAATCGGGCAGGCGCCCGTCTTGCTGATCGACGAACTGGACCGCAGCGATGAAGAATTTGAAGCCTATCTGCTCGAATTGCTGTCAGATTTTCAAATCACCATACCTGAAATTGGTACCGTCAAAGCGAAAGAAGCACCGGTTGTGATCATTACGTCCAACCGGACTCGCGAGATTCACGATGCCCTACGCCGACGCTGTATGTATTATTGGATAGATTTCCCCACCCTGGAAAAGGAATTTTCGATAGTGATGGCGCGTATGCCAGGAGTGCCGGAGCGCTTGGCGAAACAAGTCTGCCTCTTTGTACGCGAGTTGCGCAGTATGGATTTGTATAAGGCACCGGGCGTTGCCGAGACACTTGACTGGATTAGTTCACTACTGGCACTTCATCAGTTGGACCTTGTCGAGGGACCGGTACGCGACACGCTGGGAGCATTGCTGAAATATCAGGACGACGTGTTGAAGGTTGGTGGGAGCGACCTGCGTAAAGTCTTGAAGAAGGCAGCGGGAGTTTCCTGAGTATGGCTAGACTGGATATAACTCCTGCGCACAACGGTAATTACAATAGCTACTTTGCCGACAATCCACTCAAACCGCTAGAGCTTGAACGTGGCGAGCGTTTGCTGTACCGGCTGGTCGAGTTTGGGCGTATCCTGTGGGAGGTGGGCATTGATGTAGGGCCTCGTCAAATGCTCGATCTTGCAGAGACGCTGAACTATATTGATATCACCAACAAAGAAGACTTTTACCATACGCTCAAGTGTTCTTTGTTGATCCACCATGAACAGGAAACGATTTTTGACCAGATGTACCTCTACTACTGGTACATGCGCGATCAGCAAAACAAGAAGACCGCTAAGCCGGATGGTGCGGCAAAGCGTGACGAGCGTCAGATGCGCTTGCCCCCTTCTGAACGCAAGCGCCTTGCGGAACATATGAATGCCAACGAGCAGCAACGCCGCGACCTGCGCCAGGAGATGCGCCAGACCGAGCGTCGCCGCCAGGATAATCGGATTGATCACGAAGACGACGATGATGATTCCACCCCACAGGGAACAGCCTATAGTGCCATCGAGATGTTGCGCAAGAAGGATTTTGAGTCTTTCACCTGGGATGAGGTGCAAGAAGCCAAGAAATTGATGGCCGCCATGCGCTGGAATCTTGGTATGCGTCCAACACATCGCAAGCGACCGGCACGCCACGGTTCCTATCCCGATATGCGGCGCATCATCCGGCGCAACTTGAAATATGGCGCGGAACTGATCGAGTTGACGTGGCGCGAAACCAAGCGTAAGCCGCGTCCACTGGTTATTATCTGCGACATTAGCGGCTCCATGAGCCTGTATTCGCGGCTACTGTTGCACTTTATTCATACCATCTCGAACGGGTTGATGAACGTCGAAACGTTCGTATTCGGCACGCGCTTGACTCGTATCTCGCGCCAGCTCAAGAAGCGCGACGTGGATGACGCGGTACGCGATGTCTCGAAATTGGTGCAAGATTGGTCGGGCGGCACACGTATCGGCGACGCCATCCATTTCTTCAATCATAAATGGGCCAGGCGCGTGCTGGGGCGCGGCGCGGTAGTGCTGGTAATCAGCGATGGATGGGATCGAGGGGATGCCGGTGTTCTACAAGTGGAGATGGATCGTTTGCAGCACAGTTGTCACCGGCTGATCTGGCTCAATCCCTTGCTGGGTTCGCCCGATTATCGCCCCTTGACGATTGGCATGAAGACGGCGTTACCGTATGTTGATAATTTTCTGCCGGCCCATAACCTGGATAGTTTGATTAGCCTGGGCAACCTGCTCCAGACCATTGATGATAGTCGGCCTGTACGCAGCGCGGCAGCCCGCCGTAAAGCGGTCGCTGCCTGGACTGCGCCCGGTGTCTGAGAAAAATAGGAGTTTCCCATGCGTGATGTACTGCCTGATATCGAAAAATGGCGTTCCCGCGGTGAGCGCGTCGCTATCGCGACCGTTGTTTCTATGGCCGGTTCCGCTCCCCGTCGGCCGGGAGCCAAGCTGGCGGTAAGCGAAAGTGGCGAACTTGCAGGCTCGGTGAGCGGCGGCTGTGTCGAACCGGCGGTTTACCACACAGCCATGGAAGTAATCAAAAATGGCAAGCCGCAGATGCTTGAATTTGGCATTACCGAGGAACAGAATATCGAGCAGATTGGCCTTGCCTGCGGAGGCACCATCCACGTCTTCGTTGAACGATTGGACTGGTGAAGAACATGAGCGAATTGTATGAAGCTTTGAAAGACATGCTCGCCCAGGAAAAAGGTGTGGCACTGGCAACGCTTGTGCGTGGCACAGAGCATATCGGTGCGAAATTGCTTGTGTTGCCCGGAAAACAAACGCAGGGAACGCTCGGCGACCCGCAGCTTGACGCGCTTGCCATAGATGATGCCGAGCGAGCCATCTGGAGCGGTGAGGCGGGAACGCGCACCTATACGCCTGGAACGCAATCCGCCGATGTATTTATTGAGGGCTTTCCACCCCCACCATCCTTAATCATTGTAGGTGCCGGTCATATCGCTATCCCGCTGACGACCTTTGCTAAGACACTCAATTACCGCGTCATAGTTGTAGATGCGCGTGCAGCCTTCGCGACCCGCGAGCGATTTCCCCACGCGGATGAGTTAATTGTCGAATGGCCCGATGAAGTCTTGCAGAAAATGGATCTGAACCTATCCACATCAATTGCAGTCTTGACGCATGACCCTAAGTTTGACGAGCCGACGTTGCGCGTCGTTCTCTCGCGAGAAGTTGGCTATATCGGTGCCATTGGCAGCCGCAAAACTAGCGAAGAGCGCAGCGAACGCCTCAAACAATCGGGTGTGACCACTGAGCAATTGAGCCGTATTCATGGTCCGATAGGCTTGAACATCGGCGCAACCTCACCCGAAGAAATGGCACTGGCAATTATGGCGGAAATTGTGGCAATGCGGCATGGTAGAGACCGCTCGGCTGTACAGCAGTGGAGCAGCAAGACGTAACCGCTATCAATTTGATTCGTTATTATACAATAGGACCGAATCGTGTTCTTTATCATAAGAGAGTAAAGTGGAGGATGTGTTGTGGCGTTAATTGTTGTAAAATAACTGCGAATAGAAAAAGGAATTATATATGACCGATAATCCATATTCTCATCAAGATGACCCTACTGAACCAACAATACGCCGCCCTCCAACTCCCCCACAGGGACAACAGGGCAAATTGATTATTGGCAACTTTTCAGATGCCCCATTGCCGGCTGAGCGTAGACCCTATCAATATCCTGATGGGTCGGTACCGCAGCAGGGGCAACAGGGGCAGCCTGGGACGTACCGGCAAGGACAGCCCAACTGGCAGAATCAGCCCGTTCGGCCCTCACAAGCACCACCTCAGGCACGCCCCCGAACGTATCAACCACGGCAGCAGGTGCCACAAAATCAACAGGGGTCTCCTGGTGTACCTGTTGCTCCAGCTATACCCGGTGGGCCGCAGTATCCCTATCACCAACCGGGTCAAACACCGAATAGCCCCGCGCCTGAGAAAATAAAACCTCGTTCAACTCGTTCAAAGCGGCGTGGTTGCATGGTGGGCTGTCTCGTCGTTCTCATATTGTTCGCTATCTTACTCACGACTACTGGTATATTGGGGCAACGGGTACTGGCTTTCGGTTCGGCAATTTCGACACAATCACCTTTGAGTACGCAGACTGGATATATGAACACGAGCGACCGTGTAAATATCCTCGTACTGGGCTATGGCGGTGCCGGTCATGATGGTGCTTACCTGACCGACTCAATGATGATCATGAGTTTGCTGCCACCGAGCCATCACACAACCTTGATTTCGGTGCCGCGTGACCTGTGGGTACAGGTTCCTGAAGGATCGGGGAACTACGGCAAAATCAATTCCGTCTATGAATACGCCGCGAAGTATAACAATGCTGATCCCGTTGCCGGGGGGAATGCAGCGGCACAAAAAGCCTCGTTAATCACAGGTCTGGATGTCAAATACTGGCTCACTATCAACTTTACCGGCTTCAAAGAGTTCATAGACTCGATCGGCGGTATCGATGTCTACGTCCCTGACTCGTTTAGCGCGAACTATCCTGCCAACGATGATCCCAGCGTCAATCCAAACTGGATGGTTGTCCATTTTAGCAAAGGGATGACGCATATGAATGGCGCGACTGCCATTGAATACGCTCGCGCCCGCTATGTCTTCAACAATCCGGCGGAAAGTACCGATTTTGCCCGCTCGGCACGCCAACAAATCATTATCAAAGCTGCGTTATCTAAGGTGAAGTCAATTTCAACCTGGCCCAGCATGTATAACGCACTGGCAGCTCTGCAAAAGACCATTTACACCAACCTCTCACTGGCAGACCTGGCGCAGTTCGCTTTGAAAATGGATCTCAATAACGCGCATCGTGTGGGTTTGAGCAATCAAAATGTGTTGATGGACTCAACGGTTGCTGGACAAGATGTCCTGTTGCCACAGAATAATGACTGGCAACTCATCAAAGATTACGTAAAGCAGCAATTATATAATTAATTCGCTGTTTCCTGGCAGAGGGGGTTAGTATGTCACAGCGTGATTCTCGGCTTATCGGCGGCATTTACATGGTAGGTCAGGTCATTACCTCCGGCGGAATGCTGTCCTCGTATACTGCGTACAACCGCAATACCAGCGACGTGGTGGGACTGCAGGTCGTGCAATTCACACACACATTTGATCCCTTTGGTGTAGAGCAACTGCTCCAGCCACTGGAGCGACGCCGCGCTATACAATCTCCCTCTGTTATGCGCGTTCATGATTATGGCATAGATGGCAATCGTATCTATATTGCCACGGACCCACCGCGTGGCATGACCTTGCAGCATGTTCTGGACAACGAAAATGTGACCATCGAACGCGCCCTTGATATTGCGCGACAACTGGCAAAGGGCGTGCAGGTATTGCATGATTTCGGGACTATCGGTCTGGATATGCGTCCACAATTGATTACGGTCGACTCAGTAAATATCATTGATCGCGTCCAAATTGATGATATCGGGTTGCGCAACCTGCTTCGGACACTTGGCTATATTCCCGATCAGCAAACAAGCGATATTGGCTATTTCGACCCACTCTATGCACCTCCCGAACTGATCAATGGCGGTATCGTAGATGCACGCAGTGACGTTTACCAGTTGGGGCTGCTCTTATTTGCCTTAGTCACTGGACGCCTACCCTTCGTTGGCCGCAATGCCGCCGAAACCGGCATTTTACAGAGTACTGCACCCGTACCGCCTATGGCACAATTTAAGCACGATACCCCTCCCGGCCTACAAAACGTTGTTGATCGTGCGCTGGCAAAGAACCCTTTTGAGCGTTTCCCCGACGCGGCCTCATTTCTTACCGCGCTGGAAAATATTCCTGTCCAGCGTCGCCATACCTCCGGCGAATGGGGCCCGTTCACCAACGAGCTTCCTTCAGTGGGAATTGATATCTCGTTGAACTCAACTCTGATAGAAAAACAGGATGAGACCGACGACGGCAAAACCATGCGGGCTGTCCCGCCAGGTGTCAAGATTTATGCGAACCTCTGCTTTGAAAAGGAAGGTCAGGACGTTCAGCGACTGGCCATATTGCAGAAAACCGTCATTATTGGTCGCACCGATCCTAAACGTGGTACGAAGCCCGATATTGACCTGACCATATTTGATCCTGGCATGACTGTTTCACGTCAACATGCCCGCATCCGTTACGAAGAGACCTTTTTCTATATCGAAGACCTCAAAAGCTCCAACAAGACAAAACTTGGTGAATTAACCCTTACTCCTATGCAGCCCGAATTGCTGCAACACGGAGACACCTTGAAGTTCGGTTCCGTGACCCTCGTTTTCAAAGTGCCTGGCATGCCCGATAGACCCGTCATCAAAGAACGCAAATCCTGATAGTTAAAGCAAGATACCTCTTGCAACCTTAACTTGTGATATACTTCTATAAAGCGAAAATGCTGAAGCGGGGATAAGGAGGTCCTGTATGCAACACCTCCCGACGGGAACCGTTACATTACTCTTCACCGATATCGAAGGCTCGACGCACCTGCTCCAACAGTTAGGCGACCGCTACCCGGACGTGCTGGCGGAGTACCGCTTCCTCTTGCGTACCGTGTTCCATACATACGGCGGTTATGAAGTAGACACGCAGGGCAATTCCTTCTTAGTAGCCTTTGCGCACGCCACTAATGCCGTCACAGCGGCTGTAGAGATACAACGCATCCTTGCTATCCATCCCTGGCCCGATAGTGTCACCGTCCTGACGCGAATCGGCTTACATACGGGTGAGCCGCAGCTTTTCGCTGAAGGCTATGTTGGCCTGGACGTGCATCACGCCGCCCGTATCATGAGTGCCGGGCATGGGGGACAGGTTCTTCTTTCACAGACGACCTGCGATCTCGTGGCATATGGCTTACCAGTGGGAGTAAGTCTACGAGACCTGGGAGCGCATCGCCTCAAGGATTTACAGCAACCAGACCACCTCTTTCAACTCGTCATTGCAGGTTTACCCGCCGACTTCCCCCCGCTCAAAACCCTCGATACATTCCCTAACAATTTGCCCGTCCAGCCAACTCCACTGATCGGACGAACCCAGGAGATAGCTGCCCTTGTAGCATTACTGCATCGTGAGGACGTGCGCCTACTCACTCTGACCGGTCCTGGTGGCATAGGCAAGACCCGCCTGGGCTTGCAGATGACCGCTGAGTTGAGTGACAGGTTCGCTGATGGCGTATTTTTCGTCAATCTGGCTCCCATCAGCGATCCTTCGCTGGTTATCCCTACTGTGGCTCAAGCTCTCACAATCAAAGAGATCGCGGGTCAATCCATCCTCGATCTCCTGAAATCGTTCCTTCGCGAGAAGCACCTGCTACTCCTGTTAGATAACTTTGAGCAGGTGGTACCTGCCGCTGTGCAAGTAGCGGAACTCCTGCCTGTCTGCCCAGAACTGAAAATTATGGTAACAAGTCGCATGCCACTACATGTGCGTGCTGAACATGAGTTTCCTGTCCCTCCTCTGGCGCTCCCTGATCCCAGACATATGCCTGATCTCGTGTCGCTTTCGCAGTGTGAAGCAATAGCTCTCTTCCTTGTACGCGCTCAGGCAATCAAGCCAGAGTTTCAGCTGACCAGCGCCAACGCAAGTACTATCGCAGAAATCTGTCTGCGCCTGGATGGGTTACCTCTGGCAATTGAACTGGCGGCGCTCGTATCAAACTGCTTCCTCCCCAGGCTCTTCTCGCTCGCCTGGATCAGCGATTGCCACTTCTTACAGGCGGAGCGCGGGACACGCCAGCACGGCAGCAAACGCTCCGCGCTGCTATCAAGTGGAGCTACGACCTCTTAGATGCCGACGAACAGCGACTCTTCCGACAGCTTTCTGTTTTTGTCGGCGGCTGCACCCTTGAAGCAATCGAGGCGGTTTGTAGCAACTCTGGCAAAGGAAGGCTGACAGCGTTGGATGGAGTGGCTTTGCTCCTTGACAAAAGCTTACTACGGCAGACCGAGCAAGAGGGAGGAGAGCCACGCCTCACCATGCTTGAGACCATTCGCGAGTATGGACTGGAGTGCCTGGCAACGAGCAACGAACTGGCGATAACCCGGCAGGCTCATGCTCTCTATTATCTTGATCTGGCTGAAACGTTTGAGCGCGAGTTCGGAGGCCCACAACAGGTGCCGTTGATACTGCGTCTGGAACAGGAGCGGGAGAACCTGCGTCTTGCTTTGCAGTGGCTGCTAATGCAAGAGGAACGAGGAATGGCCCTCCGCTTAAGTGCGGCTCTCTGGCGCTTCTGGCGCGTGCGCGGTCCCGTAGCGGAAGGACTTGACTGGTTGGAGCAGGCACTGCGTGATAGTGAAGGAGTGGAGACCGCAGTGCGTGCGAATGCACTGTACGTAGCTGGAGAACTGGCTCTCTATCTGGGCGACGAGGACCGGGCCTCGATGCTCGGGTGAACAAAGCCTTTTACTGTCTCGGAAATGTGGCGACAGGCATGGTATGGCGGTATCACTGTTGTTGTTGGGGCGTGTTGCTTCAGCAAAAGGTAATGGTGCATTGGCGCTCGCCTTACTTCAGGAGAGCCTGGCGCTCTTCAGAGCGTTGGAAGACCGTGAGGGCATTGCTAATTCGCTCTTATGGCAAGGTGGGATATTCTTTGCGCGAGGGGATTTCACCAGGGCGGGTGAACAAATGCGAGGAGAGCTTGCAGCTATTGAGGGATCTGGGCGGTAAAGAAGGCATCGCTAAGGCACTTAGTTCTTTAAGTAGTGTAGCTACTGTGCATGGCGAGTATGCGAGGGCACAGGCATTAGAACAGGAAAGTCTCGAGCTATCCAGGGAACTGGGGGATCGGGGGGGCATTTCTTCATCGCTCTACGACCTGGCGCGTGATGCCTTTTTACAGGGCGATCTCGCAGCAAGTCCTTCCGTCTGCTCGAAGAAAGTCTCACATTGGCCAGGGAAATGGGTGACAAGCGCAGTATGGCCTCCATACTTGGCTTCATGGGAGAGGTAATGCTCTGCCAGGGTGAGACAGCCAGGGCACATTCCTTGCTTAGGGAGAGCGTGTCGCTCTGTAAGGAGGAGAGAAGTCGACTGCGCATGGCCCGATCACTCTCCCTTTTAGCGAAGGTGAAAGTCCGCCAGGGGGACTATGTGGCAGCAATCGACACTTTATGAGGAGAGCCTTGCTTTCGCTCAGAAATTGGCGATCAAGACGTACACTGCCTCTTGTCTGGAAGGACTGGCGGACGTCTTCGTCGCACAGAGGGAGGCTGCAAGGGCAGCACGGCTGTGGGGAGCAGCGGAGGCGTTGCGCGAAGCTATGGGTACCCCCATTCCACCTGTCTATCGTGCTGACTATGAACGCTCAGTTGCTGCCGCACGCACCAAACTCGGAGAGCAAGCCTTTGCTTCCGCTTGGGCTGAGGGACGCACGATGACACCAGAGCAAGTTCTTGCCGCTCAGGGAACAGCGACAACCCTGACTCCTACCCCAACAGAACCAACCGCAATCCCTCTTGCGAAGTCACCTCCCTCCTATCCTGATGGTCTCACAGCTCGCGAGGTCGAGGTCCTGCGCCTGGTGGCGAGGGAATGACCAATGATCAGGTGGCTGAACAGCTAGTGATCAGCCCCCGTACCGTCAATACCCATCTGACCTCGATCTATGGCAAGATTAGCGTCTCCTCGCGGAGTGCCGCCACCCGCTACGCTATGGTACACCACTTGATCTAATCGAATATCTGACTGTCCTTTGTTGCTCCTCGGCAGAACTATTCCTTCCTCTTCGCGTCATTCTCCATCGGTACATGGCGAAGATTGCCCACCTCAAGCACCTGTGCGTCGCGATCCACGTCATTCTACGTAGGAGTCCTCATCATTGTCTCCCCACAGCCATTCACAAGGTACGTATCACAACACGTTCTTCTACACGATGTGCTTTGGGCTTAAACCACGTACACTGTGAGTAGAGGTTCATTCCTGAGAAATGTTCTCAGTGGAACACCTTGAAAGATGCATGAAAAGGAGCAAGACAATGATTCCAAACATTCATATCCATGAGCAATTGATGTTCGAGCATCACCAGGAACTACAACGTGAAATGGCACAGCAGAGATTGGTAGCCGGGCTGCATCGGCACCACTTCAGCCTGGCACGCCGCTTTGCTGGCAAACTTAGCGTTCTCCTGGTCGCGCTCGGTACGAGCTTACGGCAGTTTGAGTTGAACGGGAAGCGGGTGGTACGTGACCTCGTAGAGACAAGGGACAATTCAAACCGTAAATGGGGTGCAAAGAAAGATGAACATCATGCATGATCAAAGATACGACTGCTCTCTTGAGAGCAGAACAACCGACTGCGCTACAGAATATTCTTCTTGAGCGATCATCTCCTCTCTCGGAAGATGCTGACGCTGCTTCCCGTACTCTTAGCGTCTCTGCACTGGTGGAGCAGTGCCATCGGGAAATCCAGACCTATCATCGTGGTGAGCCCTCCAATAATGCATATGGCCTCGAGTTGTTAGAACGTGCGATAGTGCAAGGCGATCAGGCTGCCTGGGCCGGGGTACAGCAGTGCCTGGGCGAGATCGTGCGGGGCTGGTTGCATTGCCATCCCAACAGAGAGGTGGCTTGTTACCTGGAGAGCGAAGAGAACTATGTGGCAATGGCCTTTGAGCGATTCTGGTGGGCAACGACCCGGCAACAAGTGGTATTCAAGACGTTTGCCGGGGCATTGGCCTACCTGCGTGCGAGCCTGCAAGGGACCATCCTGGATACGCTGCGGGCTTACTCGCGGCCAAAAGAATCCCTCTGTCTTTGCCAGGAGAACCAGGGGAACCAGGAGAGCCACAGGTGGAAGATCAGGCCGACAGCAGCGAGGTGTGGGAAATTCTGCAATCGCTGCTGTCTGACCGTGCGTGAACAGCAGCTTGCCTACCTGCTCTACCACTGTGGTCTCAAACCCAGAGAGATTGTGCATTTTTGCCCACAGGAATGGAGTGATGTTCAGGAGATCTACCGTCTACGGCGCAACATTCTGGAGCGAGTACTGCGTAATGCGGACAAACTCCGTTGGCAATTGCTTTAGCATAACTATCACCTCGAAAACATCTAACCCGTCAAAGTCCTTGACTGAAATACCTGTCCTGCATGCACAAATTGGTATGCTCTTAACGCTATATAGGTAGTTAGGATGTGCCTGCTCTATGAAGCTTATACGCCATCTACACTGTCGTTGTCATGAACGATCACATCACCTGTGCGTTCGAGATGCGGTACTTCGCGTCGGACGGTATCAGAGAATTGCCTGGTTTCCTGAACGCCCCGCTTGCTGACAATGAGTTCTCCGGTCACGATGGGGCGTTTCTCGATAAACACCTGTTCTTCGCGGATAGGAATCCGAATGGTCTGGCCCGGAGGCAGTTCAACTAGTGTGCCGCCTGCGTTATTGGCATTGGGTGAGGTGTCCTGAGCCGAGAGCGGACGTCGCTCAATGAATACTTCCTCGCGTTGTACTGTGACTGTGATCGTCTTTTCTTCGGTAATGATTTCTTTTCGAATGAAGACCGCGCCGACCTCTACCGGCTGTTTCTGCGCCTGGAGGACTTCCTCACGCAGTGGCACGGTTTGCATATCGTGCATCTGGCCAGTGCGGGCATTGTAGGCTCCGAAACGGTACAAGATGTTGTCGGCCTCCTGCTGGTGACTGAACGACCGAACGGCGACGATTGAATGGCCTGCCTCCCCCTCATGCTGGTAGTAGTCCGCTTCCTCTTGTGGCACTCCCATCGCTACAAGGGAGCTGGCGACACTGCCGTCTCCAGTTCCTTGCCCCGACAACTTGCTGAAGAGCGAATCTAAGAATCCCCCACTGGAGGCTCCTTTTCCCCAAACTCGAATCTCATCGTCTTGAAATCCAACGTGCCGCAGTTCCTCTACGGCTTGCTCCGCAAGCGTGCGATCTCGAAAAACGCCAATGTTGACTGGACTTTCAGTCGTTGCCATGAGCTTTCTCCTTTATGCGAGAAGGTGTATAGGGAAAGGACAGCTAGAAGAGAGGCAGCGATGAAACGCTCCACCTGCTGCTCCCTTCTGGCTGTCCTATAACGTGCTATTGACCTTGTACGTTGTCAGGGTTGGTCCCTGTAACGTTCACATCGCCCTGTTGCTCAACACGAGCTTCTTCGTGGCGAACGGTGTCCGTTACCTGTTGGTTCTCCTGCACCGCACGCTTACCTATCGCAACTTCGCCCGTCTCCACCGTCTGCTTGCTGACATTGACCTGTTCCGCGCTCACGGGAACGCGGATGCTCTCTCCCTCGCCAATGGGCGTATCGGAGACCTGACCGGAGCCAGCACGGCGCTCAACGTAAACTTCCTCGTGGGTCACAGGAACATCAATCGATTGTTGCTCAGATACGACTTCTTTGCGCACGCCCACTTCTCCCGCCTGAACCTGTTGTTTGTTTGCCTGCAATTGCTCCGCCCGCAGCTTAACCCGTTCTGTTCCCTCAGTTGCACTGTCTGTGTATCCCTGATTCACATCGGTGGTTGCGCTTGTTTGGCTCATGCGACTGGCATCATATGCTCCATTCTGCCGCAAGATATCAGCGGCTTCCTGCTGGCGGCGCGCATCCTTGACGGTGACAACCGTGTGTCCTGCCAGGAATTCATTGTTGTAGTAGTTGGCTTCGTCCTCGCCAAAGCCAAGATCCATCAGCGAATCCAGAATGCCCGCGCCCCCCTTGTGAACCGAGTAGCGGATCTGATCGTCGGTAAAGCCAGCACTTTGAAGGTCTGCCATCGCCTGCTTTGCCTGCTCCTCATTTGAAAAGACGCCTGCGACGATGGAACGATTTGTCGTGGTCATGATTGTTCTCCTTTTTGAAATCGAATGAATGTACGAATTGACGATACGCCATTGGGTGAAGCAACTGGGCTGCACCCACTTTCACAGTCTTACAGCCAGCACTAGCGAGGCTTGCGCATCTGGTTTGGTTGTGACTGCGTACGGTTACTGCTAACCTGTTGGGGCGGTTGGTACGCTTGAGCAGTCTGCTGTTGCGCCTGAAGCTGCGAGGCAGCTGTACTTACAGTGCTTTCCCCGCGGTTGAGCAACTTGCGTGCCGTTTCCTGCCCGCCCAGACCAAAGGCCAGCCCGAAGGCAATGGCCGCGGCTCCGATAACGGCGGTAAACAGGATGTTCAGAAGTGCCGGCGCAATTTGTAATTGCTCCAGCGCGATCAAAGCCGCAAAGCCAATAATCGCAACGCGAGCAATTGTGGCAAAAACGTTGGGATTACCGATATTCGCGCTAGCAGTTGCGCCGCGTACAATATCGGCCACCACCGTTGCTGCCAGAGCACCCAGGAACAGGACCAGAATCGCCACGAAGACATTGGGGATGTAGGCCACTAACTGGTTGAGGATGTTACTAACGGTTGGTACCCCCAATGCGTCAGCGGCCGCCACCAGGAAAATGAGGAAGAGGAACCAGTAGACGACTGTTCCCAGTATTCCGGCTGTATCCATCTTGAGGCCCATACGCTGTTCCATGCGTGTCAGACCAATGCGATCACCGAGACGGTCAAAACCGATCTTGCGTAGCAAGAAAGTTACCGCTTTGCTGACAGCTTTTGCCACGAGCCATCCCACCAGTAAAATAATGAGAAAGCCGATGAGCCGGGGTATAAAGGTGAGAACGAGATTCAAAGCATTGGCCAGTGCTGTGATAACCGCGTCTCCCCAATTGGTAATGACTGTCATAACCATGTTCTCCTTGTGTACTCATTTCTCTGAAATCCGAGCTGGCATTCATGTGAAAAATACCCTCGCAATCGTTTGGGTTGATGCGCTAGATGGAACTGATAAGCCCATCTAAACACACTTTTTCACCGGTGTCTCCATAGTTATAGCGCTATAACCGTAGAATTGCTTTGACTGAAACTACCACGAAGTATCTAATGGGGAAGTTTCATTGTGTAACTTTTTTCTTGTAACTTTTTCGAGAAAGCAGAAGAATGTAATTACCACAAATTCTACTGTTTTTATAAAGCGGATTTACAAGGCGGAAGCATACAATGGAGGCTCAACAACACAGTCTGCTGCGGATAAGCTTCATGAGGTAGCGCGCTTGTTTTCGCTTTTGTAAGTAGCCATATACGCGTGTATCAGCATGGTACGTTCCTTGCGTACTGTATGTAGCGATATAAAAAGATATGGAAGTGTTTAATTTGAATATCCACTTCCTGTACCTTGTAACCTGGAAAACGAAAGGATGACTATATATGGGATTTGACCAGTACCATGAGCCCGCCAGTGAGCTATCGCAAGAGACGCGCACATTTGCTCGCATGATTGCCTCGTTGCAGGAGGAGTGTGAGGCGATTAACTGGTATCAACAGCGTATTTCTATTGAGCAGGATGAAGAGGCCAAACGCATTATGCAAGACGCTCAACAGGAAGAATTTTTGCACTTCGCAATGGACCTCGAATTTCTGTTACGCCGTACCCCGAAATGGCGAGCCGGTGCAAAACGCATCCTTTTCCAGGATGGCGATATCCTCGAAAATAAAGAAAAGGGCGAGGACGAGGAGAGTGAGATCGAGCCGAAATTGCCATAACAAAAGCAATGGGTGCCAGAAATTTCTGGCACCCATTGCTTTTGTTATGGCAATTTCGGCTCAATATGAACTACGAGCAATCGCAATCAGGTCAGCCAGTAAGCCCTGACCTGTTTGCAAGCGTCCGGCTCCTGGACCGATGATGCTTACTTCTGACAGCGTATCGCTCTGGACAGTGATGGCATTCATGACACCATTCACGCGAGCCAGCGGGTCGCTTAACGGAAGTTCCACTGGCCCGACCCGCGCCTCGAATGCTGAGGTTGGCGAAACATTACCAGAGGTTTGACGAAGGGATGCGATGAGCTTGATACGTTTCCCATTGTCAATGGCTTGTTGCATTTGTTCTCTAGTGATATGTGTGATGCCCTGGCGTATGACCTGTTCCGGTTTGAGTGGATGCCTGAAAATGACCGCCGCTAAAATCAGTGCTTTTGCTACAGCATCATAGCCCTCGACATCCGCAGTGGGATCAGCTTCTGCATAGCCTTGCGCCTGAGCTTCGGCAAGAACTTCCGCGTAGTTCCGTCCCTCTGCCATTGCGCTGAGTATGTAGTTTGTAGTGCCATTAAGGATGCCGCGTATAGTATGGATTGTTGCTCCCGCCATACCCTCGCGGATAGTGCTGATCACGGGTGTACCAGCCATAACGGTTGACTCTATACGCAATTGCGCATGGTGCATTTGTGCTAATGCAAATAATTCGTTGATTGCCAATGCAGCTGGCCCTTTGTTCGCGGTAATCACGTCTATACCCCGCGAGAGAGCCGCCCGTATATGGCTGATGCCTGGTTCTGCGTCGCGCAGGTTGGTGCCTGTGGCCTCCGCCATGATGTCCGCCTGTGTAGATTGTAAACCTTGCAAGGCGTTAGCATAAGAGTCTATGTCCGGATGCTCCGTCAAAGGACGATGTGTGGCGGCTAGCTCCAGTAAGGTAGGGATATCCAGTCCGTTTTCGCGATAAATGAAGCCGTGCCGAGCATTAGCGACGCTAACAAGGGTCACTTCGAGTCCAAATGCATGCTGCAAGTATACTCGTTTTGTATGGAGCAATTCCGCCAGACCCTGGCCAACGACGCCAAAGCCAACGAGGGAGAGACGAATGCGTTTCATATAGCCACTTTCCTAAATCCACGATACTAGCCATGAGAGGGAGAAACGTTGCAGAAATGGTATGAGGCGGCTCGCCAAACGCCTCACTATCTCCAACTCTACGATATTGAGGCGGCGTGCCACTTGAACATAAACAAAGAAGCCCGTTGCAATTTCGACCAGGAGCTTGAAGATGGCTAAGAAAGTTCCACCTGCCCCCAACGCGCTATTTACTGTGGTCACGAAAATATGATCGAGGATGAAGCGCAATATGAATAGAGCTATCCCCATTACTGCGGCTGCAAGCAGCACACGCCCGATGAAGAGGGCAAGTTCGCGCAGTTGCAACCCACCGATGCGCTGGTGCAAGAGCCAGATGAGAACCGCGGATTCCAGTAGTCCTGCGAGCGATGTTGAAAAGGCTAGAACGCCCATTCCCCATTGCGTTCCCCAGACTGCAATATCTATCAGGACGATGCTCAGGGAAATTTTGAATAGGAATTGACCCACACTGACTATTACCGGCGTGGTGCTATCGCGTAAAGCATAGAATGCACGGGTGAGTATCTCAACCGAGGCCAGTCCAGCCAGCCCAATGGCAAATAATGTCAGTGGAACGGCTGTGGATTGTGCATCCGCTAATGTGAATTTGCCATGTTCGTACAGTACCTGAACAACGGGGAGCGCTAGCATGGCAAGTCCCAGGCAGGAAGGGATTGATAAAAAGAGAATACTGCGCAGAGTTTCCGTGATGATTGCACGCACACTGTCCATGCGACCCCTGGCGACATATTCAGATATGGTTGGAAATGCTGCCGTAGATACAGAAGCACCGAAGATACTGACTGAGAGCAGTACCAGTTGGAATGCTTGGTAGTACTGCGTAATCAGGCCCTGGACGGCACTTCCCGCCACGACAACCAGTAACAAAATAAGGCCGCGATCAACAAAGATCGAAGCGTAAAGCATGACTGCATTGATGATACGGGGTACCATCTGACGCCCAATCTGAATGACTGCTGGATGGCGCCAATCAAAAGTGGGCGCATAACGCATACCCACCTTTAACAGGCCAGGAATTTGGATCAAGACCTGTAAAATCGCGCCCATGACAACGCCTAACGTTGCAAAGAGAACATTCACACTGTCATTATGCTGCCCGTGCAGTGCGAGAAAAAAGCCGGGAAGCAATCCCGCAATGAGTCCAACGTTATAGAGAACGGAGCCAATAGCGGGCAAGAGAAAATTTTGCCGCGCCTGCAGAACGGAAGTGATAATGACCCCTGCCCCCATGATAATAGATTGCAAGAGCATAATGCGTACCAGCATAGTGATCAAAGCAAGTTCACTGGCGGGAACACCTGGGTTATACAAGGGTACAATTTGTCCGGCAAAAATTTCCGCTAGCGCGGCCAATACAACCATAATGGCGATAGCGATATTGAGTGCGGAGCTGGCGATATGCCATGCCATATTTTCATCGCGCTTCGCCACCATATATCCTGTAAAGACGGGGATGAAGGCTGAACTTAGCGCGCCGCCGGCGACCACATTGAAAATAAGATCGGGAATAATAAATGCTTGATAATAGGCATCGGATGTAATCGTGGCCCCAAAGATAGCGGCAAACATAGAAGTACGCAGTAGACCCAGGATGCGACTTACAATAAACGCACCGGTGAGAATAGCCGTCGCTTTGCGGATACGCACCCGTTGAATCATGCCTGTGTTCTGGGCAGCCTCTAGCGCGGGTTGTAGCGGCGGCCTTGCTGGCTGTGCCAGCGAAGGGCTGCGTTGAACAACTGCCGGTGCACCATGTCCATTATAGTTCACCGTCCCTGCTTGAGGAGGTACCGCTGCTGGAGAGTACTGCGCAGGTGTACCATACGGCCCTTGTGCTGCGTGTTGCATGAGGTGCAGAGGTGCATGAGGTGCATGAGGTACCGGCGGAGCTGATGGGTTAGGATATTGCGCTCCAGGACCTCTGGTTGGAGGTATCTTCGGTACAATAGGTGGCGGTGGAACAGCACGGCTCTGTATGCCTGGATTACCCGGTGGTCCTCCCGTTGGAGGACGTTTCAGAACTTTTTGCGAGATAAGACTGGTGATATTTGGTTTCATGCGCCTTTGTTGATGACGCATTCGCTCTTCACGTAACTGCTGCAAGCGTGTCTGACGAA
Organism: uncultured Chloroflexia bacterium; assembly: GCA_963717105.1. Classification (GTDB taxonomy): domain Bacteria; phylum Chloroflexota; class Ktedonobacteria; order Ktedonobacterales; family Ktedonobacteraceae; genus DATGJV01. The sequence continues at coordinate 287,971 of CAVQVL010000009.1, forward strand.
GCATAGGGATAGGCCGCGAGGGCTGTGTCGCTTCAAGATACTGGTATTCCATTCCCTGCCCATAGCCAAGTGAACTTCCCATATCAGCTACTGGTTGTTGATAACGTGCAGGAAGTTGTTGTCCTGGTTGTCCCTGTTGTGCTGCCTGCCCCGGATGCCTTGGAGGCCCTATGTTTCCTGGTTGTCCCTGTTGTGCCGGATATTGCTGTGGGGGCATGGACATAGGAGGTTGGGGCATACCAGGCGGCTGTTGTGCCATTGGGCCGGGATGTTCCTGGTCATATTGCCAACCGTAGTTGGCCGGTTGGTTTGGTGGCCCCTGCGGTGGCAGAGGTGGCTGCTGTCCTTCGTTTCCCACTATCTCGCTCTATATATTGGTAGTATTTTTTACCTGTTCTTAGAAAGAACGATAATGCACGCTCTTTAATAACAAAAGATGTTTGCAATTTCGCGTTTCAAGCATATCATACTTGTCGCAATCTGACTAGTACATGGAGGCTGAGGAATATCCATGATAAGATACGAGTCTTGCATTATCAAAAGTGTGCATGAACCGGTCAAATGGGTTCAGCACAGGCTGTCCTTACGTCTCCTATCTATGTATCATTGTAAATAGCGTTCAAGCCACTGTATAAGCCGCTCCAGATAATCTTTTAGATGCGCCCGTTCACTCAGGCCATGCCCCTCGCGTGGGTAGATAATGAGTTCCACCGGAATATTACGTTCTCGTAGAGCGCGATAGAAGGCATATGCCTGAGCGACCGGCACTGCTGGATCGTCCTCGCCATGTATAATCAGCGTTGGAGTTTTCACTCGACCGGCATAAGTCATAGGAGAATGCTGGTTGTAGATTTCAAGATTTTCCAGTGGGTCAGCTGCCAGCAGCAAAACATCGGCATCGGCAATGTTTGTCTGGGCGTGCATGTTCAGCCAATCCGAGACACCAGCCCCCATCATGGCGGCTTTGAAGCGGTTGGTCTGTGTAACCGCCCATGCAGTCAGGAAGCCACCGTTGCTCCAACCGCCGATGGCGGCGCGATTGCCATCTATCAGTTGCTCTTTGACCAGATATTCGACGCCATTGAGAATATCCTGAAAATCCTTGCCGCCCATATCGCCTAGTACGGCATCAGCAAAGGCCATGCCGTGTCCCCAGCTTCCACGCATGTTCGGTTTAAACACTGCATATCCCTGTGAGGCCATATATTGAGTGAAACCATCCCAGTAATCGCACTCCACTCCTGATGGCCCTCCATGTACATCGACATAGAGTGGTGGTAGAGCATCATTTTTGCGGCTGAGCGGCGGGGTAAAGAGACCATCAATGCGCCAGCCATCAACGCTTTCATAACTGATGCGCTGCGTTGGTGAGAGAGCCAATGTTTCTTCCGCAATAGGGTTTAAGCGTGAGAGGCGACGCCACTGTATTCCTTTTGCGGTATCGCCTTCATAGGTCAGTTCGCCAAACCAGACATCAGGAGGCTGTTGGGCATTCGAGTGAATGGTTGCGAAGTTGCGGCGATCCGGGGTTGTCGCGAGATATGGCTGATCCCACTGCATGACAAAGTCTTCTTCAAGTAAGGTGATTGTGCCATCGCTGCTGTCTAGAATACCGATCTGGTGCGTTACGTTCTTACTGGCGGTGTAGAGTAAGTGATGTCCATCGGGCAGCCAGCAAGACCATGCCGGGCTACAATCAATATCGGGGGTCAGATTGCGCGTCTGACCGCTTTGCAGTGAAATAGTGAAGATATCTCCACTGCCACGCCCTGGGTCGCTCCACCGACCAGAGACATAGGCGATGTGTGTGCTGTCGGGCGACCAGGCAAGTGCTCTCGCCTGCCATGTCAGATGTGTTACCGGACGCACAGCTCCCCCTTCTGCTGCAACGACGCCAATCTGACCGCGATACCAGTCTGTATCATCTGGCCCAGGAGCGTAGTAGAGAGCAAGCTGTTTGCTGTCGGGCGACCAGGTATATTCCCATATCGTTATACCATCAGCCATCACCGGTTCAGGGATAGCGGCATCGGGACGAATTGTCCACAGGCGACGATGGCGACCGGGTCTAATTACTTTCGGGTCGCTTTTTGGCTCCTCTCCCTCAAGAGAGAGAAAGGCAATGCGGCTGCCATCGGGTGCCCACGAGAGGTCATTGACCCCATTGGGCATCTTACAAAGTAATCTGGCCTCACCACCCTCTGCTGATATCAGATGAAGCTGTGGCTTCTCTTTTTCGCCTTCCGCCTGTGTGATAAAGGCGAGTTGGGTGCCATCGGGAGACCAGCGAGGGCAGTTCTCTCCGCGCTTCCCTTTGGTGAAAGGACGTGCTTCACCGTCAGAGGTATCAGCAATCCAGATGCGTCCGCGCTGTTTCTGTTCGCCAGGAACATTTTCCCACACGACAAAAGCTACCCGTTTCCCATCCGAGGAAATAGTGATATCACCTGGAAAGCGCATATCCAGAATGGTATCCAGTGATACAGGACTGCGCACGCCTGGAAATGAGGTACTGGTTCTCTCTATTTGCGATACAGTTGTTTGTGACTCGTCCAAAATATGTTACTCCTATGCTTTTTTGTACTCATGGTATAGTGCGGCCAGAGTCTATTCTACTCTTTCGGGTTGGACAATTCAATGGTTTTCCCTCGACGCTATTTGCCATCTATGATAAACTGGTGTTCTGAACTGAACAAGAGCGAGAAAAGGAACCTGCCATGGAAACTCGGCCTGTGCGCTTTATCGCTATCGGCAATCGCATCAATGTGCAGGCTGCTGCTATCTGGGCGGATGCTGACATTCCTGCTGTTCCCGTTGAGATTTTTGTGACGTGATGTTGTACAATAGGTAGTACATTGCTTTGCTATTGGTGCCAAAAGCCCTCTGTCGGCGTATGTTAGGTATATATTAGTCTCTATTAGCAATGGTTGGCTCTTGCGTTTTCTAGCGTAAGGCTGTAGAATCAAGAAGGTTCCACCTGTTGGTAAGGTGGGGATCATGCAGGATTGGTTAATTGTCCACTATCCCAGACATGCACCACACAAAACCAGCCCCTAAGAAAGGTAGCATAAAACCGAATGACCATCACTACTCAACCACGCACTATCGGCGAATTGCGTGAAAGTGGATACAGGTTGCTTCCAATTAAGGAAGAAATGCGGAAAAATCTTATCCAGAAAATTCGTAGAGGGGAGGAGTTGTTCCCAGGGATTATCGGCTATGAAGATACGGTTATTCCTCAAATCGAAAATGCCATACTTTCCGGTCAAGATATCATTTTTCTTGGCGAACGCGGCCAGGCGAAGACGCGTATTGCACGTAATCTGATTAACTTGCTAGATGATGTCGTACCAGTCATTGCTGGTTGCGAGATCAATGATAATCCTTATGAGCCAGTGTGTAAAGCTTGTCGGGATAAAGTAGAACATTCCGGCGATCTAGTAGAGATTGCATGGTTGCCCCGCGATCGGCGTTACGGTGAGAAACTGGCAACGCCGGATATCACCATCTCTGATCTTGTGGGTGAAGTTGACCCTGTGCGCGTGGCGGAGGGCCGCTATCTCTCGGACGAGTTGACGATCCACTACGGCATGATACCGCGTACAAACCGGGGTATCTTCTGTATCAACGAACTGCCTGACCTCGCGGAACGTATCCAGGTCGGCTTGCTGAACATCATGGAAGAGCGTGATGTGCAGATTCGCGGCTACAAAATCCGCCTGCCCCTCGATGTCTACGTGGTGGCCAGCGCGAACCCCGAAGACTATACTAACCGCGGACGTATCATTACTCCGCTTAAAGACCGCGTTGGTTCTGAAATTCGTACCCACTATCCTCGCACGATAGAACACGAAATTCAGATCATGGAGTCTGAAAGCAACCACTTCATCACTGAAGGCATGGAAATTATCTTCCCACAGTTTATGAAGGAGATCATCGCGGAAATTACGCAGTTGGCGCGTCGCAGCAACGATATCAGCCAGCGTTCCGGTGTGAGCGTGCGCGTCTCCGTTGCCAACTTTGAAAATGTATTGAGTAGTGCTAGCCGTCGTTCGCTCCGGTTGAAAGAGCGGCACGTCGCGCCACGCGTGAGCGATCTATCATCCATTATCGCCTCGACCGCCGGTAAGATCGAGTTGGATACCGTCGGCGATGTGAAAGAGGAGCGCGTCATCCAGAAGCTTATCAATGCATCGGTACTGAGTGTCTTTGGTGACTACTTTGAAGCTCGCGAATTTGAGCAACTGGTGGCCGGTTTCGAGCGCGGTCTGAGCGTACAGGTGGGTGATGATATGCCCTCGATGGAGTACGTCAACCAACTATCGAAAGTGGGTGGCCTGAGCAAGGCTATTGATAAACTGGGTGGGCGTGGTAGCCCTGCCAGCATCGCATCGTCCATCGAATTCATTCTCGAAGGACTGCACCTGAACCGTCGTCTCAATAAGGATGAAGTCAGCGGTAAGACACGCTATCGGCGTTAAGGGAAAGGATACTTTCCATGTTTGAACGCTTTTTTAAGAATCGCTACGGATACTCACGTTGGGACGGTTCGCAGCATATTGACGGCCTGGATGCCGACGATATTCTCAAGGCACTCTCCGATGATTACATGGAGAACGGCGACCTGCAAAAGGCTCTCAAACGCCTGATGCAGGACGGCGTTCGCGGCGAAGATGGACAACGCGCTATGGGACTGCGCGAGTTGATGGAACGCCTGCGCAACCAGCGTAACCAGCAGCTCAATCGTTACAACATGGCCTCCGGCGTGATGGACGATCTGCGCGAGAAGCTTGAAGAAATCAAGCAAATGGAACGCACAGGTATTCAGCAACGTTTGGATGATGCCGATCAAGGTAATCAGCAGCAATCGCCATCTGGACAACAACAGACTGGCGATCAACAGGCGGGTCAACAACCACAGGATGGCCAACAGGGGCAGCAGGGGCAGCAGCAATCAGGAAGTCAAAGTGGGCAAATGGGCCAACAGGGGCAATCCGGTGAAGGTGGTAATAGCGATTTGACACCTGAGCAGAAGCGCAAAATGTTGGAGATGATTGCGAAGCGCAAGCAGGACTACCTTGATAAGCTGCCAGAGGATATCCCTGGCCAGATTAAAGGCCTCTCCGAATACGACTTCATGGATGATGAGGCGCGTGAGAAGTTCCAAGAATTGCTGGAGAGTCTGCAACAGCAGATGATGCAGCAATTCTTCCAGGGTATGCAGCAGTCGTTGCAGAACATGACGCCCGAAGACATTGCCAAAATGCGCGAAATGATGCGCGATCTGAATAAAATGCTGCGCGAGCGACAGGAGGGACGCGAACCAGATTTCGACGCATTTATGCAGAAGCATGGAGAGTTCTTCCCCGGCGTGAATTCGCTGGATGACCTCATCGAGCAGATGCAGATGCAGATGGCTGCTATGCAGGGCGTTATGGATAACCTCTCGCCTGAGCAACGCCAGGAGTTGCAAGAACTGATGGAGCAGCTCATAGGCGACGACCGTATCCGCGTTGACATGATGGAACTGGCCCAAAACCTTGAGGCGCTGGCTCCAATGGAGGATATCCGCACACGCTTCCCGTTCCGCGGTGACGAGTCATTGCCTTTTAATGAGGCCATGCGCATGATGAGCCGTTTGCAGCAGATGGAAGGGCTGGAAGATCAGTTGCAGGAGGCTCGCCGGTTGGATGATCTGGAGGCGATTGACAGTGAGAAGGTCAAATCTCTGCTTGGCGACGAGGAATACCAGTCAATCGAGGAACTCAAAGCGTTGATGAAGCTGCTGGAAGAGGCGGGTTACATCCAGAAAAAGGGCAGACAGTGGGAATTGACCGCACGGGGTATGCGAAAAATTGGCCAAAAGGCCCTGCAAGACATCTTCAACAAGCTCAAACGCGACGGTTTTGGCCGCCATATCAGCCCGTTCCGCGGAATTGGCGGCGAACGCACCGATGAGAGCAAAGCGTACCAGTTCGGCGACCCGTTCTTGCTCGACCTCGAAAAGACGTTGATGAATTCGGTTCATCGCAATGGAACCGGTACGCCGGTGCGCTTACAGAAAGAAGACTTTGAGGTCTACCGCACGGAGTTTATCACGCAATCCTCAACGGTACTGATGATAGACTTGAGCAAGAGCATGATTTATAACGGCTGCCAGCCTGCCGCGAAGAAGGTCGCGGTGGCGTTGGAGAGCCTGATTCGTTCGCAGTTCCCGCGTGACAATCTCTATATCGTCGGTTTCTCGTACCTTGCCCGTGAGTACAAGTCCAACGAACTCGTGGAGATGGGACCCTACGATAATAGCACTGGAACGAATATGGCGCATGGCCTCATGCTCTCGCGCCAGTTGTTGGCACGTCATCGTGGAGTCAATAAGCAGATCATCATGATTACCGATGGTGGCCCCACCGTCTGGTATGAAGAGAATCGCGGCGGTTGGCTATTCGACTACCCACCCAATCCCTGGGCCGAGAAACAGGCACTATTGGAGGCTCAGCGTTGCACCCGCGAAAACATCACCATCAATACCTTTATGTTGGAGGATGATCGCTGGATGGTGGCCTTCGTCAATCAGATGGCGGAGATCAACCACGGGCGCACGTTCTATACCGATAAAAACAACCTCGGCGAATACTTGCTGGTTGATTACCTGAACAGCAAACGGAAAATTGTTTCGTAGTGTGGATGCGCAGGGATGCGTTTTAATGAGCAAACATGATAATACATCGCTAACAGTCTTTACTGATGGCTTGCGCCAACTTGGTCTTGCCCTGAGTGAAGCCCAACTTGAGCAGTTCCTGCTTTACCGTGCGGAACTGCTCGATTGGAACACACGCATAAATTTAACCGCGATTACGAATCCAGAGGAAGTGTTAATGAAACACTTCCTCGATTCATTAACCCTCTTAGCTGTTATTGATAAGCCCCTCTTGCGTTTACTCGATATTGGTACCGGAGCAGGTTTCCCCGGTCTACCCCTCAAAATTGTACGTCCTCAATGGTCGATCACATTACTGGAAGCAACCGGTAAAAAGGTGGCATTCTTGAATCATATGATAGACACACTCCATCTTGAGGACGTAGTTGCCGTTCACGGACGTGCCGAAGAACTTGCCCACAAATCCGCCTATCGAGCAGCGTTTGATGTGGTGACAGCGCGAGCAGTTGCCGCCATACCTACCCTCTTAGAATATGCCGCTCCTTATTGCCGCGTCGGGGGCCTCATCATTTTTCCCAAAAAAGGCAACCTGGCCGAAGAACTGACCCAGGGAAAGCGAGCGGCAAAAACAGTAGGTGCTACATTTAAATCGGATACTGCTCTATCGCTACCCGGTCTCACGGATGAGCGTCGCTTATTTGTCTGGGAGCAACAGAAACCGTGTCCCGCGCAATATCCACGTAGCGGGGCGGCAATGGCGAAGAAGCCTTTGCATACAGTTAATCAAAATTGATGTCACTCCTCCATGTTTGTACAGATTGCAGAAAAGCAAGGCCGGTTTGAATGACTTTCAAAGCATCCTCAACCGAAGTTTCTGCTGAATAGTAGCTACAGACCGCCGCATAAAATGCCTGCATGGTCTGTGCAAGAACACTTTCCTGTGGCAAGAGTTTCATCGCTTCGTATTTTGATAATTGCCACACTGCAATCCCATTCCTCTGCTGGATCGTAAGTACATGGTAGAGTGTCGGCCATACATCAGTACAGAGCCAGCGAACCTTCTGAGGAAGCTTCCAACTCCCATGCTCAAGCAATTCCTGGGGACGAAACACATGAGAAACATTCAGTTTTTCCAGTGCATGTCTGGCAGTAACTTGCAGCTCTTCCTCTGTTGCCTCTGGAACAGGAAGCGTGCCAGTAACCATGTGGTAGGCTCCAGGAATAGGGGCGGTAAATCCTTCCCTCCTCACTGGTGGAAGAGCATATCCTTGAACATACTGGAACGGCGCAAGATCGATCCTGGCGAGATCGCGCTGAATAGCGATACTGATTTCTAAAGGAAGATTACCGTTGCTATCAAAGGCCGGTGTTTCCAGGTAGATCTGAAAATCGATATCGCTGCAACCCGGAATATAGCCCCCTTTCAGCGCGGATCCGTGGATAAGCAGACCAATACACCATTGACCGAGATGCCGGAGATAGACGATCGCTGCCGCACGAACAATCTCCCGCGCTTCTGGCACAATCGGAGAGAGGTTGAGATGATATCTATTTTCTTCACTCAGCATGTCACATTACTCCTGTACAGAAAAAGTTCTCCGAAAAACCTGCTGCCTCCCTATGAGGGTTTTTTCAGTGTATCACGTTCTTGATAATAAAAAAGAATGTCATCAATAACCGAGTAATATGAGTCTCTGGCAATATATATCAATTAAGCATAATAAAAAAGAATGTCATAAATAACTTGAAAGAATGAATATTCTATGGTACTGTTAGCAATGAACGGTTGGGATATTTTCAGAACAGCGTCTCAAACAGAGAGGAAGGGGCACCTCATGGACTACCGTATTTCGCTCGTCGGCATGTTTGTTGGCTTTCTTGTAGGCTTAACTGGTATGGGTGGAGGAGCCTTATTAGCTCCAATACTGATCCTCGTACTGGGTGTCCCGCCTGTCTGGGCTGTGGGAACCGATAATGCTTATTCGGCTGTGACAAAGGCGGTGGGTGCGGTAGTTCATATCCAGCAGAAGACTTTTAGTTTGAAATACCTGAAAATAGCCTTCTGGCTGGGCTGTGGCAGTGTTCCCGCTACTGTCTTAGGCGTTGGAGTAGTGCAATATATTCGCAAGCATTACGGCGATGTTGTCAATGGTTTTATCCTGCATGCCATTGGTATCACACTACTGTTGGTCGCAGTACTGCTTATCGCGAAACCCTACATCATGCGTTTCGTAGAGCGTAAGAATGTAGAACGGCAGAAGAAGGCGGCACTTAATGGCGAACCCGTACCTGCCGAAGGTACAACGAAGTGGGAAAAACGCTACCGGCCTCTGATTACAGTCTGTGTAGGAGCCTTTGTTGGTTTCCTGGTTGGCCTCACCTCTGTTGGAAGTGGTACCCTGATCATAGTGGCACTGGCATTTCTGTTTCCCCGTCTCACATCGAAAGAACTGGTAGGAGCAGATATCAGCCACGCGGTAGTCTTGCACGTTGCTGGAACGCTTGCATACATCAACGCAGGTACGATCAATTGGACAATCGTTTTTCTCCTGCTGATTGGCTCGCTCCCAGGCGTCTTTATGGGTAGCAAGTTGAGCAAATACATTCCTGACCGTTATATGCGCCCTGTGCTGGCAACGGTACTGGCTATCTCCGGTTGGAAATTGTTGTAAGCTTTACCTTGCCAGTGATAAGAGAGAAGAAGTCAGAAAAGCAATGTGAGCATTGCTTTCTGGCTTCTTCTCTTATCACTGGCAAATATTCTCGTCCTGTTTTAATGTTCCTATGAGCTAAAGGCAGCAATGCGCCTCTTTCTCTATTCATGATATACTCAAATTAACATTGCTAGATAACGGAGAGAAAAATACATGAGTATACATACTATCCCCGCTGGTCTGGAACGCCGGACAGAAGATTATGCGCTGATTACCGGTAAAGGCCACTATGTTGACGATTTGAAATCTCCTGAAGGGCGTCCTGCGGCACTTCATATGGCGGTTGTACGCAGTCCATATGCCCATGCGAGCATACAGGGGATGGATCTCGAAGCAGCACGCGCATTGCCCGGTGTTGTGGCAGCTTTTGAAGGAGCGGAACTGGTTCAAGGTATGCGAACGATGGACGCTATTCCAATGAGCGGGCTCAAAAAGCCGGAGCGCCGTCCCTTCGCAGTGGGACGCACACGTTATGTCGGAGACCCGGTCGCCGTGGTGCTGGCGGAGGATCGTTATATCGCAGAAGATGCTCGTGATCTGGTAGACGTGAATTATGAGCCGTTGTTGGCTGTAACGAATTTAGAGATGGCACTTGCTGCTGGTGCTCCCTTACTATATGACGAATTTGGCACGAATGTTGCTGTGACCGTACGCTCAAGTGGGGGAGATATTCAAGCGGCTTTTGAGCAAGCTGACCGCACAGTGCAGCTGCGGCTGGTAAATCAACGCCTTTCGCCTTGCACGATGGAACCGCGAGCCTGCATGTTCGATTATGATCGGGCAACAGGTCAGCTTACGGCGTGGGTTTCTTCGCAGTCCGTATTTCGAGCGCGAGATTTGCTGGTGGAGTTTCTAAATATTGATCGGAGCCACATTCGTGTGCATAATGCCGATGTGGGCGGAGGCTTTGGCTCAAAAACGGGCTTTCTGGGGGAGGAGATTATCGCGGCTGCCCTGGCGGTCAAGTTTGGGCGACCTGTCAAGTGGATAGAAGGGCGCAATGAGAATTTGCTATCACAGATACATGGGCGCGGGCAGATCAACTATGTCGAGGCGGCATTTCAAAACGATGGCCGTTTACTTGGCATGAGAGTACGCACCATTGCCGATTTAGGGGCATTTCTAACCGGCATCTCGGCGATGATACCCGTTCGTTCGACGTTTTCTTTGCTCAATGGTGCGTATCGTTTAGAGGCGATTGATAGTGAAGTGGTGGGTGTCTTTACGAATAAGGTACCAACTGCCCCATACCGCGGTGCTGGACGGCCAGAAGCTGTTTACATTGTTGAGCGCACAATAGACCGCATAGCGGCAGAGCTCGGTCTCGACCCCGTAGAGGTGCGCCGCCGCAATTTCATCGCACCGGATGCATTTCCCTATCGCGCAATTACCGGTGTCGAGTACGATAGCGGCAACTATGAAGCGGTACTGGATCGTGCGCTTGAACTGGCGAATTATGCCGATTGGCGGGCAAAGCAACGCGAGCAACAGGCCACACATAGCGCAAAGTTGCTAGGAATTGGCCTCTGCTCGTTTGTTGAATTTTCTGGTGATGGCATGAATCCACCACCGGGAATGCCACGCGAGGCTGCAACCGTTCGCATTTTGCGCGATGGCACCATTCTCGTGCAGAGCGGGGTCGCCCATAATGGGCAGGGACATTTTACTATATTTACGCAGATTGCGGCGAACGTCTTTCAGGTTCCCGTCTCACAGGTGCAGGTACGCATGAACGATGCGGCCTTGCCGGGATATAGCATTGGAACGTATGGTAGTCGTATTACGCAGGTAGGTGCTTCTGCCGTTCTGCTTGCAGCCGAGGCTGCTCGTGACAAGGCATTGCATGTAGCGGCGCAAGTATTGGAGGCTGCTCTCCCAGATCTCATTTTGGATCATGGGCAAGTTTCAGTACGTGGCGTGCCGTCACGAATGGTCGAATTGAGCGAACTTGCCCGCTTAGTGGAGGAACAACCCGATCTAATTGAACGGGAACAACCCAATCCTGCCAACGGTACTCCTATCGAAGGCTTAGCTGCCTGGCGCGATTTCGCCCCGACGGGTGCTGCTTATTCCTCCGGTACGCATATCGCGGTCGTCGAGGTGGATAGCGAAACGGGAGATGTGCATATCCTCCAGTATATCGCGGTAGACGATTGCGGAAACGTCCTCAATGAATATCTGGCCGAGGCGCAGGTGCATGGCGGGTTAGTGCAAGGTATTGGGCAGGCACTCTTTGAGGAAGCTCTCTACGATGATGATGGTCAACCTCTTGCCGGTACCTTACTGGATTACGCGCTCCCGATTGCCGGAAACGTGCCAAACTTTATTACTGATTTCGTTGAGGTAACTTCGCCCACAAATCCACTGGGTGTCAAAGGTGTCGGAGAATCAGGGACTATCGCGGCACCTCCTACAGTGGTGAATGCGGTTCTCGATGCGCTTGCCCCCCTGGGCATCAAGACCATTGATATGCCGCTCAGACCAGAGAAAGTCTGGGCGTTAATCCAGGCTGCGCGTAATGGTACGCTTGAACAAATGGAGTCGGAGTCGCCTCCCCGAATTCATTCATAAAGGAGTCATGCATGAGCAAACAACCAGGCGAATTGAAAGTCATCGGAGCCGGTTTTGGACGAACGGGGACATTATCTTTGAAAGTCGCTCTTGAAGAACTTGGTTTTGGCCCTTGCTATCATATGACTGAAGTGTTCAGCAACCCGGAGCATATCGCATACTGGGTTGCCGCGACCGAGGGCAAGCCAGTCGACTGGAGAGATTTACTGAAAAACTATCAGGCAACCGTAGACTGGCCCGCGTGTACCTTTTATGAAGAACTGATGCACACTTATCCTGACGCCAAAGTGCTATTAACCGTTCGCAACCCCGAAAGCTGGTATAAGAGCGTAAGTAGTACCATTTACCTGATAAGCAGAAGAGCAATAGGTTCTCCCTTCACTGCATTCATTGGAAGTTTGCTATTTCCAGATCGCCTCAGGGTTGGAAGGATGATTAATACACTTATCTGGCAAAAAACGTTTGATGGCAAATTCGAGGATAAAGAGTACGCGCTGGCGGTTTTTCAACGACACATTGAAGAGGTCAAAAAGAACGTTCCACCTGATAAATTGCTGATTTATGGTGTGAAGCAGGGCTGGGGACCGCTTTGTGCGTTTCTCGGCGTTGAGATTCCCAGAGACAAACCATTCCCGCATCTTAACGAGCGTGCGAACTTTATTGGCAACCTGTCCTGGCAAAGGAGTTCAAGGCAAGCCGTTGGCATTGTACTTGGGGTAGGAGTATTCGTTGCACTGTTCTTCCTGTGGAGACGTTCCAGATAAGAATCTCAGCAGAAACTTGTTCCTTAATTGATATGCTGCTCAAGCCCGAGGAGGTTTGACGTTGATCCAGGCTGGGCGTAATGATACACTTGAACGAGAGGTTGGTGAAAGCCAGTGATGCATGTTAGTCATTCCCTTTTCTCCGGAGGAGTGATACGATGCAGAAAACAGAGCAATTCCTGCAAGAATTTCACTATTACTTTGTCGTCAAACAAACTTTGTCCGATGGAAGCATCCAGGTGACATTGAATAGCTTTGCACCCTTCAGAGATGATAAGGTGACTATTCCATTTGATACGGAAGAAGATGCTGCGCTCTATCTCCTCGTGGAAGCTCGTAACGGAGCTATGGTTTCCTATAACGATATTGCAATTGCCAGATCGATCATTCGTGGAGACGAGCCTATGTTTCTCTATGAAGAGAAACAAGCCGATGGCAGACTCCTCTTATCGCTGCATGATTGTTTGCCTGCTGAAGAATCATCAGTAGCAGTTTTCGGCAGTCGCTCACCTCGATTAGTCGCACGTTTGCTGCTAAGAAGATTGCATGAAACCAAACGAGTATGGGCGACTGATGGAACGATACAACAGGCGAAATCGCTACTGGATATGAAATGATGTTTTCTACTCCTTAGAGCGGACATTAGCCAATATCCCCTCCACCAATTCTTCCGGTGTCCGACTATCCGTAGATAGTTGTACCGCGAACATATTATCCTGGAAGGCACTGACGCATCGTTTGATACGTTCGCAAGCCCACGCATACGCTTGAGGTGAGGAAGGCCGCGCCTGCAATCTTTTGCACAATGTGGCTTCAGTAGCTGTCAGGCAAAAATGGAAGAGTTGTGGCTCAAACTGGCGTAACCCATCCATAATTTCCAGAAAATAAGCTTTGTTCCAGAGAGTCATCGGCACGATCAGTGTGCGCTTGTATGTTTTCAGAAGATGACGTGCCGTCTCCACTACCAGTGGACGCCACGGTGGTAAATCTTGAAAGTCATCAAACTGAACTATGGGGCGTACTATGTTGCGCAGACAATAGCCGACCTCTTCCGGGTCGTAGAGCAAACTGTTGGGAATCCGCTCGACAAGTATTTCGGCAATGGTCGTTTTGCCAGCACCAAATGCGCCATTAATAAAGATAATCATAATGCTCTTACTGGTTCTTTAGCGCATGGCATTAGGAAAACGTGTATCGCGTTCCTCCGTTGCCAGGATATTTGTTACCTGAATGGTTCTGCCGCGCTGGGGGCTGACGGAAATCATGCTGATGGGCGTTTCCAACAGTTCCTCAAGGCGGCGCAGGTAGTTTTTCGCGGCAGTTGGTAGCTCATCATACGTGCAAATTTCGGTGGTGTTGCATTGCCAGCCCTCCACCTCTTCATAGATGGGTTCACAGGCGGCAAGGTCATTGAGGTTTGCCGGAAATGTATGGATGATTTTCCCGTTTAATTGATATGCCGTGCAGATTTTGAGCGTGGGTAGCGTATCAAGGACATCGAGCTTGGTAATGATCGCTGCATCAAGTCCGTTGAGTTGTGCCACGAAGCGTCCGGCGACGGCATCGAACCAGCCGCAACGGCGTTCTCTGCCTGTGTTGGTGCCGTATTCGTGACCCCGATCTCGTATCTCGTGTCCGATTGCGTCAAAGAGTTCCGTGGGCATCGGGCCGCTACCAACGCGAGTGATGTATGCTTTGTAAACGCCGATCACGCGGTCAATGCAACGTGGGGGTAGGCCGGCTCCGGTGGCAGCGTTCGCGGCCATTGTAGAGGATGAAGTTACGTAAGGATAGGTGCCGAAATCTATGTCGAGTAACGCGCCTTGCGCACCCTCTAACAGAATCGTTTTGCGATCAAATAAGGCGTTGTGCAACATTGCCTGTGTATCGGCAATGTACGGACGCAGTTGCAGACCATAGCCGAAATATTCACCGTGGATTTCTTCGAGTGAGAGAGGAGGTTGCCCATAAATCTGTGTAATCATGCGGTTCTTTTGCTGGAGAATCGAAGCAAGCTTGCTGCGGAAAGCATCTACGTCGAAAAGTTCACCCATGCGAATACCGATGCGTGCGTGCTTATCCACGTAGGCTGGGCCAATACCGCGCTGGGTACTATCAATTTTATCGGCTCCTCGCGCCTCTTCCTCCAGGCGATCAAGCAGGAAGTGGTAGGGCATTACGACATGCGCCCGTTCACTGATATAGAGGTGAGAGACATCCACACCTAGCTGCTGCAATTCGTTCATCTCTGAAATAAGCCCTTTAGGATCAACTACAACACCATTGCCAATAATACAATTAGTGTTGGGATACAGAATACCGGAAGGGACGAGACGAAATGCGAACTCCCCTTTTTCATGAACGACTCGATGCCCTGCGTTGCTGCCACCCTGGTAGCGCACGACAAAATCCGCGTTCATCGCCAACTCATCAACAATTTTCCCTTTGCCTTCGTCGCCCCACTGGGCACCGATTACTGCAACAACCGTCATGTTTCACTTCCCTCTTCGCTCCTGGATAACTAACCTTTGCTACTGTACATCACAAAAATGGTGACTGTCAAATGACAGCCACCGGAACCATCAAGGTTGCTGAATATAATTCAACAACAATTGGTCGGTAATTTGCTCGATGGGAGCGCGATCATCGGTAAAGACAACCCCTCCATCGGCATGGCCTTGCGTCACAACTGGCGAGACCTCATTTGCAACCTCGCCCATCACCGATGTTGGTGCGAATTGCGCGAGATTTGCGCGAAATGTCTCGATTGATGTCGGTTGCATCGTCGCCATGACTTCCGTATTGAACGTACCTGGTACATTGAAAAGGTAAACGCTCGGAAAGACTTGGCGCATGGTATTGACAAATGCTTGCACTAATCTGTAATCGTTCGTAGTGTGTCCGGTATTCAAGGCAACCACGCCATTTGCAGAGAGGTGCGAGCGAATCTCCGAAAAGAACTCACGAGTGGTAAGTTGAAATGGTATGTAGGGTTGTTGGAAGGCATCTATCGCTACAACATCATATTGCTGATGGGTGGTGTCCATAAATGTCCGTCCATCTTGTTCGTAGACATGCAGGTTGGGTTCGTTCATGTCAAAATACTTACGGCCCACATCCACAATAGCGGGATCAATCTCAACTCCATCTATCGCTACCGGTCCATAGACTTTGGTGAATTGGTGCGCAATTGTGCCAGCCGCAAGCCCAATGATACAGACACGATGTAGCTTTTGTGGCGTAAAGCCCGCGTTGAAATAGGGAGCGGCAAGAAAGTAATCCCAATACCAGCCGGTTAATACTCTATTCTGATCGGGGTAATAGATAGAGTGAATGGCCTCTCCCTCGTTCAGAATAAGCTGCCGTGTGCCGTCGGGAAGCTGGGTGACCTGGATATAGTTATAGAGCGATTCCTGCTCATACATCAAGTAGGGAATGTCCTTGAGTGGGCCGAGTGGCAAAACTAACAGGATCAGCACAATGGCGAAAGCGGGTCGCCAGCGCGGGCGTAATCCCCACAGCGACACTGCGAAAAGCAGTGCGCCGAAAATGAGCAATGTGCGACGCACGCCAAAGGTGGGAATCATCCATAGCACCGGCAAAAATGCCCCCAGGATACTGCCGAATGTAGAGATCGCATAGAGTGAGCCACTGGATGTGCCACTGTGCTGAATGTCTTTCGTGGCAAGGCGGACCGCGAAAGGCGAGACCAGGCCAAGCAATGTAACGGGGATAGCGAAAAGCAGGATCGTGCCGAGTAGCGAACTGACAAAGATGCTCACCGATATTTCTTGCAAGCCGGTAATTGACCAATTCAAAATACCCTGGCTGATGAAAGGCAAAAGTGAAATAGTGAGGGCTGCTATCGCAGTCAGGCTGCAGAGGAGGCGTTCCGATGGATGACGATCGGCGAGCCGACCACCGATAAAATAGCCGACGGTCAGATAAATGAGAATGAGGCCGATGATGCTGGCCCAGATATAAAGCGAGGTGCCAAAAAATGCGCCCAACAAACGCGAGGCGCACATTTCAAGTGCCAGACTCGTCATACCACCGATGAATACTAGAATGATGAGGAAGTATTTCAAATCCGCTCCGTCCTACGAGTTTGGCTATTGGAACAGGAATTTGTTTAACATAGGATGAAAGTATTGTGCATACACCGTATTATACTGGCTAACAGAAGCTTGTAACTCAATTATGTACGCTTTCTGCTGGTGAACGGTGGCATATACCACCACCTGCTCCGGTTGACCATTCAACTGGTAAGTGGCTGTTTCATAGCTCCAGTTTTCTCCGTCAATTGTATAGTTACCCGTCCCGCCGCTTGAAGCCGTATAACCCGGATAGTTAGTCTGTAAATCTGTCATTATCAGCTCACTTGCGCTATTGGTCGTCGCTCCAGGTGTTTTGAAATCGGCATATTGATCATTCGGGTTAGTATTCAAAAAGCGAACATCCGTAGTAGATCCGGTAGGATTGACC
Organism: uncultured Chloroflexia bacterium; assembly: GCA_963717105.1. Lineage (GTDB taxonomy): Bacteria > Chloroflexota > Ktedonobacteria > Ktedonobacterales > Ktedonobacteraceae > DATGJV01. The sequence continues at coordinate 305,166 of CAVQVL010000009.1, forward strand.
TGGTTCCAGCCTTGCGGGTATTCGACATTGAAGCCATTCGGTGTACAGATGCTACACCAGGCGAAATTGGGATCAGGAGGTGGCGTTGGTGGTACCGTTGGTGACGGAACTGGTGTTGGCGTTGCCGTCGCTATCGCGGTAGGGCTGGGTGTGGGACTCGGCACGGCGGTTGGTGTGATTGCAGTCGTCGGAGCAACTGTAGGAATAATAGCTGTATGTGGTGAATGATTGCGCAAGAGGAAAATCGCGCCAAACGCACTCACAGTAATAATGGCGACGATCAAGCAGACAATAGCGAAGACAAGCACTGCGCTGGTCTGCTTCTTAGGTGGCGGCGTAAGTCGTGACGAAGTGCCGTACCCATACCCCGAACCTGCAGGCGTAGCCGATGCCGGGTAGTTAGTGCCAGGGAAATTCGTCGTCTGATAGGGTACCTGTGTGCCGTACTGGCTACCCCCGGCATAACCACCCTGTTCCTGCATACCTGGCTGTTGCGGCTGCTGTTGCTGTGAATACCCAGGTGGATAAGGTGGATACACCGGATTATTGTTTTTTGGCAAGGAAGCGATAGCCTCAGTGGCATCCTGGTAAAAGCCCGATTGCTGCTGTGGCCCCACTGGCCCCATCGGTTGCTGTGGTTGTTGATTGGGAGCTAACGGGCCACCTGGCGGAACAGGCATCGTGGCATTATTGTAGGTATTAGAAGGTGGCATGATTGGATAGTTTGGGTTATATGAACCAGGTAGTCCACTGCGCGGTGACGGCGTATTTACCATGTCAGTAGCTTGTGCTGGTAACGTCATTGGTGTTCCACATTGTCCGCAGAACACCTCATCCTGGCCTACTTCGTTACCGCACCTGGGGCATCTCATTCCTAAAATCCTCTTCCTGGTTGCGTATCTACTAGCTTTGTATTGTATCGAATATCCGCAAATCATATTCGTACAGCAGTGTTCATTATAGCGCATCCGGGCATATCTTGCTAGCCTTTTAACCGATTAGCCCAGCGTTTGTGAATTATTACCTGGCTCTCTTCTCTCCATCATCAAAATGTATAGGAACACGCATCAATCCCGCTTGTCGGCAGTGATGGTAAGCAACAATGGAGGTACCGGCACCACTTCCTTTGTTCATAATCGTAAATTGCTCATCAAATGGGCCACGTATAATGAGCCATATCCACGGAATATGTTCTTCAACATTTACTCGTTTCATATTTTCGCGGTCGGTGCTGCTAGCGACGGCAAAGCCGGTAGGATGGCTGTGATAGACACCTACAATGTGATCTGGATAGTCCAGTTCCGCCATTAGCAAATCTTCCGGCGCGAATTCAAAGTACACCGGAGAGTTGAAAATGTTGCGCAAGGGTTGGACATGTTCGACCAGCCAGTTGCCCTGTGCATCAATCTCTCCAATAAGCAGCCCACACGCTTCGATATGCCGGCGTTGGCAAACATCCTGCGCAAGAATCTTTTGTGCTTTGCCGCTTAATCTAACGTATTCATGTGCCTGTTTTCGCATAGTTGTTCGCTGCTTTCTTGCAACAAATTGGCGACTAGCCCCGTCCAGCCTGTCTGGTGGCTGGCACCGATACCAGCACCGTTATCGCCGTGGAAGTATTCATAGAACAGCAGGAGGTCGCGCCAATGGAGGTCGTTTTGAAATGTTTCAACGCCGCCGTGAACAGGTCGTTGCCCATTTTCGTTCCGCAAGAAAATGCGTGTCAGGCGGCGCGAAAGTTCTTTTGCTACTCCGTCCAGCGTTAGCAAATTGCCAGAACCGGTGGGAAACTCGATTTTGAACTGCTCCCCATAGAAGTGATGAAACGTCTTTAGCGACTCAATAATCAGGTAGTTGAGTGGGAACCAGATCGGTCCGCGCCAGTTCGAGTTGCCGCCAAACAGACCGGAGGTAGATTCTGCTGGTTCGTAATCAACAGTGTGGGAAACGCCGTCCATTTCTAACGTGTAGGGATGTTCCAGGTGATACCTTGAAAGTGCGCGTATGCCATAAGGTGAGAGGAATTCCACCTCATTCAGCATCACCTTCAAAATGCGCGGCAGTTTCTGATGATTGACAATGGAGAGCAACAGATGTTCGGTGCCATCCGGCTCTTGCATGTGTTCGATGTGCTGATCAATGTCAGACCAGTTATCAATAAACCACTGCATACGCCGTTTGAAACTGGGCAGCATATCAATGAGGCTGGATTCCAGAATCGAGATGGCGAATAGAGGAATGAGGCCGACCATCGAGCGTACTTTCAAGGGGATAGCTATGTTGTTGCTGTGATGCAGTACATCGTAATAGAAACCATCCTGCTCGTTCCACAGTTCGATGCCATCAATGGAAATATCGTTCATGGCATGAGCAATGTAGATGAAATGCTCGAAAAACTTGCTGGCGATATCGCTGTAGGCGAAATTACCGCGAGCGAGTTCCAGCGCAATCGTCAGCAAATTCAAGCAATACATGCCCATCCAACTGGTGCCATCGGATTGCTCAATATGGCTGCCATCTTCAAAAGGCTGATTGCGGTCGAATACTCCAATATTATCCAGCCCCAGGAAACCGCCCTGAAAGACGTTTTGTCCCTCAAAATCCTTGCGGTTGACCCACCAGGTAAAGTTGAGTAGCAGTTTTTGGAAGATTTTTTCCAGGAATTCGCGGTCGCCTTTGCCGGTCTGTTGCTCCTCAATTCTGTAGACGCGATAAGCTGCCAGAGCATGGACAGGTGGATTGACATCGCTAAAGGCCCATTCGTAGGCGGGAATTTGCCCGTTGGGGTGCATATACCATTCGCGTAACAGTAAGATGAGCTGCTGTTTGGCGAAATCGGGGTCGATCAACGCGAATGTTATACAGTGGAAACCCAGATCCCAGGCGGCATACCACGGATATTCCCACTTGTCGGGCATGGAGATGACATCTTCGTTATACAGATGCGTCCAATCGGAATTACGTCCGTTGCAGCGTTGCTCCGGCGGCGATGGCTCTGTTGGGTCGCCATCTAACCAGCGTTTCACCTCGTAATAATAAAACTGTTTGCCCCACAACATGCCCGCGAAGGCTTGCCTCTGGACGTGCTTCTCATCGTCCGAGAGTTCTGAGGGGATGACGCTCACATAAAACTCATCTGCCTCCTGTTTACGTTCAGCGAACGTTTGCGAAAATAATTCATCGAACGGCAGCAAATCTTGCGGAGACACATTGCTGAAGCGCAGTTGCACGGTTTTCGTCTCGCCGGCCTCAAGTGTCAAATAGTAGTGTGCAGCTACTTTTGTGCCAGTTTGCGCGGGATTTACCGCGTCTCTTTTCCCGTGGATGATGTAGTCATGAAAACTGTCTTTCACATATGGGCTGGCGTTGGGAGAGCCGAAGAGTCGTTCAGCATTAGTCTCATTTTCAGTAAACAGGAGTTCGGGCGAACCCTCGCAGTAGAGCCAGCGTTGTCCATAATGTTCTTGTTCCGCCTGTACCACCGCGTGATTTGGAAATGATAGATGCCGGTCATAGCGATGCAGCGAAGGTTTGGGCGCGTTAAAGTCCCATGTCCAGGTGTTACGAAACCACAATGTTGGCAACAGGTCGAGCGGGGCCTGTTCTGGCCCACGATTGGCAACGGTAATGGATATCAGAATATCTTCCGGGCTGCTTTTCGCGTATTCTACAAAGACATCGAAATAGCGGTTGTCATTAAAAACGCCAGTGTCAATCAATTCATATTCTGGATCATTGCGCCCACGCCGTTTATTTTCTTCAACCAGTTGCGTGTAGGGATATGCGACCTGTGGATACTTATAGAGATATTTCATGTACGTATGCGTAGGCGTGTTGTCGAGATAATAGTAATATTCTTTTACGTCCTCGCCGTGGTTGCCTTCTGGGCCGGTTAAGCCAAAAAGTCGCTCTTTCAAGATAGGGTCATGTCCATTCCAGAGAGCGAGGGCAAAACACATGTACTGGTGACGGTCGCAAATGCCCGCCAACCCGTCTTCACCCCAGCGATATGCTCTGGAGCGGGCCGCATCATGCGGCAGATAATCCCACGCGGTGCCATAAGGGCTGTAGTCCTCACGCACAGTTCCCCACTGGCGTTCGCTCACATATGGACCCCAGCGTTTCCAATAAACGCTGCGCTCTCGATCCTGTTTGAGTCGTTCATGTTCTGCGGTTTCAGCTACCATCGGTTGTATGTTCCTTTCAATATGGGGGCAAAAGTTATTGCTATAAAATTGCCGTTGTTCTAGTATATAGTCTCTCCATGGCGATGGCCGTTACGTTGTCATGAGTTCAAGCTTTCAAGCGTAGTATACATCCCTGGAAAAGTAGCTACAATAGAGCGGCAATGCAAGATTTTGCTGGCACTACTCAGTAAGGGATTGCAGGAACTGTTAAAATAGCCTCATGAGGGCAAAAAGTACAGAAGCCTATCTGAAGGCCGACTGAGAAGTCCATAAAAACCAGGAGGAGGAAAAAGCTATGCCACGCGATCCACGAAAGCATCAGAAAGCACTCATGAAAAAACGCAGCAAGCAAAAAGCCGCTTCACAACACAAATCACATCAACCAGAATTCATGTCATTATCTGCACAAGGCATTATTCGCCGTTCGCGAACTTTCCCTATGATTTATGGCTCTATTGAGTATGCAGCGCAGTTTGGTTTCACGCCTCAAGAGGACTTTGCGCTCTCGCAGTATGTGCTGGCACCACGCGGTGAACTGGAAGAGCCATATCATTTGACGTTTGGGAAAAATGGTAAGCCCTTTTTTATTGCAGGACCGTATGATAATGCTGCACGTATTCTCAGGCAACTGGAGAAGAATCCAGGCCCGGGTAAATTTGACTATTTTGCACCACTTGATGCTTTATAAATCTGGTCTGCAAAACACATTCTTAAATATGTAAAGGACTCATTCCCGATGCCATTCACCATACAGAAACTGCAAACACGCTTTGCTGAATTAGAGAAGGCGGCGGAAAGCCCTGATGTCTTGCTTGCCCCCGTCTTTGTTGCTCCCGCTGCTGGTCCCATGACGCCGCCACCGTCCATTGATAGTTCATCCTGGCAGCAACTGGAAGTGGGCCAGATATATGGAGTGGTGCATGGCACAGTCTGGTTACGAGCCGAGCTGCACATTCCTGAGGAGATGCAGGGACAACAGGTAGTCATGCAGTTGTACTGGGATACGACACCGCTTGATTGGGGATTGTTGCGCCTGGAAGCCACAGCGTTTCTTGATGGGGTCGCTATCGGGGGTTTTGATTGGCGTCACCAGATTCTGGTATTGTCGGCTCATGCAAGTGATGGACAGCTTCATACGCTTACCATTCAAACATATACCAATGTACCAATGCCGTTTGGTGGATTGGTGTTGCGTCGGCGTAATCAGCAAGTGTGGAAGTTGTATCACCTTATGCAAACCGTCCTGAACGTTGTGCTTGCTCTCAATAAGAATGATATTACCTCACAAACGATGCTACACCATTTGAACACAGCCTATACCTTACTGGATTTGCGTGAGGGCTGGTACAGCGAACGGTTTGTTGCATCTGCCCAGGAGGCGTTGGAATATCTGCAGGCGCATCTCACCGAGGGATTGAATGCCGGCAATCGCCCGCGTGTTGTTGTCAGTGGACATGCCCATCTGGATGTCGGTTGGTTATGGCCTTACTGGCGCACCCGCCAGAAGATAGCGCACACGGTCTCGAATGTGCTGGCATTGATGGAGCGATATCCCTATTATTACTATAGTCAGAGCCAGCCGCAATTGCTCCAGTGGCTCAAGGAAGACTTGCCCGACGTCTTTGCGCGAGTGAAGGAGCGGGTCGCGGAGGGACGTTTTGAGCCAGTTGGGGCCATGTGGGTTGAGCCCGATTGCAATCTGACCTCTGGCGAATCGCTTATCCGGCAAATTCTGCATGGTACGCATTTCATACAGAGAGAATTCGGTATCACTCCATCACTGATCTGGTTGCCGGATGTATTCGGCTACAGTGCGGCCTTGCCGCAGATTATGCGCGGCTGCAATATTCCCACCTTTATGACCACCAAGATTAGCTGGAACCAGTTCAATCGTATGCCCTGTGACACGTTCCGTTGGCGTGGTATAGACGGCTCAGAGGTATTGACGCACTTCATTACCGCACCCGATATTCATTCAGATAATGTGAGCTACTACACCTACAATGGGCCGCTGCAACCTTCTGGCGTTGTTGGAACCTGGGTGAACTATCGCCAGCAAGCTATTAACGATGCATTACTCTATCTCTGTGGATGGGGCGATGGTGGTGGCGGACCCGAGGAGGAGCAACTGGAGCGTGTACCGGTTATGGCGGATTTGCCGGACTTTCCAACTGTCAAGATGGGGCGCATCACGGAGTATTTTGATACGTTGTACGAACGAGTATGGGAGAATCCGCGTCTGCCAACGTGGGTGGGAGAACTTTATCTTGAGTATCATCGCGGTACCTATACCTCGCAGGCACATGTCAAACAGGCGAACCGGCGAGCGGAATTGCTCTATCGCGATGCGGAAATGCTGAATGCGTGGGCCAGTTTATACGGTATGCCCTCGCGGCAAGAGCAACTGAACGAGGGCTGGCGGCACATATTGCTCAACCAGTTCCACGATGTGCTACCCGGTTCCTCAATCGCCGAAGTTTACGATGATGTGAGGCGTATCTATACGGAAATACGCTCAATCGGTGAGCAACAACGCAACGATGCGATTGCCCTGTTGTGCAAGCAGTTTGGAGGTGTTAATAGTGAGCTTGTCTTGCTGAACACACTACCATGGGAGCGCACCGATCCAATTGCGTTGCCAGTGCGTGATGCCATCTCAATCAAGGGAGCGCAACAGGTAACCGGATGGGATGGTGAGGCTCTTGTGTTGCTGGATGGTGTGCGCGTCCCCTCATGTGGAGTTATTGCCATGCGACCTGATACGGTAGCTGCTCATCCGACGGAGCGTCAGGCATGTAGTGCTGTTCGTACTGAAGCTGGCATCATGTTGAGTAACGACTATTATGAACTCACGTTAAATGCGTATGGTGAGATTGATCGCCTATACGATAAGCGTGTGGGGCGTGAAGTGCTGGCATACGGACAAACAGGCAATCAGTTAGTGGCCTTTGAAGATCGGCCGATGAGATTTGATGCCTGGGATATAGATATCTATTACGAAGAAAAACCGTATCCTGTGCGCGATACCACTGAAATGCGCGTAATTGAAGAGGGGCCGCTACGCGCTACTGTTGAGGTAGTGCGTCACTTTCTCTCGTCGCGTATCACGCAGCGTATCTCGCTCTGGCGTAATTCGCCGCGCATTGATTTCACAACCGAAGTGGATTGGCATGAGCATCAACTGTTGCTCAAGGCGGCTTTTCCAGTAGCTATAAATAGTACACGGGCAACGTATGAAATTCAGTTTGGCAGTGTCGAACGCCCGACACACCGCAATACATCATGGGATGTAGCAAAGTTTGAAGTGTGCGCTCATCGCTGGGTAGACCTGAGCGAAGGAGGGTATGGGGTCAGTTTGCTCAATGACAGCAAGTATGGACATGATATTCATGATAATGTGATGCGCTTGACCCTGCTGAAATCTGGTGTCTATCCTGACGCAAATGCCGACCAGGGATTGCACCGTTTTACCTACAGTCTGCTACCACATCAAGGCGATTGGCGAGACGCCCAGACAGTCCGACGCGCCTATGAATTAAATGTGCCAGTACTGAATGCCATGCGCAAGAGCGATAGTGAAGCAACAAATGCACCTGGAAGTGAACCAGTAGCCATGTCATTCATCCATACTGATTGTGAACATGTCGTTGTTGAGACGATCAAACCGGCTGAGGATGGAGACGGGTTGATTGTGCGATTATATGAGGCGCACAATCAACGCGGACAGGGAAAACTGTTTTTCGCAACGAATATTGTTTCTGCCAGAGAATGTAATTTGCTGGAAGAACCTGTTGGAGATGCCACTTACCAGGAAAACGTTCTGGCATTCGGGGTGCGACCGTTTGAGATTAAGACATTTCGTGTTCATTTAGCTCCAGTTTGAGCTAAATGAAATCGCGCTCCTCTTTCTTTTCATGATGCTCTTTCACCATCTCTATGACGATTGCGAGTGCCACCATGAAAGGAGCATCTACGCCCTGCGCGACATCAACGGCGTAGCTATCGCGGAAAATCGAGAACTGCCGCCCGATTTGCGCAAGTAAGTTGCCATTGTCATCGCTGACGCTGAAATTCCAACGCCAGATATCGCCGTTGACGTGGAAGACCATACCGTTGCTGCCTTCGACCTTGAAGCGTTCGCCGAACAGGCGGAATTGTTCGTGCATACTGGCCCAGTGCTGACCATTGCGGTAGATTTCGTAGTGCGGTAATAGCGAGAGAACGCGCTGCTTGATATGTACCAGTTCCTGTCCGCTATAGCGGTCAATGATCACGAGGTCATCGCCGATATGAAAGAATTTGCCTTGAACCTCAAAAACGGGATTGTTGGCATCATCACGCACAACAAAAGCCTCGCGCAGGCTCCAGGCTCGCTCACGGATGTGATAACGCATAAGGAAATTTCTCCTTCTCTATTGTTGTTTGCCCAGAAATTGGTCTGCTGAAAAATTTTCTAGGTCTGCTATATGTTGTACGGTTATGTCGGGGGCAAAGTTAGAAGGTTTCTTCCCGGCGGCATATTTGCCTTGTTGCACGAAGACCGTCGTCAAACGGTCTCCCAGAACATTTTTGGCATCATGAAGGATATCCGGCTTATCGTCAATCATGACGTAATGATCCGCCGAGTAGAGCGACAAAATTTCGTCCAGGTGTTGTTGTTTGTGAATATAGATCAATACGCGCCCCTCGACCACATCTGCGAGATTGCTATGGAAGATTTTCTCCGCCTGGAAAAAACAATCCCCATCGGAGACAATGACAGTCAATCCAAGCGTGCGCAGATAAGCCAGCGTCTCAAGGGTATGAGGGTAAAGTGCCTGGAAGAAAGGGTAGTTGTCGAAGATGGATTGTACATGATCAAACGTTTGCTCATCCATCTCCGCAAGCGATGTTTGTTGGCGCAACTCTTTCAGGGCACGAGGGATATTAACAACGTCCTCTTCTTTGCGAACTCGTTCATACAAATCCCAGAAGCGTTCGGTCAGGATCGGCCCCAACTCAACCTGCAGATGTGCGTCATAGTCTACTTTGATGTTGTCGTTGTCAAGCAACGTATCATCTACGTCGAACAAAAATACCAGTCGTGGCATCGTTTTGTCTCTTTCCGTCTTGCAAATCCAAAAATCTTACGCCGGGTGAATGAGTGGAAGGTTTACATAGAAGGTGGAACCCTTCCCTTCGATGCTCTCTGCCCATACATGGCCTCCATGCCGCGTTGCCAGCTCGTGAACGAGATACAGTCCAATACCTAATCCACTTATAGCACGATCCAGATTGCTCGCACGGTGAAAACGCTCATAAATGTGCGGCAGTTCCTTTGCCGCAATGCCGATGCCTTGATCGCGAACCCAGATAATCGCTTCATCAGGCCTTTCTTCTGTAACACGTAACCCTACCTCAATATCTGTATGCGTAGGGCTATACTTCACTGCATTGCTTATGAGGTTATTAAGAACTTGAATGATACGGTCTTCATCAAAGTAGACGGTGAGTGTATCATGTGCCTCAACTCCATCCAATATGAAGTGAATGATATTATGCTTTGTCATCATGGACTGGCTCTCAATGACCTGTGTGAGCGTTTGAATAAGATTGTGTGGCGCGATATTCAATAACAGGTGCGTATTTTCAATCCGTGAAAGGTCAAGCATTTCCTCAATTAAGCGGGTGAGACGCTTACCCTGTTCGGCGATACTGGTCAGGGCACGTTGGCAACGTAGTGAATTAGGATTTTCCGGGTGCCCCACCCACATTTGTAGGAGTTCCGCTAAGCCCAGAATGGCGGTAATCGGTGTGCGTAGCTCATGGCTGGCGATAGAAAGGAAAACGTCTTTCTTCTGCTCAATACTTTTGCGAGCAGTGATATCCTGAAAAACACCAATAGCTCCAATAATTGTACCATCATCTTTACGTAAAGGTGCGGCTGATGTAAGCAAAAATGCTTCGCTGCCGTCTTGTCGCGTCAAGGTAACTTCTTGACCATTGGCGGTCTCTCCAAGCAAAGCGCGACTTGATGAGAGTTTTTCCGGTGATAGTGGTTGGCCATGTTCATCTAAGATAATGCGCATTAACGCTGCATCTTTCACTGACGCATCAAGATGTCCCATGATAGGTGAACCGACGATTTGAACTGCGGCGGCGTTCGCATACTGAATGTGCCCATGAGGAGCGTCAATCAACAGAACGCCTTCGGGTAACTGATCAAGGACGGCTCGCAGTCGTGCACGTTCCTGCTCGATTTCGGTATGAAGTCGTGCCTGAGCCAGCGCGGATGCTATATGCATACTACATCCCTCTAACGTCTTTGCCTCGGTACCATCGGCACGAATAATTTCGCGGAAACATGCAGCTAACATTCCTTCAGGTTGATCACCTGTCCAGAGCGGTATGCAAATATATCCCTGCGCTCCAAATTTGACCGCGGGATAATTATTATCTATCTCTTCTCTTCGTGCAGCATCTTGCATATTTTCGATAAAAATTGGTTTTTTTTGCTTAATCGCATTGGCAATGATGAAGTCACTCCCATAGGGAACTTCCTGTAGAATATCCTGGAAGTGCATCGCTTCAGGAATGGCGGCAATATGGAGCAGGTGCAGAGATTGTTTCACAGGGTCTGCTGTATGTATAGCGACGCAGATAGGGTTGAATGCGGCATTGATAGCGTCAATTGCGGCCTGTCCAATATCTTTCATGTCGAAGGAATTACGCATACTGCTTGCTACAGCTTCAATCACCTCAAGGCGTTTGCGCTCGATCTCGATGGTGTGTGCAGCTTGAGAAAGCGATATATTCGCTTGCTCGGCCTGCTGGAGTGCCAAAACTTGCGGTGTGACATCGTTGGCGGAATGCAGAAGGTGGGTAATAGTTCCACTGGCATCGCGTACAGGGTCGAGCGTCCATTGCCAGTATGTAAGGCCCTTGCCTACCGTTGGTATGGGAAACTTATCTACTTCATATGATTCACCTGTCTCAACGACGGTGCGGAAGATGTTGAGGATAGCCTTTGCTACTTCTTTCGGCGGCGGTAAAAGGGTTCTCAGAGGACATCCAATGGCGAGTTCATAGCTTTTACCTGGACAGAGGTATTCTTGAAGGAACAGCTTAAAGCGTTTATTCACCGCGAGCAGGCGAAATTCTTGTGCATCGTATAAGGCCATGCCTATACGCATATGTTCAAGCATTAAGTTTGAGTGTATAGCAGTAAGTGTCTGTGGCTGAGTATCTGTTTGAATGTGCTTTTGCATTGTTTATGATCCCCCCTACTTTGACCACATGAAGATGTAACCCAACTATATGAAGTGTAGAATATAGAATGCTTCCTGTCAAGCTTTTCACGCAAATGGGTTATCCAGTGACGTTTTTTCATCATCGCTGGCGAGATTAGGGACATTGACAGGAATCGCAGTAATCGTTCAAAAATAGTTCCCAATGATGTATAATACGAACTACTCCTTTGAGGGTGAGCGCGATTCCTCGCGACTATCAAGGATCATAAAGAGTTAGCAATGATATAAGTTGATGAAAGTAGTATTTCGCAGTAAAGATTTTACCAGTGTTGAGAGTTCCGGCTATGGCTTTAACAATCGGCGTCCTGGGGTGAAGCCGTGGCATTACCTGGGACGGGTGCAACATACGAAGTGGCAAGGCTGGTATGAATGCGCATGGGACGGCCCGGAGCTTAGCTGGACAATACATGGTGATGAGCGATTATTCGGGTTAGCAGCAGCACTCAAATCAAAAGGCTTTGCAGTCGCCGTTAAGCAGGATGATGAAAATTGACGGTGGCTACACCGACTACAGTGACTACTTATGAATGAAAAGAAACGCATACTATTGCTTATGACTCCTGCCACCTACCGGGGAGGAGCTTTTTTGAACGCGGCACAGCGTCTCAATCTCGATGTTGTGGTGGGTATAGATTTGCCCGAAACGCTGGCGGAATACTGGCATGTGCCTTTAGGCGTAGATTTTGCGAACCCCACCGCTTCCGTACACACGATTGTGAACTATGCGCAAGAGCATCCCCTGGTGGCGATTCTTTCGGTTGACGATAGCGCGAGTGAGTTAGCCGCTCTTGCCAGTAATGCGCTGGATCTTCCGCATAATTCTCCGGCGGCTGCAGAAGCGGCGCGTGACAAGCTGCTGATGCGCACGTTGATGTCACAGGGTGGCGCACCATGTCCCGTTTTCCATCCCTTCCTGCTCAATACTGACCCTATTGAGGTGGCGACACAAGTAGATTACCCTTGTGTCGTCAAGCCTTTGCGCCTCTCCGGCAGTAGAGGCGTCATTCGCGCCAATAACGAGACCGAATTCGTGGCGGCGTTCAATCGTTTGAAACGGCTCCTGCTTTCAGAAGGATATGCAGAACATGAAACCTCACTTCTTGTCGAGGATTTTATCCCGGGCTTTGAGGTTGCGTTGGAAGGCATCCTGACCCACGGGCAATTAAAGGTCCTTACACTTTTTGATAAACCCGATCCCCTGGACGGCCCATTTTTTGAGGAAACTATCTATATAACCCCATCACGCTTACCAGAAGAGATACAGCAGCGCATTGCGCAGTGTGTGACAGTGGCGGCAGCCTCGCTTGCCTTGCACGAAGGCCCGGTCCATGCGGAATTGCGCGTCAATAAGCAGGGGCCGTGGATGCTGGAGATGGCCGGACGCTCTATCGGTGGCTTATGCTCTACCGTGCTGGAATTTGGTTCCGGTATGTGCCTTGAAGAACTGATACTGCGCCATGCTATCGGGGAAGAAATTGGCAATGTCGAACGCGATCATTCGGCTGCTGGCGTAATGATGATCCCGATTCCGGCAGGTGGTGTGCTCAAAGGTGTGCATGGCGTTGAAGAGGCGCAATCTGTGCCATTGATTACAGGGGTTGAAATAACCGCCAAATTGCACCATCCTCTTGTGCCATTGCCAGAAGGTGCCAGCTATCTCGGCTTCATCTTCGCACGCGGCGATACACCTACCGAAGTAGAAGCTGCCATCCGCAAAGCGCATAGCTGTCTCCGTTTTGATATTCGGCGCGAGATACCAGTATTGCGGCCGGTTGGGTAGTTCTTGTTGGGGAATAAGGGAGTTATCGCAGGAGAAACAGATGAATGGGCTTTCACTTCAGGAAGTCACACGGGAGAATTGGCGTGCCACGCTTGGCCTTGCCGTTTTTCCTGAACAGCAACGGTTCATTGCAGATTATGCTCCTATTGCGGCTATTGCCTTGGCAAAAGCCTATATTCGCCCAGGAGATCTCGTCTGGATACCCTACGCATTTTATGCTGATAGGGAGATGGTGGGATTTACCGAACTTGCATACGAGCCAGGGAGCCTGGACAATTACTGGATCTTCCACTTCTTTATAGATTATCACTACCAGAGGCGAGGATTTGGAAAACGAGCGATCCACCTCTTTCTTCAATTCATCAGGGACCATTATCCTCAATGTCAGGTACTTCAACTCACCGTTCATCCAGAAAATGAACACGCACAGCATCTCTACACCGCCGCTGGATTTCGACCAACAGGAGCAATTTCCAGTGGTGAGCCGCTCTATCAGCTTACCTTGAAACCTTCTGAGCCGACTCCCATTGAGATACCCTCCTCCGAAAGGTCATAACTATGCAAAGTGTTGCAATCACCGGTTGTGCTAGCCGTTTTGCCCGCGTCCTCTTGCCACTTCTGGAGGCAGACCCGGACATTGAGCGCATTGTCGGCATTGACCTTGTGGAACCAAAGGCAACATACAGCAAACTGGAGTTCCACGCAAAAGATATACGCGACACGGGTTTGCAAGAGTTATTTCAGAACTGTGATACGGTCGTCCATCTTGCTTTTATTGTCGGGCGTCCGTACAGTATGAGCCTTCAGGATGCCGCGAGCATCAATCTTGGTGGCACATGGAATACGTGTCGTGCGGCTGCTGAGGCAAGTGTGCGCAAGCTGGTTGTCAGTAGTTCAGTTGCCGCCTATGGAGCCTTACCGGATAATCCACCTTTGCTTTTCGAGGATAGTCCGTTGCGGGGACTCTATGGGGGTTTTTATTACGAACAGCATAAACATGCCAACGAAATCTGGCTGGACGGTCTGCAACTGGCATTTCCACAACTGCTTATTTCACGACTACGCCCATGTATTGTAATTGGCCCTCATCAGGTCGCTGCCGAGACGATGATTCAGCCCAACCGAACCTACTTTACCAGCAAAGAAGCTTTCAAGAGCCGTTTACAATTCATACACGAAGACGACCTTGCGGCTGCATTTTCATGCAATGATTACACATGACTTGCCTGGTGCATACAATGTTGTTGGCGATGATCCCGACTCGATGCCCAATATCGCCGCAGCCGCAGGTTTGCAGGTCATTGAGGTACCAGGTGAAATGATTTTTCAAGCGGTTGACATGGCATGGAAAGAGGGGAGAATGACCACTGGCCCAGAATGGATCAGCCTGGAAGGCGATATCATCTGCTCGAACGCTAAACTCAAAGAGACCGGTCTGTGGTCGCCCCGCTACACCACCGCTCAGGCGTATGCTGCCACCGCCGAAGCCGTGAGGCCCAATGATACACATGACTAATATAATCCGACCATTGTGCGCAGCGTGACCCGCGCCCAACTGCACGAGCGAAGCAATGTGCTGTCACTACAAGAAAGAGAGAAATCATGGAACTGTTAAGAACACCTGACGAACAATTTACCAACCTGCCAGGTTATGCATTCGCTCCTCATTATGTCACCGTTGATGGTGTGCGTATCCACTATGTAGATGAAGGCACAATGACCCCGCTTCTGAAGCTAACCGTAAAGCGTGGGAGACACTGACGCGTTGGGAAAAACCTTTTCTTACCGCATTTAGTGACTCCGACCCGATTACCAATGGCGGTGACCGCATATTTCAGCGTCTGATTCCTGGAGCGAAAGACCAACCTCACACGACGATAGTTGATGCTGGCCATTTCTTACAAGAAGATAGAGGTGAAGAGCTTGCCAGGGTAGTTGTCAATTTTCTCAGTCGTTCATGAACAGAGCAACCTGTAGAGAGTAAGTGACACATATGGTCTTTATGGGTTGCTCTGCTCATGCGCCTCTTTGTCCATGAGCACAGTATTATTCGTTCGTTATCGGTGATTGCTGTTTTGCAGCGAGGTATGCCTCGTAATTGCTCAGAAAGCGTGGAGCCTTCTGGCTGAGCGTTGCGCGGTCAATACGCCCGCTACGTGTCATATAGCTGTAGACCAATGGTAGCGCGTCCAGATCCATTTTCTCGTGAAAGGTTTCGTACCACATATAGCTTTGTTGCGCGATACCCAGTAATTTTTCATTGCAATTGCGTTGTGTTGTGTTGTGATAGTTTATGCAAATGGTTTGCTTATTTGACACACTTCTGTTCATAAGGTATCATCGCTAAAAATATGAGCATGAGGAAGAATTAGTATGTCAGACGAGCAACATCCCTTTGTGTCAGAGCAGGAGACGCTAGAACCAGAGCGCGTTAGCCAATTATTGCAACGCCAGCGGGAACTCCAAAACGAGTCTCAGATAGTGGTAAAAGAACTGAACTTGCTCGAATTACTTGGTGCAGGAGGTGTTGTAAGATGGGTTGGTAGTTCTATATTGGGCCTCATGGTCTGGCGCGATATTGATCTGGCGGTGTCCAGCCCAGGTTTGAGCATTGCGCGTGCCTATGAGTTGATGCAGCCAATCTATACGCATCCACGAGTTCGATGGATACGCTATTTCAATGAAAGTGGCTCCTTCAATTCGACTGGTTTGCAACAGTATGAACGCTATTATTTCGCGGTTCTCTACGAAAACGATGCCGGTAATGAATGGAAAATGGATATTTCATTCTGGCTTATGCAAGGAATTCACCCGGAGCCAGTCCATGAAGCCATAGAGCAGCAACTTACACCCGAAACCCGTCTTGCTATTCTCTGGATTAAGGATGCGTGGCATCAACACCCTGCTCAACCGCATGAAGTTTCTCCTGCTTACCGTGATGGCGTGTATAGTCCCGATATTTACGCTGCAGTACTGCAACATGGCGTGCGTACTCCAGGCGAGTTTGAAAGATATCTTGCACAGCGTGGCAAACCAGCACACGGTAGTTGACTCAGGACTTCACAAGACTCAAAATCATAAAGAACGGGAATTGATAGCCCTCTGGAATCAAAGTATCATTCCGACGTTTGAAGGTACCTTCGGGAGTGGGAATATCTACCAAACGGCGTAGTTGAAATCCCGCCGCGAAGCAGGCGTCCAGATACTCCTCCAATGTCCGTTGATAAAAGTGGACTCTGGCACCTTCCTCGGCCATGCCTCGATAGGGATATGACTTGCCGCTATCAAAGTAATGGGTAATATGACCACGCACGACGAAGGAATACGGGTTATTCATGGAGATTACCAATCGCCCTCCGGGCTTGGCAACCGAACCCAGCGTGGTAAGGAAACCCTGATAGTCGTACACATCATTGAGGACAAAACGGCTCACGATCAGGTCGAAGTGGGACGCATAGTTCGGAAGCGGTAGGCTGAGATTCGCCATCCGATAGGTAATTTCGCCTTCTGGGTCTTTCGCACGAGCAATCTCGATCAGGCGTGCAGCAATATCTATTCCTGTGACCTTTGCACCATGGCGAGCCAGGATACGGGAAAGATAGCCTTCACCACAGCCCGCATCTAACGTGATCAGCCCGGAGACATCGCCCAGAATTTTCAGAAATGTCGGCATGATAGGATCATGCTCTATTCCTGCCTTCTCCGTCGAGGTGATCAATCTGGCATATTCTGGAGCAAAGTCATCGTAGATATCAATCTTGTTTTCCATGGATGCACACTCTTTTCTCGTGGTACAAAGACGTGGCTTTAGAAAGTATTGTATCACAGTGGAACAGTGCCTGCTTTCAAGTTTAACGGCTTCTTCTAATGTCTGGGCCAATTTTCAAGCAGCCGGAGCAGCACGCCTCGTTCTCGCCGACGTTCTCGAAGCGCGAGAAGACCTGGTGCAATATAGTACGGCGGTTGCTGGCGCGGATATTCTAGTAGTAAGATTGCAAGCCTCGTTAGATACCCTCTTGAGCCGCTTGCAACGCAGAGAAGTTGGTGCCGGTCTTGACTGGCATCTTCGACGTGCAGCCATATTATCGCAGCAGATGGATCGCGACAAGATTGAGGATATGCTGGTAAACACGGAAGGAAAGTCTGTGACTGCCATTGCTCGCGAGATTTTAACTCGTAGCAATTGGGCAAAGATTTGGCTAGACGCCCATTGAGCGTCCGATGATCTCCTTCATAATCTCGTTGGTACCGGCGTAGATACTTTGCACGCGAGCGTCTAGATAGAGGCGGGCAATAGGATATTCCATCATATAGCCATAGCCGCCGTGCAGCTGTACACACTGGTCAACGACTCTTTTTTGTAGATCGGATGTCCACCATTTCGCCATCGCCGCCGTCTCCGCTGTGAGGTTTCCGGCGTTCAATTCCTCAATGCAGCGGTCAACGAAGACTCGCGCAATTTCGGTCTCCGTCTTCATCTCAGCCAATTTGAAGCGAGAGTTCTGGAAGCTGCCGATTGGTTTCCCAAAAGCCGTGCGCTCTTTGCAATATTCCAATGTAATTTCCAGTGCCGTTTCGCAGGCCGCGACTGCCGAAATGCCGACATTCAATCGCTCTTTAGCGAGCTGTCGCATCAAATAGTAGAAGCCCTTTCCCTCTTCTCCAAGCAAATTGCTTACTGGCACTAGCGCATCTTCGAAATACAACTCCGCCGTATCCTGCGCCTTCAAACCCATCTTTTCGAGTTTGCGACCCCGTTTGAACCCATCCATCCCCCGTTCTACCACGATCAGGCTGATGCCTTTATGTCCCAGCGCAGGATCGGTTTTTGCCACAACAATGACCACATCGCTCAATATGCCGTTGGTAATAAACGTCTTCTGCCCGTTGAGGACATACGAATTGCCCTGGCGAATAGCTGTGGTGCGCACCGCGGCGAGGTCGCTACCGGTGTTCGGCTCGGTCATCGCGATTGCCGTAATCAACTTTCCCGCGCACATGCCAGGGAGCCAGCGCCGCTTCTGCTCTTCGTTTGCGTAGGCCAGAAAATACGGGATGACAATATCATTGTGGAGACCGATACCCGCGCCAACACTTGCTGCCCCGACCCGCGTTGTCTCCTCAGCAATAATCGCGCTATAGCCAAAATCATTCACACCAGCACCGCCCCATTCTTCTGGCACATTCAGGCCTAAAAAGCCTTGTTCTCCGGCTTTCAACCATAATTCACGGGAAACAATACCATCCTTCTCCCATTGTTCGTTATAAGGGACGATTTCCTTTTCAACAAAGTGCCGAAAGGTGTCACGAAACATGTTATGCTCTTCAGTAAACAGGGTTCTTTCCATGTGTTATCTCTCCTGCTAGTAGGCCACTCTCTATACAGCTTACCACACGAACTCTGCCCAGAACAGGATTGAACCTTGCAATGACATACTCGCGGCACTTCTCTTTCATCAAGAAGTGCCTCGGTATGTCCATTTATGTACAAGTGCGATTGCGAGAGTTATTGCGGTTCGGGGTCGGGATTGTCTCGTACTTCCGCATTCAAGAAAGTGATTGCTGTCTTCGCAATATCCTCGTAGTCAGGATTGGTGGTTCCTCCAACCGGCATAAATTGGTGTCCGGCATGGGCTACGTATTGCAATTGGGCGAAAACGTTGGCGGCGAGTAATGTGTTGAGGAGCTTGAGGGAATCATTTTTTATGGAGGAACTATCCCTGTCTCCCTGTTAAATCAGAAATGGCGCGTCGTCCGAGGTAATGTATCGAAGGGAGATGTTGCCATACCAATCGAGAACAGCCTCAACCCTGCTCGAATAGTTCAGGTGTTGACCCATATCAAGTCTCGCGCTCTTATCGGCTGTTCCCATGATATCAACGGTGTGACCACCCGCACTTGAACCCCAGGCGATAATGCGTTTGGGATCGATATGATATTGTGTAGCGTTCGCCCTGAAAAAACGGACAGCGGCTTTGCCCGCTATCGCATCCTGCTGGTTGACGACAGGATATTCGGCTGGATAGTCGAGTGAGGCAACCTGATAGCCGTTCTCAATAAGCATACGGAACATGTATTCGTGCGGGTCGGCTGGCGTCTGACCAAGCCGAAGCCCCGTATTCCTGTTGGTATTGGGATTGCAGCAGCCGTGGAAATAAAGGACAAGCGGAGTATTGCCGGACGGTGCCGGGTCCGGCGTATAGAGATTGAGCTTATATGTGCCAAAGGGAAGATTGGTATAGGTAATACCATTTATTTCCGTCCATTTTACAGGCACAAACGTCGGTGTTGGGTACGGAGGTGTAGAAGAAGGAGTGGGAACTATTCCGCTTGCAAGCACAACTGGTTTGGAAAGACCGGCCGCAAATGTATGGACCATATTGTCCGAGAAGGGTAAAGCAATAGTAATTGCGAGTACAATCAGTGAAAAGAGCGTGAGCGCAAGTTTTCCGTAGAATGATCTTTGCATCTTTGTCTGCCTACTTTACAAGTAAAATATTGTTGCTTTCGCTGCTGCTATTTAAAGCGTTGATATATTGCAATTTGGTTATAAATCGGTGTGCAAGTGGTTGAAAATACTATGTTCACCTTATGATATTTTAACTTGTTAGGAAGATAATCCCATCCATCCATCCAACCTTCCCATTGAGTTGCCTTTCTTTCATCAAGCTTGCTATACTTCCAGCAAAGACAGTGAAATAGTGTGATAATAGTAAAGGAGCTTGTTTGTGAAAGTGCTGGTAACAGGGGCCGCAGGTTTTCTGGGCGGCCATCTTGTAGATATGCTGGTAGAGCGGGGAGATGAGGTACGGGCAATGGTGCGTCCGGTAGAAGATTCGAGCCATTTACGCACGCAGGCCGGAGTCGAGATCGTAGAGGGGGATTTGACCGATAGCGCATCGTTAAAACGAGCGGTAGAGGGTGTGCAGCGTGTATATAATGTTGCGGCAAAGACGGGTCCATGGGGACTGGAGGACATATACCGGGCAGTGAATGTACAGGGACTGGCGGATTTGATTCACGCGGCAATGGATGCCGGAGTGCAACGCATCGTGCATACCAGTTCGATTACCGTCTATGGGCATCATTTGCGTGGTATTGTGACTGAGGATGACACGTTTCATGCCGAAGATAATCCCTATAGCCGCACAAAAATTGCCGGTGAGAAGTTAATCGCCAACCTTGTTCAAGATCAGGGTGCGCCGGTAGTCATTGTGCGCCCAGGCTGGATTTATGGCCCGCGCGATAGGGCGAGTTTTGGGCGGTTCGTCTCACTGATCGAGATCCGGCAAAGGCTTTATCACCGGCTCTGGGAAAAACATAGTACCGCTAGTCTTTGTGCGCGATGTAGTACAAGGATTGATCAAGGCTGGTGATGCCAGTGATACCGTTATTGGACAGGCATACACGATTGCCGATGATCGGCGAGTGACACAGGCTCAATACCTGAATACCATTGCTGATTGTTTACAGGTGCCACATGCCTCGCTGCATCTCCCATATTCGGTTCTCTACACAGGTGGGCGTGTTGCTGAACTGATATGGAGAGCTTTGGGATGGCGCAATGCTGCACCCCCGCCGGTGACTACGTATGGCGTGACCTTGCTGGGCGGCGAACAGATATTCTCGATTGGTAAGGCGCGTAGAGATCTGGGCTACACACCGGAATACGATATTAACCGCGGTGTAGCGGAAGGTGTCCACTGGTATCTACAATCTAAACAGGGTACGCAGGAAATGCATGCAGAACCAGAAGTTGCTCGCTTGAAGTAGAGACAATAAAGAAACAACAAGGAAGTAACCATTGCCGTTGTGCAGTTTGACATAAAACAATTTGCATATGAATGGGTCAGCTGAAATCTGGCCTCGCGTTTCCGCATAATGATGATCGTATCCTGACTACGTTTGCCCATGCAGCGGAAGAGGTAAGGCAGGAAGGGGTCTTTGTCCAGCACTTGAGCGGAAAGTTCCCTCTCTGTATTTCATGAGCGACTGTTGCTCTGCGAACTGAGAACGTGTGCTTTGGAACGATACCGGCTCCCCTATCAAGCGAGTACCCTGGAACGTTGCGAGCAAGGAAGTTACTAGTATGCGGGCATTGCCAAAAGCGGGCATAAATCGGCGGGCGGGTACAACTGCCGGGCGCATACCAGGTTTCATCTTTGTTGTTAGCAGCATGAAGATGGGGAAAGCGGTACAGCTAAAGTAGGAGGGTAAGCTGCGCCATGCAAAGAACAAAGGAATGACAGCAAGCAGCATGGCAGCTTCAGGGCGACGGCGACATAAACGCCAGTAGTATGCCAGAGAGCCAATCATTGCACCACCTTCCAGCACCTCATAAACCCAGCCAGGGAAGTAGGGAAGCAGGTGTGTGATGCTCAAGTTAATGATACCAATACCCAGCGGGAACATGGGATCGGCAATGGGAGCAAGAATGCCATCTAGCCACGCCTGCGGATTCCAGAGAATAAATGGCAGGTTAATGGCAAGACCAATGCCACCTGCGATAGCTATACGACAGGTAGCTTCCTTAAAACTGATGTTGCGCCAGGTCATCATGAAGTAAAAAGGAATGAAGAGCCAGGCAATCTGTTTACTTGCCACAGCCAGCCCTAGAAACAGCGCAGAGTTCCACCGGTTGTTTCGTTGGAGCCAGGCCAGGATGATCAGCAAGACGTAGAAGATATCGAGGTTGCCCCCAAATGTTGAACTCCACATAGGCACATTTGCCAGCGCAAGCAAGAGAACCCAGGGACGTAGTTCTGGGCGGGTACCTTTCCAGGCGACTGCCACAATGAGCAGATAACTCAGGAGGTAAAGCGGTAAGACGTTGTAGTGGTCAAGGTAAGCAAAAGGCACAAGTGTAAGGAAAGAGAGTGCAGGGTAGCTCACCTTTGACTCAAATTCCGGCGTTTGACCCGATTTAAGTGCCGTATCGAAGGTAGATTGAAAATCCGCTATGCTGGGATAATCAAGGCGACCGGCAAATTGACCCACCCGAAGGGGCGTTGTCCCAGCTGGAGGAAGATCAAACTGACGGGCCACGTCCAGCATACTTGAATCTGTATAAGGATTGCGCCCCTGCACGAGTAACTTTGCCGCATTCATATCAAGCGCAGTTCCATCATTAGCGAACCATGGGGGCAAGAAACACATCACAACAACGCTCGCGCCAATAATGGCACCTATAATTGTTGGAATCAATGTCAATGCCAGCACAGTACGCTGCCAACCTGCTGGATGTTGCTTGCTATGCTGCGATTGCTTGCGTATGCTTCTCGGTCGGAAGGCCATCCACATGGCGAAAAAGCTTCCCAACAGCAATGCGAACTGTAGCATAGCACCAAAAAATTCTACAAAGGGCATATTCGGGTTGAGAGCAATGACATTGAGCGTCTGTTGCAGCACAATGAGAGACTGTAGTATAAGGGCAAGAGCAATCCAGACGGCCCGTGTTTGCAGGTCGATAATGGAACGGTTGTCTGGCGATACATCTTCAGTAAAGAAGTAACGCATCCACCTGGATGACCGTGGTGTCTGTACTGTGTTTAGCTCTGCGGCCGGTGTAAGGACAGATTGCTGTTCCATATAATTGCACGTCTGACCCAACAAAGCATCCTGCTCTTCACATCCCCACGAGAATGCCAGAGAGCAAGATCAAATATGCTTGTAGGTGCGTACGCTTTTCTACCTCCAGTTTAAGTACAGGCGATGTTTCCTTGTCCGCCTACTCATTTACTTATCTCCACATTGAGTAAACCATGCAAAGGAGTTGTACTGCCTGGAACTTACAACGAAGAAGAAAATGCATTCGTCACAAACGAAAAGCAGCTTGCTAGCAAGCTAGCTCATCGTTTGACATAGGAATAATTATCTGCTAAAATTCATCAATGCCTGCATCAATTGGCGTTTAGGCTACTGGTGCCCCGACTAAGGATAAACCACGTTTCCCATGCCATCATTCCAGCACCCACGGGCCACCAGATGAGCAGGGTACCGCATCAAAACATCTGCTGCAAAAGACGAAAGGACTGTACTTGCGCTAGTCACATCGGGTGCAGTAAAGAATCAATTCATGGATAATTTTTTGGAATATCATAGTTGGTTTGATGAACTATTTCAGGCGAAATCATCCAGGCGATATTCGACATTTCGGGTCGCATTAAACCTTCTCTATCAGTTGCCGACACATCGCATTGTCGAAACGGGAACAATTCGCAAGATAAAGGATTACGGAGCAGGCTACTCAACCTATATTTTCGGTCATTTCGTCAAACGTTATGGCGGTAAAATCACAACTATTGATATTGATCCGAAGAATATGCGTGTGTGTAAACGAGTGACGGCAGAATTTGCGGACTGGATCGAGTATGTCGTTGACAATTCCTTGCACGCATTATCGCTGCTACATGAACCAATTGATTTGCTCTATCTTGACAGTTTCGATACGCCGATTAGACGTGATGCTAGCGAAGCGCAACTACATAATCTCAAAGAGTTTAAGCTGGCAGAGCCGTTATTGCATGAAAAATCCATTGTGCTTATTGATGACAACAACTTCACCAACGGTGGCAAATCAAGAATGACCAAACAATACTTGCACGAACAAGGCTGGCGGGTACTGCTAAATATGCAACAATCTTTGTGGATACGGTGAACTACCACTGAGCTGAAGACTCAGTGGCTTCTTCGGAAGCCTGGGTCTTTAGCCCGGTGGCTTCGAGAGAAGCCTGAGTTCACCAGACTCAGCCCCAGAAATGGGAGCTACGTTCAATTGGTCATGACACCTGTGGTTGACGCATCAGACCGCTGCTCTGTCGCCTGGGTTTAAGTAGGGCTGAGGGAAAGCCCGGTGATCCAGGCCCAACAAGCCTTTTGAACTTTGTCGAGATGAAGTCGGATTCCTCTGGTGGTCACAGCCAGAGAATACGCACAACCTCCCTTCGGGGAGAGCATTTTTCCGAAAGGAACGCTTTATGGTTCTTGTATATGTTCTGAACTCGGATGGTAGACCCTTGATGCCATGCGTCCCGGCCATCGCCCGACTGCTGCTCAAAGCGGGCAAAGCCAAAGTGGTGCGGCGCACACCCTTTACCATCAAACTGCTTGCGCCCTCAACGCACGAGCATACCCAGCTGCTGATCCTTGGCATTGATACGGGGAGTACGGTGGTAGGCGCAGCCGGAGCTTCTGAGCAGGGAAAGGTGATCTATCTTTCTGAAGTCGAACTGCGCAACGATATCACCCCCACCATGAAACAACGGGCAGCCAAACGTCGCAACCGACGCCAACGGAACACGCGCTATCGTCCAGCACGCTTCAATAACCGTCGCAACTCGATCAAGCAGGGCAGGTTCTCCCCGACGATGCGCAGTAAAATCGAGGGACATCTGCGGGAAATCAGCTTCGTGCAAGCGATCTTACCGATCACGCGCATCGTGTTGGAAACGGGCACCTTTGACCCGCATGCCCTCAAAAACCCGGAGGTCTTGCGGAAGAAGTGGTTGTATCAACAGGGGATCAACTATGGTTTTGCTAATACAAAGGCATATGTGCTGACCCGTGATGACTATACCTGCCAGCACTGTCAGGGGAAAAGCCACGATCGGCGGTTGGAAGTGCATCATCTGGTGTTTCGCAGTCAGGGCGGCAGCGACGAGGAAAGTAATCTGTTGACCTTGTGTCAAAGCTGCCATAATGATCTGCATGCTGGAACGATCACTCTCAAACGGAAGGGCAAGAAGAAGGGTCAGCTTGCCCACGCCACGCAGATGAATAGCATCCGGGTGCAACTCCTCAGGCGGCTTAACGCCGAAGAGACGTGGGGGTTTGTCACCAAAGAGCATCGGATGCTGGCAGGTCTGCCTAAAACGCATGCCCACGACGCCGCCATGATTGCCACGCGAGGAACTGCGCCGACCTTCTGCACCACGCAGGTGCTACAGAAGAAATGTATCGCGGATGGGGATTACCAGCAAACGAAAGGTGTGCGAAGTGAGCAGCCCATCACCACGGGCAAAATCCAGGGCTTTCGCAAATTCGACAAAGTTCGCCACCGGGGCCAGGAATACTTTATCAAGGGACGCATGTCAACTGGCTATGCTATCCTGATGGGACTGGACGGTAAAAAGGTCGATTTGAAGCCCATTCCCAGGTTTGAGAGGATGAAGAGAGTGAGTGCCCGATCCGCATGGATTATCAGTCAAAAAACCATGCCAGGTTTCTGATCCTCTATCACCTCATTTTCGTGTGTAAGTATCGCAAAAAGCTGCTGGTTTTCTACGGGACGCTGGTGAAGCAGTTGTTTGAAGGTATGGCAACTCGCTCAGATTTTGCTTTTGAAGCGCTTGAAGTGGATCAAGACCATATTCACTGTTTGGTGAAAAGCGAACCTCGAATTTCACCGCTGGCTATTGTTCGTCGATTAAAACAAGAATCGACCGTTCAGTTATGGCAAAGGCATGAAAAAGCGTTGAAAAAGCAGTTTTGGAAAGAGCGAACATTTTGGAGTGATGGATACTTCTGCTGCACTATTGGAAACGCCAGTCAGGAGATTATCCGTCAGTATATCGAAAGTCAAGGGTGAGGCGCGGCGTTCATCCACGAGGCTGAAGATCTCGTGGTTTTCTCGCCGCGTTGATATAAAAACAGTGTATTGGAGAGTTTGGGATATTGCCTCCTGCTGAATATGTACCTGTATAATAGTGATTCTCACACCGGAGCAATCGAAGGGTTGTCTAACGAAATTATGATATAACTGAGAGGAAGATGACAGTATGACTCTTGTGAAATCAGCGGGAGATAGCATCCCTCTCAGTACCCTATGAGTCTAGGGAGCCGCCAGCCATGCGCTGGCCGCAGATGTTGGCCATCAGTAACTTCTGGTTTGCCCTCAACTTCCATTGGTTCGCCCTTGGTATCATCGTTCTTCCCAGCCAGGTGTATAAACTCGTTGGTGATGCTCATAAGGGCGAAGCACTGGCCTTTGTACTTATTCCGGGGGCATTTATTTCGCTCATCGCCAATCCCCTCTTTGGGTGGCTTAGTGACCGGACGCGGGGACGATTGGCCGTGTGGGGGCGTCGCCGTCCCTATATCCTCATCGGTACACTTGTGAACGTAGCTGCTCTTATCTGGATGGCCGCTGCTCCCGATATTCTTTCGCTGACTTTTGCTTACATTCTCGTCCAGCTTGCCAGCAACGCCGCTCAGGCCCCTTTCCATGCTTTGCTGCCCGACGTCGTTCCACAGAAGCAGCGCGGTACAGTCTCAGGCCTTATGGGGGTATTGACGATTGCCGGTAATATCTGCGGGGCAATTATCGCTGGCATCTTCATTAGTTCTTCACAGCCACTTTCTGTCTACCGGCAGAGCCTGTGGATCACATATGGTATTATTATCGCTGTCCTGCTCGTTTTTATGCTTGTGACAATTATCTCAGTTCGCGAACGCGTCGGTCTATCAGCACAACTTGCTATACGGGGCATCGGCGCAATACCAGCAAAACGCTCATTTGAGAAGCATGTTCGTAGACCCATGTGGCTAACCCGCTCCCTGCTCTTTACCGTTGGAGGAACCATTGTGGCTACCATGCTGGTATGGGGAATGCTGTTTCTCTGGAATTCGTACCATATCGCTACCGTTTCAATTGGTAATGATGTGCAGCAAGTGATTCTGGAGATAGTAGTGACCATAGGTATACTTCGCCTCTTCGATTTCAATCCCAGGCGCGATCCCGATTTTGCCTGGGTACTGGTGACTCGCTTTCTGATGATGATGAGCATCACCACGGTTCAATACTTTATGCAATATTACCTGCGTGATGTCGCACATGTTTCGGACCCAGAACAGGAAACCACCAAATTCGTCGTTATTGCAGCGTTCACCAGCATTGCCAGTGCGCTCCTGGCGGGATGGCTTTCTGATCATATTGGGCGGAAACGGATCATCTATATTTCTGGTGGTTTAATGGCACTATTGGGCTTTATAGTGATCATGGCACATGTGTTAACCTATTCATCGTCGGTTGCTTTATCGATCATCTTTGTGGCAGGCGCACTTTTTGGGCTGGGCTATGGCGCATATGTAAGTGTTGATTGGGCACTTGTAGCTGATGTGCTACCTACACCTAAGAATTTTGCCAAAGATATGGGTGTGTGGAATATTTCTCTCTCGTTGCCCCAGGTCATTGCTCCTGTCATTGGTGGCCCACTGATCGATGTTTTTACACAAAAAGGTATGCCCGTCACTGGTTTTCAAATTTTATTTGGCATGGCGGTTGTGTACTGCCTGATTGGGACAGTGACGGTGCGCTATATTCGAGTTGGATCACCTGGCACCTGACGCGATGAAATAGAAATGTCCAACATCTGTTCCTATTGCCGCAGATTGGCTGGATATAATGGTCGAGTCTCTTCGCCGGTAAGTACAGGTGGAAGTGGCTTCTGGGGACGAATACCAAACCAGTTGAAGAGATAAGCCAGTGTAATAAATAGGAAGAGCGCATCACGAATACTGACGAGTTGTACAAAGCCGGGAACGTCTTGCACAAATAAAATGGGCGCACGAGTGTAGAGATAGGGGTAGATGATGGTTGTAAGCAGCGATATGATACCCCAGGTGAGCAGCCAGAACATATCGTAGGCCCCATTATATGCCAGTAACGGGATAATCCAGATAAGATATTGCGGACTGAACACTTTTCCCCCGGCCATAAAGATGAGTAACAACACAATACACGATTGGGTGAGATCTATCTTCCCACGCCATTGTATCAAAAGGGTGTAGGCATAGCCGAGCAAAAATGCCACCTCGAAGAGCAACGAAACTGCGTTGTCCCACGGGCTGATGATATTTAACGAGCCAAAGGTGTAAGCGACATGCGCGGGGAAGCCAAGTTTGGTGGCCATCCATAGAATTGTGCTGCCCATTGACTCAATCTGTACTGGACGTTGTGCGAAGTATGCTACCTGGCTGATAATGGCTCCCTGGAAGTCAAGCAGAGCAAAAATACCGGTAACTCCCACGAGTAATGCCAGAAAAATCAGCGCATTTTTCCATCTCCAATGTCTGGCTTCACGCAATGTGCGCCACAGTTCTACATGTGCTGTTTTGAGCGTGAGCGACGGCGGTGGTATGTGAAACAGTTGTGCATCACGTTGTTCCGCGATAAACAGCGCAGGCAAGAACAAAATAGGGTAAATTTTCAAAAGCACGCCGAAAACCAGCGCGATGTAGGCTATCGTCCAATGCTTGCGCTCGGCGGCGATGAGACACAGCAGCGTTAATGCTGCCGGTACCATGTCGAAACGCCCCTCGGCGGTCGCCCATGCTCCCACCAGCGCATAGAACGCGAATGCCAGTGCAGACCCTCCAGGCCCGTAACGCAGCAAAAGCCAGTAAATCAATGCGGCGGTGAGAGCCATCCAGAACGCGAAAAGCACCTGATAATACAGAATGGGCGCGAACAAAGCAAGTGAAAAAATGGCTACCGTCAAGGGCGGATATTCAAGCGGCAACGTGTGAAATGGTAGCGGTGATGATGCCGTACCCAAGAAGAGACATTGTGTATGTGGCAGTAATTTTGTTGCACCATTTCCTAACCAGAATACCAGCGCATAACACTGATAGCGGGCGGCATCGGTATATGACCGGAGAATTTGCCACGATGCCCCACAGAACATCAAAATAGCTACGAAAATAATCGGAAGATACGCCATAATGCGGTTTCGTGCAAATAGTGCGTTCCATAGTGCGGTGAATGGATTCTCTCTGGCAACGCTAGTTGCAGCTTTGTTGGATGTGTGTTCATTAAACAAAGGGACCTTGATTGCCTCCCGTCCGTATTTGACACCTTTTTCAAGTGTGCGCTACAATTCTGATTGCGTACTTTTCTGTCACTCCTGCCTGTATTACATCACCTTACGAGGTGTGCACTTTGCAAGACGATTGGTACGCAAAGCTAGTAACGTGTGTTCGCTTTCTACCTCTAACTAGTAGAGAATGATATGAAAAGGATCGTTATCAATACCTACTCTTATGCTTTGTCAGCTTCATCAGGTTTTCGGCCCAAAAAGTGAGTACCTGCTATCGTCAACACCAATTCATTATGCTGGTTAAACATCTCACCGTTGGAGCGAATTATGCCGAGCGTTGCGCGGCTGCGAGAAGGTGTACTTTCGATCACTGTGAAACGTGCGGAGAGCGTATCTCCTGGCCGAACTGGCTTGAGCCAGCGCACGTTCTCAACACCGGGTGAGGCAAGACTGTCTGATTTGTTAAGTAACCCATCAACAAACAGGCGCATGAACAAGGCCGCGGTATGCCAGCCGCTTGCTACCAGTTCACCAAAAAAGAGCTTTTTGCTCGTTCCCTGTCAACATGAAATGGTTGCGGATCAAATTGGCGAGCAAAGGCAATGATATCGGCTTCTGTAACGCTTATCTGTCCCAGGTCAAAGGTATCACCGATGTGAAAATCCTCGAAATATAGCATCTCTCTTCATCTTTCTTTGTTACAACTTGTGCGGTACATATTTAAATGATACCTCAGTTTACGGTGTATTTAAGACTTCTCGCAAGTTTTTCTCAGGAAGGACATCGCTCGTAATTTGTGGTAAGCATTAAATTGCTCAGGAAAAGACTTGACAATGCAATAACAATATGCTATATTCAATATAGCAAATAGCAATGACAACCTGAAACATCTAAACTTGATGCCCTTTGTTCATTCTATACAGAGCAATGTATCGTGTTTCAAGTTGTTATATGGTATGATGAGTCTGACAAACGGAACGTACTTGTAGGCGCGTTATATCATTTTTAGAAGGATATGGCTATGTATTCGCGCCATGCTCAACGAAAATCTCGCTGGTTTGTCCTTTTCTTTTTAGGGGCCATTACTGTTGCGTTGATTTCCCTTGTGTTCACAGCCCGACCTGCGGTGGCGGCATCACGTCATGTTGATGAGATGGTGCTGAATACCGATATTGGCCCGGCCTCATTGCAGTTCTTGACGAGTAGTATTTCCACGGCTGAACAGGATGGTGCATCGGCCTTAGTCATTGAGATCGATACCCCTGGCGGTGACATCACCTCTATGAAGTCAATGGTAGAGGCTGAGTTAAATAGTACTGTGCCAATTATTGCCTATGTCTCCCCGACGGGCGGCTATGCGGCTTCTGCTGGAGCATTTGTCACGCTGGCGGCGCAAGTTGCCGCGATGGCTCCTACCACCCGTATCGGTGCCTCCAGCCCCATCAATGACGACGGTAGCGATATTGGCAGCACGCTCAAATCGAAGATCGAGAATGATCTTGTCGCCTCCATGACCGGTATCCAGACGCGCTATGGGCGTACCGTTGATCTGGCAACTCGCATGGTGACCAATGCTGCTTCCTATGATGATGCGACGGCTGAGAGCCAGGGGATCGTTGATCTGGGAGCTGCTAATCTGACCGATTTGCTCAACAAGGTCAATGGGCGTTTTGTGAAACTCAGTTCGGGAAGCGTGATGTTGCAAACGGCGGGCGATGATGTTGTAGATATTAGTCCAGCTTTTTGGACCACCCTCTACGGTTTTATCATTGATCCAAATGTTGTGTTTCTCCTGTTCGTTGTGGCCTTGATCGGCATTTTCCTGGAAATCGCGCATCCCGGAGCCATTTTTCCAGGTACAGTGGGCGGCATAGCTCTGATCTTGTTCTTGTTTGCTGCCGGGTCGCTGATGCCCAACTGGGCTGGATTAGGATTGATGGTGTTGGCTTTCGTGCTGCTGGTGCTGGATTTGCGTCTACCCACGCACGGAGTTTTGACGGTTGGTGCCATCATTTCGCTGATTTTCGGGTCGTTGATCTTCTTTAATACTGGTGGACCATATAGTGGTCCGCAACTGAATCCGTTGATTCTCTATATCATATCCGGCTTGATAGGTGCCATGAGTTTTGCCTTGATAACCGTCATTGTGCGGACGCAACGGCAGGCTCTTCCCACAGGTGTCAAGGGTATGATTGGTGCGAAAGCAGTTGCGATGACTCCCTTATTGCCGGAAGGACGAGTCAACTACGGTGGCGAAAATTGGGCGGCAGTATTGGAAAGTAGCATGCAATCTGTTGATGCTGGTACAGAAGTCCAGATTGTTGCTGTCGAAGGATTACGCCTGCATGTGCAACCATTGTATGCCCAGTCTGAAATTGATACATTTTCAACTGCCTCTCCTGATTAGTTGGAGAGGCTACACAAGGAGGCTCTCATGGATCCTACTCCTATCATTTTGACTGTCGTTGGTGTTATCGTTCTGATCCTCGTTTTTATTGCGCTCTCCGGTATTCGTGTCGTGCAACAATATGAGCGCGGCGTAATTTTTGTCCTGGGAAGTTTGAAAGGTGCGAAAGGCCCTGGCATCTTCTGGGTGCCACCGATCATCACACGTATGCTCAGGGTTGACTTGCGTATCGTTACCTTGACGGTACCGCCGCAGGAAGTTATCACTCGTGATAATGTAACGATCAAGGTGACTGCGGTATTGTACTTTTATGTTGTTGATCCAAACTCGGCGGTCGTGAATGTGATGAACTTCATGCAGGCAACAACGCAGATAGGTCAAACAACTCTGCGTAACGTGCTTGGTCAGTCAGAACTTGATGAATTGCTGTCACAGCGCAACAAGATCAATCGAGAGTTGCAAACGATTATTGATGAGCATACGGAGCGTTGGGGTGTCAAGGTCACGGCGGTCGAAATCAAAGATATCGAGTTGCCGACTACGATGCAGCGTGCAATGGCGAAGCAGGCCGAGGCAGAGCGTGAAAAACGTGCGAAGATCATTCATGCTCAAGGTGAACTGCAAGCTTCAACACAGTTGGCCCAGGCTGCCAATATTATTGGTTCGCAATCGAGCGCATTGCAACTGCGCTACCTGCAAACCCTGACGGAAATAGCCGTTGAGAAGAATTCAACGATCATCTTCCCTCTGCCCATTGATCTCATTGAGCCATTTCTGGGCTTCGTGAAACAGAAAACGACTCATGAACTACAGAATGGTGATGTCCCACACTACACACCGCCTGTCTCGCCACTGCCGCAGGATATTACATAGCACAACGGTTAGTCATAGTACTCCTGTGATACAGAGAAAAGTGAGAGGGCGTTCGCTGAACACCCTCTCACTTTTCTCTGTATCACACATTTTCTCCCTGTTTGCCACGCAGGTAGTCGGCGCAGTTGCGATAAGTCTCTTCAGAGATGAGACCTTTGGACATGTAGTGTGTCAGCATGACGTCAAGCTTCAAAATACTGATGAGATTATAACCACGGCGATGGAGGCGTTCGGCTGCTCCATGCTCACGGTCAATCAGAACGATGACATCGCGAACTTTCAAGTTGTTCTCTTCGAGTAATGCTGCCGTTTCAAGGATACTGCCGCCTCTTGTAATCAGATCATCAATAATCAGTACCGTATCACCGCTGCTGAAATGTCCCTCGATGCCGCGTTTGCCGGTTCCTTCGGGTCGGCTGCGAGCATAAATAAGTGGAATATTTGTTTCGAGAGCGTAAGCGGTTCCCAGTAGTAAGCCGCCCACAGGTACTCCTGCTACGACGGCAAAGGGATGAACTCGCGGACGACGCAACGATTGAGCAAGGGTGATTTCTTGCTGGATGAGTTTACTGGCAACGCGCAATGCGGTTGGGTTGCTAATTAACACTTTGGGATTGATGAAGACGGGCGAACTGACTGCCGATTCGCTGACAGTGAAGTTGCCAAATTGAACGCCCCCAAGATCAAAGAGCGTTTGCGCCAACCACAAATTATCTAAAGACTGTTCTTTCATGGGAAGAAGCATCGCCGCCTTTCTTTGCTTTCTACATGTATTTGGAAGGGCATATGCAGGTACCCTGCTATGCCAAAGGTGTTGCTGTACCAGTATATCATACCTTTTTCTGCTAGCCAACTACGGTAGCGATCAAACTTGCATCGAGCGCGTAACTATGATACGCTACGTGACGCATATTTAAGGATATAGAATTTCAGGTGAATAGCAATGCCAATCGTCAGTGCAATACAGGTAGGGAAATCGTTTGGAGCGGAGCGTATCTTTGAAGGAGTGAGCTTCCAGGTAGATGAACAGGATCGCATCGGGCTTGTCGGCCCCAATGGTGCCGGAAAATCTACTTTACTCAATATTTTAGCAGGGCGGGAGGAGCCGGATGAAGGCTCGGTCGCCATTGCTCGCAATATACGCATTGGCTATCTTACGCAAGTTGTGGATTTTCAGCCAGAAAATACCTTGCGTGAAGAGATGCTGACGGTCTTCTCCGAGGTACGAGATTGGGAGCAGGAACTCAATGATCTTGGTCTTGCGTTAGCATCCTTAGATGAAGATACCGAAACAACGCCGCACGAGGAACTGTTGCAGCGTTACGCCGACCTCCAGGCCCGTTTTGAACATGCGAACGGCTATACCTATGAATATAAGGTCGATCAGGTGCTTGATGGGCTGGGGTTTACGCGAGAGCAACAGGTGTCCTCCGTAATGAACTTAAGCGGTGGACAGCAGACGCGTGCCGCGCTTGGTAAATTGCTATTACAAGAGCCAGACCTTTTGTTATTGGATGAGCCAACCAACCATCTCGATCTCGCCGCGTTGGAATGGTTGGAGACCTACCTTGCGGGTTGGAAGGGTGCAATGGTCGTTGTTGCTCATGACCGCTACTTCCTGGATAAAATAGTGTCACGTACCATTGAAATGGCTTTTGGACGCATTGAAGAATATCCCGGCAATTACACTCGCTACCTGCATTTGCGCGAGGAGCGCATGGAACGCCGTCTGCGTGAATATGAGGCGCAGCAGGCCCATATTGCCCACACGGAAGAGTTCATTCGCCGTTATAAAGCCGGACAGCGAAGTAAAGAGGCGCGTGGACGGCAGAAGTTGCTCGATCGTCTAGAGCGTATCGAACGCCCACAAGACTTCCCAGAAATGCACTTCGAGTTTACACCCACGGTTGAAAGTGGCCTGGTTGTCATTTCCACGCATAAACTCGCCGTGGGTTTTCCTGCTCAACCCCCGTTGACGGCAAAGCCAACAACCCTTGTGCGCGTAGCCGATCTTGAATTATTGCGCGGAGACTGTGTAGGGTTAATTGGGCCAAACGGCGCGGGCAAAACAACGCTATTGCGCACGATTATTCGCGAATTGCCACCGGTTGGTGGCCATGCTCAAATTGGCCACAACGTGCGTATCGGGTACTATTCGCAGACGCACACCGGTTTGAATGCTGAACACACCATTCTTGATGAGATCCGCCAGGTGAGTGTGCTGAGTGAAGAGGGTGCCCGCACCTTTCTGGGCCGTTTCCTCTTTTCAGGCGATGACGTGTTTAAATCGATTGGGTCGTTGAGCGGTGGAGAGCGCAGCCGTGTTGCCTTCGCGAAACTCACTTTGCAAGGCGCGAATCTCCTCATTTTAGATGAGCCAACTAATCATCTTGACCTGCAATCGTGCCAGTTTCTCGAAGAGGTGCTGGGCGAATTTGGCGGTACATTGCTCTTCGTCTCGCACGACCGCTACTTCATTGATCGCCTGGCAACGAAGGTCTGGGCTATTGAAGATGGCGTGCTGATCCCATACCTGGGCAACTATACGGAGTATCGCACACGTAAACGTCCAATTGTGTTGGATATACCTGACAGCCCGCAGAGTAGCGGGAATGATAAAGACAGAGCAATGCCGGTAAAACCTGCACCTGCCCTTACTCCTACCCCGCGACCAGCGAAATCAAGTGGGAAAAAAGGCACAAAGGTGAAGGCACGTACCGTAGAGGATGTGGAGCGCGATGTAGACAAAGCCGAGCAACAGCTGAAAGCTATTGAAGATGCCCTGGCTCAGGCCGCGCTACAAGCCAACGGCGAACAATTAACAAAACTTACCGCTGAGTACGAGCAGGCCAAAGTGCGTATTGATGAGCTACTTGCGGAATGGGAGCGACTGGCTGAAACTGCCAGCTAGCCGCTCCTTCTCTCTCTCTTTTCTTTTCTTTTTCCTGCGCACGCCGAAAGCCAGGCCACCTATCAGCCCAAAAAGTGCTAAGATAAGCGGTAACAGGGCAGCAGCCGCGAGCCAGAGTCCCAGGAAAAGGTAGGGTATCAAGAGTGACTCGTGATCAATAATTGACTGCATGATGCGAGTCAGCCCAAACTTATAGATTGCGCCAAGTACGGCAGCTGGAATGATACTGAAAAAAAGCGTCAAGATAAAACTGGCGAAGCCATACAGGTAAGCCCCGCGTGCCCCATACACACAGAGTAGTCCGAGGCCGAGACCTTCCAGGGCAAAAGCCAGGACGAGGGAAAGGTTGGGCTGGAATATAGGGAGTATTGCACCCACTGTACCAAGGATTAACCCCAACAACTGCAAACCTGCACTGATAAAGAACGGAACTGTATTGCTGCTAATTTGGATGGGAGCTGCACCGCTTTTTCCCTTTGCCATTGTCTGCATTGCTGCCATCTGTCCGGTAATTCTCGTTTTGATGGTATACGTTTCGAGGTTGTTGGGGTCAAGTTCAAGAGACCGCTCGACTGCCTCTAATGCCTCTGGATACTGCCCCATGTTTGTCAGTAGTGCCGCTTTCATGCTCCACACGAGAGCATTATTGGGGTCAAGTTGAAGTACCTGTTGTACGGCAGACATCGCTTCCTGAAAGTGTCCGATAGTGCCAAGTAATTGCCCCTTGAGGATAAGCGCGTTCACATTGGTTGGGTCTAGCTGAAGAACGTGTTCGACCACATTGAATGCCTCACCTGGATTCTGCATCTGAAATCAAGTGGCGAGCTTGCCTGAGCAGCATCGTACATTCTTGTTGTAGTTGCTGTTGTTCCGTTGCCGCTAATGGGAGTAGACCAGAGGTAGTAGGCACCCTTTGTGCGGTCGCAGTGGTCGCAGTGGTCGCAGCGGTCGCAGCGGTCGTAGCGGTAGCAACATAGGTAGGCTGTGGCCTCAATGTACCTGTTGTATCTGATAATGTGCCAGTATGAGGTTGATTGGCTTTGCTAACGAGAGAGCCGGAAGGGTTTGGAGAGCCTGGGAGGTTTGCCAGTGTTTGTGGTAGGCCAGTAGGCAAATTTCCAACAAGCACAAGCGGCGTTCGCTCTTGCCCAAAAAGCTGCGGGCGTTGTTGTTCTCCAAGTACACTGAAGAGGAATGCATGTAATTGCTGGAGCGTAACCTGTTTTGTAGCGGGATCAATCGCTGGGCCACAGAGGCCAACAATGGTGCGGTATGTGAACGCTCCCAATTTTTTTTCAGCTATCTCAGGCCCATATTCGTTGCCACGGCAGGAACAGAGAAACAGGCGATTGCCTGTCTGCTGCACCGCATTCAGGAGAGTAGGGCCGAGTAGTGGTTTGGCATCAAATTGGAATGAACGAAGGCGACTCCAGGCGGTGCCAGTTTGAAAGCAGTCGAGGATACATACGACATGAGAGGCGCGACTATTTGCCATCGCTTGCCGAGCCAGTGAGAGCAAACGGATACCGGTAGAAGGTTGTTGGTATTGCGTGTTCGCGAGTGCAAGATACCCTTCACCAGTTGTCTCATCCAAAAAAGCATGTCCGGCAAAATAAATGAAGACGACATCTTCCGGCCCAGCTATATTCACGCACATCTGAGTGGTCAACGTTTCTACTAATTCGCGAGTGGCAAGTGACCCTTGCACATGTTGTACATCAGCAGGAGACCAGTTGCCACCCTTCGTATTAACCAGCCATTGTGCGATAGCTCGTGCATCCGTTTCGGCAAACTGAAGCGGTTGAAAGGCGGCATCTTGATAGGTATTGATACCGATAATCAGTCCCAGATGTCTGCCCATAGAACGGTACTCCTTCAAACAACAAACACTTGTATGATATGGATAGTCTTACCATTGTACGCTATCTATGGGCTATTCTAGCAAGATATCATGCGTAAACAAGTACTTTTGGAGGGTTGGGATATATGGTATACTGCGAAAAATCCTTCACATTTTCTGTTGACGAGGAGAAAGCATCGGATGCCGCGCATTATCGGACTAACTGGCAATATCGCCTGTGGCAAAACCTCTATCGGGCATATGTTGCTTGCGTTAGGAGCCGAACGCTATATTGACGCGGATGCGGTTGTCCATTCACTCTATGAACCTGGACAACTTATTGCAGTGCAGGTGGCGGAAGCGTTTGGCCCAGCCGTTATTGCGCCAGACGGCGGTGTGAACCGCCAGGCGTTGGGAGCTATCGTATTTTCTGATGCCGCGGCAATGCGCCGTTTAGAAACCATTGTGCATCCCGCTGTCGGTACTGCACTGGCAAAAGAACTGGCGCGTGTCAGCGATACTGGCATAGCAATCATAGATGCCGTCAAATTGCTGGAAGGGAGTTCAGGCTCGTTCTGCCAGAGCAAATGGATGATCACCTGCACCGAAGAGCAAGAACTGGCGCGTTTGAGGTCTCGTAACGCCTTGAGTGAAGAGGAAGCCCTGGCACGCATCCGTGCGCAGCCCTCAGTCGAAAAACGCTTACCCCTGGTTGATGAAGTGATTGATAATAGTGGCACATTGGAAGAAACCCGTTTACAAGTAGAAGCTGCATTTGAGCGGTTTAATAGACAATTCCCGGCGTAAATATGATCATTACTCCGGCACAACTGGTCCAACTTTGAACGAAGCGTGCCGAGCTATTGACATTGCGATGAATGGTACGTATAATCATCTCAACCATAATTATTCCTTATCGCGGCACAGCTTTCCGAAAAGGGGCTATACCTGTTGAGAGCATTGTGTTTGTGATACGCAGGTTTGTTGGATCATATCTGATCTCACGTGTCAAATTAGTGAGGTTTGCCAAATAGCGAACGTATATATCGTATAAGAGGGTTGTTAGCTCAATTTGGTTGATGCCCAGCATTGGCTGCTCTCTCTGAAAACGGAGTGTTTGTATTTGGTATTACTAAAGGAGGCTAACTGCATATGCGCAAAAGTTGGTCACGTATTTTTGCTCTAGCAATGGCGATTCCATTGCTGTTAATGGTTCTGGCGGCCTGTGGTTCAGGAACCAGTACTGGAACCACTACTACTGGTAGTACGATTATCAAAATTGCCACTGATTTACCGGTCTCTGGTAAAGATGAGAGTAGCGGCAAGCCGGCTGAGAATGGTGCGCATTTAGCGCTCGATGAAGCGAATGCAAATCATACAATTCAAGGATACACGCTCCAATTTGTGCCAAAGGACGATGTAGGTGTTGGTCAAATCCATGATCCAGCAGTGGGTCAACAAAATGTCAGAGCTTTAATTGGTGATGCCCTTGTTGCTGGCATCGTTGGGCCATTTAACAGCAACGTTGCACGAGCGGAGATGCCGATTGCAAATGAGGCTCCTATCGCTTTGCTTAGCCCGGCGAACACCAATACCTGCTTGACGCAGAGTACGCCGGATACCGGTTGTACTGGCGCGAATTTGGAGGTGCCTACCCTTCGCCCGACTGGAAAAGTGACGTACTTCCGTATCGCGACAACTGATAACCACCAGGGCGGCGTTGGTGCTGACTACCTGTACAAGACGTTGAACTACCACACTGCTTATGTCATTGACGATGCTGAGACCTATGGTATCGGTATTGCCAATGCGTTCATCAAAGAGTATGGAGCTGATGGCGGCACCGTGCTGGGCCATAGCAGTGAGCCAGGCACCACCACATCCTATCTGAACCTGCTGACGCAGATCGCGACTATGCATCCGAGCGTGATTTACTTTGCAGGTCTGGACTCCACCGGCGGTATCCTGGTTCGCCAGCAAATGGAGAAGATTGCCGCCCTGAAAAACACACCGTATGCTGGTGGCGATGGTCTTCAAACCAGCACTTTTGCTACTACCATCGGTCTCAATGGCGGCCCCATCTACTCTACCGTTGCAGCCGCGGACGCTGATATCATTCCTGCCGCTCAAGCCTTCATCACGAAGTACAAGAGCGTGTACGGTGCTGCTCAGTATGGCGCATATAGCGCGTCTGGCTTTGACGCCATGAACATCTATATCCAGGCGATCAAGACTGCTCTCGCCAACGGCGCGAAAAATCCGCAGAACTCCAACGACTCAGCTGGAGCGAAATTGTTCCGTCAGGCAGTGATCAACGCCATTCAGGGTATTAGCTTTAATGGTGTTATAGGCCATCAGTCCTTTGACTCCAATGGCGATACAACGAATAAAGTAATTGCCATCTATCAGCTTGCTGATGTCAGTGGTACACCGGGCTGGAAATTCGTTACGCAGCAGACAATAGCCTGATCGGTAACGATATTGCAATCTCGGTAGTGTGTACGGTATGTGCTGGATGGTTCTGCTATCCAATACATACTTGAAATAGGGGGGTAGTCGGCAGATAGATCTCTGTAAGGCTACTCCTCTTATTGCTATCAGATGGGCTACGACCGGGGATATACCGGAGATATCAGCGGTGTTAAAGGTATTAAAGGTACTATCCCCTGTGTCAATTCCCTTTGGCAGGAAGGTGGAAATTCGATCGCTTATGAATTTCACTCTGTTTTTACAGGAATTAATCATAGGGTTAACCACAGGAGCAATCTATGCCTTAATTGCCCTGGGGTATACGATGGTCTATGGTATCATTGAGTTAATTAACTTTGCCCACGGCGACATTTTCATGATTGGCACCCTCGTCGCTATTAC
Source organism: uncultured Chloroflexia bacterium (assembly GCA_963717105.1). Classification (GTDB taxonomy): domain Bacteria; phylum Chloroflexota; class Ktedonobacteria; order Ktedonobacterales; family Ktedonobacteraceae; genus DATGJV01. Next base: position 345,139 of record CAVQVL010000009.1, read on the forward strand.
CATTTTTAATGTGTTTGGGGTTACGACCAACACAGTACTTACAGGGCCAACCTTAATTGGCGTCATGCTAGTAGCCTGCCTGGGAGCAATGGTGGTGTGCGCTCTGTTAGGCGTAGTCATAGAACGTGTTGCCTATCGTCCTTTACGCAATGCTCCGCGTCTCGCACCTCTTATTTCCGCAATTGGTGTATCGCTCATTCTCGAAGATGTAGGAAAGCTCTGGAAGGGAATTAGCTTTATTGCTTTTCCACAAGTTGTTGCACAGGTGAACTATTACATAGGCCCGGTCTATATTACCAATATCAATATTCTGGTGATAGTCGTCTCCGTTGTTTTGATGTTGGCACTCCAATGGATGATCACCAGTACCCGTATCGGGCGGGCAATGCGTGCGGTGGCGCAAGATCGTGAGGCAGCGGCACTGATGGGCGTCAATGTCGATTCTGTGATTACCTTTACCTTTTTCGTTGGTGCGGCTCTGGCCGGGGCGGCAGGCTTCATTTACGGTTTGCAGTACGGGAGTACTGTTTTTTATATTGGCTTCCAGCTAGGTCTAATTGCCTTTACCGCTGCGGTGCTTGGCGGTATTGGGAACATCGTGGGCGCCATGCTTGGTGGTGTCCTTATCGGTGTGATCGAATCGTTGTCAGCGCTTATTCCTGACTCGAACAATGGCGGATTTGGGTTGCCTCACGGTGGTACAGCATGGGCTCTAGCCATTATTTTTGCTATCCTCATCTTAATTCTGGTTTTCCGTCCATCTGGCTTGCTCGGTCAGCAGACTCCTGAAAAGGTGTAAAGGAAACGATCATGACGCGATATGTACGTTCAAACAACTTGGCCTGTCAGAAGTGAGGTGAAGCGAATATGGATGCATCAATAACCAGTTCGATATTTCGTCCCACCGGCAATACATTCAAACCTTTGGTAAAGTGGGTTGTGGCATTGCTGGTTCCAGTGGTCGTTTTTAACGTGTGGGGCGGTGAGTCAATCCTGAACGCAGTTATTTCGCCGGGAACAGTGGCGCTCGGTATTTCAGCTACACTTTCGACACGTCTTCAGGCAGCCGCCTTTACAGCAATTTTTTTCTTCCTTGTGATTTTGTTGGCTGGCTACCTTGTAGCGGCTGACAGTGGGCGTCGCAGTACGATTGATGTATGGATTGATATCCTGATATTTGTGATGGTCCCACTCGTGCTGGTAATTCTCTTTGGTCTGATTATTGGACTTGCTTTGTGCGCTATTGTCTGGCCTGTCTACTTTTACATTCGCAACCGCATCCGTAAGGCCATAAATTACGTGCCTCCCCCGCCCCTCGCGAGTCTGAAAACACTCGATAATGAACAGCGTGTTGCATTAAAGAACCGTGCCGTGGCTGGTTCGTTCTGGTTTGCAACGGTGCTGGCTCTTGTTCTGTTCGTGATTGATGTTATCTATTTTGTGACTGGCTCATTGAATACAACCCTGTTTATCGCAGCAATCGCACGTACCGTCATATTACCGGTGCTTGGTTATTTGCTGGGCCTGGCAAGTGCCTTGATAGCCTTACGCCGTACACTTCCAGTAAAGGAGGGGGCAAACGGTAATAATGGGAAGAGTACTAATGAGAATGGCACGGGCCGTGTAAGTAGACTACGGCGTTTACAGGTCCTTTCCGCATCACGCGCCCGTGAAGAAGTGAAGGACCTTGTTCCCAACGATTTACCTTTACGTAGCACTGGAGCACAGCGATTTTTCTTGCTCTTGCTCCTTGCCTTTGTGCTATTTTATCCAGTCCTTGACCCCTTCCTGTTCGGCTATGGTACGGATGGGCGCCTCTCTGGTTATGGAGATGCAGGCTACTATGTGATTCTTGCGCTGGGACTCAATATTGTCGTTGGCTTTGCAGGTTTGCTCGACCTGGGATATGTCGCATTTTTTGCGATAGGTACCTATGCCTGGGGCATCATTGGCTCACCGCAACTTTCGTTATTGACCGGTATACCGGTAAACCTTTCGCTTTTGCCGTGGTGGTTCTGGCCGATGATCCTCGGGGGAGCTCTCATCGCCGCTTTTTTGGTGTCTTGTTGGGTGCGCCGACGCTTCGTTTACGAGGTGATTATCTGGCAATTGTGACACTCGGTTTCGGCGAAATTGTGCCGATAGTTATCCTGGAGATGGATAAATATACCAATGGAACCAATGGTCTTATTGGTATTGCTTCACCCGCTTTTCCTGGCGTTGATTGGTCGACTTCTGCTCCCTATTACTATCTGATCCTGGCGTTGATTGCACTTTCCATCTTCGCCAACGTCCGCTTGCGTGACTCGCGTTTGGGGCGTGCATGGGTTGCGATCCGTGAAGATGAAATCGCGGCGGCATCTTCCGGGGTCAATCTGGTCAACACCAAATTGTTTGCTTTCGCGGCAGGTGCGTTCTTCGCGGGTGTTGCAGGTGTCTACCACGCAGCGAAACTCGGGGGAGCTTCGCCAGATAACTTCGGCTTTGGTGACTCTGTAATTTACCTCGCAATGGTTGTCATCGGTGGTATTGGCAGTATTCCTGGGGTGATTGTCGGTGCGCTCGTTGTCTATGCGATCAACCAGTTTATTCTGGCGCAGTTGGACACATTGGCGGCGGACCCAAACAGTTTCGTGTATCCCATCCACAACGCAATTGTGCAGGTTATCCCCAGCTTTACCTTTGGCAATATTCGTAACCTCATATTCGGCATTATTCTGATAGTCGTGATGATTTTCAGACCGGAAGGCCTGATCCCCAGTGCCCGCAGAAGGCGCGAGTTGCGTCAAGGGAATGACGAAGAGGTAGAAGTCGGCTCATTAGATGTACCGCCCGGAGCCCCCGGCTTTGAAGCTGAGGTGCGTGTTGAATAATCGCAAGCAGGAGTTTCCTATGAGTGTCGACCTGGAGGCTATGCATAGCAGCGAACCGTTATTGGACTTGTCTGGGGCGACAAAACGCTTTGGCGGTCTGGTAGCGGTGTCGGATGTGGATTTGCAAATCTGGCCGCGGGAAATTATCAGCGTTATCGGACCAAACGGCGCGGGCAAGACAACGCTCTTTAACCTCATCACCGGTATTTATCGTCCCACTTCCGGTGATGTTCGCCTTGAAGGTAAATCCCTGGTCGGTTTAAAACCCGATCAGATAGTAAGGCGCGGTATCACGCGCACATTTCAGAACATTCGCCTGTTCAACAATATGACGGTGATGGAAAATGTGCTGGTGGGGCAGCATACGCAGTTGAAAGCCAACGTCGTCGGTTCCCTTTTTCATGTCCCCAGTGTTATGCATGAGGAAGCTGAGGCACGGAAACGATCAATTGAATTGCTCAGTTTCTTTGGAACGGCTCTGATTGAGCGACAGGAAGAGTATGTAATCAACCTCTCCTACGCTGACCGTCGTCGCATAGAAGTTGCCCGCGCGCTGGCAGCTAAACCGAAATTACTCTTACTGGATGAGCCGACTGCTGGCATGAATGAAGCTGAAACGCTTGAGGCGGTCAGGTATATACGACGCCTGCGTGATGAACTAGGCTTGACGATCCTGTTAATCGAGCATAAGCTGGCAGTAACTATGGGCATGTCGGATCGCATAGCTGTACTTGACTATGGGCGGAAAATCGCGGAAGGCTTGCCAGAAGATGTGCGCCGTGACGAACGAGTGATTGCCGCATATCTGGGCAAAGCTTCGACCGCTGATCAGGCCGCTGAATGAGAACTTTCATGGCCGCTCAAAAGCCATGGCCATACCTGATACCTTGCATTTTTATTCTATGCAGGCGAGTATAAGGCACAGGAGGATAACTGCGGATGACCGATGAGGATTTCTCTTCAAATACCTCTACACAAAGCATTATGCGGGAGACGAGTTCCGCTATGCTACGGCTCGAAAATGTAAGTACATTCTATGGTCCGAGCCAGGTATTGCGTGACGTATCGCTGGAAGTGTATGAGGGCGAAATTGTGTGTTTGTTGGGAGCCAACGCGGCTGGTAAAACAACGACCATGAAGACCATTTTCGGCCTGGTGCGTCCACGTAAGGGTTCGGTCTTATTTGAAAACCACCCCATTGAGCGCAAACTACCCGGCGATATTGTGCGTTCCGGTATGGCATTAGTACCGGAGGCGCGACGCATTTTCTCACGTATGACTGTGCTGGAAAATCTGGAGATGGGTGCATTTGTGCGCAGCAACCGTGCCGAAATTAAGCGCGATATTGAGCGTGTCTGCACGATTTTCCCCCGTATTCGGGAGCGATTAAAACAGGTTGCTGGTACCATGTCCGGTGGTGAGCAACAGATGCTGGCAATGGGCCGTGCCTTGATGTCACGCCCGCGCATGATTTGCATGGATGAGCCTTCAATGGGCCTCTCGCCTATCCTGGTCGAAACCGTGTTCAATACGATTCTGCAAATTCGCAAAGACGGCGTTACCGTTTTTCTGGTGGAACAGAATGCCTCAATGGCGTTGAGCCTCGCCGACCGCGGGTATGTGTTACAGACCGGCAAAATTGTGCTGAGCGACACCGCCAGTAATCTGCTGACCAATGACCTCGTGCGACAAGCCTATCTCGGCGGAGAGTAATGCCTCCCCGGCAAAAGTGTTCGTACAACATGAAAAGCGTGCAGAAGATGCGGCTTAGCCGCATCTTCTGCACGCTTTTCATGTTGTACGAACACTTTTGCTCATTTATCATCTAGCTGGCGATGCAGCTCCTCAATACGTTGAATAACCTCTGCGAGCGTCGTAACTCCCAGCTCTTCCATATCTTCTCGCAGAGATTCCAAATGTTCGAGGATCTCCATTTCTTCGTACTCGGTATGTTCCTCATCATCGTCCATCTCTGAGGGAGAGATATCTTGACGATTCTGTTTGCTCATGTTGCTCATGTTCTCATTCCTCCAATTAAAAAACAAAAGATGTGTTTGCATCCTCATAAGTCCAGCCAGCTTGCGTATCGTTGCCGCTATCAACTAGTGTTGGAGAACCCTGTGGTTGGCCGTTAGCGTTGATAGACGCAGTATACAACCCTTTGCCCGCGCTCACATCCTTCCCTTGCCAAAGGAGGCGGCCTCGTGTAAGGAAAAGAAAATGGCGGCTATCGGCTGACCATAGGCTGTTCGCTACCGGTTGGACTAACGCATTGATCGTCAGTTCTGCTGCGGGATTAGAGTTTGTTCCAGCAGGCGAGGTCCCATCGCTCAACAGTAGCTGTTGTTGTTGCGTTGCCACAGTGAGCAGCGTTAAGGTATGCAGCCCATCTAGCAGAAGAAATCGGCTATCAGGAGACCAGTATGGCACGCTGCCATTTTCTACAGCAAAAGAAAACGAGGAAGCTGTTTGGATGTTGTAAACAGTATCAGTGGAACCGGTGCTGTACAGGATACTATTACCGTCAGGAGACCACGCGAACTGTTGACAGGAGCAAGTTGTAACAATAGTTTGTTGACCATTGATTCTGCTCAGTACCAGTTGAACAGTCAATTGCCGGCTCTTCGTAGAAGATGTCGGGGAAGCAGTGTTCTCAATGCTGTAGAGAAAAAGAGGGTTAGAATGGCTCGGCTGCCATAAAACCCGTTCAAGCGTAGCAGGAAGCGGATGACCGGCGAGTACAGTATGGCTCAGAAAATGCAGATTTGTGCCAGCAATGCTAGTGGTAAAAATGCCGGCTGTAGAATTTCCTATAGCTGTAGAATCATTTGATGATAGAGAGGGGATAGAAAACGAGTCAGGTAGTGGTTTGCGAGCAATGCCCGCAGGTTGATCATCTTGTGCTACCCACCATTGCATTGTATCAGGATTATGGTCGCCCGTATAGGCTTGCCGGTAAATGAGGCGATTACCGGTACTGTTCCACCATGCATTACTAAATTGTACATCGGGACTGGAGAGCATAATAGGGATTGGAACGCCGCCATCTATGCCGACTGTGTTTAAAGCGCCTGGCGCATCTCCAATCAAACCCGTTACCGCATTGATAGCAAGCTGCTTTGCCGTCAGAGTTGCCGCAAAGGTACTATCAATTGTGCGAAACGTCAAGATTTGATGAGTAGGTGACCAGCCATAGCCGAGAACTGGCGGATTATTGTCGGCAATAGCGAAGGCATTGGCACCATCTGGATCAATCGTCCAGAGCTGTCCATCGCGAATAAAGGCGATTTCGTCGCCACCGGTATGTCCAGGGCTACACGCCGCCACCCCGGCAAGTAGGAGTGGTAGAATAATCAGCATAATAAAAATGCGCTGTCGTCTCATAGCATGAGTATATGCTTGCTGCACAGGTGCGTCAAGGATGTATCATCATTGACATCGGCTTTCCCTTTAGTTTATGCTAACGAAGACTGCTTGAGTTTTTCATAATAGTGGCAAGAAAGCGTGATGAGACGTTTATGAGCCAGATTGAACATGTACTAACGACAGGGGCGAGTGAAGAGCGGAGTTGGAGACGCTATCTGATTGATACGATGCTTGCCACGGTGGGGGCATTGTTCATTACCGGGATCATCTACATTTTTCAGCTTTACCCGCGTATTCCCAACATTACGCTTGTATACTTACTTATAGTATTAGCATTAGCAAGCACACGCGGCCTCTATGCGGCTATCTTAGCGGGGGTAGTTGCATTTTTCTCATTTGATTTTTTTCTTGTGCCTCCATTATACAAGTTCACTATTGCCCATACCGAAGAATGGTTGGCACTGGTTGTCTTTCTGGCCACGGCAATTATTACGGGTCAATTGGCTTCTGCTTTACGCCAACGCGCCCAGCAAGCCAATCGTCAAGCTCATGAAACTCGTATTTTGTACGAGTTAGTTCAGGCAACCAATAGCGATGAAGATTTGGGACACCAGTTGAATATTGTAGCGAAAGCCATTATTGACGTATTCTCGACCCTCGGAGTACGTGATTGCGCCATTTTGCTTCCTGATTTACAGGGTAAATTAACGGTGCAAGCAAGTACATTGCAACCTGGAGTGCGGGATAAGCTTTCGTCGGATGAAGTTGCGATGGCTTCGTTGGTCATGTCACAAGCGCAAACGATAGAATTGTATGATGTTCCTCTGGCACGGCAGGTTTCTCTGGTTCATGCGCCACGGGCAATTGTGCGCAGTACCGCATCTTTGCACGATACCCGCCGCTATGTGCGTATGCTTCCTCTCAAGATGGGACAGAAGGTCGTGGGTGTGGCGCGTCTCTTGCTCGAAGATAACCCACGAACCTTTACTAGTGGAAAAAACTTGAGTGCTGAACGAGAACGGTCAGACCCGCGAACGGCTTTTTTTTGGACGTTTCTCGATCAAGCTGCTGGCATTATCGAACGTGCGCGTTTACGCAATGAGAGTATGCAGGTTGAATTGTTGCGACGCACCGATGCTTTGCGTGCTGCCCTTCTTTCGTCTGTCTCGCACGACCTGCGCACTCCTCTCTCGTCTATTAAGGCGGCGGCCAGTAGCCTGCTACAGGAAGATGTCTCATGGGATGAGGAGGCACGACGCAGTTTTGCTGTTGCTATCGAGCATGAAGCGGATCGGCTTAATCGATTAGTAGAGAATTTGCTCGATATGTCGCGTATTGAAGGCGGGGCACTCAAGCCCGAAAAGGAATGGTATCCTGTTGAAGAATTAATTCATGATGTGTTGGGGCATATGCAGCCGTTGTTACAGGGGCGTATAGTGGAGACGGATTTACCAGAGAATCTGCCTCCGGTGGAATTGGATTACTTGCAGATAGATCAAGTATTGACGAATCTGATTGAGAATGCCATACGCTACACACCGACCTCGTCACCTATTGAGGTGAGCGCACACATCCAGGGTAATGAGATAGCAATTTGCGTCGCTGATCGCGGGCCGGGTATACCACCTGTCGATAAAGAACGGGTTTTTGATAAATTTTACCGCGTGCTTGGCTCGCAGCGAACAGCCGGGCATCCTACTGGCTCTGGCTTGGGGCTAGCTGTCTGCAAGGGATTAGTTGAGGCGCATGGAGGACATATCTGGGTTGAGAATCGGGAAGGCGGTGGGGCGGTATTTTGTTTTACCTTACCAGTAAGAGCAACGAAAGTGGAGGAAAGAGGAAAATGAGTAAAAGTGGCGCACGTATTCTCGTCGTTGACGACGAAATTGAGATTATGCGGGCATTGCAGCGCAGCCTTACCGCACACGGCTTTGAGGTTTTTACTGCCGGTACGGGTGAGGATGCACTTACGGCTATTGCAAGCCATCGTCCTGATTTGATGCTGCTCGACCTCGGCCTGCCAGGTATCAGCGGTCTGGATGTATGCAGGCGCGTGCGAGAGCAATCAAACCTGCCTATTATTGTGCTTTCGGTCAAGGATGCAGAACGAGACAAAGTGCGTGCCCTTGACCTGGGTGCGGATGACTACGTTCCCAAACCCTTTGGCATGGATGAGGTGCTGGCCCGCATTCGCGTTGCCTTGCGCCATACTGCGCAAGCGAGTTCAGGGACGGAGCCAAGCTTCACAGTCGGGCCACTCAAAGTAGATTTCGCGCAACGGCAAGTGCTGGTCAATGGGAAGGATGTGAAGCTCACTCCTACCGAATATGATTTGCTCAAGGTGCTGATCAAAAATAGCGGGAAAATTTTGACTCGTCAGATGTTGCTATCTCAGGTCTGGGGAACAGGTTATGGTACCGAGTCCCACTACCTCCATGTCTACATTGGTCAGCTACGTCGGAAAATTGAGCCTGACCCTGCTCATCCACGCTTCATTCTCACGGTATCCGGAGTCGGATACCGTTTTAACGGCGAAGAATGAATATAAAGGGACTTTAACCAGGCTGGCTCCTTGTCGACCGAGGTTTCCGCTCTAAATTCGACAATTTTGAGCAAATCCTTAGATTCAAGTACATTCTCTTTAGTATCTGTTGACCTTCTTTTGGTTATACTCAGGATAGTTGAAATGTTTGAATGCTTTTGCTTCCTGATCATCTGGAGTTCGCAATGGATATAAAAGATACAGCAGATGGAAATACAATAACAGATTCCTCGCGGTTGTTGCTACCTTTCACTCATGGGGTGTATAGTCAAGCACTTGAATACGCGGTGTTACTTGCCAGGAATTGCAATGCGACGCTTGTTCCCCTCTCATTGATACCTGTCCCGCAAACCGCCAGATCAGTGCGGCTCGAACATATCCAGCAATCAAAGGATTTCCAGGCACTTGTGCAATCGAAGGCCGCGAAGTATGGGGTTGGAATAGAACCCCACGAAGTCTATACGAGCGATGTGATCCAGAGTATTCATTCCACGATGCAAGAAATGAGTTGTAGCAATATTGTTCTCTTTTTGCGCGATGGAGACGGTATTTTACTTCATACGCATGAAGTAAAGCATATTCTCACCCGTGTTTCTGGACAACATCACGTTATTCGCCTGCAGCGCAATGCTCCTCGTCCTCTAGTGAATCCATTGAAACGCCTCTCTTATATATTCTCTGGACATCGGAAAGAGCATACTACAATGGAGACAAGCTTTTCATAAGACTTCCTGACAGAGGCGGGAAGAAGCAGTGAAGGGGCATCTGGCGAAACCAGGTGCCCCTTCACTGCTTCTTCCCGCCTCTGTCATATTCCCACTTCTCAAACCTTTGAGATGTTTTTGAGTATTTCCCTCTTTCCTCTTACTCATCATTTATCTTCTACAGCATATAGTTATAACAGAAGATGTGGCTGTCGTTATTCACCTCTCTATGGAAAAAGAAGGGTATGAGACAAACTATGCAAGGTGCTCGTATTCTGCTAGTCGAAGATGAAGAGATACTTAGCGATTTGATTGCGCGGAATTTACGTGCGCGTAACCACGAGGTTAGTATCGCGAGCAATGTACAGAATGCACTGGCAGCCCTCCGCGAACAGCAATTTGATCTCATTTTTCTCGATATCAATTTACCTGATAAGACCGGGTGGGATGTTCTGCGCCTTGCGCAGAGCGAAGGCTGTATTCAAAGGATCAAAGTCGGTGAGGATGAATATCAACTGCCAGTTGTCGTGCTTTCTGCGGTGCGCGTAAGCTCAAAACGCCTGGCGGAATTTCACCCACTGGCTTATCTTCCAAAGCCCTTTCCGATGGAAGCATTATTGCGCCTGGCGGAGGAGGCTGCCCTACGCCGGCATCCTCAAGTAAGCAATGAACAATGGGTAGCGGATGTCGAGCATTCGCTACCCAATGAGGAGGAACTACATGCTTGATGTAATTATTGTGCTGGTGACCATTGTAACATTTATGGCGTTCATCGGTTTTGCCGAGGGTTGTGAACGCCTGTAGGAAAGGAGGTGGCTATGAACTCACCGCTTGAGTATATTCTCGTTGGTATTGTTACAGTAGGCGTCCTGATCTACTTAGTAATCGCGTTGCTGGCACCTGAGAAATTTTAACGTTGTTTTCTATGCATACATAAGTGAGGTAAACCTATGCCTGTAACACTCAATAGTGTCCTGCAGGTACTGATCTTCCTGGTCATTGTGTTCCTGCTGACCAAGCCGGTCGGGCTGTACTTGTACAAGGTCTTCAACGGGGAGCGCACCTGGCTCTCGCCCGTCTTCGTTCCTGTTGAACGGCTGTTTTACTGGCTCTCCGGCATCAACCCGGAGGAGGAGCAGAAGTGGACCGGCTATATCATCGCTGTGTTGATCTTCAGTGTGGTGGGCATGTTGCTCCTGTATCTCTTCGAGCGCACGCAGCAATGGCAGGGGCCGCTTTTCAACCCACAGAACTTACCGAATGTCGAGCCACAACTGGCCTTCAATACCGCCGCCAGCTTTACCACCAATACCAACTGGCAGAACTATGGTGGCGAGCAGACCATGAGCTATCTGACGCAGATGGCTGGTCTGGCCTTTCACCAGTTCGTTTCCGCCGCCGCTGGTATCGCGCTGGCAGTAGCACTGGTACGTGGACTGGCACGCCGTAGCGCACAGCACCTGGGCAATTTCTGGGTGGACCTGCGCGCTGTACCCTTTACATTCTACTGCCAATCTGCCTCGTGGGTGCGCTGGTTTTCGTTTCGCAAGGGATGATTCAGAATTTCAACCCCTACACGGTGGTGCATACCCTCAACGGGCAGACGCAGACCATTGCACAGGGGCCGGTGGCCTCGATGGAGATCATCAAAGACCTGGGTACCAACGGGGGGGGGTTCTTTAACGTCAATTCGGCCCATCCCTTTGAGAACCCCAACGCTTTCACTGCCATGCTGATCATGCTCTGTGAGATTACTCTTGGTGCGGGGCTGTTCTACATGTTCGGCAAGTGGGTGGGCGATGCCCGGCAAGGCTGGGTGCTGTGGGCTGTCTCGGCCATCATTTTTGTGATCGGCATCGCGGTCGTTATTCCTGCCGAGCAGACCGGCAATCCTCTCTATTACATGTCGGTGCGAACCAGGTCGTGACTACAACGCAGGCCGGTGGTAACATGGAGGGGAAGGAGGTGCGCTTCGGCATCACAACTCGTCCCTCCAGGAAGTGACCACGACGGCTACCTCGACGGGTACGGTCATGAGCTTCCACGATAGCTATACACCACTGGGAGGTATGGTGCTGATCAGCAATATCGCGCTTGGTGAAATCGTCTTTGGAGGCGTTGGCGCAGGCCTCTACAGTATGCTCTAGTTTGCCATCATCGCGGTCTTCATCGCCGGGCTGATGGTGGGGCGTACACCAGAGTACCTGGGCAAGAAGATCGAGCGCAAGGAGATCATGATGGCCGTGTTGGCCCTGCTGATCTCGCCTCTGGTAATTCTGGGCTTTACCGCCGTCGCTATGGCTATTCCCCAGGGTCGTTTCGTCCATCGCGAATGCGGGGCCGCACGGTCTTACAGAGGTTCTGTACGCCTTCACTTCCGCCAATGGCAACAACGGCTCGGCCTTTGCCGGGCTTGAGCGGCAACACGCCGTTTTACAACTGGACGCTGGGTTTCGCCATGCTGATCGGTCGCTTCGCCGAAGTCATCCCTGTCCTGGCGTTCGGCGGCTCGCTCGTCAGGAAGCGGGTCGTACCTGCCGGGCTGGGTACCTTCCCGACGACGGGGCCGCTCTTCGTGGCCCTCTTGCTTGGCGTCATTCTCATCGTAGGTGCGCTCACCTACTTCCCGGCTTACGCGCTGGGGCCCATCGTCGAACATTTGCTGATGCAGGCAGGGAGGACTTTCTGAGATGCAAACTGATAAGATGCGACCTGATATACAAGCAGATGCGCTGGAAGTGAAGCAGTGGAAGACGCGTCGCAAGGGAGATATCTCCATCTTCGACCCGAAGATCATCCGGCGTGCCATCCCGGACTCCTTCAAGAAACTGGACCCGCGTGTGCAGATCAAAAATCCGGTGATGTTCGTGGTGGAGGTGGGTAGTGTCATTACCACCATCGAATTTGTGCGTCTGCTGTTTACTCAGCCAACGCCGACGTTCACACGCGATCAATTAACTGCCGAGACGATCTTCGTACTGGCCGTCGCGATCTGGTTGTGGTTCACCATCGTTTTCGCCAATTTCGCGGAAGCGATGGCCGAAGGACGTGGAAAGGCCCAGGCCGATACCCTGCGCAAAGCACGCTCAACCACTATGGCGAAGCGTCTCTCCGGTCGCGACCGTTTTGGCCAAACACAGGAGGTAGCCGCGCCTGAGTTACGCAAAGGTGATCTGGTACTCGTCGAGGCTGGAGACGTTATCCCCGGTGACGGCGATGTCATGGAGGGTGTAGCCTCTGTGGACGAGTCGGCTATCACCGGTGAGTCGGCCCCGGTCATTCGTGAGAGCGGCGGTGACCGCAGTGCGGTGACAGGTGGCACTCGCGTTCTCTCCGACTGGATTGTGGTGAAGATTTCCGCTAATCCGGGCGAGACTTTTTGGACCGTATGATCGCCCTGGTGGAAGGAGCTAAACGCCAGAAGACTCCTAACGAGATCGCGCTCAATATTCTGATCGCCAGCCTGACTATCATTTTTGTGCTGGTAGTGGTCTCCCTCGAACCATTCGCCATCTATTCCGGTCAGGCGGTCTCGGTCACGACGCTCATCGCGCTACTGGTGTGCTTGATCCCCACGACCATCGGCGGGTTACTTTCCGCCATCGGTATCGCGGGCATGGATCGCATGGTCCAGCGCAATGTGCTGGCGATGAGTGGACGTGCAGTCGAGGCGGCGGGTGACGTGGATGTGCTGCTGCTGGATAAAACCGGCACGATTACTCTGGGCAATCGGCAGGCAACGCGCTTTGTGCCGATTATGGGCGTGGACGAGCGAGATGTCGCTCGTGCGGCGATGCTCTCCAGCCTTTCAGATGAGACGCCGGAGGGACGCTCGATTGTGGCTCTGGCACAGGAGAAATACGAATTCAAGGAGAGCGTTGATGCTTCGGCAACCTTTATCCCGTTCTCGGCGATGACTCGCATGAGTGGTGTCGATCTGAATGGCACGCACGATGGGAATGGCAATGCACTTGTACACGCGATCCGTAAAGGGGCCTCTGACTCCGTGGCCGCCTACGTGGCGGAACATGGCGGTGTGAGCAGCGACGAACTCAAAGAGATTGTGAAAAGCATCGCCAGCGCGGGTAGCACGCCTCTGGTAGTGGCGGAGGCACAGACCGACGCCAGTGGCCTTGGGGCGCAAGCGCGTGTGCTGGGCGTGATTGAACTCAAAGATATCGTCAAAGGCGGTATGCGCGAACGTTTCGACCAACTGCGGCGCATGGGTATCCGCACGGTCATGATTACCGGGGATAACCCACTCACCGCCGCGGCTATCGCGAAGGAGGCAGGCGTAGATGATTTCCTGGCGCAGGCAACGCCGGAGACCAAGATGAAGCTGATCAAAGAGCAGCAGACTGGCGGACGCCTGGTCGCCATGACGGGTGACGGCACCAACGACGCGCCGGCCCTGGCGCAAGCCGATGTGGGCGTGGCAATGAATACGGGGACGCAGGCAGCCAAAGAAGCGGCCAATATGGTTGACCTCGATTCCAATCCGACCAAGCTGATCGAAGTGGTCGAGGTGGGCAAACAGTTGCTGATTACACGCGGGGCGCTCACGACGTTCAGTATCGCCAACGACGTGGCTAAGTACTTCGCGATCATCCCGGCGGCCTTCTCGATCACCTATCCGCAGCTCGAGGCTCTCAACGTCATGCAACTGGCAACGCCCCACAGCGCGGTGCTGTCTGCCGTGATCTTTAATGCCCTGATCATCATCGCGCTTATTCCGCTGGCCTTGCGTGGGGTGAAGTATCGCCCCATTGGTGCGGGTCTGCTGTTGCGCCGGAATTTATTGATCTATGGCCTCGGCGGGATCATTGTCCCATTCATCTTTATAAAACTCATTGACCTGATCTTGCAGGTGTTGCATCTGACCTTGTAGGGAAGAGAAAGAATAAACCAACAGGTGAGCGTTACGCTGCACGCGTGGCACGTGTGATGCCACCTGATGTATAGAAGGAAACGTGAAATGAAAACATTTTTGACGAAGTACCTGCGCCCGGCGGTGGTGCTGACACTGCTTCTGACGATAGTGACCGGCTTTCTCTATCCCGGCGTGGTGACTGGTCTGGCCCAGTTGTTTTTCCCATACCAGGCCAACGGTAGCCTGATACGTGCCTCAAATGGGCAGGTGATCGGCTCTGAGCTGATCGGGCAGTACTGGACGTTGCCTCAGTACTTCCATGGGCGGCCTTCGGCCACCGTCTCGGCAACGACTGGGCAGCCTGAGCCTTACGCCGCCGATAACTCATCGGCCTCGAACCTGGGGCCAACAAGTGCTACACTGGTGAAAACAGTGCAACAGCGTGTCGCCGAAGTGAAGAAGGAGAATCCCGATGCGCCTCCTGGTCCTGTGCCGGTAGACCTGGTTACAGCATCGGGTTCGGGCTTAGACCCCGATATCTCGGTCGCGGCTGCCCTCTATCAGGTGCCTCGCATTGCGCAGATGCGTGGACTAAGCCAGAGCGTGGTCACGCAGTTGGTGATGGGTCATGTAACGGGACAATTTCTGGGCATCTTTGGTGAGCAGTACGTCAACGTCCTTGATTTGAACCTGGCACTCGACGCGCAGAAATAAGGAGTTCCTCTGGAAGTACTGGAAATGCCCGATGCAGATGAACACCAAAAGACATGAGGATTGCCGTGAACGAGCATCTACCTGATAAACAATTTCGTGAGGATGGACGTCCTGACCCGGAGGAACTTCTCCATCGCTATCAACTGAGCGACCGCGATCTGGGAAATGCTCATTTTGCTGTGCCTTCCGCGGGTAATCAAGCGAGTACGGCGTCAGGAAAAGAAGGATACCCGTACAAGCATGGTCGGCTGCGCATCTATCTGGGGGCTGTGGCGGGATCGGGCAAGACGTATGCCATGCTCAATGAAGGTCATCGCCGTGAGAGCCGGGGGACGGATGTGGTGGTAGGATATGTGGAGACGCATGGACGACCACAAACACAGGCGCAGATAGGTGACCTGGAGATCATTCCACGGAAGAAGATAACCTATCGGGGAGTCACTCTTGAAGAGATGGATACCGATGCGATCATTGCTCGTCATCCTGGCGTTGTGCTGGTGGACGAACTTGCGCATACCAATGCGTCGGGTTCTCGACACGCGAAACGGTATCAGGACGTTGAGGAACTACTGGATGCTGGCATAAATGTTGTCACTACCCTCAATGTACAACACCTGGAGAGTCTCAATGACTTTGTGGCAAGTATTACGGGTATCCGTGTGCGCGAAACGCTCCCTGACCGCATTCTGGATGAAGCTGACGAAATAGAATTAATTGATATCGCGCCATACGCCTTGCGGCAGCGTATGAAACATGGCAACATTTACCCGCCCGATCGCATTGATGCCGCGCTCAACAACTTTTTCCGCGAGGGCAACTTGACCGCGTTGCGTGAAATGGCTCTCCGTTTGACGGCGGATAAAACGGAATCCCAGCTGCAAAAATACATGACGGAGCATGAAATCACGCAGCTCTGGCCTGCCAGCGAGCGGGTACTGGTGGGATTTGATCACCGTCTTCATACGCGACAGGTGTTGCGTGATGCCTGGCGTTTAGCGCATGGACTTCATGCCGAACTGATAGCGGTCTTTATTGAACTCGAAGGCTATTCATCCTTCATGCGCAATATCGTCCTGTTTCTCAAATATGGACGCGGTATGCGTAAACGACGCGAGGAGGCGCAGAAACGTCTGGAGGAGCATAGCGTGTTGGCGGAAGATCTGGGAGCCGAGGTCATTCGCATGAAAAGCCGGGATATTGCGCGGTCACTCGTTGAAATAGCTCACCAGCGTCAGATTACGCAGATTGTACTTGGACAACCGGCCCGGAGCCGTTGGGAAGAGCTATTACGTGGTTCTGTTATTAATCGCTTACTGCGCTTGAGTTCAGGCGTAGATATTCATCTTGTGCCACGCGAAGACGGTAAAGATGAAGATGTATAGTTACCACTTTTTTATGAAGTGGGCAACTTTACCGCTTGTTGTCAACTCATAGCGGACGCGATCTGGATTGATGTTTTCAACGGTAGAAGCGTTTTCAGCTGCAATAACAGTATCATGCGGATGGACAATTTGCCAGACGCGAGCGACCGCTCCCGGTTCTTGCAGACGGTAGATAAAGCGGCGATTGATTTTCGCCTGTTGTGCCAGGTGTTCAGCCTTACCAAAGTATTCTTTCGCTTTCTGATCATCCAAATACGGGTCAACTACCTCAAACATACTTGGTGTGCGAACGCTTTTCCCTTTGTTTTCCCCCATGTACAAAAATACAACGGGATGCCCATCAGCGTTATGAATTGCGGTATGAATAACAGCATCGTTGTGTCCATTCATAGCGGTGAGAATGGCCAGGATGGAACCTGGAAGCTGTCCCTCGACACCAGTTGTCATGACCGGTACGCGGCCAGCTTGCCTGTGGCTTCTATAGTTAAAGTAGGCGACAAGCATACCTATGCCTGCAACCGTTCCACCAAAAGCGGTCGCGAGCGGTTTCGCGACCAGGTTTGTTGACCATGCGATGAATACTAATAACGTAGTAAGTATGCCAAGCCAGAATTCAATGCTTGACCATATGCTCGGCTTGCCAGTTGGTGCTGGAGCAATGGTTGCATCTTTCGCGATAGAAGTGCTTTGAGGAGATAGTCCGTTAGAAGATGCTTGCTCATGCTGAGTTGGTAATATGTCATCGAAGCCAGTGCCAGGAGATACAGAAGTATGACCGTTACTGGCTGTTGGGGCGGCCTGTTTCATTGTATGAAGACCTGCTCGTGCCGCTTTGCGCTCGCGGTGGCGCACCACATCTAAGCCCAGGCAGGTGAGTGTAAATGCGCCCAACAGTCCAAAAGCATACATATCGCCAAGAATATTGATATTTCCTAGCACGAGAATAAGTACCACGATTGGGATACCGGTCGCCAGTGCTATCGAATAGTGCGGCGTACCACGAAGTTTATTGCGCTGGAGGACGAAGGCCGGGAAAAACTCCATACGTGCGAGGGCCATGAAGACATGATAGGCACCAATGATCGCAGTGTTGCTGGCAAATACCAGTAAAGCTCCTGCACTTAATGCTACCTCTGTTTGTAAAACGAGGCCCCAAACTTTCCTCCAAGTAGTGAGATCAGCTGCGTCGAAAGCACAGCGTTGGATGCTTGCTGGGGTTGTAGGACCGTTGATAGCATGGTTAAGAGCGGACTGGTGATACCAATGGTTAGGACAACAATAAGTAGCGCGATGCCCGCGACTTTTTTGCGCGGAGTCTTCATGACCGGCGAGAGTTGCGAGATGCTCTCAAGACCGGAAAAAGCGAGAAACGAACCCGCGAACCCAATTAAGAGCGAGACAGGCGTGAGTGTCTCATGGGCGAACATCGCTGGAAACAGCGATAAGAATGTTGTAAACGGCATGTGAGTAAAAACTGTTATCAGAATAGCTATATCGCTCGCAAAGGCGATAACTGCTCCAACAAAGCTAACTTTTGCACTCTCACTAATACCAATCCAGTTGAGGATCCCCAACAGAATAAGCATACCAATGGTGATAAGTAAAATGACGGCCTGAATTGGTCCAACCACAGGCAACGTAATGCTTGGTCCGATGGCAGGAAGGACGACACTAAAGTATTGTATGCCGGAGATGGAACTGATAGCAGAGGTGAGAAAATAATCAACGAGGATGAACATGCCACCAAGCGCACCGACCCAATGGTTGATCGCCTGGGCTGCTACAGTCACAACGCCGCCACCCTGTGGAAATCTATGTGTGACCTCGGCATACTTGAGCGTAAGCAACACGAATACCGACATTGTCAGGAAAACAAAAAAACCTGCCAGTTTTCCTACATTACCATAGAGAATGCCGGGGACATAATAGACGGACGTGCCAATATCTGCAAAGACGACTGCCCAACAGAGGAGGGGGCCGAGCAGATTCCCACCATGGCTGTGTTCATCACCGCTCTGGTTCCCCTCATGGGTCAGTTGCGTCGATTTTTGTGTCATATATTACGATCCTTCAAAAGGAAATGGTATGATTTCGGGTAAACATGAAAAGACGCCTCTACACGTATTTTATGGTGTGAGGCTGACCTTTTCAATAGTGTAGCACACAGATGCCGTGTACGCAAGAAAAATTCAAGCAATATGCCATCCTATTGTGGTTTTGTACCTCTCAAAAAACGCTCAAGAAAAAGGAAGAAAGCCTAAAGATTTTCTCAATACATCATAAATACGTCGTAAACCGCGATTTTTTGCTTGCATTGTTGTGATTATATCAACTATCATTCATGATGATGTATGAATATGCCCAAAAATGACGATGGTTAGAGATATCGAGGTATCAAATGATTGAAAAGGATAATAACCAGTCTGTGAATAAAGACAACCCTTTGGCTTCTTCACCCACTACTGTAAGTGTGACTGACAATGATGATCCCGCGCTTTTGATTCGAACAGAAGAACGGCAAGGAAGCTTGCCTGGCAATGTCCGTGTGCGCTTGATACGTCCAAGCCATAGCTCATTTCGACGCATTGGTAGCGGTATTTTGGAGGCAACCCCACGGGCAGATATACCAGAAGGTGGATTGCCACTCTTTTTGTATAATGTCAAGCGTTTATTGATTGGTGTGCCTATTTCCAATGTGCAGGCGGAACACGAACGGCTGACCAAATTTAAGGCCCTAGCTGTACTCTCGTCCGACGTGATCTCGTCGGTCGCTTATGCGACCGAAGCCATTCTGGCTACACTATTGTCGCTGGGTCAGGAAACCTGGGGTTGACTTTACCAATCGCCATTGCCATCGTATGCCTGCTGGCTATCGTCGCCCTTTCCTATCGCCAGACAATCCCAGCCTACCCCAATGGTGGCGGGTCCTATATCGTGGCGAAAGACAATCTGGGGACTGTGCCGGGGCTGGTGGCCGCTGCCTCGCTCATGATCGATTACATCCTCACTGTCTCGGTCAGCGTATCAGCCGGTGTACAGGCGCTTGCCACACTTTTCCCTACCCTCTCCTCCACCTTCACCATTGTGAGCATTGATGTGGTGTTGGTACTGCTGATCATGCTGGTGAACCTGCGTGGCGTGCGCGAGTCGGGATCGATTTTTGCCGTCCCCACTTATATTTTCATTGCAAGCGCCCTCCTGCTCATCGTGGTTGGCTGCTTAAAGTCCTTTGTTTTCCAGCACAACCCCCTCATTGGTTCTTTCCACTATGTAAAGGTGACCGAACCGCTCTCGCTCTTCCTGATCCTGCGGTCATTTGCCGCTGGTTGCTCCGCATTAACGGGAACCGAGGCCATTTCCAACGGCATCCCTGCTTTCAAGAAACCCGAGGCCCGCAACGCGGCCACCACACTTACCTGGATGGTCGTGATCCTGGGGACGCTCTTCATCGGCACGACCGTGTTGGCGATGTCCTATCACATCGAGGCCGTTCCATCCGGCAATCCGACCGTCATTGGGCAGATCGCGCTGCTGGTCTTTACTGGGCCGCTCTTCTTCATGTTTCCCGTCTTCCAACTCGCCACGCTTTTCATCCTGACGTTGGCGGCCAACACCAGCTATGCCGATTTCCCTCGCCTGTCTTCCTTGCTTGCTCGCGATCATTTCTTGCCACACCAGTTCGCCTTCCGCGGTGACCGGCTGGCCTTCTCGATCGGGATTGTCTCCCTGGCAATACTGTCCAGCCTACTGCTTGTTGTTTTCCGTGGGGATACTACCAGCCTCATCAACCTGTACGCCGTTGGTGTCTTTATGTCGTTTACTCTGTCGCAAGGTGGGATGGTGCGCCACTGGTGGCGATTGCGCCGGGAGACGCCTCACTGGCAACGCAGCCTGACAATCAACGGCTTAGGCGCGCTTACCACGCTGCTCGTAGCGTTGGTGATCTCCACCACCAAATTCCTGTCGGGGGCCTGGATCGTCGTTATCCTTATCCCTTTGCTAGTCGCTATGTTTCTTGGCATCCACAAGCACTACACACGTGTCGAGCGCGAACGCACAACCGATATTCCCATACATCCACAGGACATTCATCACCGCCTGATCGTACCTGTCTCCGACTTGAGTCAAGTATCAAAAGAAAGTCTGGTTTACGCCCGCTCGATCTCATCGCAAGTGACTGCCCTACATGTGACGTTGGATGATAGCGATGCTGATAAATTGCGTGTCGCCTGGAAGGCTATGCAAGACGGTTGGCCCACAGATGAACGTATCAATTTGGAGATTCTCCATTCAGACCACCGCCTGCAAGAGAAAGTAATGATTGAGTATATTGAATCAGTACACAAGCAACATCCGAGCGATACGTTGACCGTTGTTTTGCCTGAAACTTATGCCCCCTGGTGGCAACGATTCCTGTTTAATCCATTCGTCTTCAGGTTGAAGGTGCGCCTGTACTTCCACCCAAACATTGTAGTTACGAACTTTACTGAGGTGAAACGGGATACGCCGGGTAGTTTACCTGCTCTTCCCCAGAAGGTGCGTCACCGCTTTATTGTTCCTATAGCCGGGTTGGATCGCGTCTCGAAGCAAAGTTTGGCCTACGCTCGTTCGATTACAGCGCACGTTACCGCGTCCCATATAGCTATTGATATGCATGATGCCGATACGGTACAGGAAATGTGGATGAATTTGCAAAGGAATACATCAAAAGATGAAGAGACGCAGTTGGTGATTATCGAATCACCCTATCGCTCGCTTTCGCGTCCCTTGCTGGCATATATAGATGCCATGCGTGAGCTGCATCCCGAGGAGACGCTCACGGTCCTGCTGCCGGAATTCGTTGTCTCGCATTGGTGGGAATTTGCCTTGCACAATCAGACTGCGTTCCGTCTCAAAACGTCACTGCTCTCCCGCCCCAGCATTGTGGTCACGAATATTCCCCAGCACCTGCCCAGGAAGTGATGCTATGAGCGACCGGTTTACTGCGTCCGCCTCAAGATTTGCATATGGCCCAGAGGAGAACGGTGATGCGGTAAACCGGTCCCTACGTCTCATAGCTAATCCAAACATTTGACAGAGCGCGTCCATACCTATACAATCCTTGCATCAATATGAAGATGGCACGACCATGCAGTCGTGTAGAAAAATCTTTGCTGTGAGGAATAGAAGTATGAAACATTTGAATGCTGTCATTTTGGCGGGTGGGAGTGGTACGCGATTGTGGCCACTCAGCACGCCACAATTCCCCAAACAATTTCTGCCGTTGCCGAGTGGCAAAAGTATGATCCAGGAAACGTTGGCGAGGGTGGAACCTCTGATAACTCCTGAGCGTTCTTGGGTCGTCACGGGGCGCAACATGGCGGAACTGGCTCACGAACACCTGCCAACCGTTCCACTTTCACATATTCTCGGTGAGCCGATGGGGCGTAATACCGCACCCGCCCTCTGCTGGATATCAACAACTATTGCCCGAAAGGACCCGCAAGCAATCATCGCTTCGCTTCATGCTGATGCTGCCATCACAAAGGCGGAAGCATTACGGGAGTCATTGCGCCTTGCTTATAAGCTGGCTGAGCAGGGCTATCTTGTCACCCTGGGCATTAAACCCACCTCACCGGAGACGGGCTATGGTTATATCCGTTTCGCCGATAGGGTAGACGAAGGTTTCGGCTTGCAAGCTTTCAATGCCGAGCGGTTCGTAGAAAAGCCAAATCTCGTAACGGCACAAAGCTATCTTGTCGATGGTCATTACGTCTGGAATAGCGGCATGTTTATCTGGCAGGTCGAGACTATTCTAGCGGAATTTCGCGATCATCTTCCCGAACTAGTGAGAAAAATCGAGAGCATTGTCGCTGCGATGGGTACCCCTGATGAGCGTGCCGTGCTAGATGGACTTTGGCCTACGTTGACCACTATCTCCATTGATACGGGCATCATGGAAAAAACAAAGAAACTCGTGGTCATTCCCGTTGACCTCGGCTGGAACGATGTGGGCAACTGGGAACAATATGGCACGCTTTTTCCCGCCGATGAGCAAGGCGTCCGGTCCGTTGGGAAGCACGTTGCCCTGGGAAGCCAGAACATCTTTGTCTACAATAATACCAAACGCCCGGTTTATACCATTGGTCTGGAGGATGTGATTGTTGTTGAAATAGACGATAAGACCATGATTTGCCATAAAGACCACGTACAGCACGTGAAAGAATTAGCGGAACGTGAACAAAAGAAATATGCATGAAGAAGGTAAGTCGTGCGCATGGCTCTGCCATGCGCACGACTTACCTTCTTCATGCATAACAAGTCCGTTCTTTGTGATGCTCATAAAAGCCGTTTTAACTGACAAACTCCCGTGGCAGATTCAAGCAATCTTTTTGACGAGAAGAAAGACGGCATACATACTGAGCAGTGAAAGAAGAAACGAGCTGATGGTTCCTCCGATGAGACCAAACAGGGGATACAAAAATTGCACCGCACTCGCATAGACGGTAGCGTTGATGGTCCCACTGAGCAGTAAGGTCTTCATCACGCTCACCGAGAACGCTCTGCCCTGTGCGAAATAGGTGAGGATCATGGTTGAAAGAAACACGGCGGGAAATGAGGCAAATACTCCCCCGACGAGTGGCCCTCCCAGTTTGGCGAAAGCAACGGCGAGGGTGATAATCGAGCCACTGACGAGCCCCCGCATGAGGACATTGGAGAAAGAAAACGGAGTCTTGCGGCCAGTGAGTGATTTGACGTGTAAGACATACTCCATGATACCGTAAGAAACAAGGAGGAGTCCGAGAAAGCCGATGAGAGAAAGACCAAAATTGTTAAAGTGAATAAGCACGAGTACGAACGAGAAGCACAACCACACGAAGAGCGAAGAGAGCAGTGCGAGGGGAAAGCTCTGTCGGACGAGAGAAGCATAGGTGATGATAAAAAGCCCATCGATTCCCATAATAAGGGGAACGACTATCGTTGCCTGAGAAGCGGCTACGGGTGTTTGTGTCCATCCGATAAAGAACAACGCAATCACGATGGTAGAAGGCATCCCGGCTATCACACCACCGATTTTAGCACCGAATTTTTCTGCGAGGATGGTAGCCCCTGTGAGCCAGAGGCTCCCAACGAGGAAGGTAACGACGAGCTGGAACAGAAAAAGACGATCCATTGACAGGAATGAGGGGAGAATGAATGCGGGAGGGAACCGCAAAAGGTGAAAGATCATGATGCTCTTTCCTCTCTGCACGACTGTGTTTGCACTCTCTCATGTGCTTGAACTATCACTCGAGGGAGTGTTCAGGAGCATTGTACCATGACGACAGTGTTGGTAGGAAGGGCGTTATGAGCAAAAACAGCCGCCATTTGTTATTTATCAGCCAGGCTCATACATACTCTTGGTGAAGCTCGACGATCTGTGTCAGTCCCAGACCGAGTTCTTTGAGCGCCAGAATGCGATGCAGGTGCGGTAACTGGTCTATGGTGTAGAACCGATAGCCGGTCTCAGGAACAAATCAAACGAGCCGATTTGTCGCTGCGCAAACGAGAACTTCGTACAGAGAAAAGAGATGATGGAGGAATGTCCTGTGTGCTATAATAGATGCAACGATAAAATGGTGCTGCGTTGAAGAAAAAAGAGGTCTCCTGCTATGCTCTCCGAACGGCCCGTACTCGACACCCGCGGAATGGTTGCTTGCGCTCACTACCTCGCTACGCAAGCAGGTGTACAGATACTTACTCAGGGCGGTGAGGACTTATCAGAGCATACATCGAACTGGGTGGAACCAATTTCCACGAACTATCTTGGCTACGATGTCAATAAATTCCCGCCCAATACCCATGGTATAGCTGCCTTAGAGATGCTGAATATTCTCGAAGGTGCCGCCGACCCACGCTGTGATGGTCTCGCGCCAGGCTGGTAATCTGTATATTGTAATGTATACCGTAATGCTTCTCGTAACGCGAAAAATTTGTGGACAGAGAACATTGTGTAGGAAGGATGAAGTATATGACCACTCGATCATATCGTCATGGAATAATCCCCGAAGAGATACTCGCGCTCTCTCATGAACGCGACATGCTACGTAGAAAGGGTCAATACGACCGTGCAGACCACTTGAAACGCCAAATTGAGGAGGCTGGTTATGCCATTAAAGATAATCCCCACGGAGCGCATCTCGTCATTTTGCCAGGTGTTAACGTAGATGGTACTGAGTACCGTACGGCTCGCTCTATCCCCTCGTTGCTTGATGAGCCGGAAACCTGTCTCTTCTCGGTCAATATTCTGGCACGCAATAGCTCAGAGCAGACACAACGCTGCATTGAAAGCATTCTGCGGTACGCCGGGGCAAATGATATAGAGATTATTCTGGTTGATAATGCATCCGACGATGGCTTGAGCATTTGGGCTGATGCGCTACATTATTCTGAACACCGCCTGCGTGTCTTGCGCTTAACACGCTTGACGGGTGAGGCTGAGGCGCGGAACATCGGCTTGAAACAGAGTCGCGGTCGCTATATCCTGCTGATTGATAACGCCATTGAATTGACGGGCGATATCTTTACACCTCTACAAAAGACGCTGAAGGATAACACCGTAGGCGTAACAGGATGGCACGGTTTACGCACCGATGATCTGCGGCACTTTGAAGAATCGTCCTTGCCGGAGATAGATGTCATAGATGTGCGTTGCATGGCTTTCCGGCGCACGCTCCTGAAAAAGGCCGGGTTGTTCGATGAACGCTATCGTTTTCCATCGTATATGGATGTTGACTTTAACTTCGCAGTACGCGATAGCGGTGCATCAGTAGTAATTACGCCTGATCTCCCTTTGACTTACGTGCCTACAGTGCAGGATGTGCATCTCTCCGACGCTGAACGGACTCGATTGACAAAACGCAACTTCTATCGCTTCCTCGAAAAGTGGGGCGATAGGGACGATTTGCTGATGCATAACTGATCTATGGCTAATGACCGCTTCGTGTAGATGATTGCTGAAGGGGTAGCATGTGTGTACATTGTATATAACATGTTATCCCTTCGTATTTTTTGCTTCTGATTCGTGGTACAATAGGACCATCTCATTGTAGCTCAAGTGTGGAGCGTCTATGCTTGGCACACAACGCCAGTACCCTGGTTGCCAGCCACGTGGACTGTGCGCTCGAATACGACATCTTCTGTCTAACCACAGACCTTATGAAGGAGAATTTACGTTGCAAACGTTAAAGAACAGAACTGATATTCCCATCGAATATACATGGAATCTTGCCACCATTTCCCCCAGCGATGCTGATTGGGAACGTGATTATCAGGCACTTTCAAATCGTCTGCCAGAACTCGAAGCTCTGGCAGGGACACTTGCGCAAAGCGGGCAGGCATTATTTGCTGCTTTACAGAAACGCGATGAACTCTTTCAGGAGCTTGAACGCCTGTATGTTTATGCCTCGATGCATAAAGATGAAGATATGACAAATAGCACGTATCAGAGCATGGCTGACCGTGCCATGCAACTTTATGTTCGTGCCTCTACAGTGGCTTCTTTTATTGAGCCGGAAATCTTAGCTTTGCTACAAGAGCAATTGGATGCGTTTTTGCGTGAGTTGCCGGAATTGGGCCTCTACAAGCACCAGTTGGATGATTTAAATCGGCAACGGGTGCATGTACGCTCTGCCGAGATTGAAGCTATCCTGGCGGCAGCCGGTGACGTTGCGAACGGCCCTGACAGCATCTTTTCGATGATTGACAACGCCGACCTCAAACTTCCGACAATTAAGAATGAAGAGGGGGTCGAGGTCGAACTGACGAAGGGCAACTACATCAAATACATTCGCAGTACCGACCGGCGGGTGCGTAAAGAAGCTTTCGAGGGCATGCAGAGCACGTTCTTAAAGCAGCGAAATACTATTGCCGCTACACTGTCTTCACATATCAAATCAGATATCTTCTATGCCAACCAGCATCATTATGATTCGTGCAGGGAGGCCGCACTTGCGAATTATAACATACCGCAAAGTGTCTATGATAATCTCATTGAGACCGTTAGTGAGCATATCCCGCTTCTGAACCGCTACATGAGACTGCGCAAACGCTTGCTGGGACTTGATGAGCTGCATATGTATGACCTGTATGTGCCGATTGTTGAAGAAACCATGCAAGAGGTCAGTTATCAGCAAGCATACGATACAGTGATAGAAGCGTTGTCTCCCCTGGGTGAGAATTACATATCTACCCTGAAAAGGGCCTTTACGGAACGCTGGATTGATGTGTACGAGACACCGGGGAAGCGCGGTGGCGCCTATAGCGGTGGCGCGTACAGTACCAACCCCTTTATTCTGCTGAACTTCCAGAATAACCGCGATAGCATGTATACGCTGGTGCATGAATTGGGCCATTCCATGCATTCCTACTTTACGCGCAGCCACCAGCCTTTCCAATATGGCGACTATACCATTTTTGTCGCTGAGGTTGCCTCAACCCTGAATGAAGGACTGCTCACGGAACACCTTTTGAAGACGACCTCAGACCGTGCATTGCGACTCGCCATTCTCAATCATTCGTTAGAAGATTTTCGCGCAACGTTGTTCCGCCAGACCATGTTCGCGGAGTTTGAGCAACAAATACATAGCCGTGCGGAGCAAGGTGAGTCACTGACTACCGATATGCTTAGCGCACTCTATCATCAACTCAATGAGAAATACTACGGCGGCGAGACGGTAATTGACCCGTTGATTGATATCGAGTGGGGACGTATTCCGCATTTCTATAGCAGTTTCTACGTCTACCAGTACTCAACCGGTATCTCTGCCGCCTCCGCACTGGTACAGCGCATCCTGCATGAGGGACAGCCCGCGGTCGATCGCTACTTGCAATTCCTTCGCTCCGGTTCATCCGACTACAGCATCGAATTGCTCAAGAAGGCCGGTGTAGACATGAACTCACCTGAGCCTGTACGCCTGGCGTTACAGCTTTTTGAGTCGCACCTGTCACAAATGGAAGAACTGTTGGCATAATAGTGCTATGACAAAAATTCCGCTACCGTTCGGTAGCGGAATTTTTGTCACGGAATTATTACTTTTGCATACATTCTCGTGCAAACATGCGCACTGGCTCAATATCCTTTGCATCTTGCATAAAGATAATCACTTCTTGCGCACCGGCTTGCTCAATTTCAACCAGCCGTTTGCGAATAGCATCAGGCGTGCCAACCAGAGCCTGTTCGCGCATCCGCCCGGATGGAATATTGCGGGTATAATACACCGTTTTCGCCATCGCCTCGGCATCCGTTTCGCCGATAGCACAGTTGAACAGGACAGTTCGTTTAATGCTGTTGTAATCTCGCCCAACATCGTCGCAATGTTTTTTGAGAATGGAGAATTTCCGCGCCAGGCCTTCGGGATCAAGATGACCGATATTGCAGGCGTCGCCATACTGGGCCACGAGTTTGAGCGTGACTTTCTCACCGCCACCGCCAATCAGCAACGGAATATGCGGCTTCTGCACTCCCTTTGGCTGGTTGATGGCACCGCGTACATGGTAATACTTACCCTCAAATTCCGCCTTATCCTCGGTCCACATCTTGAGTATGATCTGCACTGCTTCTCGCAAATGGCGTAAGCGTTCGGGACCATCCTGGTAGTCGTATCCGTAAGCCCGGTATTCACTTTCATGCCAGCCCGCACCGATGCCGAAGTCGAGTCGTCCGTTACTCAGCACATCAACGGTACTCGCCATTTTTGCCAGTAGCGCGGGGTTGCGGTAGCTATTGCATGTGACCATCTGTCCGATGCGTACCCGCTTCGTATCGCGGGCCAGGGCAGCCGTACTCGTCCAACATTCGAAGGTTACCTCTTGTGTCGGCGTCGGCACGGTATGGAAGTGGTCAAATAGCCAGATCGAGTCGAAGCCGAGCGTCTCAGCTTCCTGCGCGACACGAGTCATCGTCTCACATGCCTCAATCGGATCGGAGATGCCAACCAGGTCCATGCGCCATCCCTGGGGAACAAGTATGCCAAATTTCATTGTCATGTAGATAGTCTCTTTCTTTAGTGCTGGTAATCGAGAACAAAACCAATTGTCCTCGTTCTCATTAGGTTACACGAAGATGCAAGGCGTCAAGAGAACAGAACCGGAGTTTTCCGCTATCGCAGTTACGTTACCGTGGAGTGTACCCATATAGATTACTCCACCTGCGATGAACAGGAGAGGAAGAATAGCAGCGGGGTGGTTCCATCAATGCACTACACAGATATCAGGCAATACTACAAGTTACATAGCACGTTAAACGACAAGTTTATGGACAGACACCATCAGTGCCAGAAGGAAGCCCGGCACAGATTGCCTGTACTGCCACGAAACCATCGGCAACAACTGTTGTCTTAATATTCGTCTTATCTACGGCCACCGGAATCTCAAGCACCGAGGGAATACTAGCCTCACCGGTTTGCGGGATAGCTGTCTGGCCGTTGATAATGGTACTTGTGTCTGACCCATTGCTGATAGCAGCGACGAGCTGTGCTGTTGCCATAGCCTCTTTGCTGATCGCCTTGTAAACAGTCATAGACTGATCTCCGGCGAGAATATTATGGATACCAGCAACGGTCGCATCCTGACCCGTCACAAGTACTTTCCCGTTGAGTTTCACCGCTTTGAGCGCGGCAATCACGCTGTTTGCCATACCGTCGTTGGCGGCATAGGCGACGGCAATCTTGTTCTGATTGGCAATCAATGCAGCCTGCATCTCGGTCTGTGCAGTCAGATTATCCCAGTTCGGCGTGAATTTCTCATAGATATTCTTGAGAGCGCCGCTGCTAAACAACGGATCAAGAGCACTATGAGCCCCCTTCGCGAACAGCAAGGCGTTATTGTCCGTCTGGGCACCGTTAATCATCACCGTATTCTTCGTGCCATTGGCTGTGACAAAGGTCTGGTAGTGAGTAGCAATGTACTGACCTTGCAACTGCCCAACCTTCGTGTTGTCGAAGGAGACATAGTAGTTAAGGCTGTTGCTATAAATCAGGCGGTCGTAGGAAATTACGGGTACATTCTGCGCTTTAGCCGCCGAAACGATGGCCTCGGCTTTGATACTGTCGGAAGGGCCAATTACCAGGATGCAGTCGCCCTTCGTCAGGTCTGCCTGCGCCTGGGTCTGCTGGAGGTCAGCGCTTCCCTGGGCATTGTTGTAGTCTACCGTTGCGCCGGGTAGCAACTGAAGGATATCCTTTTCCAGGAGTGGCCTGTCTTCGCTATCCCAACGCGCCGAAGTGGCGGTCTCAGGTAAGAGTACACCGATCTTCTTACAATTTTTCCCATTATTGCCACCGCCGCTGGCAATGAACCTACTAGTAGTCGTCTCGCTACCAGCGATCCCACCAGTAGTTCCACCGCCAGGACCAGTACCATAGCCACTTGTAGAACGGAAATAATAATAGATGCCGCTACCAACCGATCCTAGAACGAGCAGTACAAGTAATATCAGTAGAGGAAAGAAAAAACGGTTTTGTCGTATTTTTATATTTATTGGAGTAGAAATGATCTCTTTATTTTCCATAGGTATTGTTTGAGGTAAAATAGGAGACTTGCGTGAAGTTGTTACTTCAGAAGGTGGAGCGGGCGGTTGCTTTAGAGATGATTGCAATGCAATGTCAGGCGCAGGCTGCTGTATTTGTTGAGGTAAAGGAGGCGAAACGACAGGTGGTTTTGCCGGGAAAGTGGGAACAGGGGCGATGAATGGAGCAGGCTTACAGGCTTTTTCCAGCGCAATGGCAAATTCTTGCACACTGGCGAAACGTTTATTTGGCTCTTTGGCTAATGCAGTTGTTATAACTTGCTCTATCTGAGGCGCGATAGTAGGTATTTTATCGTGCAAAGGAGGAAGAGGAGCCACAACATGCTGCATGGCTATTTCCGTAGGAGAGCCATTGAAGGGGCGTTCTCCGCACAACCATTCATAGGCAATAATGCCTAACGCATACTGGTCACTGGCAAGAGAAGGTTTACCCTGTACTTGCTCTGGTGCCATATAGACGACTGTGCCAGCCATCTCCTGGATACTTTGAGAACGAGTGCTGTGGGCCATGGTGGCAATGCCAAAATCACTCAGCAAGACGTTTGTCTCTGATCTCAGCAATATGTTTTCGGGCTTCACATCGCGATGGATGATTCTTTCATCATGGGCATATTGCAATGCTTGAGCGACTTGGCCAATATACATTGCAACGCGCTCTAAAGGAAGTCGGGAGCCTTTAGGGTAGCGTTGGCGAAGAGTGCCATTCGGAATATACTCCATCACTATGAAAGGAGTACGATTGTCCACGCCAAAATCGAGAACCTGGACAATATGGGGATGTCTGAGACGAATGGTTCGTGCCTCGTTGAGAAAATTGGGTAAGTCATTGTCTACCAGTTGGGGCAACACCTTCATAGCGACGTGCGTTTTGCGGTGTAGATGTGCCGCTAGATAGACTTCGCCAAAGCTACCAGCGCCAAGCAGACGAACTAATTGATAGTTGTCCAATCGCTGTCCCGCACGGTCTCCCATTTTTATGCTACCCCCAGATCGCTTCACGTTTGTATTCACCACTGTGATTGTAGGGATATATGAAGGTTGTGTCAAGTAGTAGTTTTCTTGATGCAGGGCTATTAATAGCCCTGGACAGATAACATCTCAGTTTTATTAGGTTCGCCGATGTTTGCTGTGCGCAGAAGCGAAGTTGGCTCTGATCCTTGTTTGTGGATTGGCTAAACCTGATATCTGTGGGGTACAATGGAAATGTGGTCAACAGAATAGTATGAGAGGATGGGGCGCACTTCATGATACGCCAATTTTTGTATCGTGGGCTCAAAACGTGGGTCGGCATCTTTTTTAACCTCCTGAATTTTCTTCTCGCGGGCAATTTACCCCCCCTTGGCTGCGTCAACATTGTTGTGGAAGAGCAGGGACGCTATCTCGTCATTCAACGCCCGGAGGGACATATTGTCTTTCCCGGTGGCTTTATGCGCTGGCGCGAACACCCTGAAGCCACGGGAATGCGTGAGTGTAAAGAAGAGACCGGCTTGCAGATACAGATTACTGGCCTGATTGGCTGTAGTTCCAATGTCAGCGATGGTATCGGAAGGATGAGTACACTCGCAATGATTTATCGTGCTGAGGTAGCTGGTGGCACTTTGCGCAGTAGTATCGAAGGCAATCCCTTGTGGATGGATGAGGCGGAACTGCGTAATAAATTGTTGAAACAACAGGTCGGTATTCTTGAACACTTTTTGATCCGGCGCGATCAGCAGTGTGTCGGTACGGAGCAACCGACATCTTAAATTGCGAACTGTTTGAAGAAGTTCCATATGACCACATTCGCGTCGCTCGTGTGTGCTGTAGACGTATAGCTTCTGATACGGATCGCTTATGTATGCGATTACGAATTCTATGGTATATTCGTTGCCAAACATGCTATACTCACGCATATTCCTATCTAAATATGTTCGTACAAGAGGTATGAAGTTTATGCAAGATATGCAAACGGAAGTTGTCAAAATCGATCCTATTCAGCCTGATTTAGCAATTATTGAGCGGGCGGCGGCTATGATACACGGGAGCGATATCGTTGTTTTTCCCACTGAGACAGTCTATGGGTTGGGAGCGGATGCCTTGCAACCACGAGCATTGGAGCGAATATTTGCTGCGAAAGGGCGTCCGTTCAGGGACCCGTTGATCGTGCATATCGCCGAAGAGCAAACGTTAGAGCATTTAACAACGAGCATTTCGGCTCAGGCAAGACGGTTGGCAGAGGTGTTCTGGCCGGGACCGCTCACAATGATTTTTCCACGCAGTTCGCTAGTCCCCCTCTTAGTAACTGCTGGACTGGAGACTGTCGCCGTACGTATGCCGCGTCATCCGGTCGCTCTCGCGTTGATTCGTGCCGCTGGTACGCCGATAGCGGCACCGAGCGCGAACCGTTTTATGCACATCAGTCCTACGACTGCACAACATGTCTATGCCGATTTGCATGGACGTGTGCCACTTATTCTTGATGGCGGCCCATGCGAGGTCGGGGTAGAGTCCACGGTACTCGATATGTGTGCGCCAGTGCCGACTATCCTGCGCCCAGGCGGGATCAGTCTTGAAGCGTTGCGACATATCTTGCCCGCTGTGCAACTTACTGCTCCGAAACATGTCGCGCTTACAGAACACGCAGAAAGCGAGAGAGAGGATACGGCACGCTACACCTCGCCGGGGCAGATGCTCACTCACTACGCTCCTGCTGTTCCCTTGCGGCTGTTTGATGGCCCGGTGGAAGCAATGCGCACGGCGATGCTTGCCGAAGTACGATGGCGCGGCGAACAGGGTGAACGGATTGGTGTGCTGGTTGCCGATGAAGATGTGCTAGCATTTCAAGAGAGCGGTGCGCTTGTCCATTCTCTGGGCAACGCTTCTAATGCGCAGCAAGTCGCGTCATCGCTCTTCGCCGGTCTGCGTTTGCTTGAGAATGCCGGTGTGCAGATCATTCTCTGCCGCAACTTTGATACCTCTGGCCTCGGACTTGCTATCCGCGACCGTTTGTTGAAGGCAGCGGGTGGACGAGTGTATGAATGTCGCTGATCTTTGCTTCACCGTGGTTGCGTATACCCCTATTTTTAGCTTCTTATGAGTATTCTACGGACAAATCTTGTTAGCAGGATGTGTTCAGGGTGTCGGCTTAGGCGTCGGTGATGGTATTGGCGAAGGTGTTGTTTTAGGACTCGATGTCGGCGTCACCCCAGAAGTCTGTGTTCCCTGAGAAGATAGTGTTGGCGTCACCCCAACAGATGCTGCGGGTGTTACACCAGTTCTTGTAGGCACTCTGCTGCCCTGTGAACGTAATTGACGAGTCTACCAGCGTGAGGTCGAGATAACGACAGTTTCGCATGGACAGGCCTGTAACATTTTGGGGAGCGCAGCTGTCTTTCTTTATAGAAGAGTAAACACCTGTGAGAAAGGATGCAGAAGCATGTCCGATACCGAAACGGCTCTCGTTGCTGCCTGGCAGCAAGGTGATGAGCAAGCGGTACGTGCTATTTTCAACCGGTACTATCCTCGTGCAGTGCGGCTGGCGACACTCAGCGGATTGCTGCCAGAGGAGGCCAAAGACTGTGCCCAGGAAGTTTTCCTGCGTGCCTTCGAGTACCGTTGGCAACTGCGCGATCTCGCAACATTTCCACTCTGGTTCCAGCGTATCACAACACGCCAGATTCTTACCGCGCTGAAAGTGCGACAGCGCACCAGGATGGTGCCACTGGAGCAGGCTAACGACCTGGAGGAGGATTGGGGACGAACGCAGGTCCCCCAACCCGATGAAGTCGCCATCTCGGCAGAAAGTCGCCGGTCCCTCTGGCAGCAGGTACAGGCCCTTCCTCCCAAGTATCGCGTCCCCCTTGTCTTGCGCTATTACGGCGATTTCACACTTCGCGAGGTCGCAGAACTGCTGGATCAACGGGAAGGCACTACCCGTGTCATTCTGCACCGTGCGCTGCACAAGCTCCGCCACGGTTCGCAAGAAGCGCAGTACCCGGAGCCATGTATCCATCCCGCCTCTAGCGAGCAGACGGCTGGAATACGTCACCCATGAAATAAAGGAGAACAATGCTATGAGTACACACCCTTTACGGGAACAGCCCGAAACCGTGCAGGAAACCTTGCTTCGTGCGACCTTGCAGGAACATGCGCCGCAAACAGTTGATCTTGAGCAAGACTGGGAAACCGTTTCATGTCGTCTTGCATCTCTTCACGACACACCGCAGCCAGTTGGCAGGTTACAGTATGTTCCGCGAGAACTATCCCGACCGGGACGGAACCGGAAAAGGTGGCCGCTCCTGGGAGCAGTTGCGGTACTCTTTGTCACGCTCCTGGTCCTAGGAACCGCGTTTGTCGGCCCGCTCTCCGGCCGGTTCGGGAGTGAAGGAACCACTACGGCGTATGCTTTCTCACCTGTCAATCAAAGCCAGCAGTCAGCTGGGATACAGATTATGGTGGGGAAAGCGTATGCCGATCCAGAACGGCTCTATATTGCCTACACGGTACAATTGTCACGTGACCTGTTACGTGACTATGGGTGTGCCTTTGTTGTCGCCGCAAGCGAGCAAGGCAGCTATGGCCCAGTCGTTCAGGTCCAAACCACTCCCTCCGGGCTGTGCCAGCTCACTGCTTCAACGAGTTCGCCCCTATACTCGTTGAACAAACTAGGACCCTTGCCGGATCTCTTTCATGTTCCCTCGCATGTCAATACGGTGGTGATCACCTGGACTATCACGGAAGTGAAGCTGCAACGTGTTCCATGGAGCGCCCACAAGAGTACTCCGTTGCTCATTCATGGTTCCTGGCACTTCCAATTTTCCATCCCGTTTTATCATCAGGAACATGATCCAGCTATGCCATTTCCGTTGGCTCGGTAATCCAGTCTGCTACGGTTCACACCGCTTCCAGATAGAAGAGCTCCGAGCGAAAAATCTCGGAAGCTCTTCTTCTCGAACGACCTGCGAAGAAGCGTCGTACTGCCGTCCCCTCCCTAACAGGCCAAAACGATGGAAGCTATGCTAAATCTGGAGACAGATCACTAGACGAGAAATTCTTCCCAGGGACCAAGTTTGTTCACATTGGTCCGGGCTCGTAGCATGGCATAGTTACTGCCAGTGTAGCCGAGCTCGGCCGCGACACATAAATTGTTGGCTGCCGAATTCAATAATATCGTTCCCGTTGTTATCGGTAAACAAGTAAAACTGTTCCCAGGGACCAAGGCTGTTCGAGCCGGTTCTTGCCCGCAGCATGGCGTAGTTGCTGCCAGTGTAGCCGAGTTCGGCCGTGACAAACAAACTGTTGGCATTCGACTGAATTTCAAACTCGTTGTTGTTGAACCCGCCATACCAGTTGAACACTTCCCAGGGACCAAGCTTGTTCACATTGGTCCGGGCTCGCAGCATGCCTTTGTTGCCGCCAGAGTAGCCGAGTTCGGCTGACACATATAACCCGTTGGCTACGGAGTAAATGTTATCGGTGAAGAGGTAGGGGCCAGGACCGGTATTGTTGATACGAGGAGAGATCCTGTAATGGGCGAGAGGGGAATGCATCAGCTGGCGAAAGTTCTGTTGCGTGACCTGAACGAAGCCGGGGGGTACAAAGACGTGTGAGCTTGTACGAGCGGGTCCTGCAGCGTATGCAGAGGAGGTTCCCAGGGTCACAAACAGTGAACACACGCACAGCAAGGTGAACACACCCAGGCTGCGGCGTACAATGGAACGACATGCAGAGAGATTCGGGATCATAGTGGTATCCTTTCTACTGTGTCTACTGCTCCAAACTGTTGTTCTGCTCCTCCCCTTGCCCCACGCAAAGAGAGGTTCCATGGTCCAAAGCGCGGTCTTTCTTGACGAAAACAAGCTACTGGCGTAGAGTACGTCTTTACCTGTTACGAGAAGAGCAGGCATTCATTGACGTTCGAGCACGCTGCCAAAAACGGCAAACGTTCTCAGGGTCTGAGTCTTTTTATGCAGTTGTGCTGCGAGATGTTCTTCCATCCACACATCCATCAAGAGGTTTCGCTATTACCTGTGGCCCCTCCTTTCCTGGCTGAAAAGCGTCTGGCACGTGCGTTCGACGTCACTGCCATTCGCTGCTAAGAAGGCCTGCAACACTTCTCCCATGGGAAGAGCCATGATGGGAGGACGGTTGAGTATTGACCTCCCACGCTCTCTCCTTGGAGCGAGCATTGACAACCACCTTCCGGGACTTCGTGCCCGCAAGAAAGCACGTTCTAAAAACGCGTCTGTCGGCCTCGTTCTCAATGGCGTATTACGTATACTGCGCTACGCATGCGAAGCGTTTCCTCTCTTCGTTGCTCTTTCTCACAGAGGACATGGTTGCGTCCCATCATGGATATCCTCTTGGCATCCCCGCTCTAACCCTCATCAAGGAGGAAAGGACTTCCAATCCCTAGTATGCCCTAGAATGTGATAGAATACCATGACAAACACCTGACAAACACCGGACACTATTTTTGTCGTACTACCTGTTTTCTTTCACTATCTTGTCTAGGATACCCTACTTTTGACCAGCTGGAGAGCAGAAACGAGAGGGAGTGCGCTATGAATACCAGCCATGCTACGAGCATTGGACAACGTTTACAACGGGAACGAATTCGCCTCAACTGGTCCCAGGAACGCCTGGCTGAGGCGATTGGCACCACTGCCAGGAGTATCAATCGCTGGGAACGTGATAAGGCGGTTCCCCAGCATCATTACCGAGAACAGCTCTGCCATATCTTCCAACAACACGCTGATGCCTTGTTCAGAACAGAAGAGCATACCCCGGTGCAGCTAGAGGAATGTTCGCTCATCTGGAATGTCCCCTACCAACGCAATCCGTTCTTTACCGGGCGCGAGCACATCCTCAGCTCCTTGCACACCATGCTCTCGACAGAAAGTCGTGCGGCGGTAACACTCATCCAAGCGATAAGTGGCATGGGTGGCATCGGTAAGACCCAGACAGTCGCGGAATATGCCCATCGCTACCGCGATGACTACTATGCGGTACTCTGGGCACGAGCGGACACCCGGGAGATTCTGAGTGCAGATGTTGCCTCTATCGCAGACCTCTTGCACTTGCCTGAGGTGGATGGGCGGGATCTGCCGCGCATCGGTGCGGCAGTGAAACGATGGCTCAGTAACCACACGCATTGGTTGCTCATTTTGGACAACGTGGAAGATTTCACGGTCCTGCAAGAGGTTATTCCTTCGGACAGGAGAGGCTCTCTCCTGCTGACCACCCGCGCACAGGCCGTCAGTGCACTTGCGTGTCACATCGACCTGAAACAGATGGAGCCAGAGGAAGGTGCAATGTTTCTGCTCCGCCGCGCCAAACTGCTCGCGCCAGAGGCTCGCCTTGCAGAGGCACCTGAGGTGCTTCGCACCTCGGCACTGCGGATCGCTCAGGCTATGGATGGTTTCCCACTGGCACTCGACCAGGCGGGAGCCTATATTGAGGAAACGGGATGTAGCCTCTCCGATTACCTGGATCGCTACGAGCATCGACGTGCGTTGATGCTCGACCTGCGTGGAGGCGCAAGCATTGATCATCCGCAATCGGTGAGGGCCACTTTTACGCTCTCTTTCGAAAAGGTCCAATGTGCCAACCCGGCCGCGGCTGATCTTCTGCGCTTCTGCACATGTCTCCATCCCGATGCTATTCCCGAAGAGATGATAATCGCAGGTGCATCCGAACTTGGTCCACTGCTACAGACGGTTGTGACCGATCCACTCACGTTCGATGCAACCATCGCATCTGTACGGACGTGTTCATTGCTCCATCGCAATGCTGAGGCGAAAACTTTCACCATGCATCGCCTTGTCCAAACTATACTCAAAGATCGCATGGATACGGACGAGCAACGGCTCTGGGCAGAGCGAACCGTGCGAGTAATGAACCGGGTATTTCCCAATGTTCAGGAGCAGGGAGGCTGGTCTCTCTGCCAAAGATACATGCCACATGGACAGGTCTGTGCGCATCTCATCGAACAGTGGAACCTGCAATTCCTCGAAGCAGCGCAACTGCTTACGAAGACAGGGGCCTATTTACGAGAAGTTGCTCAGTATACACAAGCCCAGTCCTACTACCACCTCGCTCTTAGTATGTATGAGCAGGTAGTGGGACTTGAGCATCCCAACGTTGCGGAGACGTTGAATGATCTGGGAGTGCTTGCCCACACGCAAGGCAAATATGCTGAGGCGGAGCTGTGCTATCAGCGTGCACTCGCATTCCGTGAACACCATTTGGGTCCGGAGCATCCCGACGTTGCGGAGAGCCTCAACAATCTTGCGTACCTCTACTACAATCAAGACAAGTATGCCCAGGCGGAGCCGCTCTATCACCGTGCATTGACGATCCTGAGACAGACGCTGGGTCCGGAGCATCTGTATGTTGCAATGACCCTGAGTAATCTTGCAAGGCTCTATCAACGTGCGGGCAAGGTTAGCGAAGCAGAGTCGCTTGATCAACGGGCATGTCTGCTGTTGGAACAGGCAATGGGGCCAGAGCATCCCTATGTAGCTATATGTCTCAACAGTTTGGCTGTCCTCTACATCGAGCAAGCTCGCTATGCCGAGGCAGAACCGCTCCTCGAACGGGCACTCAATATTCGAGAGAAAAGTCTAGGCGCGGAACATCCGAGTACTGCTCAGAGTCAAAATGAGCAAGGAAAGCTGTACATGCTTCAAGGCAAGTACGCCAAGGCAGAGATCCTTCTCCAGCGTGCACTCGTTATTCAGGAGAAAACCTTAGGGCTTGAGGACCCTGCTGTGGCTACCACACTGGAAAACTATGCTCTTCTCCTAACGATGACGAAGCGGGAGGCTGAAGCTGCGACAGTCGTAGAACGTGTCCGGCAGATACGGACCAAACAGTAAATCAGGGACGCGGCCTTTTAGTTGCTTACCTCCGATGTTCCAGCCTCTCGTCCTGGCCTTCTGCGTCTGGTGGTGGCGCGGCGGGCAGCGGCTGCTGCACGGATACGTGGGACGTAGAGGTACACATAGAGGGCGGAAAGTGCGAACAGGACAAGTGTGATAATCAATGGTGAGCCGACGATAATACCCGCCGTGCCGGTGCCGATGCCAAGCGAGGCGAGTAGGCCGAGGATACCGAAGATAATGATAGTCGCAATGGGAACCGTCCAACCGCCGGCAATACGAAATGAACGCTCGGCTGCCGGTTGGCGGCGACGCAACTGGATGACGCAGAGACCCGCCACAGCGTAGATCAGTGCCTCAAGCACGGCACCGACCAGGATGAGTATCTGGAACTGGCCGGTGAGGAAGATAACAACGGCGATCAGCGCAGAAAAAACGGTGAGAAAAATGACTGGTACGTAGGGTACGGCATAAGTGACGCTGATGCGAGCGAAAATGGGTGGCAGCACATCCTCGCGAGCTGTGGCGTAGAGGAAACGCGAGGCGGTGGCAAAACCCCCGTTAAAAGTCATAACCGCCGTGAGAAGAGTCGCGATAAGCATGAACCAGAGACCCACCTGCCCAAGCGCGGCCTGACCAAGCAAGAGTTGCGGATATGGAGAGTTGGCTATACCCGCATTGTGAACGTTGAGCAGGTTGCTGGAGGCAACGGTATAGAGGGCGTATGAGGTAAAGAGGAATGCTAACGCGATAAACATTCCGCGTGGAATGAGCCGGATGTTGGTGATCTCCTCCGAGAGAGGGGTGACCCACTCGAAAGCGGAGAAGACGAAGACGCCCACTGCCACAGCATTGAGCAGGTCAAATGGATGGTTGACAGCATCAAAAGGCGCATGTAACTGAAAATTGTGCTTGCTCAGAGCGATGAGCGAAATAACGATGGCGGCGAGAAGCAGTGTGTAGGTGGTGATATCTTGCAAAAGACCCGCCAGTCGAATGCCGCGCAGATTCGCTCCCATCGCCAATCCTAACAGAGCAAGTATCCATATCAACGAGGCCCAGTTCGGTAGACCAAATGCGTAGGTAATGGCACTGCCGACGATGTAGCTATCGGCGGCGATAACGGCAATAATGGTGAGCATATAGCCAAAGGTGATGGTGAGCGAGAAGTTATCGCTGAACGCCTCTTTCATGTACAGGCGAATAGCTGCGGCGGTCGGGTAGATGGCGTTGAGTTCGGAGAAGCAGACCGCGGCCAGCATTGCCAGCAGGCCAGCGATCAAAACGGCGATCCAACCGGAGTCACCGCCGACATAACTTGCCAGTTGCACGCAGCCGAGCAGACTAATAGCCGCGTATGCCAGCCCGGTACTGGTCGAGACCACCGTGCGAAATTTCAGCACACGGCGTAATGAGACGGGAGCATTCATAGGGCCTCCTCTACGGGGTAGATTTGTGCGGATAAAACGACGATGTTCTATCCGCTTATCTGAAGGGTACTGGAAAATGGGAGGATTGTCAATGTTACAACATATGGTGGATTTTCAGCGCAATTTGCAACGAAAGGCGCAATTCGGAATCTTCCAGTGAACGTCCCAGGATTTCTTCTATGCGACTGAGGCGGTAGAGTAAGGAGTTACGGTGAAAATGCATGGCGCGGGCTGTTTCGCTCAGGTTGCCGTTGCAACGGAAGTAACATTCTAGCGTCTCGATAAATGCGCCATCGCCGCGCGTGTCGGCGGCAAGCAGGGGGCCGAGCGTCTCCGCGTAGAATTCCTGCAGTTCGCTTTGCCCATTCAAGTGGAAGAGTAAGCGATAGATGCCAAGCTGTGCGAATGAGTGCAACTTGCCTGACCCGAAGAGCTTCTGACCAATTTCCAATGCCTGCTGAGCCTCTCGATATGCCTGCGGTATTGCCCGCAAGTTTTTGGCGATGCGCCCGATACCGGCAGAGTAGAGAGGTAAGCTATTGCTGTTGCTGCTGTTGCTACCGGATCGGATACGTGTCTGGACTCGTTCCAGACGAGCCATTACGGCGTTTTCGTCTTCGCCGTTCGTGCTGTTGCTGTTCAGTGGGAGCAAGGCAGATACCCGGCGCGCTTCGCTGTAGATCCAACTGCCAGGCCAGTCGCGTAGCAGTTCATCGCGCACCCGCCGATTCCATAGTGCCTGGGGGCTATCGGAAGCATAATCTGCTTCCAGCGTTCCCAACTCGAAGATAACCACTATCTGTGGCAACGTGAGGTCATAGCTGAGCAGGCGTGCGCGAGCGAGCATCTCTTCAGATTGCTGGTAGTTTCCCTGCAAAACATCCGTAAATGCCTCGACTGAATAGCGGCTCTCGACCTCACTGCGCTCTCGTTCGCGGGCAAATGCGAGTGCCAGAATTGGTACAACCTGTCCGAGGGTAATACGTTCAAGGTAGTCAAAATCGCTATCGTTAGCAACTAGCGAGAGATAGCCAACGGTCTCATGACGGATAAGGATGGGGGCAACCACCCGCGTCAATGATTGTTGCCAGAGAGCCTCATCGGTCAACACTGGCGGCAAGTCGAGTGCCTGTCTATTAGGGGGTGTGGCTTGCAGACGTATGTGCTGGTCGGAATTTTGCACAATGACCCATTTGTTGGTGCTACGGGCAAGGTGTTCGCAGATGTCTATCAGATCTGCACCATGAATGCTGAATTGCATCAGCCTCTGCGCAATCTCGGCGGCTTTGCGCTCAATTTCGCCGCGAAAGCTGACGACAAAATAGATGACTTCGCGTTCAATTTCTTCAATGGGAGCGGTGGCGGGTAGCAAAATCAAGGGGAAGTGCAAGGTGTTCGCCAGTGTGATGGCGTCCTGACCTAACGCCTCCAGGGAGGAAGCCGCGACAGCAACCGCCGCGACTCCTTCATGGTGCAGGCTGTTCAGCAAGCGCGGGAGCGTCTCACCGAGTTGGCGCAATTGGGAAAGGGTGAGGAGGGCCAGTTCACCTCCTTGAACGCTTTCAAAGGCCGGTAATCGCGCTCGCATCCGACTGGCCCAGGTAACACGCCGTTCCAGTCCCCCGGCACCTCCTGCCAGCTGGGCATCGCGTGAGGCGAGCAAGGTGAGGATGTTATTTACCGAGGCCGACGATGTCGCTGGCGGTTGGTTGCCCATTGTCCCCATTGTCCCATTGCTCAATTGCTAAATTTATGAATAGGCATAGCGAGGCATTTAGCGTCGCGCTGTCACTGTGGATGTCGTAGTTCCACTGGCTTTTAATGCTTTTTTTCTCTCGTGGTACTTCTTGGCCTTAACAAGATGCTTGTGCCATGCTACTTTTTTCGCTTTGTTCATGATTGTGTTCCTTTCAATTCAATGCTATTTTGAAGCCCCTGACTTTAGCCACGGGGTGCTTCATTCTTCGGATTCGGTAGTAGCCTCGAAATCAACCTCGGTTAATTCGTCGCCTTCGTCGCCACCGTCGTAGTACTCGTCATCATTACCTAGATCGTCATCGTCATCGCGATCATAGCGTACCATACTATCTTTGATATAAGCGCGGATAGTATCGCCGCCGCCTTGTGTTGTGAAGCTTACTTTGCCAAACATACTTGGATGTTGGTACTCTTCGCGGATGATGAGGCGCACCTGCCCCTGTTCCATCGTCAAAATGGCAGCGGCATAGCGGTTGCCTCCCTCCATAAAATTGATCAAGCGGTTGGAGAGGCGCGGCTCGATGCGCCCGATGTTCTCTCCAAGAGCGTTGATGATGTGGATTGAGTGTCCGACAACGCGCATTTGCACTTTATCGCCCACACCAACTTTTGCTAGCACGGAAGCGGGAGCGACATCAATTAACTCGGTTGTTCCGGTTTTGCCAGTCTCTTCAATGAAGAGGCGCGGATCAATTCGTTCAGCTCCACTATGGGTATTGGCGGATTCCTCTTGTAAGAGGGCGAGCCGGTCCAGGTTTTTCTTCGCAATAGCGTTACCAGGACTATATTTTAGCGTTTGCGTATAGGCTTGTCGGGCTGCAGTGTAAAGTCCCAGTTCGCTATACGCCTTACCGAGGCGATTCAGTGCTTCATGGTCGGTTGGGAAAATGTTTAAGATATTGCGGTTGGTGACCACCGCATTCTCCCATTGACTTGATAGAGCCTGCTGGATTGCTAGATCGGTCCATTGTTTCTTAAGCCGAGCCTTCTCTTCAGAAGGCATGGGTTGTGCCTGCGTCATCGAACGCCTCCTCCATCTTCGCTGGAAATGTCATATCTACAGCTTGCTTATTATACCGCAACCGCGCAACCCTGCAAGGACCAGGCGGTGGTGTGTTCGATATGCACCGGTACTATGTCGCCTGGGTGGATGCTGTTCGCACTTGCAAGTTCGTTTTGCGGGAAAAAGACCCATTTGTTGGCACGGTTGCGCCCCTTCCATTGGAGACGCCCATGTGAATTATTCGTTTCCTCAACCATTACTTCTTCAACGCGCCCGATATATTGCTCGTTCAGTGCGAGGGCAATGCTAGCCTGTACATCTTCAACGGCGTGCAGACGACGTTTTTTCTCAGTCAGGGGGATATCGTCTTCCCAACGGGCGGCCACTGTCCCTGGGCGTGGTGAGTAGGCCGCGACATGCACAACATCGAAGCGAATCTCTTGCAACAGATCGAGGGTATGTTGGAATTCTTCCTCTGTTTCACCGCAGAAGCCGACGATAACATCGGTGGAGAGCGTGATATTCGGCCAGAGTTCGCGCACCCGCACGATACGCTCGCGATATTCATCCAGCGTGTACCCGCGCTTCATGCGTTTGAGCACTGCATCATCGCCTGATTGTACAGGGATGTTCAAGTGTTCGCACACTTTGGGCAGATGCGCCATGCGTTCAATCATGCTATCGTTCATATGGCGCGGATAGGATGTCATAAAGCGGATACGTTGCAATCCTGCGATCTCACTCAGGCTGCTCATAAGATCCGCGAGGTCGGGTGTACCTGGCAAATCGAGACCGTAAGCTTCGACCGTTTGACCAAGCAATGTCAATTCTTTGGCACCTTTTGCCACCAATGTACTGGCCTCGAAGAGCAATTCATCCACAGGTCGGCTGCGTTCGCGTCCACGACGGTAAGGGACGATGCAGTAGGTGCAGACTTTATTACAACCAAGCACAATGGGCAGCCATGCCGTCGGTTCGGCGGGTGCAAGTTCCACCCGCGTTGGATAATGCGCGATGCGCTCGCCTGGTTTCGGCGTAATTGCCATTGGTAGCACAGTGCGTTTGCCCACTGTAATAGTCGAGGTTGCGAATGTCGGTTGCACTGGTTGCATGGGTTGAATTGGCTGGCTGGGCTCAGCAAGCTCTTC
The DNA here is from genome assembly GCA_963717105.1 of uncultured Chloroflexia bacterium. Classification (GTDB taxonomy): domain Bacteria; phylum Chloroflexota; class Ktedonobacteria; order Ktedonobacterales; family Ktedonobacteraceae; genus DATGJV01. Next base: position 389,336 of record CAVQVL010000009.1, read on the forward strand.
TACCTGTGTAGCCTCATTTTCACCGGGCAAATATTCGATATCGAGACAACCCGCGCCGGAAATCGGTGTCCATCGCTCTTCAAGGAAACGTGGCAAGATATCCGCTTGCTCCACTTTCATAAACAGGTCAATGTGGGGGTAGCGTTTGCTCAGTTCGTCTATCGTCTTCTGGTTGCCGATCATGCAGCCCATCAGTGCTACCAGCAAATCGCTGCGTTTCGACTTTGCTTGCCGCAGCTGGGCAAGCTGGTTATGCGCCTTCTCCTCCGGTGCTTTACGGACGCTGCACGTATTGAGTACGACGAGATTTGCCTGATCCATGCCAGTCTCTTCCCAGCCCAATTCATCCAGCATGGCCTGAATACGTTGGGAGTCGGCCTGATTCATCTGGCATCCCACCGTCCAGATATGGTATTTCCCGCGTGCGATAGTCGTTGTGGTTGTCGTGGTCATGGTTTTGTCTCTTTGCCTCTCAGAGCATCAATGGCAATGGTTCAACTGAGAAAAATGCTCACTGCGCTATAGTTTCTGGTAGCAATTTGGTAATCTACTCTAAGGACGGTATTATACACCAATTACGACGCGCTGTCACCATCAAATTTCGTCCAGAGTGAGGGGAAGGGTGCGCGGTCACCACTACAATGACCGCGCACCCTTCCCCTCACTCTGGACACTTATTCCTCTTCGTTCTCTTTCGAACGCTTTCGCCCTGTGGTTAGCAAGACGGCGAGTAGAATGATGCCGACGACGACGGTCCACATGGGAATCTGGAAGATGGGGCGTCCATCATCCGTTTTCACACTGAGAAAGTAGACGCTGTTAATGCGCTTGAATAAATTTTGTTGTTCCTGTTCTAAATCTTCTTTCATGAAGTACTCTCCTTAAAAATAGTAATGGAATAGCCGAGGTTGGGTTTATTGTAACAATGATGTCAAGCAGGGGGCAGCGGGCGAAACATTGCCTGCAAGCCAGCTTTACCGCGCTCTAAAATCTCTTTGTTGCTACTGTACGCGCCATAGAGCAGTTCGGAGAAGGGCTGGTAGCGCAGGTAGAAATCCATGCGTTGCCAGAACGCAGCATCTATAGTACCTTGATAGTTTGCCAGGACGCGCTCCGTGAAGGCTTGCCCATGCTCCCAATGAAGCCCTACGAAATCGAGTGCCGGGTCGCCGGTGATCGAGTCGCCCCAATCTATGACGCCCGTCAGGCGAGCGTGAAGCGGGTCGCAGAAGATATGCTCGCAGCCGAGATCGCCGTGAATAAAGACGGGTTGAAAGGTGAAATTGATCTGTGTTCCCAGAAAACCTTCCCAGAGTTGCTCTGACTTCGTGCATAGTTCCGCGTCCAGCAAGGGAAAGACTCTTTGCTGAATATCTAGGTACCGCGAGCGGTACATCTCTCTCCACTGTGCGGGTGTGCATTCCTCAACTCCAAGCTGAGCTGCCTGTTGCGTCGGGAAGCGGTGCAGTTCGCTCAAGAAGACTCCCAGGACGGGCGCGAGAGCCGCCAGTTGTTCCGCGGTGATACTCTCATTTGCCAACGATGTGCCTCCCAGCCGACGATAGCCCACAAACGAGTAGGGATACTCTGTCTCTCCGCGTCCAATATAATCGAAATGCGGAATGGGCGTCGAGAGGGTTTGTTCCAGCACCGGCAGCAGTTGTATCTCCTTCTGAAAACGTACCTCTACATCTTCGCGCATGGCAAAGCGGAAGATCAGTTCGCCGTTGATCTCCAGCACAAAGCTATCCCAACCACTCGTAATTGGTATGGCTGTACGGATTGTGATCTGGGGAAAGCTTCGTTGAATACGTGCTGTGTATGTTTCGATGGTTTGGATATTGTTCATAGCGCAAAAGGTTTCTTTCGCTATTAAAGCTGATTATAGAGCAAGGAACTGAGCAAAACCAGCTTGCATAAAGTGATGATCAGTAGTGAGGACTGTTCGCCGTATGATGCTTTACATATTTGGGCAGTCCAAGTAGGCAAAAACTTGACCCTTTGTATGGAACTATCTGTGACCTGTGAGGAAGAGTCAACCCCCAATTGCACGCCGGGGTTGAGCAGACCAAACGTCGAGGTTTTTCAGATATTTTTGCTTGTCGAGAAAATGATTGGTGCTGCTCTGTGACATTCATCGTTTAGCCATCTTCTTCCAGCACTTTAGCCATGCTCCCCGGACTCCGAGCGCGATAGAGAGCGATGCTGCCGAGCCACCCTGCTGTCAGGAAAGGGATCAGGGCCAGGGGTGAGAGGCCGGGGAAGAGTAGGATCAGCCCATAGACCAGGACGAGAGCGAACACGCCCGGGACAAGAGCGAGCCAGAATTCGGCCCCTCGTCTGCGCCAGTACTCGGCCATTGCCGTCACAAGCCAAAGGTCGAAAATTCCGATGACATAGTGCCGACCATTAGGCAGGAAGAGAAGGAAGTTTATGTAGAGATCTCCCGCAGGGACATTCGCGCTCTGGGTTCCCCCAGAAGGGGCAGACGAGAGGTGCGACAGGACGATTTGCGTGGTATCGAGTACGCTCAACATCACGAGCAAGAGCAAGAAGGGCCAGAGGTGCTTGATGGATATGACGCGGCCAAGCCACAGTCCCGCGCTTCCCGCCACCAGTAGGACCAGCAGAGCCGTCCAGGGATACAACGCTGCGGAGAAGACAATGCCAAGAATGATGAGGACGAGGCCAACGCCAAATGCGAGAGCGATGGGCCAGGTTTTGAGCGGTCTGGCAGCCCAGACAAGAGCCACGCACAGCGCGAAGAGGACGAGCGAAATTCCGAATTCGATGATGAGGAGCATCAGGATCACCTTTTCCATTAAACGAGCATCAGGCCCTTTTTCTGTTCAACCTTAGCGTGCATTTAGTTCGACGATGTGTTTGTTGTCCTCGTGCCATGCGACAGTGTACAGGGCCAGATCGGTGTCCTGGTACTCCACTTTCAGCGTACTGGTGTAGATATGGATCGTGACGGGTTGTTTCGCGAGTCCAGCTTCTGCATAGAAGCGCCATCGGCGAAATTTGATATACCCTGATCGATCCAGATAGCGGGTAAATTGTGTGGCAAAGAAGATGCGAGCCAGGATTGGCTCTGGGATCGTTCGAGCTAACACGCCGCGCAGTCACAATGGCCTCTGGAGCACCGTAGTTACGCAAAGCCATGGCGAACACCCGCAGGTACGCGGTGGTGTCTTGCTTGTCTGAAATGATGGAAGCGAGCAGCATTCTGGAGAAGTTTTCGAGAATACTGATCACATAGACTGGCCCTTTGACATCTGGAAGCTGATGATGCTCGATATACCTGACATCTATCGACCAGTACTCGTGGCGTCGAGCTGCTTTGAACGGCATCTCTTTCTTAGGCCTGTCGGAGTTTTTCGGCTTCTCCCACCCATAGAGTGCGCGATGCTTCGCCATGATGCGCCCACAAGTACGCGGGGAGACCTTTATTCCCATCTGAAGCAGGGCAGCGTGCATGCGCCATTCCCCAATGAGAGGATTTTCCTGTTTTTTGCAGATCTCATTGGCAATTTCGAGCGTCACCACCCTCGGCGCTTTGCGTACGTGAGACTTGTCCTCCAGACCCCTGATCCCTTCCGCAATCCAGCGCTTCAACGTGGCATAGACGGTCGGGCGCGAAGTGCCTGGATACTCAGCAATGGAGGAGACTGACCAGCCTTCGGCATGGAGCCGGACCACAGCAAGTCGCCGTTCTGCCGGGTCAGCAATCTTCTCCCAGATCTGGTAGCGCTTAGCTGGAACAGAGGGCGGTGGTCCGGACGCAAGCACCAGTTGGACGGTGTGGTGAGAAGGCCGTCGATCAAAGCGCACAGCACAAACATCCGCGATCTCACGCAAGGACATCGTGGGCAGTTCCACACGCAGATCGACAATGAGCTGACGCATATCCGGCGGCAGGCTTCGGGCCGTCTCCTGCGGCTGTTTGCGAGGTTTGGAAGCAAAGAGACTGATCATCCCCTGCTCGTCAAAGCTATCCGCCTTCCGCTCCAGCGTATTTCTGGCTTCTCCGGTTTCTTGAGCACGCTGAATGGCAGGGTCGCCAAAAAGCACAATAGGCCTCAATAGCTCATACGCCGTTTGCTCCGGCCAGAGCGTATACTGCTGAATGGTTTGCCAGTCTTCAGTATGTTCGCGCTGCTTGCGCTTGCGTTTGGGCACCGTGTTTCCCTCCACGATGAAATTCTATGGTACCTCAATCGTATCCAGGTTCGCGGCTTTTTGCAAGTTTTTGCTCACTTGGACTGCCCAAATATGTAAAGCATCATACAGCGAACAGTCCGTACTCCGACAGGTAAACCGAAGGAGTTTGCCATCGTCACATGCAAATCAAAGGCATCCACGGTAATTGATGCACCGGTTGAGGTAATGGTAATCTGTTGCTCGTTGACGATGACGTAGCCCAGGTTCGCAATGTCAATCTTCGTATTGGCAGAAGGATTCGCGCTAAGCAATACTCCTGCTACGTCTGCTTCGGGCTGGTACTGAGAGTCGTTTTGTTCTTTCAGTCACCTCAACCGGGGCAATGCCTCTACAATTGGTATCAATATCCCACGAATTGCGCAACGAGATGAGGGGGAGCCAGTCTCATCCCTGGGAGCATTTCGCCTGAAAATCTGGTACAATGAGAGGCACAGACGTGAGAAATGAGCTTGAATACAAGAGGAGGAACAGCCTATTTACAGGAATTCTGGAGAGAAGGGCCGTCTCCATGAGACACGGGTGAACGAAAGCATTCATGCACCTGAGATACGCTTGATCGATGAAAACGGCGAGATGCTAGGAGTCATGTCACCCAGACAGGCGCTTGAAATCGCCCGCGAAAGGGGGCTTGACCTGGTCGAGCTAAGTCTCACTTTTCTGCCACCCATCTGTACGCTGATGGATTATGATCGATACAAAGACGAGCAAGCCAAAGAGTGGGGAAAGAAGCCATGAAGCTTCGCTCGGAGAGGTGCACCTGTCCGAGGAGAGAACACCCCGGTTTTAGCGCGACGATGCCGGAAGATGCGTTGGCAGGCCGAGGAAGGCGGCGAAGGCTTCTGGAACCCCGAACAACTTGATCGTGACCGGGCCAGCCGTTGGGGTACGGGCATTGCGAGCCAGTCGCTCTTGCCACGAGAGGCGGTAGTGAGCTCGCTGCGCACGGGAAAGAGGCAATGGCTCATCCACCAGGAGGGTGGAGAGAGCAGTAGCCACCAGTATCTCCAGATGTTGATGGCGCAGAAGCTGCATACACACTCGTCGATGCTGTCTCCGGCTCCAGTCACGCCAGAGGAGGGGGGCAGAGCCGACGACGAGAGGGTGGAGCAGCACGCTCACCTGGCGAGGCTTGGCGGTGGCACTGCCATTCCATTGGCACTGCTCGCGCAGAGGACAGGGACGGCAACTGCGGATACTGGCTCCATAGACCACGCGCAGGCTTCCATCGGCTTCTCGGCGCCGTTCATGCGCGAGCAGGTGTTGACCAGCCGGACACCGGAGCGTGCCATCGGGCTGAAGAGAAAAGTCGGCTCCGGTGAAACGCCCCGCTTTGCAGGATGTGGCCGTGGTCGGTGGACCGTATCCAGAGACAGGAGCTGATGAGGGTGGATGTCTGGCAGTCTGCTGGCTCTGCGGTGGGATGGCGGGAACAAACTCGGTGGTGCGCACAGGCGTCGGTTCCAAGTGATGGCCCAGTTCGAGCCGGATATTCCATACCCATTGGGACACGACCTGCCAGGCTTCTTGCCCCCAGGCCGAGTGGCTACACCAACGATCGGGCTCCTGCTCCTGATCTTCGTCAGCCAACGCAGGCTCAAAAGCACCGCGATGCAGATACAGTTCGACGACATCAGACGCAGTGAACGCCTGTTGTGGCAGGTTCGTGAAGAAGAGTTCGTAGACGATGCCCGCACGTGTGACACCCACTGAGTTCTTCTTTTTGGTGGCTGGATGGGTGGCCACCACCACGCGGCACAGCACTCCCGCAGGCCCCACCAGGATCTGCGAGCAGTCATAGAGGCTGCGCCCCGTCTGACTTTGCTGTCCGTTGCTGGAACTGATCGGGAGGCAGATGCAAACGTGCCTGAACGAGCGGATGATCGAGGACGCTGTACTCTTTGCCGCGGGTCACAAACGCAAAGCCAGCTACATCGGAGAGCACAGCTCCCGTGCCATACTGCCCGTCGAGCCGCAGCAGCGTGCGTTCTTGAGGAAGGTGGTAGGCAGCCAGATACCGACCAATGGCGGAGATCCCCTTGCGCAGTTCCTCCCGATATCGCCCATTGCCTCGGTTGCCAAACGAGCCGAGCCAGTGGAACGTGTGGGCCTGACTGATGGCAGTCCTTGTGCGAACGACTTCTCCCCGCTTACGCCCCGTGTAGCCAGGCGCGCAGACCTCATCCAATCGACGGAAAGGTGGGGGCAAGTCGTCTGTCTGAGGTAAGGCGCGTTGGCGGGCGGCTTCCCGCGTGCCATCGATGTCAAGGACGATCCAGGTGTTTCCCGTTCGATCGATCAGGCCCCCGGTTTGCTTGTCCTGGGTGAGTGGGCGGCTGAGCAGGTCATCGAGAAAGAGCGTGCGCAAGGCTTCAACGGGAGCTTCGGGTACCTGAGCTAAAAAACGCGAGAGTGCCGAACGGGAGGGCAACTGATCCCGCTCAAACAGAGCCATGAATGGGACGGCAAACGGCTGGAGCCGCTGGTAGAACTCCTCCAGGGTGCGCTCTCCGCTGATGGCATACCCGAAGAGGACCGCAAGAAAGTCGATCGTCTCATAGCGTCCGAAGCGCCGTCTGGCAAAGCGCACCCTTTCGCTGATCTTGCTCAGGATACCGTGCTGACGAAGATGTGCCGCTATCAAGACAATCTCACCAAACCAGGAAGGGGTCGAGGGAACGGATTCGGCAGATGTTTGGATGATCACCGATCCATCGGCGATACTGGTCATATGTACCTCCTTGAAGGAAAGTGTTTTGTTCTTCCTTCTCAAACAGGCACATTTTATGCTGGCTCGCTACTTTTTAGTAGCTCGTTGCGCAATTCGTGGGATTCTCAAGCAGAGTGTATATATCGCAATCAAAAAGAACTCGGCAGCATCACACCACCGAGTTCCTCGCCTCTCAGATGGAAACAAAGAAGCCTGAAAGCCCATTCCTTACCTGATTGCTGCGGCTATGGTGCCAGTATCTGTATAGTTCTGGAAACGGGTCAACTTGCCGTCACGGAATGTAGAGACCTGAACAAAGGGGGTCACGAACGGCGTTCCCCTTGCTTTTCCTTTGCCCCGGAATTCTCCCAGGACAAACACCCGATCCCCAGCGTCAACAAACTCCTGGGGACCACCGCGAACTCCTGGTAGTAGGTTTGAATGAGCCCAAAGACCTCGTTAGCTACTCCCTGCGGCCCCCGATGGACGCCGCCAAAGGGATAATCGGGTGCCTGGGGCTCATACCACTCAATGTTCTGGTCCATAGCCGCCAGGACGGTTGGGATGTCGCCTCGTCCAAAAGCCTCGTACAACCTCTGTAAGCGGGTAACATTTTCCTGTGACATGTGATGTTCTCCTTTCTCTGGATGTTTCCTCAAGGGAAGTGTTTCTTCCCTGATTGGAGGAGCCGATGCTCATCTCCATCCACTGTAAAAACGCTTTGGGTCTCCACTTTTTCGCTACCAACTGCTTGCACGGATGTGAAGGTGCAGACGAACGACTGAAGAGGGGCAGATCGTTAGCTGGTTTTGGAATACGCCACCTCGCCTGCCGTAATTTCAGCAGGAAGTTGCAGAAGTGAGGTGAGATTCTGCCTGACCCAATCCGTAGCTCGTCGTGTTGATTCCTCAGAGCTGGCCTGGTCCTCAAAGAGCGTCACAGAGGCAACGGTCCCATTGCCCGTGTTCACGATGTGGTAGGCCACAAAGCCCGGTGTTTGGCTGACGATGGGCACAAAACCTTCTTGAACACGTTGGACAATCTCCTGGATGCTTGCCCCAGCCGTTGTCTGGTACTTGCGGATCGCCATGTACATAGCTGACTCCTTTCTCGGTGTTGTTTTCTTTCTCGGATGGGTATACGAAACTGAGAGGGATAACGGGAGTTGACAATGTGATCTGAGTCGTACGCGCTTTACCTTGCTGGTAGTTCTCCTTTCTTCATGAGCAGACGCGAGAACAGAAGGAGCGAGAGCGAAGCTACAACTTAGCGGGATACCCTCACCTCTAGTGTTCTCAGTAGAAAAACATGGAAAGTGGGTCCCTTCTGACTATCAAAATTATATCACCTGGGTCCCGCTTCGGTTGTCAAAAAGGGGACCACTGGGACCCACTTTCGTTAGCAAAAACAAGCTCTGGCTGCTCGATTAAATTCATGAGGCACCTTCGTAGAGTTGCAATGTAGCGCGTAATTCGAAGCGCACTAGAGGAGTACCACATGGGTACACATCTGCACTCACCTTGCGGATCGTTGATGAGAATATTTCACCCGATTCCGCTTGAGAAGCCAGAAAATGGCTTGAACACACAGGACGCTAAATGCTTGCAAATAACCCCAGGCAATGGTACAATTTGCCACAATATTCCCGCCGATTACATTGAAGGAAACTGATGCTGCTGACTATCACGACGACGTACTGGCCCGCGACCGATATTGGGTATTTGCTCCATAAAAATCCCGCAAATGTACAGTCATTCTCGCTTTCGTTCGGTAGAGCACATGTCTTTTATCCAGAGGCAACGTTTGAGCGTTGTACTGCCGCGCTGCTGCTGGATGTTGATACGGTCTCTCTGGTGCGCAGCCGGGACCGCGCTATGACTATGGATCAGTATGTCAATGATCGCCCGTATGTTGCGTCGTCGTTTCTCAGCGTGGCAATCGCGGAAGTATTCGGCACGGCTCTGCATGGACGGTGCGCAAAAAAGACCAGCACTGGTTGAGCAACCATTACCTTTAGAGGCGAAGATAAGCGTTGTGCCTTGTCGCGGCGGCGAGGTATTGCTGAAACGGTTGTTTGAGCCGTTGGGGTATGTGGTGACGGCGACACAGCACATGTTGGACGGGCAGCACCCGAAATGGGGCATGAGTCCCTATTATAGCATCACTTTGCAAGGTACCTGTCGCCTGTGCGAACTGCTGACACACCTGTATGTGCTGATACCCGTATTGGATGACGATAAACATTACTGGATCGGCGAAGACGAGGTTGAGAAATTGCTGAGGCACGGCAAAGGCTGGCTGGAGACGCACCCCGAACGAGAACTGATTGCTCATCGCTACCTGAAACATCAACGCAACCTCACGCGGGACGCTCTGGCACGTCTCATTCCAGAGGAGGCAGTTGAAGGAACCGAAGCGGATGAAACATTGGAGGAAACCGCGGGGACGGAAAATGTAACCGAAGATGCGACTGAACAGGGACGCTGTAGCTTGCACGAGCAACGGTTGGAGGTGGTCACACAGGTGTTGCTCGATAGTGGGGCGCGGCGCGTGCTTGACCTGGGTTGCGGCGAAGGTCGTTTACTCAAATTACTGATGAAGCACCGGCATTTCGAGAAGATTGTCGGCGTTGATGTTTCGTATCGGGCTTTGGAACTGGCGCGGAGCCGCTTGCATCTTGACCGAATGCCGACTATGCAGAAGGAGTGTATTACGCTTCTGCATGGAGCGTTGACGTATCGCGACAAGCGACTGGAAGGATATGAGGCGGCGGCAGTGGTGGAGGTGATTGAGCATCTCGATCCGCCACGGCTGAGTGCTTTTGAGCGTGTGTTGTTCGAGTTTGCCCAACCTGCAACCGTGGTAATCACTACGCCTAATGCTGAATACAATGTCAAATTCGAGATGTTGCAGACGGGTACATTGCGTCATAAAGATCACCGCTTCGAGTGGACACGGGCGGAATTTGAGCATTGGGCAAGGCGTGTCGCCGACCGCTTTGGCTATGCTGTGAGGTTCTCACCTCTAGGGCCGGTAGATGATAGTGTTGGTGCGCCATCGCAGATGGGCGTGTTTACAAAAAATATAGAATAGCAGGTGATTGGCGTGTTTGTTGCGCTATCCGTTCGGATAATGAATTGCTTATGCGTTTGAGAATGAGAACCCCATATTATGAAATTGATCATCCCTGAACTCTCATTAGTCGTGTTGATCGGTGCCTCTGGTTCCGGCAAGTCGACGTTTGCGAGGAAGCACTTTAAGGCGACCGAGATAATCTCTTCGGATGTTTGCCGTGGGCTGGTCTCGGATGATGAGAACGATCAGACGATTTCAAAAGAGGCATTTGAGCTGGTGCATTTTATCGCGGCAAAGCGCCTGGCTCTGGGCAAACTGGCGGTGATAGACGCGACGAATGTGCAGCCGGATGATCGCCGATCGTTACTGGCGCTGGCGCGTGAGTATCATGCGCTTCCTATAGCCATCGTGTTTGACTTGCCGGAGAAGTTGTGCCAGGAGCGTAACCGCTATCGCCCCGACCGCGATTTTGGGCCTCCATGTTGTGCGACGACAGCTGAGTATGTTAAGGAGTTCGCTGCATGGCTTGCGCCGCGAGGGATTCTCGAATTTCTATATTCTCACCACTGCCGATCAGGTGGATAGCGTCGAGATCGAACGGCAGTCGCTCTGGTGCAACTTGAAGCAGGAACATGGGCCGTTTGATATTATTGGCGATGTACACGGCTGCTTCGATGAACTGTGGGAAGTGCTCGCGCGACTTGGTTATGTAATAACGCGGCAAGATGGAGCGGAGCCGCATTATCAGGCAAAACACGCGCAAGATCGTAAGGTTGTTTTCGTGGGCGACCTTGTTGATCGCGGGCCAAAGGTGCTGGAGACTTTGCGTCTGGCGATGGACATGGTGAGGGATGGTGTTGGCTTTGAGGGGTTCCCGGCAATCACGATGTCAAGTGTTGCGCAAACTACGTGGACATGAATGTGCGGGTCACGCATGGGCTGGCGGACCTCGCTGGAGCAGTTGGAGCAAGTGTCGCCGTCGTTTCGCGAGCGCGTGGTACATTTTATAGATGACCTTGTGAGCCACTACGTTCTGGACGACGGGAAGCTGGTTGTGGCACACGCGGGCATGAAGGCTTCGATGCAGGGACGTGGGTCGCGGGCGGTGCGCGATTTTGCGCTATATGGAGAGACGACAGGAGAAACCGACGAGTTTGGTCTGCCAGTGCGTTTCAATTGGGCGGCGGAATATCGCGGCAAGGCTATTGTGGTCTATGGGCATACGACGGTGCCGGAGCCGGAGTGGTTAAACCGCACCATCAACATTGATACGGGCTGTGTTTTTGGTGGCAAACTGACGGCGTTGCGCTATCCTGAGATGGAAATCGTCTCGGTACCTGCCGCGCATACGTACTGTGAGCCTGCTCGACCATTTCTTACCGGCGATACTACAGCACCCATGTTGACTACACAGCAGCAATATGGTGATATTTTGGATATGGAGGATGTGTCGGGGCGGCGTATCATCAGTACCCGTTTGCATCATAACATCACTATTCGTGAGGAGAACGGGATTGCCGCGTTAGAGGTGATGAGTCGCTTCGCCGCCAACCCACGCTGGTTGATATACTTGCCGCCAACTATGTCCCGATGCGAATTGAGCAAGGAGACAGGCCTGTTGGAACATCCAGCCGAGGCTTTTGCCTATTATCGCAATGAGGGCGTGCAGATGGTGGTATGTGAGGAGAAGCACATGGGTTCTCGCGCCGTCGTGATCGTGTGCCGCAATGAGGATGCGGCACGTACATGCTTCGGTATTGTGGGTGAAGGTATCGGTATATGCTATACGCGCACTGGACGCCGTTTCTTTGACAATGCTGCGCTGGAAGCAGAACTGCTGGCGCGGGTGCGTACCGCACTGGAGGCAGTTCAATTTTGGCAAACTTTCTCAACTGACTGGGTTTGCCTGGATTGCGAACTAATGCCATGGTCGGTCAAGGCACAGGAGTTGTTGTTGCGACAGTATGCTGCCGTCGGCTCGGCAGCCCGTGCTACGCTTGGTGAGTCCGTGGCCCTGTTAGAGCTGGCAACAGAGGATGGGCGAGGTACACAGGCACTTTTAGAGAGTTACCAGCAGCGCAAACAGCGAGCGGAACGCTATGTCTCCGCCTATCGCCAGTATTGTTGGCCTGTGCAGTCTGCCGCCGATCTCAAGCTTGCGCCGTTCCATATTCTGGCGACGCAAGGCGAAATCCATGTCAATAAGAATCACCAGTGGCACATGGATACGCTAGCAAATGTCTGCCGGGCTGATGAGCAATTGTTGCTCGCCACTCCTTATATGATGGTGGATGTCACCGATGCAGCGAGCGTGGAAGCGGGTATCGCGTGGTGGACGGCTTTAACCGGTCGCGGCGGCGAAGGCATGGTGGTCAAGCCGTACGATTTTGTTGTGCGCGGCACGCGGGGCCTTATGCAGCCAGCGATAAAATGTCGCGGGCCGGAATACCTGCGTATCATTTACGGGCCGGACTACGATATACCCGAAAACATTGCCCGTTTGCGCTGGCGTCGGCCTGGCACGAAGCGTTCGTTAGCCCAGCGCGAATTCGCGTTGGGCATCGAGGCTTTGGAACGTTTCGTGCAGGCCGAACCTTTGCGCCGCGTTCACGAATGTATCTTCGGTGTGCTGGCTCTTGAAAGTGAGCCGGTTGACCCACGATTATGAGATGCTCCTTTCAATCAAAGCGAAGTGTTCCGCGTCGTGTCCGCACATATCGGCGACAAGCTCGCAAGCCGTTGCCATTTCTTCCTCGTCCCAGGGAACGTGAACTTCTTCGTTCAGGTGTTGAGCGTCAAGCTCATCTACGACCAGATGGAGCAAGTGCGTGTGGGTTTCTTGCCAGAAGGATTGTGCCTCTTGCAATGAGAGGGAAGAGTAGATGCGCTGCTGCTTTGCGTTGGCTTCGTCGCCGCTCTCTACGAATGCGGGAAGGGGCTGGTCGTGTACGAAAGCGACTAAAAAAGCGTGTGAGGCCTGTTTCCAGTGGGCCATATGAGCGAGAAAGTCTTTGACCGACCACCCTTCTGAAGTAAAAGGTGTGACCTGATCGGTTTCACTGAGCGTCTGTGTCACGCGGTTAAAGCGTTCTTGATCGAGTCGCAAGGATTTGGCGAGACCTTCCTGCGTGAATTGTGTATCCGCCATGTTGCGCGCTCCTCTCTCGTATATTAGAGTAGTTCTGGTTGCCAGAGTTGGTATATCGGAAGTACATCTTAATGGTATGTTTGTTTTAACCTGTTGTCAATGGGAAGAGTATCCTTCAGGAAAATTGGCGATATGCTAGCTCAAGTTAGCCTTCGTCAAGGTTTTCTATTTGACATAATGAATAGTATGAAAGGATATTGTATGAAACTGGCCGTATTAGCTGCTGATCTCGCTGTGTGTCGCTTGTTGCCGTCACGAGATGTTCCCGGATGGGCATGGCAAGATAAAAGGTTGCTCTCGGTAACGTATACTGCCGACGAGCTTTCTATTGTATGTGCAAACAGCGCTATTCCTGACGACACGCAGTGCGAGCGGAACTGGCGAGCGTTGAAGGTGCAGGGGCCGTTAGATTTCTCGTTGACGGGCATTCTTGCTGCTCTGGCTGGACCGCTTGCCTCGGCTGGCATCGCTATTTTTGCTCTTTCAACCTACGATACCGATTATATACTGGTGAAAGAGCATACGTTGCAACGGGCAATAGCGGTATTGCAGCAAGATGGGCATGTGTTTGAAGGGGTTTTGTAAGGGAGATTTGCGTATGGTGATTCGGCTAGTGCAGAGCTATAAAGAGGTTTCAAGAAATCGCTTCTAGAGCGGGTGAAACTATTCACAGTAATTGCTGATGAGCTTTGATTACCAAATGTGAGCCAGATCGATTTAAGTCCGTGATTTACACTTAGCTCAAAATCAAGCGCGAGCGCCGGAAACTCACCAGCGAGACACCCAGCAAGATCGCATCCAGCACGGCGAACACGGCCATGACAAGGAGCAAAAACTGCGAATAGGTTAACGACGCGACAAAATTCGCAGGCAATGCTTGCAAGGCAAAAACACCTCCAAACACAAGCACTAATGTGCCTATACTCAAGATTTGTTGCGCTTGCCGTACTGTCGATGTCCGCAGCGATACCAGCACTCCGGCACTTGCTCCCAGTATACAGGTCAGGAGACTCAAAGCAAGAGCTTCAAGTACCAGGTCTAAAGGATGATAGAACATCCACCCACCACCGTTCCCCCTGAACAGGTTGACCAGAATCAGGCCGAGCAGAAGGCCACCGAGAGCCATTCCCCAGGCATATCCCACGGTCACAACAACCTTCCCCAGCAGAATCGCTCGATCGGATATGCGGCTGGCCAGCAAGGTTTCCAGTGTATGTCGCTCGCGCTCCCCAGCGATGGCATCGCCAATAAAGCTAATGATGACAGAAAATGGAATCCAGAGAATCACGAACAACTCGATAGGCGAGAGTGCTAGCCACTGAAATCCGAACTGCAATGGGAGGTAGATGCCCATAATACCGATCAAGAGCAAGGGGCGTATCGATGCCTTCCACCCGCCCTGGAAGAGCAGGTCCTTCGATTCTTTCCACATCATGGTCCAGATGTCGTTCATTTCTGTTCTTCCTCCATCAAGGTCAAAAACACGTCTTCCAGGCTGGCCTTGCCCCGGCGCACTTCCTCCACCTCTGCGCCCGCATGGACCAGCAAACTCACGAGCGGGCCCATCTTGCTCTCGCCGCGCAGTTCCAGGAGGAGATGGCTGTTGTGCAGGTCGGCATGGGCGACCTCTGGCCGCTCTCGGAGCGTGGCCAGCATCTGCTCGGTGAAGCCATGCCCCACGATCTCTGCCTGCGGGCCGCCCGTCCTGGCACCGCAGTTCATCGGGGGCGCCAACCGTGACGAGTTTGCCCTGGCGAATCACGCCGACCTGGGCACAGAGCTTTTCGGCCTCGGTCAGATTGTGCGTGTTGAGAAAGACCGTCACTCCTTCCCGCGCGACCAGGCTGGCCAGGTCATCGCGCAAGGCCGCCGCCGCCAGCGGATCAAACCCGGCCGTCGGCTCGTCCAGGAAGACGAGTGGCGGGTGGTGAAAGAGCGCGCGGGCGACCGCGAGTTTCTGTTTCATGCCCCGGCTCCACGTGCTCACCAGATCGCGGCGGCGGTCCCATAAATCCAGGTGGGTGAGCAGTTCTTTGATGCGGGCCCTGCGCGCGGGCGCAGGCATCTGGTAGATGCGCCCGTAGAAGTCGAGATTGTCCTGGGCGCTCATGCGCTCGTAGAGTCCGGCAAATTCGAGCAGCGCCCCACTGCGGGCGCGAATGGCCTCGGCCTGGGTGCGGGTATCAAAGCCCAGCACCCTGGCCTGACCCGTCGTTGGTTCCAGCAGGCCAAGCAGCAGATGGATGGTCGTGGTTTTGCCCGCCCCATTTGGTCCCAGAAACCCAAAGACGATGCCCGCAGGCACCTCCAGGGAGAGATCATCAAGGCTTTGACGGGGCCAAAGAAGCGGGAAAGGTGTTCGATATGAATAAGTGGTTCTGGCATACTTCTCCTTTCAGAGCATGAGAGAGTTCATTCCTTGCGGGTGGCCCGGTC
Source organism: uncultured Chloroflexia bacterium (assembly GCA_963717105.1). Classification (GTDB taxonomy): domain Bacteria; phylum Chloroflexota; class Ktedonobacteria; order Ktedonobacterales; family Ktedonobacteraceae; genus DATGJV01. Next base: position 404,926 of record CAVQVL010000009.1, read on the forward strand.
GAACAGCGTCACCAGTTCCTGCGCATACGAATCGGTATCAAGGTTTGGATGAGCCGCGAGAAGGGGCGCCACCGCATCAATGGCCTGTCTGATGGTCACCGCCATCACGTGCAGGTCGAATGCTCTGAACTCCCCTTCTTCTTGCCCCTGCCGCAAGAGGGCCTCTAAAGCGGTCAGAATCCACTCTTCGTGTTCCACGGTAGCGAAGCTTGCCGTCCGCCGTGCGAAAGTTGAGGACGATTTCCAGGAGCGCCACCATCTGCATCCGGTGGCTGCCAATATAGTCAACTGCCGACCGGATATAGGCTTGCAACCTCAGCACTCACCGTCGGTTGCGCAGCGATCTGCGGGGTCACGGCCTGCACCGCAGCCGCGTAGATCTCGGTGACGACCTGTTCGAGCAACTCCTCCCGGCTTTTGAAGTAATAGGTGATCACGCTCTTGCTAATGTTCGCCCGCTTGGCGACTTGAGCCAGCGAGGCCTGGGCATAGCCCAGTGTGGCAATCGTCTCGACCGCGCACTCGATGAGCTGTGCTCGCCGGGCAGCCTCAATGAAGGAGGGGCGCTTCTGTCCGTCCGATGTTTTTTTCGTCTGCATGGACAAAATATAGCACAATTGGTCGAGATATGTCAACTCTTTTCCAATGAGAGCGCAGAGAGGTTCCACTTTCATTGCGCAAGAGCCAACATTCCCTCACCGATTTCTGAAAATGACAGCAAATACTCAAAACAGACGCTTCATTCTCCCCCATTCCCTGCGACGTCGCCAGCCGCTTGCCCCTCATCCAGACCGAGTACCGCCCAAGCGCACCGTTGCACCACAGGGGCCATCTCCTCAAGACTGGCGCGTGGGGCCAGCAAGGGTATCGAAGCACTCGAAGCTGATCAGGGTGTAGAGCACATCGACCGTCTCGTCGAGGGCTGCTTTGACCGGGCGTGCGTACTTGCCGGCCAGCCGCCGGACGAGAACCTCCAGACCCTGCCGTCGCCGGTCATCCCGTGCCCGTACCACCTGCTCGAAGTCTGGGTCGAGTGCGGCCAGAGCTCGGAGTCGACGCGTGACGAGCCGATCAGCGTCCCAGAAACGACTGAAGACTGCGATGTAAGTGTCCAGAGCATCGAGGGGGTCTGGCTGACGGAATGCGGAAGCGAGCTGCTGCATGCCTCCCTGAGCTGCCAGGACATCGGTCAGGGCCTCCAGCAGCCCAATTTTGGAGCCGAACTGGTGGTAGACGGTCATACGGGCGACATCCGCCTGACGAGCGACCGCATCGAGGGAGAAGCCGGAGAAGCCATCGCTTGTCATGAGTAACTCGCGGGCGGCAGTGAGGATGCGCTCACGCGTCTGTTCGGTCAGCACCTGGCGCTGACCAAGTCGATACGGGCGTGGACTCATAGAAGACTTGACACCTCCTGAAATTTAGTGTATACTATGTACAACGAAATATTAATTGTATAGGCTGTCTATATAATAAACCATTTCGCTGATAAAGTAAAGGCACACCCCTTTCCTAAGAGAGCGGGGATCGCCACACGCAGGCTCCAGAGCTTCTCCATACACATGACAGAAGCCGCGTGAGAAAGAAAGAACAATGAATTACTAATCCAAAAGCGCACCCTTGTCCGGACGGGAGAAGCTGCTTCTCGTCGGCCTCGTGGGAGTCACGATTGGGGCCTTCGGGGTCGAGCAGACACATCAAGGCCAGACGGAAATCATCGCGTTGGTATTCGTGGCACTCCCGCTCGTCTTGGCCGGCCTGGTGTTCGCCCGCCTGCGCTGGATGCCAGCGGTGGCGGCCGCGGTGGCGGCCATCTTCATCCTTGGCGCGGTGCTGACAGCTGGCGAAGCTGTCCTACCTGACCCATCCTGCGGCCACCTGGGCGTTCGCGGCGATCGTCGTCGAACTGCTCAGCTGTGTGCTGGTCTTGTTCGCTGGCATCGCGGCGACCGTGCAGCAGTACCGGATCTCCAGGAGCACCAGGAGGAATGGTTGACCATCATGTCGCTACGCCGGTGCGGGAATTTTTTACCACCGGCGATGCGATAGATCGTATATGAGATAGAACGATCTATCGCATGGTTCGAGAGGGCGCGCTCTACAGCCTGCGTCAGGTGTTGCCTTTTCTGACTGACGCCATTTCGTATCTCGCCTCCGTCTGCTCTTTGCTCCTGATCAGACCACCATTCCAGCAGACACGTCCATTGGTGCGCAACAACGTCCTCGTCGCTATTCGTGAGGGGCTTGCCTGGCTCTGGCACCAGCCTCTGCTGCGCTATATGGCGTTTCTGAGCGGGGGCTGGAACTTTGCGAGCGCCGGATTTATCCCGATTTTGGTGGTGCTGATCAAGCTGCACCACGGTTCCCCAGTTCTGTATGGAGCTATTCTTACCATTGGAGGAGTGGGTGGCATTCTTGGGGCGCTGCTCGCCAACCCCATTCAGAAGCGTTTCCGTTTTGGTTGGGTGATCATCTGTGTGATCTGGCTTCAGGCGCTGGTATGGCCAATCTATGCCTTTGTGCCTAATCTCATCCTCCTTGGGGCACTGTTCGCACTGAGCCTGGTCGCCGGCCCCATTTACAACGTGTGGCCAAGACCCTCCACATTTTAGAATACGTGGACGCCCCTGCACTGAGAAAGAGTCGATGCTGAGACTATGCCGGCCATAGAGGAAAAGGAGCTGCTGAACCCTATGCAGCTCTCCCTGTTCGTGGAAGAGGAAAGCGATCTGTAACCATCTGCAGTTATATGGTACATCGTATCTTTTCGTCAAGATCGCACTGACAGGCGTTGTACACGATAAAGCTAATCAATCCGTGTATGTACACAGTAGCGGAAAGTTTTTAGAGAGAGAAGAAGGTAAAACTATGTCCAGTACTACTAATCCGAGGGGTATACTACGGCCTACTCAGGCAACCACCACTGGTGGTGAGGACCGCCAGGATGCACGAAGGCGTCATCTTATAAAGATCGGTTTCTGGGTGCTTGGTCTGATTGTATTCATTATTGCCTGCGTTATCATCCATTTTCACCCACAACCCTTTGCTATTGATCTATCAACAACCGAGGCTGTTCAGAATGCACATACACCTGCACCCATTTTAGATGTAGTGAATTTTCCCAGTTTATTGAACAACCCTCTGCCTTCGTATATTGCCACCGCGGTCTGGTTTTTGGGATTGTTGATAGTGGGATTGATCGCCAAATTGCGCCATTTGGCAGCCGCTTTGTGGATAGAGGCCTCCATTTTCCTTACACTCGCGGTGATGAGTTCAGCAGGCTTGAATGTGCTTATTGATGAAATCGTGGGGCGTCCACGTCCAAACGTCCATACAGAACCTATTCATGTGTATACCACCGTTGTGCCGTTTCCAACATTTCCTTCGGGGCATACCGAGCATGACATCGTTTATTACGGCTTCTTGCTCTATCTCAGCTTCACCAAACCTGTGCGCGAATGGCGTTATCGTTGGTGGTTGTTGCCGTTCCAGCTCTACGCCATTTTCGATATTATTGCCATCGGCTACTCGCGCATCTACCTCGGCGACCACTGGCTAACCGACGTTCTTGGTGGCTACCTTGAAGGTGCGATCTACCTGTTCTTTTTCATCTTCCTGTACCGCTGGTTTACTGGTCTGGTGGCTCGTTACCTTGAGAAGAGAAGGGTAGAGAAAGCACGGAGTACCTCTGTTGCGCGCTAAAAACGTTCAGATCAGATTCTCCTGAGTAAAAATGCTTTGGCACTTAAAGGCTGCGTTTTTTGAATATGAAACGGATGGGCCTGCGTGTTACTACTAACGGTTGATGAGAGAAGTTGATACATCACATGGATGTGACCTACAAGGAGGTAAACACATATGGTAATCTCACTTACACAGATAGTGATCTGGTTACTGATCGCGCTAGCCGTTGGCTTTATTGGTGAACTCTTAGCGGGGAGACGTGCGCCCGATGGTATTATTGGTGCTATTATTGTAGGATTCCTTGCCATTTTCATCATCGTCGGTCTCCTACATTTTCACATTCCCGGTGAGCCATTTTTCTATGGTGTGCCAATTATCAGCACTATAATTGTCGCGGCAATTCTTGTGTTCATCTGGAGCAGATTTGCCTATCACCACGTCCATCGCAACTACTCACGTTACTATTACCGGCGCGGAAGTTATGTGCGTCGTCCACGGCGGCGTCTTCGCTGGTTCTAAGGTAATCTGGATAGGAGAAAGCAATGGGTGTTGAGCTTGACGAAGCTCAACACCCATTGCTTTGCCGTATCCAGATCCACCTTCGTCGTCACTGAGGTCCCATATGTTTTGAAAGCAGAAAGGCACTGAAATCGGCGAGGCTTTCGACGGCTCCTTCGTCAAGCATGTTGACCATCTTCTTAACAACCAGGCGGCGTGGCTGTCCGGAAGCAGAGGGAATAGTAAAGCCGATAGCACTGGTCGCCAATCGTGGCTCACGCTCATAGCGAATCTCTTCCGCCATTAGCTCCAGCAAGTCGGCGAGATCAATTTCTAAGGCGGTTGCCAGGCTTTCCAGCACTTTACTGGAAGGATATTTCTGCCCCCGTTCAATCTCGCCAACGTATATTTCCGAAAGTCCTGCTTTATCACCTAATTCTTTGATGGTCAGACGGCGTTCCTGACGTTCACGGCGGATAACGCGCCCGATGATTTCCTCTAAACTGGCCATTGTCGTCTTTCCTTCCTCGCTTTAGCTATGCTTATGGCATAGCTCAATATAAATACATGCTAGCAGCATAGTTTCTCCCTATTATTATACGCTCTTAGCATGATATATTCAAGTAGGAAGATCAAAAAGCGGTGATGTCCATCACGCTTAGAAACAATAAGGAGGAAAATGCATGTTTGTGCCAATGCCATTTCATGCCACTATGTCTGGACAAACGGATGACCGTTTTAGTTTGCCATTGCCGATGGTTTATGAACATGTAGCGGTAGAATTGCCGCGCTGGGAATATCGCGTGCTGGCTATTGATACTCGCGAAGAGGCATTGCTCGATGCCGAGGCACTGAATGAATTAGGCAACGAGGGTTGGTTGCTGGTGGGAATGCTGGATCAAAGAACGTCCGGCAGCGGTTCAGTCGTGTGGTATCACTTTTTACGGCAGAAAATTTAGCAAGGAGAGATACAATGTCATCAAGTTTGTTTGTGCCAACTGTTATCGAGACAACGGGACGGGGAGAACGTGCCTATGACATTTTCTCACGCCTGTTGCGGGAACGTATTATCATGATCAACGGGCCGATTGAGGATACGCTGGCGAATCTTGTTGTGGCCCAGTTGTTGTTCCTGGCTTCGGAGGATAGCCAGCGTGAAATCAACGTCTACATCAATTCACCCGGTGGTCAGGTTACTGCTGGCCTGGCGATTTACGATACGATGCGTAGTTTGCCTTGTCCAGTAGCTACAACGTGTGTCGGTTTTGCCGCGAGTTTCGGCAGTATGCTGCTGATGGCAGGCGATAAGGGATTGCGGCGTTCTCTGCCTCATGCCCGCATACATATTCACCAGCCGCTTATTCAAGGCGGCATCGGTGGGCAGGCGACAGATATTGATATTCATGCGCGAGAGATTCTCCATACTCGCGATGTGCTGAACGAGATTATCCAGCACCACACGGGGCAGCCACTGGAACGTATCCGGCGCGATACCGAGCGCGACTTCTTTATGAGTCCAGTGGAGGCAATTGAGTATGGCATTATTGACGAGATACTGCCGCTAGCCGAGAAATAGCGTTTTAGAGGTAATGCCGGCAATGCAAAGGAAAAAGCTGCGCAGCTGCGCAGTTTTTTCCTTTGCATTGCCGGTATTACTCTCGTTCGATCTTTATGGAGTCGAGTTCAAACCATTGGGCGCCACTGGCTACGGTACCGAAGCGCAGGACTCCTCGCGGTGTGGCGATGGCGTACTGATTGTCCAGCCATGCGACGAAGCCGAGTGGACGTGTTGGCGGGTTGAGTACAGTGAGAATCCGTTGATTATCCACCCAGAACGTTGCTTTGTGGTGCAGCCATTCTATACGGTAGGTATGCCACTCGTCCATTGCGACGTTGAGGATGGCCTCGGATGCGCCGCTCAAGCGTTGCATCCAACGAGCAGCCGGGCGCGTTTCTCCGGTGAGCCTTGCCCAGGCGGCTGAGAGGGCCATTGGGGCGGCTGCCGCTAATGCTCCGGGACGCATAGTATGGACGACTTGAGCCTTCCAGCCCCAGCCAGGGATACGCGGCACGAGAGCCATGTTTGAGGGTGGTGAGGCGTAAAAGAACCAGAGAGATTCCGGCAGCGTCAAAATATCGCCACGCACAGAGAACGGATAGTTCCAGAAGCCAAAGCCTGCCGTTCCGCGCAAGATATTGCTGCTTTCAACTGAATGCTGTCCTGTCGCGGCGGGATGAGAAGAGCGTGCACGTACTTCCATGTGTAATGGCGGTTTCCAGGGAAAATTTGCGCGTGAACGTTCGGCGTAATCGTCTATTTGCGCATCGGTGTACTGTCCCAATTTGGCGGCTGGCATTGCCATCCGTAAAGTGGACGCGGCGATTTGCAGCGTTCCCCCGCCAATGCATGTCTGTGACCAGTAAGGGTCTATGGTGCTGGTAAAATCGTCAAACATAGTCTTTGCCTCTCCATCTGCTGAGTACTACTCGCCCGAAGCCTCGTGTAACTTTGCTAGAATCAGCTCATCCTCCAATTGCCGCCAGATGCGTCTTTCAGCTTCGATGGTGTTAATGGGATGTTGATCTCGTGCAGCTTCTATCATAGCGGCACCGACGCGCTGGCGGAAATTGGCAAAGTGTTTCTTCTGGACTTCCTGGTCGGGCATCATATGCAGTTCAATATCCTCCGGTGCGTAGAAATCTTCAGGCTCAATGGCGGCCGCAAATAAATCGGCGTAGTTTTTGATGAGATTGAGCCGAGATTGTGAGAGGAAATTGTTGTATTGGAAGCTCGAAATGATGATGCAACCGGCTACCCGACCGGCATAGAGGATTGGATAAATGGCCGAGCTCTTTTCATATTTGACCCTGGCAAGAGGAACAATGGAGTAATCTTCGTCAACGTTTTGTGTCACAAAAGAACGGCAACCGGATACAACAAAGCCGGCCAGAGATTCGGCACCCAGGAACAATGCCTGCTGCTCCAAATCTGCTTGCCAGGGTGGCGTGCCTTGCCCCAGGCTTTCGCGCAAGCTGCGAACTTTGGTCTCGCCAGCACGAGGAGGCATACAACGCACTACAGTAATTGACATACCTGAACGATCGGGGTCTAATTGCCCGATTGCCTGCTGAAGAATCATTTCGCAGGTTGCCCGGTAGCGCATACTATCGTTTGTTGCGGCTCGAGTGGTGAAGACATTTGTATAAAAGAAGGCGGGAATATCTTTTGAAGTATCATTCATGCCTGCATTAGAAAATTCCTCGAAGCCATCCTCATCGCGAATCAATTCGAGCATTTGATCGCGATATAGAGGTATAGCATCCAGCAGCCGGTGGAGGTTATGCGGACGTGGATCAGTAGTCTGAGTAGTCCAACGGACCAGGGTGATGGGGTTGAGCCCCAGTTCACCGGCAATGCGTTGTTTTTCGCGAGGATTGCTAATGATCATTTTCAGGAGGCCGCGCCATGAATGAAGTTCTTCCATGTTCCTTTACCTTACTGCTACGATTTTCCTGAATAGCACTTTTTGTGGATTATGATAGCAGGTGAGAGTGGTTACGTCAACTACGCGTATGACGGGCTAAATAGTGCCTGGAAATTATTGTGGTAGAATCAGGGGTAACAAGAAGAGCACAAGAGCAGAAGCCTGACTATGCTGCGTGCTTCGTCTTTCGTTTAGCTGCGGGTGCGCCCCAAAGTTTTGCAGACCCCAGGAAGGGGAAAAAGGTGATAGGATAAAGAGAAAGGCAGGTGAATGCAAAGAAAGGAACGATCATGGGTCTGGAAGAGAAGAAAGCCGTGTGGAATGTGGCAAGCGAAGATGTGGTCAGTGGGATGATCGAATGGCGAGTGCAGCATCCAAAAGCAACGTTGCAAGAGATTGAGGATGCCGTGGATGAGCGACTGGGACGCTTACGCAAGCGCATGGTGGAGGATGCGGTGCAAGCGAGCAGTGCGGCCGACTGGAGTCAGCAGCCCAAAGAGGAGCGACCGCGCTGTAGGCAGTGCGGAACGGTGCTCGTCTCGCGTGGGAAGCAGAAGCGGCGCCTGCAAGCGCAAGGGGGGACCCTGCTGGAGTTGGAGCGGAGGTATGGCACCTGCCCCAGTTGTGGGAGCGGTTTTTTTCCCCCTCGATGAGGAATTAGGGCTGGAGGCCGGGAGTTTGACGCCCCAACTGTTGGAGTGGGTGGTGCGATTGGCAGCATGGATGCCGTTTGCGCAGGCGGTGCAACTGCTGGAAGCGATGACGAAGGTGTCAGTCGGAAAAGAAACGGCCCGGCGGCAGACGGAACAGGCTGGAAAGCTGGTGGAAGAGGAGCAAGATGCACAAGCCATGCGCTTGATGGATGTCCGACAGGAGGTGAAACAGGAGCAGTACGAGCCAGCGGCGCGTCAGGTGTTCAGTGCGGATGGGGCAATGGTCCCGCTCGTGCATGGGGTGTGGGCGGAAGTCAAACTGCTGGTGGTGGCCGAACAAGCGCGTGACAAAGAGGGGCGCATGCAGCTGGTCAAGCCCTCGTACTACGCCCGCATGGTCGAGGCGCAAGACTTTGCCGACCTCGCCTTGGTGGAGACGCGGCGGCGTGGCTTGGAGGATGCGACGCAGGTGGCCGCCGTGACCGATGGGGCGGTGTGGCTGCAAGGGCTCATCGAGGTGCAGTGTCCGCAAGCGGTGCGCATTCTGGATTTTCCGCACGCCGCCCAACGGCTGAGTGAGAGTGCTCACGGAAGTGCGAGCGGCGGGTCTCAGCTTGCCCGACGACTGGCTCGTGAGCCAGTTGCATACGCCTCAAACAGGAAGGGCCGGCCACGATGCTGGCGACATTGCGCAGTTGGCACGACCACGATCCGAGCTTAGAGAAGGTAGCCGAAAACCTCGCCTATCTGCAGAAACGGGAAGCGCAGATGCAGTATCCGCAGTTTCAGGCACAGGAATGGCCCATCGGGTCGGGCATGGTGGAAAGTGGTCACAAACAAGTGATGCAAGTGCGTCTGAAAGGGCCAGGTATGCATTGGGAACCAGGGAACGTCAACCCGATGCTGGCTCTGCGCACCGCGGTTTGCAATGATCGCTGGGACGAGACATGGCAACACCGCAGCAGCGCGGTCCAGCACCGCAAGCACGAGCGGCGGGTGGCACGCCACAGCAGCGGATGATGGAGCGCGAAGAGCACTGCTCGCCCTCTTGACGCAGCGGCAAGCCGTGGCCTCGCCTGCGCTCCCGCTCAAGACCAGGCAGGCAGCTGTGGCTGTGGAACCGTGCACATCCACGTCGCACCGTTCGGCTAGCCCTGCCGCCACCCATCCCTGGCGACGCCGCTTGCTTCCCCCTAAAAAGATGAGCTAAACTGTTCGCAAAACTTTGGGTCGCACCCGTTTAGCTGCTGATGGTTGACGGTTCATGTGTACTTCTGATACACTATGCAGGATATCGTTGACGCGAGGGTGAAAAACGCGGAGAGTACACGAACAGAAGAGGATAGCATGCTGCGGGACACGACCACGCAGATGATCGACACAGGACGTCTAGCATATGTGACCATTCTCGCTGTGCAGCACGAGGTCGGCATAAGCAGGGGAACCCTCAGGAAATACCCGACCTACCTGGGCATTGAGTCATTCTGCTTTCACATCGGTACGCGCAGCTTGTATATTTCGCGGGAGGCGATGGCTCAGGTGAAGCAGCTCAAGCAGAATCCGGCGTTGCTTGCTCATTGCTCGTCCCCAGTTCTCCCGCGTGAAAGTTCCGAAAGAAAGCTGGCTTCCGATGGTCGCTGAAGCCTCGTCTCGCTTCCCGATTGTGGGGATTGGAGCTTCTGCTGGTGGGCTGGAGGCGTTCAGAGAGCTGCTGCGCTTTCTGCCCGCTGATGCGGGGATGGCCTATGTGGTGGTGCAGCACCTGGATCCTAACCATGAAAGCCTGTTGCCCGACCTGCTGGCACGGGCCACGCACATGGCGGTCCACGAGGCACGCGAGGGCATGGAAATCTGTGCCGACCATGTCTACGTCATCGCCCCCAATACGGACATGACGCTCTCGCAAGGCGTGCTCACCCTGCTACCCCGCACCGAGACCGTGGACAGCATCTCTCTATTGATACGTTCTTGCGTTCGCTGGCCGAGAGTCCGAGCCGTCCGGTGCCATTGGGCGTGATTTTGTCGGGAACGGCTGCCGATGGGACGCTGGGACTGCAGGCCATCAAGGCAGCGGGCGGCATGACCTTTGCCCAGGAGCCCACCTCGGCGCAGTTTGCCGGGATGCCGCAGAGTGCCATTGCTGCCGGGTGCGTGGATTTCGTCGGGACGCCTGAAGACCATTGCCAGGGAACTGACCAGGATCAGCCGCCATCCGTATGTCCGCCAGGCGCCTGTGGCGGAGACGGAGGAGGAAGGTCTCCTCCTGTGCAGGCATTTCCCGGACGTGAGCCGGAGTTCCAGCAGATCCTGCGTGCTGCTCGGCCGCAAGACGGACACGGATTTCACCGCGTATAAGCCCACGACGCTCAAGCGTCGCATCGGGCGGCGCATGGCGCTCGCGCAGATCGACAGCCTGGCCGGGTACCTGACCTATCTCTCCGACCATCAGGCCGAAGTGGAGGCTTTGTACCAGGATGTGCTGATCGGCGTGACGAGTTTTTTTCGGGATCCCTCCACCTTTGAGACGCTTGAACAGGAGATATTACCGAATCTGCTGGCGGCGAAAGCCGCAGATTACCCCCATCCGGGTGTGGGTGCCAGGCTGTTCCACCGGGGAGGAAGTCTACTCCCTGGCGATCTGCTTGCTGGAGTTTCTCGCCGAACGCTCTCTTCCCGACTCCCATCCAGCTGTTTGGCACCGATCTCAATGCGCAGGCGATCGAGTACGCCAGAGACGGGCATCTACCCACCAGGCATGCTCGGCACGCTTTCTCCTGCGCGTCTAGAGCACTTCTTTCTCCCCGTCAGTGGGAGCTACCGGATTCGCAAGGCTGTCCGCGATCTCTGTGTCTTCGCCCAGCACAATCTGCTCAAGGACCCGCCATTCTCCCGGCTTGATCTGCTCTCGTGTCAGAATGTGCTGATTTACCTGGGGTCGGTGGCACAGAAGAAGATCTGGCCAGACCTTCCACTATGCGCTCGCGCCCCACGGTGTACTCCTGCTCGGGCCAGCGGAAACCATCGGAACTGCTTCCGATCTCTTCGCGCCTGCCGGGGAGCATAAACGGCAGTCGTATGTGAAAAAAGCTAACAGTGCGCATCTTCACATCGTCGAGGAGGTGCGCAGATCGCTGAGAGGAACACCACCAGACCCAGGTGAGGATGGAAAGAGAATGGCGCATGAAGAGGGACAGCGGGAGTTTGATCTCCAGCACGAGACGGATCGCCTGCTGGCCAGTTTTGCCCCGGCCAGTGTCGTAATCGATGCACAGATGGAGATCCTCCACTTCCGTGGAGACACGTCCCCTTACTTGAGACCGGCGCCTGGCCGTGCGAGTCTCAATCTCTTCAAAATGGCGCGAGCGGGCCTGGACCTGGCACTGCGCATCGCCATTGCCAAAGCCGGAAAGAGCGGGCAGCCGGTGAAAAAAGAGGGGATCCAGGTGAGCGACCAGGGCGTGTTCCGTGACATCACTGTGGAAGTCATTCCTATGAAGGCGTCCGCCACGGAACGCTACTTTGTGATCCTCTTTGAAGAGGCTCGCGCACCGTCCACCCCACAAACTCTGCCTATGGCACGCAGATGAGCAACCAGGGCGTACGGCACGCCGGGGGGGAAAAGATCGGCACATCCAGCAAGTAGAGCGAGAGTTGGAGGCCACGCGCGAGGAGATGCGCTCCATGATTGAAGAGTTCGAGGCCGCCAACGAGGAACTGCACTCAGTCAATGAAGAGAGTCTCTCCAGCAATGAAGAGTTACAAAGCCTCAATGAAGAACTGGAAACGTCCAAAGAAGAGATCCAGGCCAGCAACGAAGAGTTGCTCGTCGTGAACACGGAACTCCAGCAGCGCAATGCGCAACTACAGGAAGCGCGTGACTTCGTGGACGCGATTGTGGAGACCATCCGGGAGCCACTGCTCGTCCTGGATGGAGACCTGCGTGTGCAACGTGCGAACAAGGCCTTCTACCGGCGTTTCCAGGTCGAACCTGCGGACACGGAGCACCACCGCATCTTCGAGTTGGGAAACGGTCAATGGAACGTTCCCGCCTTGCGGAGGCTGCTGGAGGAGCTGCTCCCCACCAATCACTCCTTGGAGGATTACGAGATGGACCATACCTTTCCGCGATTGGTCACAGGATCATGCTGCTCAATGCCCAACGTATCGATCACGTCTCGCTCATTTTGCTGGCGATAGAGGACATCACCGAACGCAAGCGGGTCGAGGGAGAAAAGCAGCAGCTGCTGGAGCAACGCGAGGAATTTATGGCGATTGCCAGTCACGAACTCAAGACACCCATAACCAGTCTGAAAGGTTATACGCAGGTGCTGCACGCCCGCTTTACCAAAGCGGGAGATGAGCGCTCGGCGGCTCTCTTGACCAAGATGAATGCGCAACTGGGCAAACTTATCACCTTGATCAGTGAGTTGCTCGACGTGACCAAAATAGAGGCAGGCCAACTTGCCTGGCACAATGAGCGCGTTTGACCTGAATACCCTCGTGCGAGACATCGTCGAAGAGATGTGCCATAGCAGAGAACGGCACCAGATTCGCATCGAGGGAGCGGCCCATACCCCGGTCTATGGGGACCGAGAGCGTATTGGCCAGGTCCTCACCAATCTGCTCTCCAACGCCATGAAATATTCTCCTCAGGCCAGTGTCGTCCTGGTGAAGGTTGCATCGGACGCGGAGACCGCCACCATCGGCGTGCAGGATTTTGGCATTGGCATTGCCCCGGAGAAACACGAACACGTCTTTGATCGTTTCTTTCGGGTGAGTAATCCGGAGTCCAAGACCTTCCCTGGGCTCGGGCTTGGCCTCTTTATTTCGGCACAGATTGTCAAACGGCACGGGGGACGGATGTGGGTAGAAAGTCGTGTAGGCGTCGGCTCCACCTTTTTCTTTACTGTCCCTTTCGCACCACAGCCAGAACCTGGCCACTGCTGCTGCGGCAAGAAGGAGAAGAGCAGCATGTGTAAAAGAATCCTCGTCGCCGATGATGATCCAGAAATTGGGGATATGTTGCAAATGATGCTGGAGGACGCGGGGTATGCGGTGGAAATCCAGGAGGATGGGCAAGTCGTGCAGCAGATGCAGGAGCCGTTCCCCGATCTGTTGTTACTGGATATCCGGCTCTCTGGCACGGATGGGCAGAACGATTTGTCGGACAACTCAAAAGCCAGGAAGCTACGCATCACATTCCGATCATCATCCTCTCAGCCCATAAAGATACGAGACAGATGGCCAGCGACGCCGGTGCCGATGATTTTCTCGCGAAACCGTTCGAGATGAGAGATTTGCTGGCACTCGTCGCAAAATATGTGGGAAGGGGAGTTGACCGATGAGGAGCTTCTTGTCCGTCTTGGTGCGTCACGCTGAAAATGGCTCACTTCTTGTTCGTGTCCAGAAAGCTGGGTTGGATACCTCTACCCTGACTGGCGCTCTCCCGCTTCATCTCCCTGGCTCGACGCGCTTTCCTGTTGGGTCAACCGGCGTTGCTGGCGGTCGAGCCAGCAACGCCGTTGCTGCACCCATTGGTGCCGTTGCACCACCTCGCTATACTGTTGGATCAACGCGATGTGTTGTTGGTTCAGCCACGCTTCCTGCTGGATGAGCCATGCTTCTCGTTGCTTCAGCTTTTCGTCCTGTTGGGTCAACCAGCCGCGCCGTTGCTCGATCCAACCCCGTTGCTCAGACAACCAGCCGCGCCGTTGCTCGATCCAGCCTTGTTGCTGTTCCAACCCACTACGTTGCTGTTCCAGCCATGCTTCTTGTTGTGCTAACGCGCTGTTCTGCTGCTCCACCCAGCCGAGTTGCTGTTCCAGCCATGCTTGCTGTTGCTGCGAAAAGTTGTCTGTCTCCTGATGGACAGAGGTGCTGTCCTGCTCTCTTCCGTGAAAGTGAAATTGTCCAGATGTGTGCATGACTTCCTCGTTTTCTATGAGAGGCGTTCCCGATACCGTTTCTCGCGTGATGAGAGGTGCTGTGAAGGGTTCCTTCAGGAGCGTCCTGGCCCGAAAGAGCTGGGTTTTGACCGTGCCAACAGGCATGCTGAGAATATCCGCGATTTCCGCATAGGTCTTGTCGTGAAGATGGCGCAAGCTCAAGATGGTGCGGTACTTGAGTGGGAGGTGTTCCAGTTGCTCGCGCACGAGAGCCTGCAGGTCATGTCTCTCGATGGCAGCTACTCCCTGTCTCTCAGTACTTATCCCCACCAGGACCTGTTCCGTTTGTCCTGCTGCTTGCAAGGAGTGCGTCCGTTTGCGTCGTTCAAGCTGCCGAAGATGCCGAAGACCACACTGGTAGGCGATGCGAAAGAGCCAGGTCGAAAAGTGTGCCTCGTCGCTAAAACCGGGTAGCCCCTGCCACGCGGCCACAAACGCCTCCTGTGTACTCTTACTGGCATCGTCCTCGTCTTTCAGCATAACCAGGCTCAGATTGAAGATGTGGCGCTGGTGTCTTCGCACGAGGAGCGCAAAGGCTTTCTGGTCTCCCCTTCGGCTGGCTCTGACGAGTTGTGCGTCATCCTGCTAAGCCTGTGAGAGCATGATGCCCCGGAAAGCGTTTTCTCGACTGTGTAACAATTGCACTCGCTCCTCGTTCTACGAATGGAGTCATCCTCGCCCCATACATGCGTCACAAGACCGCTTTTCCGTCACAGTTATGAGTGAAGTGCTTGAGCTATAAGCAGGAGATTGCCAGGTCGTCTCCAACCGCCCGTTAGAATCTAGAGTGAAAAACGTTCTCAGCTACAGAAGTTACGTTCCACAAAATAGAAAAGTTTCAGTAAAAATCGTCCTGCTTATAGCATGAGTGAGAAGTGAACTGGTAGCAGAAAGCGAGACACAACCACCGTTTCTTCTCGTTTTCTGCTCCCAGTTTATTTCTTACTCATAAAGACTTACCTGTTGCCTCTTGCTTCGCGGGTAAGTGTGGCGGTGAGAACTGCCAGCACAGCAACAATAAGGATTACGCCGATGGCTGGTTTGAGAGGGGATAATGCATTGACAAAGCCGATCAGTGCGAGAATGATCATGGCTATCGCAATGCCGACCAGAATAATCATATCGCCGACGATAAAATTGTAGATGGCTTTGATGACTTTCATGGGCGCACCTCTTCTTGTTTGGATGGGACGCTGTCAGCATGGTTGGAACCGGCAACTTCCTGTTCAGGTGCATTGATGCCAGCATTATGCGCACTACTCACACTTGCTGTTGCCAGTCGGCGTTGTTTGCTCTGTTTGAGTGTTAGCACAAGGATGCCGGTAGCCAGCAGGTAGAGAGCAGCCAGGACGAGGATAAAGGCATCGGAGAGCGGCCATAGGTAGCCAAAACCTTCACCGGCCCAGAAGGTGCCGAAGGTGGTGAGCATGATACCGACAACGAACTTCAATGTGTTTTCAGGTACCATCTTGAGAGGCGCACGTACCAACGCGCCGAGTGCAATGACCAGTACTCCGGCAGCTGCCGCGCCAATAGCTGCGGAGCCGATACCACCGATACTGGCGGTTCCGCTTGTGCTGGTGCCAATGGGGTTGCTGCCGAATGTAATCACGATGAAGGCTACTTCTAGCCCTTCCAGTAGAACTGCCTTATATGCGAGAGCGATGCCGAATGGTTCAAATTTGGCTTTGATGACTTCTCCACGGGCGCGTACTTCCGCTCGCGTCTCCTCGAAGATAGCTTCTTCATCGTGGATTGCCTTCAATCCACTGTAGCGCAGGATCGCTTTTTTGAGCCATTTCAGGCCGAAAAGCACCAGGATGATGCCAATCGCTAAACGTAGTGCCCCAATGGGTACGTAAATAACGAGGGCGACACCCAGTGTACCAATAATAACTGCCAGGGTAGCGGCGGCGGCAAATGCTCCTGCCAGCGAACTACGCCAGTTGATAGTCACTCCAACTACCAGAACTATAGTAAAAGCTTCGACGAACTCAACCGCAGAGGCTAGAAAGGCAGCGATTGCGACTGTCCATTGCATATAATATTGCTCCTATTCTGCTGCGTGCTCAGGCATATGATAGAGAAATATGCTCGCTACTTATCATAGCACACGATGAAGACAGAACCCAAGTGAACATTGAATTTGAGTGTTCAAAACTAATGACATTGTCATCATTCTGTGGTATAGTTTATTTAGTGTTAAAAGTCCTTTTAGTAGAATTAAGAGAAGCTCAACACAGTTGTAACATTGCCATATTATACTGCTTGCGGGGGAAGCAAGCGGACCGTTACCCTTTAGTCGAACAGGCACAATACCACTCTTGTTGTAGTCCTTGTAGGCAAATTGTAGGCGTAAAGGTAGGCAGTGTATTTGAGATTCCGGCCATTTCAGAACATTGGCTCAAGCATTATTCCTTGTATTATTTCGTCTGAAAAACAGAAGGCACGTGCAAGGAATAAGCGGCAGTTCCACCAATTATAGCAAGTGAACCCTGGTTTTCCTATTGGTTTTTTTGATCGTATTTTCAGGTCTATCGTGAAGAGGTGAGCTATGTTTATTCACCCGGGCTACCAACGTCTCAAAGCCCCGTGGGGTAAGAGAACGTTGATTGTAGCTTTGAGCCTCATCGCTTTAATTGCCGTCGTTGCTTTTGAGATGTCGAGCATTTTGACGGCACAAGGTGCGCAGGGCGGGAGGCAAACCCTCAATGTTATGGGAGATAAAGATGATCTTCCCAATGCACCAACAACGCCTACGACTTGTACTCGTGCCTCAAATGGGAATGGGACGATTCAGGGCAAGATAACCGATGTCCACTCGGGACAGCCAGTCGTTAATGCATATGTTGGCGTCAGCCCAGGTTTAATTAATAGCTTTGGCTGCTACACCTACACCAACGCCTCTGGCTCATTCAAAATTCAACACTTGCCTGCCGGAACGTACAATCTATCGGCAAGCCGCTGGAAAGTCAACGGCACCGATCCGTTGTATCGCGATAGCATTGTGCGGCAGATTCCAGTGGGAAATAGTGTTGCGACCGTAAATGCTGCGCTGACTCCATTACAGGCTCCCGGTTACCGCGTAATCGGCAGCGGTGATGCTCAAAACGTGATCCTCGTGGATATGGACGAGACCTATTTCAATGCCTGGTTCACCGACAAAAACTCGGTTGCCGATCCAAAAGTGACGCCTAATATGCATAGCATAGCGAAACAGGGTGTGAATGGAATCGAGGATTGGACGCAGTATGGCTACTCGCCGATTGACCACTATCAGTTAGCAACAGGTGGTTTCCCCGCGTGGCGTACTCCCGACGAACCAGCCGCGTACTGGACGCAGCCAGATCCCAATCTGGATGTAAATTTGTGGTATAGTGGTGGCCCCAACACCGGCGAAGAATTTGGACAGGAGTCGATCTTTGATGTTGCCAAGAGCTATGGCATGAACACCGCCATTATCGGTGGTAACGACTATCCTGCGGGTCATATTACTGATGCCAACGTTGATGAAATTAACCTCGTTGATCCCAACCCTTGTAAAGCGCCTTACAGCGAGATCAAGACGATGGAGAGTTTCATCAATACGAACATTAATAATCCCAATGGATTCTTGTTGTACGCGCCTCTCACGCAAGCTGAGGGGTTCAATACTGAGAATACCAGTCCGGATGCCGCGCAGGGCACGCCTGATTGCAGTAACGCGAATGGGTGGACTTATGCGAAGGCCAGTGTCTGGGATGATCAGGCATTTGGTTCGTTGCTCAACTACTTGAACACAACCAAGCAGGGTTCGACGACACTGATGCAAAACACCACCCTCATTGTGACGGCGGACGAGGCTGAGAATGATCTCACGAACTTTGACAACTTCTATCCCACGCAACCAGGTGAACCAGCTCTTGGTTCTACACGCCACATTCCTTTCGTCTTTGAAGGACCAAATATCAAATCAGGCGTGACCTATACGAAGCAATTGCGTATTGACGATACATCGGTGAATGCAATGGCATCGTTGGGGCTGCCTGCTCCGGCTGATACGCGTGGTGATTTTGTGAAAGACTTTTTCATCAAGCCGCCAAAGGAACCGTTACCGCCTGTTCCGACGGAGCCGATTCCCAGCCAGGGTTTTGTGCCTCTGGTCGAGAATGGCGTGAATGGTGTTACTACCGTCATACAGGCTCAGAACGAGGGGTTAGCATCTGCGTCGCAGGTTTCGCTCGTCGTCTACGATCAGAGCGGAAAGGTTATCGTTAAACAGCCTTACACGGCCCCATTTCCGCCAAATGGCGATTGGGTTATTAACGTTGGGTCGCTGAAGTTACCGGCGGGCTTTGTGGGAACCGCGCTATTAAAGTCCGACCAACCGCTTGCAATTGTCAGTTCGGCAACGACGAAGAAGGGCAGTGTTTACGAGCAGAGCGTCGAAGGCTACGATGCGGCGGAAGTTGGCTCGAAGCTTTACGCACCGATCATGCTGAATAATGCGAACGGTGTCAACAGCTATCTCTCGATTACCAACCTCGCTCCGTGTGGGACCTGTAAAACGACTGTGACCATCAGCCTGTACGATCAGAGCGGCAAATTGTATGCTTCGAACAGCAAAGGGTTGGCACCTCACGGCGAATTGTCGGTTGGCATCAGTGATTTCAATCTTGCGAAGAATACAGCGAACTTCAATGCTGTTATTACCACCAGCCCCGCGCAGCCACTTGGTGCTACTGTCTATGCGACAAATGCCAGTGGGCGCACGTTTAGCTACAACGCGATATCAGCCGGTGACACGTCAATAACCTCGCCGCTGGTCTACAATGCTGTCAATGGTCAGACAACCAGCCTGACCGTGCAGAATACGACCGGCACGACGGCTAATGTGACGATTGCCTATCGCAATGCGAGCGGCAAGGTGAAATCAACGCAAACATTGACGCTGGCGGCGCATGGAAGCGTATCGCAGTCTGCTGCGAGCGTTGGTCTGGCAGCGGGTTTCACTGGTTCCGCGCTGATTACCTCGGATGCGAAAGTTGCCGTGGTTTCGCTTCTGAGCGACACTTCTGGCAGCGAAAGTGCCTTCAATGTTGTGCGTAACCTGGACTATACGCTCTTCACGTCGGCATATGAGCCACAGTTGTACAATGCAGTGTCAGGCGTGACGAGTGCCGTGACGGTGACAAACAGCGGTACAACTTCGACAACCGCACAGATTCAGTATTATACGTACAATGGCAATTCCATTGGCAGTACCCCCACGGCAACATTAGCTCCAGGTGGATCGTTCACGTTTAATCAGGGTGATGCGTCTTCTGGCTTACCGGCAGGCTTTGTCGGTGCGGCCTATGTGAGTTCCAGTGCCGCTCAACAGCATCTTGCGGTAACCGTTACCTTTAGCGGAAATAGCGCGGTGCGCAGCTACGAGGGTAGCCAGGCACAAACGGGTCAATTGGTGCTAACGATAGGGCAGATGCGCCAGAACTACCAGCAGTT
The DNA here is from genome assembly GCA_963717105.1 of uncultured Chloroflexia bacterium. Taxonomy (GTDB): domain Bacteria; phylum Chloroflexota; class Ktedonobacteria; order Ktedonobacterales; family Ktedonobacteraceae; genus DATGJV01. Next base: position 424,675 of record CAVQVL010000009.1, read on the forward strand.
CACCGGTGAAGTTGTCACGGTGACGAACGCCATTGTCACGCGGAACTATGGTTCAAACTGGTATATCCAGGATAACACGGGCGGTATTCGTGTGTACGTGGGCGGAGGTGTCAACGAACAAATCGGCGATATTCAGACGGTGACAGGTGTCTTGACTGATTACAGTGGTGATATCGAGATTGATCCTGCGGGTGCCAGCAATGTTACGAAGACAGGGACCGGTACGGTTCCGACGCCGGTTGTCGTCACGACAAAGCAAATCGCGCAGTTGAAGTATACGGATACCATCGATGGAGAGCTGGTCACGATACCGGTTTCCACGATCACAACCTACAATCCACCATCGCTAGGGTTGACCGACTCCAGTAACGTGGAATGCACAGCATACTTCGATAGTTACGCCCTGCTAAACATCAACCTGAGCAACTTCTCGAAGGGAGAGCAGGTGGTGACAACGGGTGTACTTGACATCTTTGGGTCGAGTCTGGGTAGTGGAACGGGGGAGATTAACCCGCTCCTCACCTCGGACTTTGTTAAGCATTGAACACAACCCGTAGGGGCCGATTTATCGCTGGCCCCAAATCGCCGATAAATCGGCGATGGGCGCCGATAAATCGGCCCCTACGGGTTTGCATATTGGGAAAAGAATTGATGTATTAAGGGCCATGAAGATACGACGAGAACATCTTTTACTGGGTATTTGCTGCTTTTATTTGCTCTTTTTAGCGGGAACTGCCGGTAATACTAGTAATACATTTGCCTCGTCGCCGGTTTTCTCAATTCCTACATCGTGGTTGGCGGCAGGTCTGGATACAAGTGGCTGGCCTACATTTGGGTATAATACGGAACATAGCGGTGCATATTCATTTCAAGGGGCGTTGCCTGCTTTGCGTGGTCATGTGATCTGGCGGCAAAATGCGGGCGGCTCTGTATTTTCGTCCCCTATACTGGCAAATGGGACGGTGTACATTGGTTCAACAGGGGGCAATCTGCTGGCGTTAGATGCGCGGACGGGAGCGGTGCGTTGGCAACATGCAATCGGGCAATTTCTCAATGATGCTACGCCTGTTGTCGTGGGGCGGGTCGTCTTTGTAGGAGCAGATCGCACCTGGGTCTATGCTCTTGATGCAACCAATGGGAAACAACTCTGGAGCTCGAAATCTGCAGGAGGTTATTAAAGCAGCCCCGACCTATGCAGATGGCATCGTATTAGTAAACTCCAGTAACTCGACCACTGCGCTAGATGCTCGTACTGGCCTGGTACGTTGGCGGTTTCGTGAAAACGGTTTTGGGTGGCCTACGACAGCAGCCCCCACTGTGCATGGACAGGTAGTATATGTTGCTCAGGGCGAGAGAACGATTGTCTATGCCTTAAACTTACAAACCGGTCGCCAGATCTGGGCCTCCAATGCCGGAGATCGGCTTATTTCTACCCCGTTGATGGTAGGTCAATACATTATTATCGGGACATGGAAGGGCAATATTGAGGCGGTAGACGCTGCAAGTGGTGCGCAAAACTGGCATTTCAACGTAAACGAGGCTCTCCCGCGAGGTATGTCTATAGATGGTATTGCTGGCTCTCTTGCCGCGAACAATGACACTGTATTTGTTGGTACGTTCAATGGCAATATTGTGGCTGTGAACAGTGCCACCGGCGTGTTGCGTTGGGCGCATTTGATTGATGCGCCGGTACTTGGCACGCCGGCCATTGAAGGCAATACGCTCTATGTGAGCGGCGGGCAGACACTCTATGCAATGGTAGCATCCACCGGCAAACCGCTCTGGCATCTCTCGCTTGGCGATGTGCGCAGCGATCCAGCTCTGGGTATGGGCCGCTTATATGTTGCTACCGTGCAAGGAAATATTGACGCGGTAGCCTAGGATATCGTTCCCATGTTCTTCCGAGAAGCGGGGCTATTGTGTTATAAGCCTGCTTTCGTTGCTACAACCTGTAGCCACATTCTCGGTACTTCGGTAAGATCAAGTTCCTGACCGGCTTGATAAACTGCTGCTTCTAACGCCTCGGCTGCCGGTGCGAGTGGTGCCCCTGGCAATGCGCCTTCGATGAAAAGCCAGTATTGCCCCAGGTCTCGCCAGGCATCCAGCGAAATAATGGCTCTGGTGTAATTGGTCTCGACGCTGCCAAAACCGCTCTCTTGAAGCTTTTCAATGTATCCTTCCGGGCTGAGCCACTGCATTGCCATAGCTTTCTCTTCGCGTGAGAGCCGTACTTCCGGGTGTTCTTTGCGTAGCCAGCCGACAGCGCGGCGCGTCCAGAGGCGGTAGAAGCGTTCGGTCCCTTCAACATAGGTGCCGTCAAAAAAGGCACTATTGCAGGCAAAGATACCACCGGGTGCGAGAATGGAGGCGACCTCTTGAAACGCGGCCAATTTATCGGGAACGAGGTGGATAGCATTGCAGAAGAACGCGGCGTCGGCATTATGGACGATGTGAGGTAACTCTTCAGCTTCGCCCTGAATAAATTCGGCGGCGATGCCTGTGGATTCCAGGTTCCTCCGTGCATAGCGCAGCGCATCTGCCGCCGGGTCAACACCGATCAAGTAAATCTGGGAAGCATAGCGTCCCTGGCGAACTAACTCTTCGGCGATGAGCTTTGTAACGGCACCGGTACCGCAGGCCATGTCTACGATAGTCAATTTCGCATTAGGAGGGCGTTGCTTCAAATGTGCGAGAGCTTGCCGGACAAGTGCGCGGTTGATTTCTGTATAGAACGGGTGCGCGGCAAAAGCCTCGTAGGTAAATTTATTGGTTTCTTCTGTTTCGATGAGCTTCATGGGTGATATCTCCTTTACCAACGTGTACGTTAAAGGTTTAGAGAAAGTTTCTACCCATTTTGTTTCAAAAATTAGACGTGCATTGCCATTCCGCCATCAACACAGAGAATTTGCCCGGTGATGTAGCCGGCTTCCGGCATGCAGAGAAAGCCAATGGCTGCCGCGACCTCTTCAGTGGTGCCAAAGCGTCTGAGCGGAGTTGCCTCGATCATCATTTTAAGCTGTTGCTCGTTGAGGTTCGAGGTAAGTTCAGTGGGAATGAAGCCTGGAGCGATGGCATTGGCAGTAATATTGCGGCTCGCCATCTCGCGTGCGGTGCTGATGGTTAACGCGATAATGGCGGCCTTCGATGCGCTATAATTCGCCTGGCCGGCATTGCCGAGCAGGCCAGCGACGGAGGAAACGTTAATAATGCGCCCCCAACGGGCTTTCATCATGCCGCGCAGTGCCGCTTTCGTGCAGAGAAAAGCCGAGCGCAAATTGCTATTCATCACATGTTCAAAGTCGGCCAGCGACATTTGAAGAATGAGCTTATCGCGAGTGGTGCCAGCGTTATTGACTAAAATCGTTACTGCCCCAAGTTGCTGTTGTGCCTCGGCAAAGAGCCGGGTCACATCCTCTTCCTGGCTCACATCGGCCTGAATGGTAATGCAGCGTCTTCCCATTGCCTCTATGCTGGCTTTTGCTTCAGCCGCAGTACTGGTATTGCTGCGATAATTGATAACAATATCGGCACCCGCCTTCGCCAGACGCTGTGCCGTTGCGCGACCTATACCCTGACCACTACCGGTCACCAGTGCTATTCTGCCTGCCAACGGCAACTGCTCAGTATCCGTCATACAAATAATCTCCTCCGAGTTTCTTTCCGCCTCTCCCCACTCGCCATTGTCTGTTTAGTATAGCACATTCCTATGGCGTGAATATTGTTGGTAGAGATCAGCAAGTTTGTCCATCATTGCAACGACTCTTGGGCTATCCTGCCCATTTCTGCTGCTTAGAGCATATCTGACAACAAACCTATGCTTACAGCATAGAAAGAGCGTTGGAAACATGCTGAAAGCAACGTATAATCGGAGCGAGGGACAGGAACAGTGATACTCCCTCAAAATGAAGAGGGCGGCGTGTGACAAGGGAAAAGACAATACTCCCTCAAGCACGTTCGGCTCACGAGGGAGAGCTTTATGCCTGGTTTCTTTGCTCATGCACCTCTCCGACATTTTCGAGGCGATTTCTGGACATTTTGGAGCGGACAGACCATTTCTACGCTTGGCAGCTCGGTGACGAGCTTCGCATTGCCCTTGCTCGTTTTCAAATTGACCAACTCGCCTCTAAATCTTGCGCTGACGATGGTTTTTACTGTCCTGCCCTATCTCCTCTTCGGATTAGCCATCGGTGCCTGGGTGGATCGCACCAATCGCCGGCGCGTCATGGTTGGCACTGATTGTGCCCGTGCGTTGGTGATTGCCTCAATTCCTCTCCTGACGGTCCTGGGCCTGTCGTCGGTCTGGTGGATTTATATTGTCTCATTCGTCAATGCAACGTTGACCATTGGTTTCACTGCCGCCAACTTTGCCGCTCTTCCCAGTCTTGTTGAGCCCGATGACCTAATCGCGGCGAATGGGTCTATTCAGGCCAGCTTCTCCATAGCCAGCATTAGCGGGCCGCTTGTGGCAGGGCTCTTGCTCGTGCGTGTTCCACTGCCCCTGTTACTCTTGATTGATGCCGCCTCGTTTCTCGTCTCCGCTGCCTCGCTCTTGCTCATCAGGAGGAGCTTTAACGCCAGCGCAAGCGAGCAGAAAGGCGAGGCAGGGATCGGCAATGCGATCCGTGAAGGACTGCACTACGTGTTGCGCTCCCCGATCGTGTTCTGGCTCACGCTCCTGCTCCTCCTTTTCAACTTCATCCTGCCAACAGCTGATGTCCAGATCGTGTGGTATGCGAAACACTGGCTGCGGGCGAGTGACACGCAGATAGGGCTGCTGTATGCGAGCGACGGGATCGGTGTCGTGGTGTTTTCGCTGCTGACGAACCGCTTGCGCAAGCGCTGGTCGTTTGGTGTCGTGGTGTTAGGCTCGATGATGGCACTTGGGTTGCTCACCGCGCTGATGGCATTCACTCACTGGTATCCATTTGTTCTCGTGATCTGGGCCTTGCGCGGCGGGACAGACATTCTTTTTCTGATCAGTACCTACAGCATGACCCAGCGTATCGTTCCCAACGCGTTGCTTGGGCGCGTCATCACCTTCCTGAGAGTATTGACCTGGCCAACTGGCGCGCTGGGTGCGCTGCTCGGCGGCCTGGCAATTGCGCAGGCTGGCAACGTGGGCCTGGTCTACGGCTGTGTTGGTGTGCTGGTCTTTCTCGTTGCGTTCGCCTTTTGGTTGACACCACTTGGTCACGCAGAGCGCTACGTGCCAGAGGCGAAAGCGTCCCAAGGTGATTGATTGGTCGTGCCCCATTTTTGTGGAGACTGGAGAGCATGAGCGGCACGCTACCGCGCCTCTCAGGTATAATACTATACAGGATGCTCTGGCTGCGTATCAAGATCAAGCGTACTGGTCGCTTTTGCTAGCCGCCGATCATAGACATGCTGCGATTGGCGCGTTTGAAACGCTTGTCGCCAATGTAGTGCTTGAGTTCTTTGTGCCACACTGCCTGGCGAATAGTGGCGGCGAGATCATCGTCGGAGGCATCGGAACGGATGACTGCCCGCAGGTCGGTTTCTTCGGTGGCGAAAAGACAGGTACGCAGTTGTCCATCGGCGGTGAGGCGAATACGATCACAAGTGGCGCAGAATGGCTCGCTGACGGGATTGATGAAGCCGACCTCACCAATGCCGTCGCTAAATGTATAGCGGCGAGCGGTTTCTGAGGGGTCGCCGGTGGTGATTTGGACAAGGGGTCCGTATGTAGCTTCGATGATAGCTTTCAGTTCGGCACCGGTGAGAATATCCTCTTTCCGCCATATCTGGTCGGCGTCGAGTGGCATGAACTCGATCCAGCGCATGACATAGGCCTTATTGCGTGCCAGCTTTACAAAATCGAGGACTTCCTCTTCACTAAAGTCGCGAATAGCGACCGCGTTCACTTTAATAGGGTGAATGGAGGGGTACTTTTCGAGTTCTTCCAGACCTTCCAGAACGCGAGCCAATTGGTCGCGACGGGCGAGTTTTGCAAATTTCTCGCGAACCAGCGAGTCCATACTGACGTTGATGCGGGTCAGCCCGGCTTCTGCCAGTGCACTGGCCTGCTGTTTAAGGAGAATACCATTGGTGGTAAGACTGAGGCTACGTAAGCCCTCAATCTTGCGGAGGTTGCGCACCAGTTCAGGAACATCTCTGCGTACCAGTGGTTCGCCGCCCGTCAGGCGAATTTGCTCAATGCCAATGCCGACCGCGACACGGGCGATGCGCTCCAACTCCTCATATGAGAGAATCTCGGCTTTTTTGAGCCACGGAAGGCCCTCTGCCGGCATACAATACGTGCAGCGAAAATTGCATTTGTCCGTAATGGAGATGCGCATACTTTTGATACGGCGTCCATAGCTATCAACGAGCGGTTCCATGAATGTTGCCTCTTTATGTGTGTTCAGTAAAAATCTACATCGTTACACTTAACTATAGCACATTTTTAGATGGCGTGTCAGGGTAATCGCATACAAGCATACTTGACGAATTCACAAAAAAAAGCTATTATAAGACTATCTATAATGACCAATTGCCCAATAAAAACTGGTAATTGGTAAATAAAGCTCTCGGATGGGACAGGTACTGGTTGTAAAGGATAGTTTATGCCCAAAATTGTAGATAAACAGATGCGCGAGGCAACGCGCCTGCGTATTATCCGTGAGGCTGCGAATGAATTTGCGCGTCTGGGGTTTGAACAGGCTAATATCAATGTTATAGCGGAACAGGCTGGCATTGGCAAAGGGACTATCTATTTGTACTTTGAAAACAAACGGGAATTGTTTCTGGCAATGCTCCGCTATATCGCGCAGTCGCAACTTGCGACAATTCGTGCAGCCCTTGCCATTAATGGCACACTCCATGAGCGGCTGGTGGGTCTCTTCCGTGCTTTTGCGCATCTGGCGAAGGAGGAGAGTGATAATTTCAATGTGTATATGAGCGCATTGTACGGCGTCAACCGTGCTTTCAAGACTGAAGCGACTCGACTGTTGCGTGACTATGTGGCAGTGATAGCGATGGTTCTGGAGGAAGGCCGTATTCGCAGCGAGATACGTGCCGATGATATAAATGCGACCGCGTTGATGATACTGTCACTAACCGAATCGTATATTCTTTCCGCGGGTGTACTGGGATTGTCCGAGGAGGAGATTATACAACGGGCAACATTTGTTGTTGATTCGATTATGTACGGCATTGGTTTACCGGCAAAGCAGCCATAAATTCTTTTTTCTTATTGTGGGTGACTGCCCACTCAAAATACTTGGCTGTTGTAGTACAATGGATAGTTTTTTATGGAGACGTTAATTATGGAACCTAATGCATTCATCACGTTTGTGCGGCGTTTGTTTCATGTACGCCGCATCGGACGAAATTTTGAAAATCCGCGTTACTTACTCAAGTGGCTGTTTATCAGTACGTTGATAGGTATTGTCGCAGGAATAGGCGCGATAGCTTTCTTTGAAGCGATTTATTTCGCGAACGACCTGTTACTGGGAAAGCTGGTAGGTTATTTGCCGCCTGATCCCGCAGGTGAGGGGAAGACAATGATCATGCCCCTGTGGAGTGCTGCTCGCCCCTGGCTTTTACCGTTGGTCACGGCAGGTGGGGGTCTGATTGCAGGTATTATTGTGTTTACACTGGCACCTGAAGCTGAAGGACATGGCACGGATGCGGCTATCAAGGCCTTCCATGAAGGCAAATCAATTCGTGCGCGTATACCATTGGTCAAGCTGGTTGCTTCGGCTATCACCATTGGTTCTGGCGGTTCCGGGGGACGCGAGGGACCGGCAGCACAAATAAGCGCGGGCTTTGGTTCGTTGTTAGCGAATGCATTGCATCTAGATACTCAAGATCGGCGTATTGCGTTAGCGACAGGTATAGGAGCAGGCATTGGGGCTATTTTCCGCGCTCCACTAGGAGGAGCAATTCTCGCTGCTGAAATATTGTACAAAAACGATCTGGAGATCGAGGCGATTATTCCGGCCTTGATGGCCTCTATTGTGGGTTATAGCGTGTTTGGTGTCTGGACGGGTTGGAGTCCCATTTTCGCAACATCGGGCAATCTCGCGTTTACCTCGCCATTACAGTTGTTCTATTACGTCGTACTCGGATTGCTGTGTGGATTGGTAGGGATAATGTATGCGCGTGGTTTTTATGGTATCACTGGCTTCTTTCGCCGGGTTACGTTGCCCAACTGGTTAAAACCTGCTATTGGTGGATTGATTGTGGGATTGATTGGCCTTGTGTTGCCGGAGGCACTGGGCATGGGCTATGGGTGGGTACAGGTCAGTATGGGGACTGGTTTGCTGGGCATACCGATCTGGGTTATCCTACTTTTGCCATTTGCCAAAATTGTGACTACCGGATTGTCTATTGGTTCTGGCGGTTCCGGCGGTATCTTTGGTCCCGGTATGGTGATCGGGGGAATGCTAGGAGCCCTGGTTTGGCGGCTCTGTTATCATGTATTGCCGGGAGTGCCTGATTCGCCATCCCCATTTGTGATTGTTGGTATGATGGCATTGTTCGGAGGTATTGCTCACGCGCCACTGGCGGTAATGCTGATGGTGGCGGAAATGACGGGCAATCTTTCAATGCTCGCACCAGCCATGATCGCGGTTGGTATATCATCAATTGTTGTTGGGAAAGTATCGATTTATACCAGTCAGGTGGATACACGGGCCAATTCGCCTGCTCACCGGCTTCAGATGTCGTTCCCGTTACTTTCTACATTATCTGTGAGCCGGGCGATGTCACTGGTATTGCTTCGCTTCTCACCGCAACAAACGGTGGCAGAGGCAGAAGCGTTGCTTACGGGTCGTGTAGAGAGTGGAGGGCCTGTGCTGAATGATAAAGGAATTCTCCAGGGAGTACTCACGCAAATTGATATTCAGCGTGTGCCACTGAGTGAACGCGGAAAACGACGAGTGAGTGAAGTCATGAAATCGGGATGTGCTGATTGCCCTTCCCGATGAGACGTTGGATGAAGCATTGGAGCAATTGACAAGTCATCGTGTAAGCTGGATGCCGGTTGTAGATGTCGAAGCCACCGCGGGGAAGCATGTGGTTGGTATACTGACGGCTGCCGATATTGTCCATGCATATCGTGAAACGCTCATGAAGGATTCCCGGCGTATGCGGGGGCTGGTAGAGGGTACAGTGATGATTGAGGTCACAATTGAGCGAGGAATGAGACTTGTCGGTCTGCCCTTGCGTGAGGCCAAATTGCCCAATGAAAGTCTTGTTGTCTCTATTCGGCGGCAAAGCGAATTGCTATTCCCGCGTGGGAGCGTCGTTATTCTGCCTGGAGATGTAGTGACGTTCCTGGTGAGTCCACGCGGCGAGGAGCGATTGCAAGAGTATCTTGTTGAGCGGGTTGAAGAGAGGGAACTCATACCGCACTAGTGAAAGGAAATCCGCCAGTATAATCACTGGCGGATTTCCTTTCACTAGTGCGATTTGTATGATCAAACATCGTAGTAGAGCGAGAACTCGATAGGAGTAGGACGCATACGTACTTCGTCGAGTTGCCCACGTTTGAACTCGATGAAGTGTTCGAGAGCGTCGGGAGTAAAGACATCGCCTTCTAACAGGAAGGTGTGGTCGTCCTCAAGCGCGTCTAACGCTTCATTGAGGGAACCAGGCACGGAACGAATCTCGTGTAGCTCCTCTTTTGACATATGGTAGAGGTCGCGGTCAACCGGGCCGTAGCCGCGGTCGCCTGGATCGATGCGGTGGCGGATTCCGTCGAGACCGGCCATGAGCAGAGCGGAGAAGGCCAGGTACGGGTTAGCCGTTGGGTCGGGCGGACGGAACTCGACACGCTTGGCGGATGCGCACTCAGTTAATGGGATGCGAACTGCCGCGCTACGGTTACCCTTTGAGAAGACGAGATTGACAGGTGCTTCATAGCCGGGTACGAGACGTTTGTAACTGTTAGTGGTTGAGGCGGCGATCCCTAGTAAAGCGGGTGCGTGTGTGAGCAGGCCCCCGATATAGTAGTGTGCCAGTTGCGAGAGGCCCGCGTACCCTTCGCCGTCGTAGAAGAGTGGTTTTTCACCTTTCCACAGGCTTTGATGGACATGCATACCGGAGCCGTTATCGCCGAAAACAGGTTTGGGCATGAATGTCGCGGTCTTGCCATGCTTGCGAGCGGTATTTTTTACAATATACTTGAACATCATCAAGTTGTCGGCTGTCTTGAGCAAGGTGTTGAAGCGGATATCAATTTCGGATTGTCCGGGACCGCCCACTTCGTGATGCTGAGCCTCAACAAGAATGCCCAGTTCTTCCAACAACAGTGCCATCTCACTGCGGATATCCTGGAGAGTATCGTTTGGAGCGACGGGGAAGTAGCCTTCCTTTGTGCGCATACGATGGCCCAGGTTGGGTGTGCCGTTGCGTCCGCTATTCCAGGATGCCTCATCTGAGTCAACTTCCGCATACTGCATATTCGCGGTCGAGTTGTAGCGCACGTTATCGAAGATAAAGAACTCGGCTTCCGGTCCAAAGTAACTGGTGTCGGCAATGCCACTTGAGCGAAGATACGCTTCCGCCTTTTTGGCAATGTAGCGTGGATCGCGGCTGTATGGTTGCTTGCGTGTGCCGGGGCCGGGATGGGCAATATTACAGACGAGGCTCAAGGTTGGGACAGCCATAAAAGGATCAATGAGTGCGGTTTCTGGATCAGGGATAATAAGCATGTCGCTTTCGTTAATTGTCTGGAAGCCGCGCACGCTGGAACCATCAAATGCCTTGCCTTCAATAAAAGTTTCTTCTGTCAGTTCGCGTAAAGGGACGCTGAAATGTTGCCAGCTGCCGGGGAGATCAACAAATTTAAAATCTACCATCTTCACGCCACGTTTTTTTGCAAATTGCAGTACTTCTTCTGGAGTCATAGCCTTTATATCTCCTGTCTATACTATGCTGGCAATGGTGCCGGACATGCTGGCGTTCATTGCCCTGTTGAAATTTAGATATGTTGCACAATGAACGAAGATGCGCTTTGTCCATTGCCCGTATTCTTACTCTGCTACTAGCATACAACGAGATCTTCTGTGTTGCTACAGCCATTTTGTCTAAAAGAAGATGGCACACTATTGTGCAATATGCACAAAGTAAAATTGTGTCTTGCATTGTGGGAAGAGAAAGTGTAATATAGTCGCAACAAGTTTGAGGAGTGGTTAATGGATTCTGAAAGTCAGTTGCCTTCGGCACCTCTGCCATCACAACCGTTATCGTCACCGGGAACGCCGACACCACATAAGTCACGTTTTGATACCTTTCGTGCCTCAACGAGGAGAGGAATAAGGGGTATTCTTTTTGCCTGTATTCTCTTTCTGGTCGGTTTGCTCTGTGGCGTAATAGGCACATTTGTGCTACTATTCGCGATTTCCACGGATAATTCGGCAGTGGCTAATTCATCTCCACCGGCTACGAATGCTATTGTTGTACAGGTGGGGGCCTCGTATATTACGCATTTAGTAAGTAATGCACTACAATCGTCTGGTTTGCCGGGAAGTATTCAGAACGTTCAAGTAACTTTCGTCACCGGTGATCAGGCAACAATCACCGGTGACGATCAAATAAGCGTGTTGGGCATTGGGACAAGCAAACATTTTACCCTCGTGATCCAGCCATTTGTGAATGCCTGCCAGGTCAAAGTGCATGTACTACATGCAGACCTCGGCGGCATTACCGTGACCGGGTTTGCTTCGGCATTTGAAGGTCAGATCAATCAACGGATACAGGTGAATACCAGTAAATTGCCTGGGGGCTTCACATATTGTACTAGCAGCGTGAGTACCACTCCTCAAGGTGTGTCCGTGACATATTCGGCGAAGCCGAATGCTGCTACAACTCGCCTACGACCTCTTTTTGCAGGCGTGTGAAGAACTCTTTCATGTAAGTGTAGCGTTCCTGAGCCAGGATTTTACCGGCTGGAGTCGTCATACGGTCGGGTAAGTCGCCGAAGAGCAATTGGAACTCAATGACTGGCGAGTAATCCGCTCGGTTGCGTAACGTGCGCACCACATGTGGGTCAACGGGTTCCACGATCTCAGCCGGAACGGGACTGTACACTTTTTGATTGCGGCGTCCTGTAATCAGGTAAAGGCGACCAATGCCGATAGCACCAAGACAGTCAATCTTGTCAGCATCGTAGAGGATGCGCCCTTCAATGGATTGCGGAATATTGTTGCCGGTCAAACGGTGGTCTCGAATGGCCTGTCGCACTACCGGTATAGCCTCTTGCGGAAAATGCGTGCCGGTGAGCAAATCTGCCGCCATGTTGGCACCAATCAGTGCATGGTCGCCGCCGTGCTGGCGTTCCCGCTCTTGACCGATATCATGGAAGGCGACCGCTGCCCAGATAGTGGGAAGATTGGGGAGATAAACGCCCTCGCGTGCCGAAATAGTTTCTGCCAGAATCATGACGCGCTCAAGATGGTCATAATCGTGGGCGGCATCCTCACTACCCTCACTGAGCATCGTTTCCTGGGCTAGCTTGAGGAGCCAGTTACGTAGTTCCTTCACAGGGATTGTACTTCGCTTTCTAATGCCGGAAGTGTAAAGATAAAGTGGCTACCTCTGCCTTCAATACCCTCGCTTTCGACATGGATCTCGCCGCCATGCAAGCGTATCAATTGGGCAACGATATAGAGGCCCAGACCGACGCCGCGTGTCTTGCTTCCTTTGATGCTTGGTGCCCGGTAGAAACGCTCGAAAAGATGGGCCTGCTCATCTCTGGGAATACCGATCCCTTTATCCGCCACACATATTTCGATGGTCGTTTTCCCATCAAATTCCAGGCGTTGGCGTAGTGAAACGGTAATAGGGCCACCAAATGCGCTATACTTAATGGCATTTTGCAGCAAGTTGTCAAGCACCTGTTGCAGTCTGGCACTATCTCCTTTGACAAGATAGGGACAAGGACCTGGAGCAATCTCGCAGAGAAGAGTATGCATTGTTGTCGTTGCACTGTGGCGTGTAACGACTTGCCGGGCCATATCTGCGATATCTACCGTAGCTGATGAGATCGCCAGTTGGCCTTCATTGAGCTGGGTTACCTCCAGGAATGTTTTGACAATATTGGTGAGTTGGCGGCCTTGTTCTTCTATGGCGGTAAGCCCCTCGCTAATTGGCCTTGGTAGTTCTGGCCCGTGATACTTGCGTAGCGCACGTTGAGCTACCTGGGCATGCATCATAATAACGGTCAACGGGGAGCGGAACTCATGGGCAGTGATTGCCAGGAACTCGTCCTTGAGCGCGTTTGATTCACGCATGGCCTCTTCGCGGGCGCGAGCGGTGGCTGCCTCCTGTTGCCAGTGAGTTTGCTCTATAGCCAGGCCGGCGAGCTGGGCAATACCTTCAGCGACCGTCAGGTCCCAGATATTGAATTCGTGCCGTTGCTGTTCTACCAGGGGATCGCGTTCGTGGTTGGGTGTGCGGTTAAGCATCATTAGCCCAAGCAGGTGATCACTATGCGTAATGGGTGCGGCCAGAACTGCCATATGGTTGAATGGTTGCGGTTGGTCGGGACAACGGTCGGCACGGATAACTGTCGCGTGACCTTCCAAAATGACTGAACGAAACTCATGTCTTGATGCAGGATCGAGCCAGAGGCTTTGATCGGTTAGCCACTCTGTCTCAGCATCTGAAGCATAGCCAGTTGAGAATAGAGGAGTGAAAACGTTGCGTTCCGCATCATACAACTGGACGATGCCGCGATCACAATTCAACGTTTCCAGTGTATGAGTCAGGACATTGCGTAAAATAGCCTGAATATCGGTCACTCCCGAAACTGCCTCGGCTATATGCAACATCGTTTCCAGCGCTTTACGGATACGACGTTCGGCGCGAGTTTGCTCAGTCACATCACGAAATGCACTCACGATGCTCGTTTGTTTTTGCTCACTATTCAGCAAATGCGAAATGTTGACTTCCACCACGCGCTCCACGCCGTCGCTGCGCCGGGTAACGAAACGTTCGCCACGGATGTTTTCGCCGCGCAATGCTCGTGAGAGTGGGAAGTCTTCTTCCGTGATAGGTTGCCCGCGCAACGTATAGGTGGGAAAGCGTGAAAGAAACGAATGCAACGATTCGGAAGCGTTCGTTGGCAAGCCAAGAAAATAGGCGGCGGCATTATTGCGTACTGACACGTTTCCGCTCTGATCAAGGACTGTAATCCCTTCGGTCATGGCCTGGAAGATGGCGTCCAGCGTTTTGGCACGTTCGGTCGCCAGTGCGGCGGAACGTCGTGCCTCTGTCAGCAATCGTTCTTTTTCAATTGCCAGGGCGCACTGTGCGGCGATATCCTGGGCAAATGCATATTGTCCCTGCGTTGGACGATGATGAGCATTCTGGTAACCTATAAAGGTAAAACCAACGCAGCGACTCGTCTCTGGTTGCTGGTATTCCTCAGAGGGATCGCTAACGACCACCAGGGGAACAATCATCGCATTGTGCAGACCCAGACTGTGAAACCAGTATCTCTCAAAATCCTGAATGTGGTCACTCGTGATATATTGTGGAATGCCGCTAGAAGCAGCCTGACGACACGTCGGTAGATCAGTGAGCGGAACAGTCAATGTCATATTGGCGGCGCCTAAGGCATCCAGGGCAGGTTGTGAATTCGCAGCCACAATATGCAATGTATACTCATCGAGCAATGCAACCACACTACTGTCGGCACTCAAACCGCGTGCCAGGTGTTCGGAAGCAATTGTTAAAACGGTGGCCAGGCTCTCACCAGAATTAACGGTAAGGGCTACTTGATAGATTGCACGCGCACGTTCGATCAGCCGTTCCGCTCGTTGCCGTTCTTTTTGTGCTTGTTGATACAATTGAGCGTTATCTATTGCCTGTGCTGCCTGTTGCCCAATGGCACGCGCCAATTGTTGCTGTGTTGATGAAAATGTACGCAGACGTCCGGGGTCATCTAGCGACATCATGCCAACAGGACGCCCCTCGCGTATCAGTGCCACCAACAATGTGGAACGTACCAGAAATTTTTGGGCAAACTGATGCAACGACGGTTCTCCCTGTAAATCTTCCAGTGCAAGCATCCCGCTTTGATCAAGTAAACGGCGTAAGACAGGATCGTTAAATGGCAAAGGATGTTTGTACCATTGCTGGTCGCCTGTGCGAATTTTTTCCTGACTGAGCTGCTGTGCCGAGAGATAATAGGTGGTTGGAAGATACATATTGCGGTGTTCGTCTAAGAGCCAAACGGCACAACGCTCAACTTCACATACCTCTGTTGTGCGCTTTGTCAGTACTTCTAAAATACGACTGAGATCGAGCGAGGAGGCCAATAGTTCCGCTAACTCACGTAGAATTTCACTTTCACGTAAGGCAGTGCGTAACCTTTCTTGTTCCTGGTCGCTGGCGGATGAAAACTCCTCACCTAACATACAAATGCCCTCTAATGTCCCTTTATCTTATTGAATACGAACGATGAAGCTGACTCATCGGGTTCATTATTGCTACTGGAACGAAAACGGTTTGGAGATAATGAAATACTCCATGTAGCGGGGTACTTATGTAATGGGAATTTTAACAGATGAGTAAGGGAAACGTCAAGCGCAATAGGTCATCAGGCAGCTTGACGCACGATTTAACGGGATTAATGGCGATACACCATTTTGAAGATATTGTTGTGCGCGAACAGTCGGCGGCGAAGAAAGCTGTTCAGCGTAAAGATGCAGTGGTTGAGCGTCCAGGTGAGCAATATCGGCAAGTAATGTCTTGAATGATAAGACCGATAAGGCGGAGGCAGAGCCTGCGCCGTTGCAAACTCTGCCTCAAACAGATGTGTAAGATGATACTACTGCGTTTATGTCCTCTTCTGTCTGTAGAATAGTTCTACGAAGAAGGCAAGGGCGGTACCCATTACCGCTTCCAGAATCGGTACTAATTTGGATGGGCCTTTAGGTCGTTCTTTTTTCGCCTCTTTACTTTGGTGTTCCTCATAGCCTGTTACGGTTGGCGCGACCTGTTGCTTCGATTGTCCGGTAGCATTCGTTGCGGCCCGCGACATCACATTTGAATTGTTTTTACTATCGGCTGTCGCGGCATCATCAATGTGCGTGTCCTCTGCTACTTTAGTGCTGGTCGAAGGGCCTTTATGCGATTCAGCCGCTTGCTGCTCTCTATCTTCCGGCGATTTTGGCAGATGGCTGGTGGTGATATGCACCATCGTTACAATGTTAGTCGGCGTGGCCTTCACATTTTCCGAGAAGAAGGCGTTGACTTCTGCGCCTAACAAGAGTATCACGGCGAAGTAGTAGAAGAAAATGAGCAGAATGATCACGGAACTGATCGATGCTGCATAGCCGGTCAGAAAGTGTGACACATACAAAGGGAAAAGTGTCAGGTAAATTACCATTAAGGCTGCCGCTACAACGGAGCCAAGCCAACTGTCGCGGAAGCTAATATGCTGGTTGGGTACCACCAGATAAATGGCTTGAAACAGGATATAGGATGCAATGAAGCTACTGAGAATACCAAGCAGGTAAACGACAATGCCGTTGGAGAACAGGCTACTTAACGAAGTGTGTTGAAGGACCGTAAGAGCAAACGTTGGCAACGACGATGCGAAAACCATGATGGGAATAAGTATGATGAACAACAAGAGCATGCCGATAGCCATCAGGTTTTGTCGTATCGCCTTGCGTTGGCGCACATGATAAATGATGCCAAAGCACCCCTCAATAAGAATAAAGAGGCGTGAGCCGTTGAAAATGGCAAGTACAATCGCAACAGTGCCCAGGATGCCGAGTATCTCTTTTTAATTGCAACGTGATCGAATCAATCACACCTGAGGATAGCGTGCCTGGAAAGGCATGTATCAATTGTGCCTGGACGTTTATGTATGCTTGATGATTTAAATTGCCTAAAATGAGTCCAAGAATAACGATTATGGCAATAGCTATTGGGAAGATTGCCATGAGCAGGTTGTATGCTAAGGCTGCGGCAAAATTCATCACCCAGTCATTGTTGAACTTGGTTAAAAACTGTTGCAGTGGCTTTACATCCTTCTCAGCCGTTTTTGCCACCTTTGCAACATCGTGTTGAGCGTCTTTTCTTTGCACATTTGATGCCATTGTATGACCTCTCTTCCAATTAGTAATCTCAACTTCCTCATCCTGTACTACATCACGAATGAATGGTGGATAGCGTTTCATTATGTGTGGGAAATGCGGTATAGTATGGTATATGGACACAGGGACATGGGCATGACAATAAGACATTGCGACTACGCCGGACGAGAAATTTATGAGTTCACAACCACCACCAAAATCGTTTGCTTCGCTCCTGTGGGATGTATTGCGGCTGAGTGCGCGTTCTCTCTGGGGTAATCGCGCCAATCCGGCCCGTTCTTTATTAGAGCGTCAACAGGCACTACGTGTGCTGGGCTTGCCACCAAATGCTACGCCAGAGCAAATTAAACGCCGCTATCGCACGCTAGCAAAACGCTATCATCCCGACCGGGGCGGCGACCAACGCCAGATGCAGCGCATTATCGCCGCCTACGAATTTCTGAAGAAAGAAAATGTGCGTTGATCGTTATGGGAGGGGTGCCCCGCAGTGGTTGCAGAAACGTTTCCCCGGTCGAACATGCTCTCCACACTGATCACAAAAAACGGCGGTAGAAGACGGTGCTTGAACAGGCTGAACAGGCTGAACTGGCCCGGCTGGTGCAGACGAAGATGGTCGCTGCTGCACCTTCGACTGTTGCGCATTGGGTACGTTTGAGGCGTTTGAGGCGTTTGATGTGTTCTGTGTGGTATTCGATGCGTCACCTTGTGTGGTCTGGATGGTATCGTGAATAGTTTTAGCCGCCTTGACGGCCATACCGCCAATGCTACTGGCAATTTTCAATCCCTTTGCAATATCGTCCATGTCTTTTTTTAGCCGATGGGCAGAAGGCAGAATAGTTGAGTCGGAAACTTTGTTGAAGAAGTTTGGGCCAAACTGCATTCCTTCGCCATTCCAGGAAAGTTGTCCCTGTTCTTGCGTGCCATCATCGAAGCTGAATGAGAGCATGTTTCCTTGCACAGTGTAATTGCCCTCGAAACGAATCTCCGGAGCGTTCATGCTTACCGCCTCGCCCTTCATGACCGATTGAGCTGCGTTATGCAGGCGACTGAGCTGCTGGATAATCAGCACAAAACGGCCATCAGGAAGTATAGTGAGACGATCGATGCGTGAGGTGAAGTAATCAAGCCCTACGCCTGAACTGTGCTGATACTCGTATTGTCCTGTAATTGGCTTTGTCATGAGTTACTTCCTACCCTTCATCCTCACCGGAGATGGCCGTGCTACTGAAAACGGAGGCGCGACGAGCAAGGGTATTTACCTTGTCCAACTCTGCTTCACCGGCAGCCTCATCGCCTTTTTTCAAAAGATGACGGCCAAGTAAGTCGTGCGCCCTCATGCGTGCGGCGAGCCTATCGGTTGTTTCGAGGCATCGTATGGCTTCGCGAAATGCCGCCTCTGCTCTGGGATCCTTCTGCTTTTCAAGAATGCGCCCAAGCATCATTTCCGCTTCAGCACGCCGAATGATATAACTGCTCTTTCCTGCCTGACGAGCTTGATGAACATAATGTAACGCATGTTCATAATTGCCTGTATCAAGTTCTATGCTAGCGAGCGAACAGGCAACGGCTGAAACGACATTGGCTTGCTCTTTTATACGGCGTTGATCCGCTGGTTTCTGTGAGCGTTCCTCAAGTGTCGGCAACCATTCATCAAGAACTTTGCGTAGATGCTGATGAGCACTGTCGAGATTCCCTCGCGCTTGCTCGATCAACCCTATCTGGCAGGTCAGTAGTGCGACACGCAGTGAGTCGCCGATGGCGCGATAGAGGGTACAAGCCATATTTGCATGTTCAAGTGCTGCGAATAATTGTGTTGATTTATAATCCGGTGGTTGTGAAACGCTACCATCGGACATTTTGTTGGCAAGCTCAAAGGCAACTAGCGACAATCCCCACTGGGCTTCCGCTACATGGACGAGAGAAGTATTTTGATCCATCAAGCTTAATGCGATGGAATAGTGTTCATAGGCAGGTTTTGGTTGTTGTAACTCCCGATGCGTCGCCGCGAGATGAAGATGTAATGTCATTACTTCTAAGCGTTGCTCTGCCGGCACGAACTCTGGTTTCTCTGTCACGGCATACAGAAAATCCTTTTGTGCATTGAGAAATTGTCGCTGGGCGAAGTAGCATTGTCCACGTAGTGCAGCCAGCCGCCATCGTAACGATGATGGTACTTGCGACATGTTCAATGCCACCATCGGAGTTAATGCGTTGTGGACATGCTTATTGACAAGGAGGCGAGCAGATTCTTCTCGCATGTCATCGTAATGTTTGTACTGGCGGGATTCGGCCTCTGAGTCCTTGTGCTGTTGCGCGAGTACGAGCAGCTCATCAAATGGCAAATGTAATTGATCAGCTAAAAATTGCAAACTTTCAGGCGAAGGTTCAACACGATTGCGTTCAATCTGTGAAAGTAAGCTAGTACTATAACGATCAGCAGCAACATGCTTCAGTGAGAAGCGCAACTCCGCACGGGCAGCTCGTATGCGGCCTCCGAGTGTATCTGGAGGAACATGCTTGGGGGGGCGAGGCATACCTCCTCCTTATCCTTTCTAAGTATGGCACGATGGCCGAAGAACTTGTAGTATAAACCGATTATACGCTATTATATAAAAATCACAACCTTTATGCAAGAGGAGATGGATAAATATGGCTAGCAATACCCCGCTACTATGCGTTACATCAATCGCTTTCTTCATTTGAAACACACACTCATATTTTTGCTATCTTTTGTTGATATACGTATAAAAAGAGCGAAAGTTGTAAAAAAATTGCAAATATTGGAAATTCCAGCAGGTAAGACGAGCAATTTCTTTTGCTTGTGATTTACTAGAACTTTTGGTCGAAAAAACCCTTGACTTTCAGCGTTACAGGCTGTATGCTGAGAAGCAATAAAAAATAATTTGATGAGAGAGGATAAGGAGAGATGTCTCGTTCCCCAAAATTATCCCCTGCTGTGCGAGATGAATCGACTACTGCGCAGGGCCAACTTACACTTTTTACGGGAAGCAATAGTGGTGAAGGGAGAGAAAATAGAGCGGATAAAGTGGTGGCAAGAACGAAAGCGGAAACGAAATTAAGTACAAAGCCGAAAAAAAATGCTGGCTATTCTGCGGCTGATATACAGGTGTTGGAAGGGTTAGCGGCGATACGTCATCGTCCTGGTATGTACATTGGTTCTACCTCAACTTCCGGGCTACTTCATCTGATATGGGAGGCGTTGGACAACGCCGTAGATGAGGCGGTAGCTGGTTACGGCAAGCATATCTGGACGCATATTGATCGCGCTGGTTGGATTACGGTTCGTGATGAGGCGCGAGGAATGCCGTTCGACCCCATGCTCTATCAAGGAGATTACCTGCCTGCCGCGACGGTAATATTGACCGTGCCGCATTCCGGTGGGAAGTTTGCTGAAGGTGTCTATAAAACGGCGGGTGGACTACATGGCGTCGGTGCCACAGTGATCAACGCGCTTTCAGAGAAACTGGAATTGACGATCTGGAAGGATGGGCATCAATTTACGCAGACATTTAGTCGGGGTGCAGCCATGCCGCATAAAATCGTGTCGTGTGACCCCAAATTGCATGGGACGCAGGTGCGCTGGCTCTATGACCACTCGATCTTCGACGCCGATGCCTATTACGCGCTGGAGGCGATAGAGAGCCGCTTAAAAGCAGCCGCGTACCTCAACCGGGGCGTTTCATTTCACCTGGATGCCTGGGATGATGCAGCGGAAGAGCAACTTCAGCGCGTCTATTATTCGCGTGACGGCTTGCCGGACTATGTGCGCGACCTGGCGACGAGTACGAGTGCGCCTCTGTTTAAGCATGTAATCGGCATTGCGAAGCAAAAAGATGATGTACAGGTGGAGGTGGCGTTGCAGCCGACGACAGGCTATAAGATCACCATGTACAGTTTTGCCAACGCCGTGCGTACACGCGATGGCGGTGTCCACGAGACCGGTTTCAAGGCTGCATTGACGAAAGTGGTCAATGACTATGCGCTCAAGTGGAGTATCATCAAGAGCCGTGAGAAAGATGGATTTCAAGCCGGAGGTGATCCAGCAGGGTTTGAACGTAGTTATCTCCGTCAAACTGACGAATCCGCAATTTCAGGGACAGACAAAGGATCGCTTAAACAATGCACCAGTCGAAGGTATCGTGCGTTCAGTTGTGGACGAGGGTCTGAAAGATTGGTTCGAGAGCAATGTCAGCGCGGGCAAGGAGTGGTTGAAGAAGATTTTCCAGATGCAGAAGGCCCGCAATGAGGCGCAACTGGTCGAGGAACTGGCGCGGGCTGGCAATAAAAAAAATGGCGAGCTAATCGACACCACGCTCTCCAGGAAATTCTTGCGCTGCAACACGGCAGACCCCATACGGTCGGAACTCTTCATCGTGGAGGGCGACTCCGCCGGAGGGAGTGCTGGTCAAGGGCGTTTTTCGGAGTTCCAGGCTGTTCTCAAACTCAAAGGGAAACCGCTCAACGTCGCGAAGGCCGAATTGAAGCGCATTGTTGAGAATGAGGAGATTCGCACTATTATCAATGTTCTGGGAACCGGTACCCGCGATACGTTCGATATCAGCCGCCTCAAGTTTCATCGTGTGATCATCGCCACCGATGCCGACGTGGATGGATTGCATATTCAGTGCCTGTTGCTGACGCTGTTCTACCAGGAATTTAGCGAACTCATAGAGCAGGGGCATGTCTATATTGCCTGTCCACCGCTCTACTCGGTGAAATACAAGGGCAAAGTGGTATGGTTGTTGGACGATGAGGCGCAGGCGCAATTTATCAAAACGCACGCAGACGCGCAAAGTTTAGAGTTTAAGCGTTTCAAAGGGCTGGGCGAGATGAATCCCAAAGAGCTGCGGGATACGACGTTTGACCCGGTGAAGCGGACGCTCAAGCGCGTGACGATAGAAGACGGGGTACTGGCCGCGAAACTGGTCATGGAACTGATGGAAAATGAAAATGCCGAGGCTCGCCGCAGTTTTCTCGCGGAACATGCCCGCAAGATTAAAGAACTGGATGTTTGATAGATGGCTCGTGTAACTGAAAATACCAATGGCGAGGCCGGGCGTATTCGCGAAGAAGATTTTTCGGTCATTATGGCCCAGGCATTCGCAACCTATGGACTCTCTGTTGTGACCGACCGGGCGTTGCCCGATGCTCGCGATGGTCTCAAGCCGGTGCAGAGGCGTATCCTTGCTGGGATGCGCGAGGCACGTTACCTGTCGAGTCGCCCCACCGTCAAGAGTGCCGAGGTGGTGGGATTAATTCTGGGAAATTATCATCCCCACGGCGATACTTCGGTCTATGATGCTGCCGTGCGTATGGCGCAACCCTTTACCTTGCGCTATCCTTTGATCGAAGGGCAGGGCAATATGGGCAGCGAGGATGGCGACGCCCCTGCTGCCTATCGCTATACAGAGATGCGCCTCTCGCCGCTCGCGGAAGCATTGATGGCGGATATGGAGCGCGAAACGGTTCCCTTGCGCCCGACCTATAAGCAAGACCCGAAAGTTGTTGAGCCGGATTACTTGCCGGGACGCATTCCGCCCATCGTGAACCCGTCAAGTGGTATCGCTGTCGGCCTCTCCACGAATATCCCGCCGCACAATCTGACAGAGGTTTTGCGGGCCTGTACCGCTCTGCTTGATCGCCCGGATATGACTATCGAGCAACTGATGACGTACATTCCTGGGCCGGATTTTAGCCAGGGTGGACGTATCATCGGCATTGATGGCATCAAGGACTACTTTACGACGGGCAAGGGACGTATCATTGTGCGAGCCGAGGTGCGCCTGGAGGAGACGCCACGCAGTCGTGCGCTGATTGTCACGCAAATACCGCCTATTGGGCGAGATCGTGTGAAAGCCTCGATTGTCAAAGCCATCAATGCTCGTAAGCTAGAGGGCTTGATGCCTGATGTACGCGACGAGAGCGACACGGAGAAGGGACTGCGTATTGTGCTTGAACTGCGCAAGGACGCGAATTCCGCGCAAACGCTCTCGCAAGTGTTCAATGAGACCGATTTGCAGATTGCGCTCTCGTTCCAGATGGTGTTTCTCTTCGGGGAGCCGATGCAAGCGGCCCGTCAACCCAAACAGGTTGGCCTGCTCGAATTGCTGAACTATTGGAACACGCACCAGCTTGATGTGCTGACCCGACGTTCGCAGTTTGATTTGCGCAAAGCTCGCGAACGTCTGCACATCGTCGAAGGTTTGATCGTTGGTGCGGCACACGCTACTGAAATCGTCAAAATATTCCAGCAAGCCGAAGACCGCAATGCTGCTCGTAAGGTGATCGAGACAAAGTATAAGCTAACTTCTATTCAATCTGATGTGATTGCTTCTATGACGCTAGCTCAGGTGACGCGCCTGGATGCTGGAAAATATGCGAAAGAAAAAGAGGAGTTACAGGCGCGTATTCACGAACTGGAGCAATTACTGGCTGACCGCAAGGCTATGATTGCCTTACTCAAAAAAGACATGCAGCAATTGATTAAGCAATTTGGCGACGAACGGCGTACCACAATTGACGTTGAAGGGCAGGTAAGTGACCCCATCAAAGAGGTTGCCAGCCTTCATGAGCGCGAACCGTTGCAGATTGCCTTGACTCGCGGTGGAGCGTTAAAAGCGTTGCCGCCGGAGACATTTGCGCCAAAAGGCAGAAATGGCGATGCCAACTACGTTCCAGCACGCGGCGATGAACAACTGCGCTCGGTGCTTGCCGCGACTTCACAGGATTATGTTCTGTGTATAAGTTCGGCGGGGCGTGTGTTTCAAATTGCCGCTCATCGCATTCCAATGGGCAATCGTTCCGCGAAGGGTGAGCCCTTGCGTAAGCTGCTGGAACTGGCGGCAAGCGAAGAAATTGTCTCGGTGTTGCCCATTGAAGCGTATGATGAGGACCGCTATCTCGTCATATTTAGCGAACTTGGCAAGGTGAAGAAATCACCTCTGAGCGAATATAAAACGGCGGATATAGACGGACTGCAAGATATGAAACTGGCGAACGGTGATACCGTGGTGACTGCTTTGCTCTCACGCGGACAGGGCGAATACTTTGTGACAACGAGCAATGCCCAGACGCTACGTTTCAGCGATGAGAATCTGCGTGCGCAAGGTCGTTCCGGCCAGGGCGTTGCCGCCATGATATTGGGAGGCAATGCGAAGGTTGTGAGCGCGGCATATCTGGATAGTGATGAGGCAAAGCAGGCGACAAATTTCTGCAGTCTTTTTGTGCTGACAGAGAATGGACTGGGGAAAAAGGTGCCGTTAAGCCAGTATCCTGCAAAGGGACGCGCTACGGCAGGTGTTGTGACGACGGATCTGACAGATAGAGATCATGTATTGCTGGCGATGATTATCAACGAAAAAGACACGTTGCTCCTCACCTGGAATAGCGATGGTGGCGAGCAGGTAAAGGTGGTGAAAGCGACTGAACTTAAGGCGTTCCAACGGGCAAAACGAGGTATGCCGCTGGTCAGCGGGCGTGTTTTGAGCGTGGTGAAATTGCCATAAGGCAAGTCATTCTGCGTCGTTACTACACTCTTCTACTTGTCAAGAGATAGAAAACACCAAAGAGGAGCAGACTGAAAGCGGGGAACCAGAGCGAGAGTATGAAGGAGAGCGTATTCGCTGGCGCGAGATTGGCCGCCAGTAGATACTCCAGGATACCGACTCCTAGCACGATGATGGCGGGAGAGATAGCTCCGGTGCCAACGTAACCGCGACGGGCCATGAATACGACGCCAATTAATCCCAGACCGAGAGCGATAATCAGGGCAGAAAAAGATTCAGCTAAATTCCAGTGGATGAAATTTCTTTTGAATGCAAGAAAAACATAGATGCCCAGAAGCAAGGCGAGCCAACTGACGACTGCTAAACGATAGGGATTGAAGGTAGCGGCGATGAAGAAGCAGAGGCCAAGTACTAAGGCACCGATGGGGTATGTGGAAAGGTCGAGGGGGAGTAGCCACGCTGCCAGCAGCGTTATGATGCCCAAAATAAGCAAAACATAGGCTTGACGGAGGTTTTTGACGTGTGTAGTACGCCGACCGGAGAAGCTTCTATCCATATGTCGCACTCCCTTTATAAACTTTTATAAACTATGCAGTGATTGTTTGAGATGTTCGATTTGTGCAAGATGAATTTCGCCGTGTTCCAGGTAGATGGTGAAAATGTCGTGCAGGTTTATTTCACCCAGTACGGGATGAATAGCAATGCGTTCCCACGCATCCGGTGGCAACATACGGAGTAAAGCTGACGTTGATCGGCGTTGTGCCGAAAATAGAGCAAGCGCGTAGTGGCGTTCCTGTAGTTGGGGTAGGCATATAAAGTCTCCTCAATATTATGATGGTCTTGTTTCGTCTCTATTATACACGAGAGTTGCGCGGTATGTTTGCATTGATGGTACTGAAAGCAGGAATGCAGTAGCCATAAATGGAAAGTCTCGCCGAGACTTTCCATTTATGGCTACTGCATTCCTGCTTTCAGAAACGGTATGTTAATCGGCCAACGGGTCAGGGTTTACTGGTGGAGGCGTTGGACGCTCTGAGCGTACAACTTCAATCGAACATTGGGCCATTAACGCGCCGATGGCACCGATAGCAACGAGTGCTGGCTGAAGAATGACGCCAACCACTCCAACGGTCAACGGTATTTCCAGAATGGTATGGCCCTCTTGTTTGATGATAATGCGGCGCACGTTGCCCTCCTGGACCAACTCGCGTACCTTCGTGACCAGTTGCTCACCTAACACGGGCAATTCTTCGATAAAATTTCGTCCTTGCCCCTGTTCAATATTTGGATCCGTCTGTGACATGATAATAATCTCCTTCTAAAGTCTTTTCAACAATCTTTCGTGTTTTGCATGTTCCAGCTGAGAAGCCATTGTTACAGATTGGCTCCATTTCGATTGTAGCCGAACCTGCATGATCATGGCTCCATTGGTATATACGGTTAGAGATTGGAATGGTTGGAAGAATTGGGGGAATAGTAGGGACTGATTGATCGTGTCTACTGTCTTCGCTGTGGCGTACCACCTCCAACGCGACGCGGTGAATTTGCATTTTGAGAAATATGCTATACTTGGTACGGTCTAAAAAGCCCCGGGCATCTCACTATTTACCAAAAATCAGATTGACCACTGGTTGGCTGAAGTATTATAAAAAGGAAGATACTAATTATGGCATATTTTCTGGCAAAGACCGATCCCGAAAGTTATTCGATTGACGATCTGAAGCGCGACGGAGAGACGGTGTGGGATGGTGTGCGTAATGCACAAGCGTTACGTGCAATCCAGGCGATGCAGCCCGGTGATGAAGTGCTGATGTATCATAGTCAGGGTGAGGCTGCTATTGTTGGGCTGGCGCGAGTAACCTCTGAGCCGCGCATAGATCCCAATGATAGCAAAAGTTGGGTCGTAAATTTGGCCTTTGTGCGTCGCTTTGAGCAACCGGTGACATTACGCGAAGTAAAAGAAAGCCACCTGTTCGACGATTGGCTTCTGGTACGTCAGAGTCGGCTTTCAACAATGAGCGTGCCGGCTAACGTGATTGCGTGGCTGAAAGAGAAGAAGGTATTATAGTTGCGCTACTGTGGAAAGGGAATTTATAATGGACAATAACGCACTCTGGTATCTCGATGGCTGTTGGATGCATCCCAATGAAATGACTATCTCGATCAACGATACGGCTGTTTTGCGTGGGTATAGCGCGTTTGAGTCGTTGCGCACCTATGACCGGCGTCCGTTTCACCTGGATGAGCATATCAATCGGCTCTACCATTCGGCTGATTTGATTGAATTAGGAATACCGTGGCCTCGTGAGCACGTCGTCGCTGCGGCACAAGAAATTATTGCACGCAACAGCTACAAACACGCGACGATTCGCATCTATGTCACGGGAGGCGTAAGCGAGGATGGTGTATTGCCGTCTGATACACCCAGCCTTGCACTGCTGATTACCCCGCTTGGTGAACGCGATATGCAGCGATTTGCAAGGGGATACCGGGTGATTACGACACGGTTGCAGCGCGAGGCACCGGAGGCGAAGACGACCAATTATCTTGCGGCGATGCGGGCATTGAAAGAGGCGGCGCAGCGCAACGCTGATGATGCGCTGTATATTAATGAGCAAGATCATGTATTAGAGGCAACTCGTAGTAACTTTTTCATTTTTCGTGGCGATACGCTGGTTACACCGCGTGCTGGCGTTTTAATTGGTGTGACACGCAATGTTGTGCTGGAACTGGCCCGCGGGCGTTTTGCTATCGAAGAACGTCCCATTCTGCTAGATGAATTGCCCCTTGCCGACGAGGCGTTTGTAACATCGTCCTCAAAAGAAATTATGCCCGTGATTCAGGTTGACGATGTGATCATTGGCAATGGTTTCTCTGGCCCACGAACCACTGAATTGGAGCAGCGATTCATTGAAATGATCGAACGAGGAGAATTCTAATTGCTCTTCACGCATCTGCCAATCTCCCGCGTATAACAGTTTACAAAAGCATCCTGCTTGCAACTTGCAAGCAGGATGCTTTTGTTAGCTATTGCGTAAAACTAACTGACAGATGTAGTTGCGGCTGATGCATTGGCGACAGTTTGGCAGGCGGTCTCGAGGATATCGAGACCCTGTTGCAACTGCTCGTCGGTGATGCAGAGCGGAACGAGGACGCGCACAACGTTATCGTACATACCAGCTTTGATCAGAACGAGGCCGCGATGGTGGGCAGCAGCCAGAATATCGCTGGCTGCCTGGGCGTCGGGTTCCTTGTTCGTGCGATCCTTGACAAGTTCCATGGCGACCATGCCGCCTAAACCGCGAACATCGCCAATGAAAGGAAGTTCCTGTTGTAGTTTGGTGAAACGCGCCATGACGGTTTGCCCGATGGCGCGGGAGCGAGCGGCATAGTCCTCCTGTGCGAAGAGGTCAAGTACGGCGATAGCTGCTGCACACGCGACGGGATTGCCGCTATAGGTACCGCCGAGCGTTCCCGGCGGGGGAGCGTCCATCAGTTCGGCACGGCCAACGACGCCGCTAATGGGCATTCCGGCACCCATTGATTTGGCGATGATCAGCAGGTCCGGTTCGACTCCATCGTGTTCGACCGCGAACATGGCACCCGTGCGACAGAAGCCGGATTGAATTTCGTCGGCGATAAACAGAATGCCGTACTTCTCACAGAGGGCTTTGAGCGACCGCAAAAATCCGGGAGGGGCAACCATAAAGCCGCCTTCGCCCTGTACCGGTTCGATGACGATGGCTGCTACTTGATCAGGCGCGACCTCGCCGATAAACATGCGCTCAAGCTCGCGAATGCAAAAGTCCGAAGCCTCGGTTGGGGACATGTCCATGCGGTAGGGATAGGGGAATGGTGCGCGATAGACCTCTGGCGCGTAGGGGCCGAAGCGATATTTATACGGCTTAACTTTGGCGGTCATCGTCATGGTCATCAATGTGCGACCATGATAGCCGTTGTCGAAGGTGATGATAGCCGGGCGTCCCGTGGCATAACGAGCGATTTTAACGGCATTTTCCACGGCTTCCGCACCACTATTCAGGAAAATAGCCTTTTTGGCGAAGTTGCCGGGAGTGATGCTCACTACTCGTTCTGCCAGTGCGATATAGGGTTCGTACATCATGACGCTGAAGCAGGTGTGCGTGAATTTCGCCGCTTGCTCCTCGATGGCCTTTGTCACTTCGGGGCGAGTATGTCCTATATTCATCGCGCCGATGCCACCGGCGAAGTCAATATAGCGGTTGCCATCAACATCTTCGATGATGGCATCATGGGCTCTGGCAGCGAATACATTCATGGTGGATGAGACGCCGCGTGCTACAAATTGCTGGCGGCGAGCGAGTAGTTCACGCGATTTTTCGCCAGGGATATCAAAATATACATTGCCGTCGGTCATAAAATGCCTCCTGATCGGGTAAATGGAACGGGTACGAATTTGTAGGACCACTATATCCTACCTCATTCTATCATATTTTCCCTTGTGTAAGAGCAATCATTATACTGATGTGTTTTCCACTCATGTTCGATGATGGCATACAGAAGGCTATCGCGCCACGTTCCATCACTAGTCGGAGCGTTTTCGCGTAAACGTCCTTCGTACTGCATGCCGATTTTTTCCATGACTCTCCAGGAGCCGATATTGTCGGGGTGACACCGGGCCTCGATGCGATGAAGATGCAGATCTGTGAAACCAAAGGACAGCATGAAAGTTGCGGCCTCAGTGATATATCCTTGGCCCCAATGCTCTCGGCTCAGACGATACCACAGTTCTGCCTCGCCCAGTTCTGGCTCTTTGATGGTGAGGCCGACGATTCCAATCATCTGTATGTGCTCCTTGAGGATGAGAGCGAGGGCGTAAACCGGTCGAGGATCTGCTTGCAGCCAGTGTTGTGTTCGTTGAATAAAGGCTCGGGTATCTTCTTCACTGGCTCTCCCTCCACCACGATACCGCCTCAGTTCTGGATCAGCGTCAAAGGCACGCACCTGGGAAACATCATCTGGAGCAAAGTCACGCAGGAGAAGACGCTTTGTGCTAAACTGCATGGCTTCCCTCCTTTTGTTCCTGGTTGCCGTCGCTATCTGGAAGTGGGAGTTGGCTCACCTCCATCCGCTTGCGAGTATACCATAAATGACCATGTTGCCGTCGTTATCTGGAAGTGGGAGTTGGCTCACCTCAACCGTCTTCCGCCTGGTGCGTGGCGCGTAGTCAGGCAGCTTTGTGAAGAGCAACCACTCATCAGGTCCGAGTGTCTAGAGCGTGAGATGAAGCCGTCGATATGAGGGTAAATTCTGACCGCTTTTGATGGTACCATGTTGAGAAAAGAAGCAGAAAGACAAAGGGGCAAAAACTTGACCTCTTGACCGTAAAGGGAGCAGAGATGGCTAATCAACTTCGGGTGACGCTCGAAATCGGACCGAAAGGCAAGAAGGTGGCGGCAGTGGCACCGGATTGGCCCGGTCTAGAGCGTGGTGCGAAGACCGGGGAGGCCGCGATTGAAAGGTTACAATCTTACCTTCCACGCTATGCCCAGGTGGCGAAGCTGGCTGGGATGGATAGAGAGTTTGCAGCTCTCACCACAATTGACATGGTCGAGCGCTATCCGGGCACGGGCTCAACCGACTTCTGGGGCATCTCGTTCGCGTTCTCGAGCATCGATAGGCAAGATCTATCGAGCGGAGAATTGGAACGGGAACTGACCCTGATGCAGGCGTGCTGGGCGTTTTTCGACGACGTGCGTTTGCGCGTGTCGGCCCAGATGCAGAAGGGTCCGCGAGGGGGAGGCCGTGATCGGGATCACATCGTCGGTCATACGATTCGCGTGGAGCAAGAGTGGGCAGAGAAGGTCGGGGTACCCACTCCCCAGGGTGCGATGCTTTACGACGAGGATCTGCAAGCACACCGCGACGCCTATCGCAACGCCATTCAGGCGTTCCATGCTGAGGGCAAAATGGCCCGAACCTGGCCGCTGCGGTATCTGATTCGGCACACCGCGTATCACACGCTGGATCACGCCTGGGAAATGGAAGACAAAGACCTGACCGTCGGAGTCAGGTAGGGTGTCAATCCCAGGATTCGAGCTTCGAGAAACCAGTACAGGTATCCAGGTGGTAATTGCCGTGAAGAGTGAGATCACCTTTATCAGGAGCAAGACGGGTAATGTGACCGGGCTTATCTTGAAATAGGAAGAGCAAGAGACACAGGCGAAGAAGCTTCTTTACAGGAAGGTGGTTGGAAATGTGAAACCACATTTCCAACCACCTTCCTGTAATGGATAATGTTCTCAGGCTACACTTCGCAAGTGTAGCTGCACGATTGTGGTTGTTGCTGCGTAAGTGAGCGGCAGCTTCTTGTAAACGTTCCTCGCTGCGTACCCCGAAGCCGGGTAATTTGCGGATACGCTGCTGGTGGGCGGCCCACCACAACTTGTCGGGCGTGTCAATGCCAAGTTCTTCGTAGAGACGAATGGCAGTTCTGGGACCGACATGCTCAATTGCCATCAGTTGGCGCACGCCGGGCGGCAACGTCGGAATACTGAGGTCGTTATAGAAGGTCATGGTGCCTGTCTGTACAAGCTCCACGATGCGACCAAACAGACGCCGACCCAGGCCAGGAACGGGCAAAAACTCTCCACGCGCTATAATTACGGCGGCAGGTTCCTGTAACTCCAGCACGCCACGAGCCGCATTGCGATAGGCCTGAACGCGGTAAGGGTTGCTATTTTGAAACTCTAAAAGGTTCGCGACGCCGGAAAGCACTTCGGCAATCTGGCGATTCGTCACCATTGGCAGCGTATCGGGTTCCGTTTCCAATCCCGGTAACGCTGGCTGCACCGGCTGCTTCCTGCGCAATTGTTGCTGGGGTGGCAGGATATGAACAGTCTGAGTGAGTTGCATAATACTCATAATTCCCAGTTCCTTTCCTCCACAGACTCTATGTGGAGTAAGTACATTCTCATGTATGATAACGGGCTTTTCTATAAAAAACGGGCTAGAAAGCGTCAGTTAGTGTACAAATTACATTGAATTCATGTTCTAATTATAGCACAAGATGGGAGGAATGTCAAATTTGTTGCGTCATTTCTTTTCCATGAGATACACTGTATTCAAGCCTCTGAGAAGGCCGACGGAAAAATGGCCATGTCAAGTGATTCGATGTACACATGGCTATCGGACGCGCAAGTATCTGAACCAGGGAGCTTTTTGTTTTCCTCAGGAAGTGGGTATCTATGCAGCGACACCAGGGAGATGCAAGCCCTCAACACAATATGCTAGTCCAATCTCCGCTCGTTGGGCGCAGTACTGAGATGGATCGACTCGCGGCACGACTGACACGTGCTGCTCGTGGGCAGGGGTGTGCCATGTTCCTTGTCGGTGAGGCCGGTATCGGGAAGACTCGTCTGGCACACGAGGTACTCGTCCTGGCGCGTGAACAGGGCTTCCTCGTCCTGGAGGGCTGTGCCTATGCGCTGGAGGATCGCCTGGCCTACGCTCCCATCCTCGCTGCTTATGGGCCATTCCTGCGCCGCCTCGACCCCGCTCGCCAGGCACGGTTGGTGAGCGGTTTGCCGGATTTAGGTCGGCTGTTCACCGACCTTCGTTTGCCTGCGCCATTGCCGCTAGGAGACCCCGCGTTGGAGAAGACTCGCTTCTTCGAGGCCGTCGCACGTTTGCTTGAGCGACTCACGCGGGAGGCACCGGTACTCCTCTTCCTGGATGACCTCCACTGGGCCGACCCTGCCTCCATTGAACTTCTGCACTATCTCGCCAGGGGCATAGCCGACCAACCGGTGCTAGTGCTGAGTACGTACCGGGCTGAGGAGATCAACACAGCCCGTGGTCTGCGCTCACTCATAACGTCCCTGCGCCGGGCTGGACTCGCAGAAGAATTGGTCATCGCACGTCTTGGACTGGAGGCCGTCGTCGAGCTGGCGGCCGGTACGCTAGGCAGCGAAGCTCCAGGCGAACTGCTCACGCTACTCAATGCCCGCGCAAGCGGTACACCACTCTTCGTCGAAGCACTCATTCGTGCCCTTATAGATGCTGGCCAACTCCGAAAGTTGGGTGAGAGTTGGATTTTTGGCACCGACCGGGTACCCGTCCTGCCTCCGAATATCCGAGACCTCATCCTGGAACGCCTGCAGCATCTGGATGCGACCGAACGTCGTGTCCTTGATCTGATCGCAGTCAGCGGTGGGGCTGTGCCGGACGCAGTCCTGCACGAGGCCCTCGGATGGGGGGATGAGGTTCTCCTAAAAGCCGTGCGACGCCTCCATACGACCGGGCTCGTGGTCGAAGACCTCAACGGCACGGAGGTTGCCTATACCCTCACGCACCCGCTGATCCAGGAGGTTGTCTACGCTGAGTTGCCCGAAATGGCACGCCGACACGCCCATGCCGCCTTCGCAACCGTGCTCGAACGGGTGCGGCCTGATGACCTCGATCGTCTCGCCCATCATTATCGCGCCGCCGGCTCGCAGGTCGATCCTAATCGCGCCCTCGAGGTGCTGCTAGTGGCCGGAGAACGGGCATACGGTCTGTACGCCAACGACCAGGCGGCACGACACTTCGGTGCCGCGCTGGGGTTCATCCGTGAAGGCCGCCGCTCGGAGCTGTTGCCGTCCGTACTCGAACGGCTCGGCGAGGCGTGGGAGCGCGTGGGAGAGACCGCCGCAGCCATCGCAGTGTGGAGCGAGGCGCGAACCTTGCACGAGCAAGCGGCTCATGCTTCCTCGATCGCGCAGCTGCACCGTCGCCTGGCACTGGCGGAGTGGGACCGTGGCCACTTTGACGTCGCCCAGGCGCACCTCGAGGCAGGGCTACGGTCACTGGACGGGAGCGAGCCATCAGCAGAGTTGGCCGATCTACTCCACGTGCGAGTGATTCTGCTCAAACGCCGTGGTGATTACAACGGGGTGAGCGCCGCGGCAAAGGATCTCGCCACACTGGCCGAGCGTCTGGGATCGCGACGGGTGCTGGCGGAAGCGTACCTCGCACAGGTTCCGCCTATTTTGACGGGCCTGAACGTTGCCGCAGCCCGCGAGGCAATCTCGCACGCCAAAGTCGAGGCCGAGGCAGCCAATGAGCCTCTGCTCATCCAGCGTGCGCACGACCTGCTGGCCCTTATTGCCCATGACTTTGGTGAACACGCCATAGCCCGCCACCATGCGACGCTCAGCCTGGCGTTGGCCCGGCAGCTTGGCGCACCAACACTCGAAGTGTACCCCCGCAACCGTCTGATCTCGGTCGATCTGCAGGCCGGGAAGTGGGAAGAGGCGCTGCGCGAGAGCGCGGAGGTCGTTGCCGTGGCCCGCCGCCTGGGATTTGCCCGCGGTATCGCTGGCACGCTCAGTAGGCGGGCGCTGGTTCATGTGTATCGGGGCGACCTGGATGAGGCAGCCGCATGCCTGGCAGAGGCGCACGAGGTTTTTGGTGGTAGTACTATACTTGATAGCAACATCTTCAGCCAGGTCGCCATAGCCGAAATGATGCTGGCCCTCGAACAGGGCGATTCGGCAGGCGCCATAGCCGCCGCAAAACGGCTGGAGCAGATGAATGCGTCAGGCGGCGGTTCACTCCTGGAGCAGGCGTTGATTGCCGAGGTCCAGGTGATGGTTGGCAAGCCCGAACGAGCGCTGGCCCTCGCACAGTACCTCCTGGCGCACGCTCCATCCGACAATGCGTTCGCGACTGCTCTTGGGAGCCGCGTCAAAGGTCTTGCTCACCAGGCGCTAGGTCAGTCAACTGAAGCTCTCGCATACCTGGACGAGGCACGCTGTGTTTTCACGGCAGCGGAGATGCCATTCGACGCTGCCCGTGCCAGTCTGGAATGGGCGACGCTTGCCGCTGCTACGGATGGAGCGTTAGCCGCGCAGGCTTTGCAGGAAAGTCTGGCGGTCTTTGAACACCTGGGTGCGCGACGCTATGCCAGGCGTGCACGACGACTCCTTTACAAGCTTGGGATCCGCCCGCGTAATACCCTCCGTGCGCGATCGAGTGCGACGCCGTTGAGCCCCCGCGAACTCGAAATCGTCCAATTGGTCGTGGAAGATCTGACCAACGCCGAAATTGCTGAGCGACTGATCATCAGCCCACGCACCGTCACAACCCACCTGGATCGCATCTACACCCGGCTCGGTATCAACTCGCGCACGGCCCTGGTGCGCTATGCCATCGAGGCCGGGCTGCTGCCACCAACAGATCGGACAACGTAAGTTGGCAGCCGAGACAGACGACTACGCGTCGCCTACCTGTGGCTTCCTTCAGAGGGTGGGGAGCTGACTCGCGGAAGACTCAGCGCTGGACATCAAAACCTCCTGATTCTGTTTCGTCTTTCTCGACCTCTTTCACTGTCATCAGGGCCTTCTCGCCGTTTGACAAAAAGAAGACTTGGTCTGGCAGTAGGGCAAGGACGCGCTGGTCTCGCGAGCCCCATCTGCGGCGGTGATGAGCGCGGCTGGTCTTAGCGTCCGACGGTCGCTGGGACATCGCTGATACGAAGACTGCGCTGGCCACGGAGTCGGCGTTGGAAGCGTGTTACTCCCAATACCAGCCCACCCAGGCCAGAAGGGCCATAGGGCTCATACGCTTGGATCCGCGTGATCAGATTACTCTGGGCATCGATAAAGAATGCCTGGGGAAACTGTAAATGCATCCCTGTTTGCAAGACGTGATGCGTGGCCATTTCGACCGCAGCATGTTGCCCATCAGCCCATTCACCGTAGCTGACAATCGTGAAACCGAACTGCTTCATCCCCTTAAAGGCCCAGCGGAGCCCATCAGTAATCGCTGCCTTGCCAATCATAACTGGGGAGGGATAATGCGGGTCAATAAACACAGCATCCTCGGCGAAACACTGGAGAACGGCCTCCAGGTCCTTGGCCTCCACCGCAGCAAAGTTCCGCTCGATCAGCGTGCGAAGAGGAGTACTCATGATGATGTTCCTTTCCTTTCTCTACGAGTGCGAGGAACAAGACCTGTTCCTCAGGAACGGGAGAGAACCGCGCTAGTCAGGGGCATCTCCTGACGCCTCTCGTCCCTCCCAGGAATGCTGGAAGAGCTGTATTACCGTATTGATGAGGCCACCAAAGCGCCCAGAGCCAATGGGCAAGTCAGGGTCGTTCGCTAAATGAAGCGCAGCAAGGCCATGTTGCATCGCGAGCGAAAGATCGCGAGCCTGGCTCAGCGGTATATCAGGCGCAATGGCCCCTGAGGCGATGGCTTTGCGCAGAATATCGTCAGTGCGTGCCAGGAGGATGCGCCCTACCTCTTGGCTCTGTTCAGAAGGGACAAATCCAGGGACGGGATGTTCAAAGACGAGTTGATAGAGTTCGGGATACTCCTGGGCAAACGCCATGTAGTTGACTAAGGCCGCACGATAGCGTTCCCAAAAGGAGGCAGGACGTTGATCCAACTGCTGGGAGCGCTCCGTATAGAGACGCAACCCAAGCTGGTAGAGAGCATCATACAGGGCCATCTTCCCCGGAAAGTAGGTATACAGCGAGGGGGTGCGCAAATGCACGCGACGAGCCACCTCATGCAGATTTAAAGCGGCGACGCCATCCTCGCGCATGACAGCCCGTGCCGCCCCTAAGATGGCCTGGATCATCTCCTGGCGATTGCGTTGCCGTCGCTCGGTAGGAGTAAGAACCGACGTAACTGTACCTGTGGGTTCCTCAGGCATCGAATGGTATTCCTTTGATCGAATGCTAAATGGTGTTCCTAACATCATTAGGATAACATAAGAATGGGAAGTTGTCAAGCACCTCGTGACTGAAGGGAAACCGATGACAATGACACGGGCCTTGTGCCTTCTCCATGAGTCAAGCCATACGGAATCTGTCTTCCCATTTTGAGATAGTTACTTAGCATGTGAACCGCCCAGAGAATTGCTGAGCCTCGGCTGGCCTCATATCTCGCTCCTGCGAACGGAAGTCACCGACTACGTAATGTGGGTCTCTTTCCATCATCTCGTCGAATAGATTACGTAGTTCGCGAGGCTCGCGTTACGTATTACGCTGGACACTCGTGACGGGCGTTTCCCCTTATAATGAGTACATCCCATCAAATGGAGGGATGTACTAGAAATTCTAAGGAGGAAAAACATGTCATTACAGGCAAAGAGCGTGTCCGAACCGGTCGTGGCGAATACGTCGGCACGTCCCGTATCATCGCTGTCTCATCGTATCCTGATTGTCGTTGGATTAGCCATTGGAGCCGTGCTGGGGCTTGGGGGAAACTTCCTTCCCGTCGGCCGACCACAAAACATCGCCCTCGTTCTAAGTAGCCTCGGTCTGATCATGGGCAGCGCTCTCTTCGCGGCCTGGTTCG
Source organism: uncultured Chloroflexia bacterium (assembly GCA_963717105.1). Taxonomy (GTDB): domain Bacteria; phylum Chloroflexota; class Ktedonobacteria; order Ktedonobacterales; family Ktedonobacteraceae; genus DATGJV01. The sequence continues at coordinate 461,606 of CAVQVL010000009.1, forward strand.
CACGCCGGGGTCACAGCATTGTCGCTGTTGGTTTCGCCTTGCTTGCCCTGGCCGAGAGCATTAGTTTCTCAGGCATCTTCCTCTTGGCCAGTGCGCCGACCTTTCCTGCAGCCTACACCTTCGCTGCCGGGGTCGCACTCTACCCCGTGGCGCTCCTGCTGGCAAGTGTACCACCCGCGTTTCCAATCTGGACTCGCATTGCCGGTGCGCTGGCGGCAATCCCGTTTGCGGCGCACGCGCTGCTGTGGCTGCTGGGCTATGCGCCTGATCCCTCGGGACCACTTGCGTCAATTGGCTACGTACTGCTCACCCTGACGATGGTAGGCTGGATTATCGCGGTCCTGCGAGCCGCGCCATTGTCACAGCGATAACTGCTAGCCGATGGCGTCTAACGCCAGCGAAGAAGGAGGATAGTCATGTCTACATCGGTTCGAACTGGACGTACTCAGGCGCTCGTGTCCTGGGCCGCGGCAGCCCTGCTCCTCTCACTGATCCTGTGGCTCTCCGGTGCCCTCCCGTTAGGTGCGCTCGACGACGTTCTGAGTGTCGGGGCAGCGGTCTCTGGGCTCGTGGTGTTTGTACTCATCTCCGGCGAGGTACGGAAGCGTGAGCCGTGGGCCAGTGTCACGCTCGTACTGGGAATCACCGGCATGACACTCGTACTCGCAGGCGATGCCCTGCAGCACGTCTTCTTCCACTCACTGGCCGCCGCTGATCCCAATAGGGGAGCGATCTGGGCCATAACGTCAGCGCTCCGCGATTGGCTGGGCAACGGACTCTTCTTCGCCAGCCTCATACTGCTCGGTGGGCTGCTTGTGGGCCAGGGGAGGCGGTGGGTAGGTGTCCTGGCGATTGTCAACGGGGTACTCGGCTACCTCGACCTGGCCTTCGCGCCGTCGCTTGGCCTGCCTCCACACACGAATTTTTTGCTGCTCGTCGTCTGGGAGGTCGTACTCGGCTTCACCTGGTGGCGGCAGGGGAGCCGTGTAGACGCGGCTCGACTGGGTCCCATGGCTGGCCATGAGCAGATGGCGGATGGTCGCGGAATGCAGGTCGTGGAGCCGACGGCTCGGAGCTAACGCGACGACAGGTCGCAGCTCGTGCTTCTTCCCGACGACGCTGTGAGCCGCGAATGCGGGAAGACGAGAGATTTTCAGTTGACAGTCAGGAACCGATGCCCGCGGACATCCGCAGGCGACTTGAAAGGAAGACAGACAATGTACGCAAGAGTAACGCTCGCCCAGCTTCAACCAGGCAAGATACAGGAGCATTTGAATATCGGAAGGGATCGCTTTGCGCATCCCGGGCCAGGCTTTACCTGGCCAGAACAGTATTCCATCCAGACCCTGATCGGCATCAGAAGGGGCGATGGTTGGCACTTCACCTTTTTCCAGAATACTTTGATTCAACAGGAGAGATCATCATGAGTTCATTGCAAACTGCTTCGGTACCAGGCGTGCCAAACACGCCCACACACCCTGGCCTATCCGCCCTGGGTAAAACTACAGCTCTGGCGACTCTGGGCAACGCGCTCACGTACTTCGTGAACTTGCTGCTTGTCCTCGTATTGGGGAATGTTTTTATTCCCCCTTTGCTCATCCTGGGGCTGGTCACACTCGTCGCCGCGGGCATTGCTTTGCTGCGCATCCGTTTGGCCCCGGCAATCAGCGCCCTGATCGTTCTGGTGGCCTGTATCGGTACCTTTACGGTGCCGATCAACCAGTACCATATTACCCATCCGGGTGAGGGCATCACCTTTATCAGCAATCTGCTCATCCTGGCATTTGCCATCGTCGCTGTGGTTGCTGGTCTTGCCGCTACAGTGCAAAACTATCGCGGTCTTGAGCGGCCCACGCCACGCAACCTCCGGCCAATACTGACCGCTTTCACGGCTTTTGTGATCGGGATGATGGTGGTCTCGCTCATTGCTGCGGCCAATCCCCCAACGAGTGCGGCCAGCGCGATGACGAATGGCGAGCCCACCGTTCACCTGTCACCTACCGCTTTTGTGCAGAATGTGGTGCTGGTTCCCAAAGGCTCCAAACTCCTGCTTGTCGATGACGGGAATTATGACCACGTGCTGCAAAATGGTTTCTGGCAGGGGACCACACCGCACAACCAGGGAGAGCCAGGTGCGCCCATTGTGCAGAATAGAGACATCAATGGGGGCTCTTTCGAAATCGGTCCCTTTACGACTGCTGGCATCTATCACATCTACTGCTCTGTCCATGTGGGCATGAATTTAACCATCGTCGTGCAGTAGACGAACAGGACAGGAGGAGAGGAAGAGCGTATCGTGACAGGTGAGGACGTCTCCCACGGGAGTTGCGTTCTCACTTGAGAGAAGAAGTACTCAGATGCATGTTCAACCGTCGTTGACGGAGACTATGCAGCCAGCTTCTGTCTCACTCTGGTTGCGCACGTCCAGCCAGGAGAGAAAACCCGATACTCATCAACTGCCTCAGTTGAACGGAATACCAGGAAGAGATGAGACGTGATGGGACGTAGCAGAGCATGGGTAAAAAAACGACTCGGTGAGGCGGCTATATCAGTTCAAGAAAGGCGCCGGGGAAAGCCCATCACGCGCAACACCAGAAAGGATTTTCTCAGTCATGACGTATTTTTATTGCAGGCTGCGCCTGCCCGTCTCCGCACTGATGAGTATGGTGGTAACACTATTACTCGTGAGCAGTTTTGCCACCAGTACCGCGTCTGCCGCAACCCGGCCACCGAAGCACCATCGCCACCTCTCTCCTGCGACTGTTGGGGTCGGCAATCGACCCATTGCCGTGGCGAAAGGGGATTTCAATGGCGATGGCATCCTCGACCTGGTCACCGCGAACTTCGCGGACAAACGGTGAGCGTGCTGTTAGGAAAGGGGGATGGTACCTTTGCTCCCGCGGTCGCCTACGCCGTTGGCAAACAACCCGCATCGGTGGCAGTGGGCGACTTCAATAGGGATGGTAAGCTCGACCTGGCCGTTATGAACTCTGCGGACGATACGGTAAGTATCCTGTTGGGCAACGGGGATGGCACCTTTGCTCCCCAGGTCACCTACGCCGTTGGGCTTTTCCCCGATACTTTGGCGGTAGGCGACTTCAATGGCGATGGCAAGCTCGACCTGGCCGTTGCGAACCAGGGGGACAACACGGTGAGCGTGCTGTTGGGCAACGGGGATGGCACTTTTGCTCCCCAGGTCACTTACGCCGCTAGAGATGGCGCCTGATGGTGTGGCGGTGGGCGACTTCAATGGCGATGGCATCCTCGACCTGGTCACCGCGAACTACTTGGACAACACGGTGAGCGTGTTGTTAGGAAAGGGGGATGGCACCTTTGCTCCCCAGGTCACCTATGCCGTTGGGAGTATTCCTAGAAATGTGGCGGTAGGCGACTTCAATGGCGATGGCAAGCTCGACCTGGCCGTTGCGAACCAGGGGGACAACACGGTGAGCGTGCTGTTGGGCAATGGGGATGGCACCTTTGCTCCCCAGGTCACCTACGCTGTTGGGGGTGGACGCCTTTAGTGTGGCGGTAGGCGACTTCAATGGCGATGGCAAACTCGACCTGGTCACCGACGGACCTCTCGGTACACCACGGTGAGCGTGCTGGTAGGCAATGGGGATGGCACCTTTGCTCCCGCTGTTCGCCTACACCGTTGGCGATGAACCTGATCGTGTGGCGGTGGGCGACTTCAATGGCGATCACATCCTCGACTTGGTCACCGCGAACTTCGCGGACAAGACAGTCAGTATCCTGTTGGGCAACGGGGATGGCACGTTCACCAGTAATACCGTGCGCGTCACCGGCCAGAATATCAGCGCCACGGCCGGCTCGCCATTTACCGGGACCGTTGCCAGCGTGATTGGAGCCGAGCAGGCCAGCGACCTGACGGCCACGATCGACTGGGGCGATGGCACGCCACCTTCGACCGGCACGGTGAGTGGCAGCGACCCCTATACCATCAGCGGCACGCACACCTATAGTACCGGCGGCACCTACACCCTCACCATCAGTGTGACCGATAGCGCCCTCAACTCGACCAGTACGGGAACGGCGACCGCCACCGTCATTTCGCCGATCAGTCTCACCCTGACGGGACAGAGTGTGAGCGCCACCGAAGGCAGTGTGTTGGGCGCTGTGGTGGCAACGGGAACCGAGAGTGGCATTTCTGGCACCCTGACCGCTAGCATCACCTGGGGTGATGGGCAGAGTTCCCCCGGCACCGTCACCTCCACCGGGCAAAATACCTTCAGTGTGAGTGGCAGCCACACCTACGCCGAGGAAGGTAGCTACGCGATTGGCATCAGCATCACCGATGGCAACGGGCATACAGCCAACGCAACGAGTCAGGCGACGGTGAGCGATGCGGCTTTGACTCTGACGCACTTCCTCGCCGGGCCGCTGAGCCACCAGTCCGCCGGTCTGGGAGCTGTCTTCACCGATGCTGACCCGGCCGGGCAGGTCTCCGACTACACAGCCAGCATCACCTGGGGCGACGGCACCTCCTCGATCGTGCGTGTGCTGAAGAACCCATTGGGCAAGGGCTTTGTGCTGGCTGGTCTGCATCAGTATGCCAGCAAGGGAACGTATACCGTGACCTTGACGGTGAGCGATAGCGGTGGCAGCCAGCTCACGAAATCGGTCACGCTCACCGTCAAGTGACGTGCGAGAGAAGCTCTACCCGTGACGAAAGTTGCGCGACAGAGGGCTCTCTGGAGAGCCGAGTTGTATCAAGCGAGGTAGAGGTAGGACCAGGCTAGATCCTGGCCCTACCCCTGCTAAGCAGAGCAAAACCTTATTCTGGGTTCCGTAGGGAAGTCCTGGGGGAAAACACACATCCCTTTAACCGTTGTTCCTGATAGCGTCCAGCCAGACTGGAAAGGAGTATCTCATGCACGTTTTACGGTTCACACGCCTCGTATTCCTGAGCGCACTTTACCTTGCTGTCTTGCTCGTTGCTGCACCCAGCGTCGAGGCACGCAGCCTCACCCATGCCTGGCCTCTCACCTGTCCCAAGATCACTGGCTTCACGCCCCAGAGTGGAGCGCCGGGAACCAGTGTGACGCTCACCGGTTGCGGGTTCACCGGGACGACCTCTGTCACCTTTCACGGCGTGGTCGCCTCGTTTACCGTCAATTCGGATACCCAGATCACGACCAGCGTACCCGCCGGTGCGCTGAGCGGCCTGATCACCGTCACCACTTCCTCCATTACCGTCAAGAGTTCCCGCAAGTTCATCGTGCCCCCGGCGCTGACGCTCTCATCCACGGTCGGGCCACCAACCAGTCCAGTGACCGTGAGCGGCACCAACTTTGGGCACACCGAGGGGGTCGATGTGTACTTTGACACGACCGACGAAGCGCTGGCTTCCACCAGTGCCCAGGGCCTGTTCTCGATCAGCATCTCGATCCCCTCTGGAGCTGTCCCCGGCACGCACTGGGTCACCGCCGTGGGCCGCCACAGTGGACTGAGCGCGCAAGCCTCCTTCCTGGTGCAGACCGACTGGGCAGCGTTCCGCAACTCCCCACCCACACCGGCATCAACCCATACGAGAACGTCCTCAGCTCCACCAACGTTGGCAAACTGGACACCAGTTGGTCTGCCACCAACGGCACGTACATCTCCTCCCCTGCGGTGGCCAACGGAGTGGTCTACGCCAACTCGAGCGATGATCACCTCTATGCCTACAACGCGCAAACGGGAGTGCAGCTCTGGTCCGCTCTCACCGGCTCTTACGTTACATCCTCCCCGGCGGTGGCCAGTGGAGTGGTCTACGTCGGCTCGTGGGATGATCACCTGTATGCCTTCAACGCCCAGACGGGCGCGCAGCTCTGGTCCGCTCTCACCGGCTCTTTCATTAAATCCTCCCCGGCGGTGGCCAACGGCGTGGTCTACGTCGGCTCGGACGACGGATACCTGTACGCTTTCAACGCGCAGACGGGCGCGCAGCTCTGCGTCCCCTCTCACCGGCTCTTCCATCTCTCCCTCTCCGGCGGTGGCCAACGGCATGGTCTATGTCAGCTCGAACGATTTTCACCTGTATGCCTATGCATTGCCACCAGGCGATCAGCTCAAGCCGCCAGCACGGCCCAATCCGGCTAGCTTGAGGCCCAATCTCAAGCTTGCTGTTCGACCATGAGAGCGCAGCACGTCTCACTGCAGTGAGACGTGCCGGCTATTCTCTTGAAGCAAGTTTTCCTAATGGCACTGGTTGGACGTTGTAATCATCAAGAGGGAAACGAGGATTTCCAGTTGAATGGATGGAGGTATGAATCATGACCGGTCTACTACCGAATGGCACGCAGAGTAACTACATTCTGAGTCTGACGGACATCCCGCAAGGCGATGTCGAACGGGCCGGTGCGAAGGCTACGAATCTGGGCGCGTTGGCGCGGGCTGGCTTCCCCGTGCCTGGCGGCTTTGTCCTGACCACGGCTGCTTTCAACAGCTTCCTGGCCGCTAACGACCTTGGAGCGGGCAGTCCCCCGGAAGCGGTGGCTACTGCAACGCTCCCGACTGATGTTGCCGATGCTCTGCTCGCCGCAGCAGAGGGGCTCGGCGATGTCCCTCTGGCAGTCCGCTCTTCCGGGGTCGCAGAAGACCTGCCTGATGCCTCATTCGCCGGGCAGTACGAGACGGTCCTCGACGTGCGTGGGGCGGAAGCCCTGGTAACTGCTGTACAACGAGTCTTCGCCTCCGCCTTCAGCCGCCATGCCAGTGCTTACCGCGCCGCACAGGGACTGGACGAGGCCTTCCATATGGCTGTCCTCATCCAGTGCATGGTAGCAGCAGATGCGGCCGGCGTGGCCTTTACCGCCAACCCGGTGACTGGCGACCGGGCCGAGACGGTCATCAGCGCTGTTCGAGGTTCTGGCGAGCGGCTGGTTTCCGGTCAGGCGACACCGGATGAATGGATTGTCAGCAACCAGGAGACCATGTGCCGCGCTGCGCCGGAAGGGGCCATCGATGCGGACCAGGCGCTCGCTGTGGCAGCAGCTGGCTCGCCGCGTCGAAGCGCATTTCGGTGGGACACCCCAGGACATCGAGTGGGCACTAGCTGGAGGTCAAATGGCACTCCTCCAGGCCCGCCCGATTACTGCCCTGCCTGAGTCTGTGGCATGGAAAGCCCCGCAGCCCGGTGCCTGGGCACGCCATATCCGGCTCGGCGAGTGGCTGGGCGATCCGGTGACGCCGCTGTTCGAAAGCTGGGGGCTTCTGCGGCTCGAGGAACGGCTGTTCGCCAACCAGCGACAGCTTGCCGGCGTCCCAACCCCGCGGCCGATGCACATCGTCGTCAACGGCTGGTACTTCTGCCCGCTCAACTTCCTCCCGTCGAGCCGCGCCGATATGCTCTGGAGGCTCCTGCGCTACGCACTGCCGAAGGCACTCTTCCATCCGCGTCGCGTGGCCATGACAATGCCTTTTACTGCAAAGTTCGGTGTCGAGCTGTTCGTGAGTGAGTGGCGCACAGAACTCCTGCCCCGCTATCAGGCACTCGTCCAGCAGAATGCCTCGCGTGTGGATCAACTCGAGACATCCGATCTTGTTCACCTCGTCGAGGAACTGGCGAACGTTGCTGGCGATTACTTTACCTCGATCACAGCCGTGGCCGGATTCGCCTGGAAGGCAGAAATGCCTCTGGCCGTTTTCTATCGAAAGTACCTCTTCCCACGCATCGGCGGTAGTCATCAGCGGCTCCTCTGCGGGCTCTCAGATGTCTCGCTCGTCTCCGCCAGCCACGCCGTCGCATGCCTCGATTGGTTCCACCCCACCGTGGGCGAGCGCAACCAGCACGACCAGCAGTCCGCCACCTGCCCCGATCCCGAGGCACTGGCAAGGCTCGCTCGTGCTGAAGACGGAGCGCTGGCAGGCCGAAGCCGAAGCACGCTCGGCACTGGCACACGAGCCGAAGCTGTTGGCGCAATTCGAGAAGCTCCTGGCCACCGCACAGCGCTTCGGTCGGATTCGTGAGGAGCAGGTCGCCTCTTTCACGCTTGGCTGGCCGGTAATGCGGCGTGCTCTGCTGCGCCTGGGTGAGATACTGACGGAGCGTGGTGTCCTGCTCACTGCGGAAGACGTGTTCTTCCTGACACGCGCCGAACTGCTGGCGGCCCTGACGGGAAGCGAACTCGCCGGGAGCCTTGCACCAGTAGTGATCGAGCGACAGAAGCGTTGGCAGCACCAGCGTCGCCTGACGCCTCCGCTCGTAATTGGGGAGATGACCCCGATGATGAAGCGGATCTTCGAAGGGACTATGAACATGCTCAGGCCAGAGGTGGGGCCGTCAATTGGAAAGGGACTGGCTGGACTACCCGCCAGCCCTGGCCGGGCAAGCGGACCGGCTCGTGTGATCCGTATCCCTGAAGAGTTTGACCGCCTGCAGCCGGGAGACGTACTCATTGCACCAGTGACGACACCAGCCTGGACACTACTCTTTGCTCGTGCGGCGGCCGTGGTGACCGATACCGGTAGTCCCCTGGCGCATGCCTCACTGGCCGCTCGCGAGTACGGCATTCCGGCGGTCGTCGGCACCGGCAACGCGACGGCACGTCTCCAGGATGGACAGATAGTAACGGTAGACGGGAATACCGGGCTGGTGGAGGTGCAAGGATGAGCGCTTCTCCAACCCGGAAGCCTCGGCTCACGACCGAACAATGGAGTTTCCTCCAGGAGGCTCTCGCAACCTCTTCGGCGCTCATCGCTGCTAACCACCTGGGTGTCCTGGCGCGGCTCGACGCTGGCCCAGCAGATTTAGTCACCATTGCACGCGACTGTGCCAGCAGCGAGCGTGGTGTCCGCCTGCTGCTGGCCGCTCTGTGCAGCCTGGGTTTGATTGAGCAGGACTCGAGCGATTTGTACCGTCCTGCTCTCCCCGACCTGGCCCAATTGACCATGTGGATCACACCCTGGGGCCAGCTCACCCAGGCGATCTGTGACGACCAGCCAGCTAGAGCTGGCGATACCCCTGGCGGAGCTGAAACACTCTATCCTGAGGTGGTTGCTCACCTGGGTGCCTGGTTTGCCCCCGCGGCGGAGCGAGCTGCCGACCACCTGATCGCTCGCGGTCAGCGCGTTCTGGACCTGGGTGTCGGAGCTGCCCCCTGGAGCCTTGCTCTCGTGGCCCGGACGCCGGATATGCGTGTGACGGCCGTGGATGTGCCGGCAGTCCTGGCGGTAACCCGGCAAGTAGTAGCGACCAGCGGCTACGCCACCCAGTTTGATTACCTGAGCGGCGACCTGTTCACCATCGATCTGGGCCGCTCCGCCTACGACCTGGCCATCGTGGGCAACCTCTGCCATCTGTTCGATGAAGCGACCAATCGTCGCCTGCTCAGGCGGCTTTTCGACGCCCTGCGCCCAGGGGGTACGGTGGCGATTCTGGATGCCCTGCCCAACGAGCGGCTTGATGGTCCACGACCAGTCGTTCTCTACGCGCTCGGTCTGCTGTTGCGCACGAACCGCGGCCAGGTCTACCCATTCTCGACGTATGTGGGCTGGCTCCGCGAGGTTGGCTACGAGATGGTCGAGCGAAACGATCTATCCGATGCCTTGCAGATTAGCCTGATTACGGCTCGAAGACCAGCGGCGGCGGAAGAGGAGGAGTGATGAGTAGTAAATAAGCAATCTAATAGATCGCGCATTTTGGTTTTTGTACACGCGCCATCCCAACTGCTCGCTGGCCTTGCGCAGTGCTTCGGTCTGCACTTGGCTGGTAATGCGAAAGTGGCGAATGATGCGGACGGTAGCTGGACGATCGCGGTAGGCTCGCACCGCTTGCTCCTGCACCTGTTCGGTCACCGTGACCAGCAGCAATCCCTCCACGCGGAAGTGTGCCAGCGTGTCGGCCACGCTTGCTCGACCGCCGTGCGGTCGAGAGCACGCTTTGCCTTGTCGCCTCATCACGAGCTCGCTCAACGCCTGCTGGGCTTGCTGGAGTCGGGTGTGCAAGGCCTGTTCTGCCGCAAGCTTGGCGGCCATCGACTGCACCAGCAACCGTCGTTCAGTCCAGCTACACGCGACGCCATCGAGCTGGGCAGTGACGGTCTCGACCCGCTCGTAGCCTTGCGCAATACAGTGGGTGCGCCCATCAGCCTGGGTGCGCTCGACCTTGACGAGAGGCTGACCACTGCTAAGAGCCGTCTCCACCAGGCTTCCAGCAGATCGGCGGGGACCTGCAGCGCCGACAACGGACACAGGTAAAAGTCGCCCTGCACCTGGATGCTCGCCGCGTCTCCAGCGCCCCCATCTTGCAATCGCCCACATACAACAAGCCGGGTCTGCAGGCTCGTCCGCACCCGGGCGATGGCGGGCAGATACAAGGGGTCGTCTGCCCGTTGGCCCGACAGCACCTCGGTGGCCAGCGGCAACCCCAGCGGATCCAACGTCGCCAGCATCACTTTGAGTTGGGGCAAGTCGGGTCGATGATCCTTGCTGTGCCCCAACTGCAGCAACCCGTCCTCGCTCACCGCTCCGTACCGCTGGCGGTCGTACTGTCCAGGCGCACACAACTGGGAGCCAGATTATACACCCGTACCAGCTGGCCCGTCAGGTGCTGCTCAAACTCCCGCCAGCGCGTGTCATCGCTCAAGTCTCGCAACACATCAGCCAACCGATCATCACTCAGATCGCGCACCTCCAGCGTGGCCTGGCTCCAGCCCCGCAACGTTTCCAGGCGCTGTTCTGCCCAGGTCTGCACATGATTCATGCGATGATCGGCCTGCGAGAGTACATGCGTCAGCCACAGGCTGCTCACCCAGCCCAGGCTCAGCCCAACACGGTTGCCATGTCCTGGAAAGTGCTTATCCAACAACTCAACCAAATTCATGCGCTGCATTTGGGCCAGCAACAGCGGGATGTCATCGACCCGCTCGGTCTTAATGGTCAGTGCTTCATTCATGTCACCAGCTTATCAAAATCTGGAGATCGCGTCCAGATTTACGCGAACCGTGAGTCATTTCACATAAGAAAGCGTAATGGTAAGAGGATATCTTCGCTCAGCACCACGTACCAGGGACGGTTTGCCCATTTTTCCATGGTTAATTCAAAGGCATTTGTGGTATCACATTTGAACAACTCCTCCATTTGTTTTGCCAGTGCGTTGCTATATACCTCGACGTTAATTTCGTAGTTGCCAACTGCACTAAGCCGATCAAGGTTGGCGGTACCGATGGTGGACCATTGGCCGTCAATGGTGCAAGTTTTGGCGTGCAACATATTGTTATAACCATAGACGCGAATACCGGACTTGAGACAGGAGGTGAAATAGCCATGAGTGATCCAGTCAACGACACGATGGTTGGATATCCAGGGAACGATAACACGCACATCTACGCCTCGCTGCGATGCCGCCATTAACGCTTCGAGTAGCACGCGGTCAGGGACAAAGTAGGCATTGGTGAGGTGGATAGTATGTTCTGCCCGATCAATCGCTTCGATGTACATATCGCGAATGGGAAATGTCATGCGTAACGCGCTTGTTCCGCGTAGATTGATCAGTGGATCGAAGGTACGCTGATAATGCCGTGTGATCCGATCCCGTTTCTTATGATACTGATTCCAAAACTCAGTGAACGACTGAGCGATGTCGGCGACGACGGGACCCTCGATGCGCAGGTGTGTATCACGCCATTTTGTTGCATATTCGCTGCCGATATTATAGCCGCCGATGAAACCAATATGCCCATCAACGATTAAGAGTTTACGATGATCCAGGGCATAGTGACGTGGATCGAGAATGTGCCAGGGACGAGTAAATGCCAGGTATGCTAAGGCATGGATGTTCGGCGGGAAACTTTTGAATTCGCGGGGAACGACCATGTTGCCGAAGTGATCATAGATGACGTAGACTTCGACCCCTTCGTCCGCTTTGCGCTGAAGATGCTCCTTAAACGCCTGTCCGGTCTCGTCGCCTTTCCAGATAAATGTTTCCAGGTAAATACTTTGCTGCGCATTGTCAATGGCGGCAAGCATGGCGTCATAAAGGTCACTGCCGAAATCATAAATTTGCAGTGTATTTTTGCCAACCTTGATTGGCCCAAGATGTGGGTGCGGGAAGGGTTTATCATGCTTATGCTGGCGGCGGCGTCGTGTTAAGACCTGGAGAACAATGATCACCAGAGCCTGTAAGGCAAACATCGCACCTAGAGTAAGTAGAATAATGCGTCGTGGCGAAAATCCCCACTTGTGTTTGAAGATAGCAGGCATGTTGACTGCAAGTTTTTTTGTAGGCATGGATATTCTCCATTATCATCTTTTCTTGTCGCTGATATTGTACACGATATGGCAAGACAGTATGTTTCCTTTAGCTTACTCTTGCATCTTAGCCAGGCGAGGTGCATAATCTGAAGAGAGGGTAGTGAGTATTGAAAAGGAGTAGCCTGCATGGCTTATAGATGTAGCAGCCGATTATCAACCGGAGGGCGAGGATGAGGCCGAGGTTCTAAAACTGATGGGTACTGAAAACCAGTGAATGCTGTTCGATGGTCTTCGGAGAATATATCATGGATGCGCGAGCAATTTTGAAAGCTACTGACCATCGGACAACGCCATTACCCACCGGTCCGTGGGTGATGACGCAGATATGGCATGAGTTGCTTTTTGCCCACTGGCCTGTTGCGCCGGATGTGCTGCGACCACTTATACCGCAGTCTTTGCCGCTTGATATGTTTGACGGACAGTGCTGGGTGGGTATCGTGCCATTTCGTATGAGCAATGTGCATCCTCGCGGCTTGCCTCCTGTGCACGGATTATCGCAGTTTCCAGAACTGAATGTGCGCACATATGTGATGCTCAATGATCGTCCTGGCGTCTATTTCTTTAGTCTGGATGCTGCTAATCCTATCGCCGTTGCCATTGCGCGGGCCGTTTTTCACTTGCCCTATTTTACGGCACAAATGAGCAGCCGCCGGATAGGTGATACGATTTATTATCGCAGTCATCGTATCCATCGCAACGCGCCATCTGCTGATTATAGCGCGGCATACCGCCCCATTGCGCCTGTTGTGTATGCGCAACCCGGTATGATAGAACACTGGCTTACGGAACGCTATTATATGTACACAACCGTTGGACGCGACCGCGTGTATCGTGGCGATATCCATCATAGACAATGGCCTTTGCAAGTTGCCGAACTTGAGGTAATGCAGGATACGATGGCACTTTGTCATGGCATTTCTTTGCCAGATACCGCCCCTTTGCTACATTATTCACAGGTGCAAGAGGTGCTAATCTGGCCTTTACGTCGGGTATCGTTTGTATGATATACTCTGATATAATTCCCGGCCCACTCTTGAGCATTCCACCGTTTTGAGGGAGTAACATAGTATGGCCCAGACGATTGATGAGAGCCGTGCGCAACTTATCGCGAATTTGCAACAGCAGGCGGAAGAATTGGAGCAACTCAACCGCATCGCTATCGCGCTCACCTCGGAGTTTGATTTGCAACGCCTGTTGCAGATGATCAATGATGCTGCCCGTAAAGTTACCGCCGCCGAATTTGCCGCGTTTTTCCTCATACCAGAGATTGCGGAGGCGAACGTGAACCAACCCGCCAATAAAGTGGGCTTTAATCTTGCCGCCATTTCGGGGGCGACTCCCGCGATTGAGAAACATTTCTGGCGTCTGGGGCCGGTTGAAGGTATCGGTGTTCTCCAACCTATCTTCTGGGAAGGTGAATTTATCGTGGTGGACGATGTACATAACGATCCACGGTATATCGGTGTGCCACGGGGTCATATTCCTGTGCGTAGTTTTCTAGGTGTGCAATTACGAACCCGCAAAGGGTCTATTCTTGGCGCATTCCTGATTGGCGATACACGTTCGCACCGGTTCAACACCCGTCATGTTGAGTTGATCGAAGCATTGAGCGCACAGGCGGCCGTTGCCATACATAACGCGCAACTGGTGGCGCGGGAACGGCGTGCTATGGAAGAACACGCGGCAGAACTGGAACGCGAAGTGAGAGAGCGTACCGCGGAACTGGAGCGGCGCAATCAAGAGTTGAGCAAGGTTGCCACAGATTTACAGACATTGCATCACGAGCTAACCGAGGCTCAGAAGCGTCAAATGCTCGTTGACGAGCGCAGCCGTATTGCTCAGGAGTTGCATGACCGTGTGCAGCAGACCCTCTTTACCATTGGCCTCAAAGCCGATTGGATCATGGAGCAAGCACCCGTTAATAGCATGTCGCAGCGTCCACTGCGCACGATCAAACAGCTTGCTTCGCTTGGCACGGCGCAAGTACGCGATGCCATCTTCGCCCTTTCCTCTACCCAGATACAGGAAGGTGGCCTCGTCAGTATGCTCTATACGCTCATCCACGATTTGCGCGAGGCAACTTCTATCGAGGCCGATCTTGTAGTCGCGGAATGGACGATGCAGTTGCCATCGCGTATTGAAAATGTGCTGTTCACCATTGCCCAGGAAACGCTCTCAAATGTGCGTCGTCATGCGCAGGCAACGATAGTGATCGTCACGGTACAGGTGACCAATGAACAGGCAGTGTTGGTGGTACAGGATAACGGTATTGGCCTCTCCCCACATACCTGCCAGACGTATCGCAACAATGCAACGCATCTTGGCCTCAAAGGGATGCACAACCGAATAGAGGAACTTGGGGGGCAGTTTTTTCTCATGAACGGTGAAGAGGGCGGCTTGATCGTAAAGGCGGTTGTGCCGCTATGATTCGCTTGCTCATTATAGACGATCACGAAATGGTACGCGAAGGTCTCAAGGCGATGCTGGTGGCCGAGCCAGATTTTAGTATTGTAGGTGATGCAGCCAATGCTGAGCAAGCATTGGCCTTGATTGAACATCTGCGTCCCGATGTGGTGCTACTCGACGTGCGCTTGCCTGGCATAAGCGGCGTGGAGATATGCCGTATAGTCACAGAGAAATATCCCGAATCGGCGGTGATTATTCTTACCACCTTTACGGATGAACATCTGGTGGCGCAGTGTATCCAGGCTGGCGCACGCGGCTTCATCGTCAAGGATATCGAGCGGTTTGACCTCAAACGGTCGATTCGCGCCGTTGCCAGGGGCGAGGCCGCCATCGATCCGAAGGCGGCGGTTGCGATGTTTGCCCAGTTGCGCCGTTCCCCACGACCGCAATCCGAACCCACGCCCGAACTCCTCAGTTCACAGCAACTGGTGATTTTACGGCTGGTGGCCCAGGGGCTTTCGAGCCGCGAGATTGCGACGCAACTGTATCTAAGCGAGAACACCGTCAAAGGATATGTGCAGGAGATATTGCACCGCCTCGGCGTCAAAAACCGTACCGAGGCGGTGATGGTTGCCGTCAAACAAGGCTGGCTCTAAATTTCCTCTGTCATTCCTATGACAAAACGAAATGAGGAAATGTGACCGAGGGCCATATGAGAAAAAGAACACCACTGAGCATGACAGAAAGCGGCTCTTGACTCATTGCTTCCAACTAAATCATGTGTCGAATCGGAGAGATACATCATTCGCACGAAAAATGTAATAGAGGGCCGATTTATCATGTCATAAGGTGAATAAGTTGGAGTCAATGCGCTTGCCCGCCGCTCGGCCACCTGGTCTGTTACAAATACTTACTCGTCAGCGAATGCTTGGCGCCGAGTAGTTCTCGCGGTGTACCCTCGAAGATGACCATGCCGCCTTTATTGCCGCCTTCTGGACCCATATCAATGATCCAGTCTGCGTTGCGAATCACATCGAGATGGTGCTCAATCACAATCACTGTGTTCCCGCCATCTACCAGCCGGTTCATGATGGTGAGTAGGCGACCAATATCCGAGAGGTGCAGGCCGGTTGTCGGCTCATCCATGACATAGATACTGCCCTGCTTGTGAAGTTCGCTGGCCAGTTTAATCCGCTGGCATTCTCCGCCAGAGAGGGTGCTCAAGGGCTGGCCGAGGGTCAGGTAGTCCAGACCCACGTCGCTCAAAGCCCGAAGCTTTGACTGCACTTCTTTGATCTGCAAAAACGCCAGTGCCTGGTGAACGGTCATGTTCAAAACATCAGCAATGGATTTCCCGTTCAATGTGTAGGCCAATACCTCGTCCTTAAAGCGTTTCCCGCCGCACACTTCGCAAGGAAGCTTGACCCCCTCAAGGAAGCCGAGGTCAGTGTAGGTTACACCGAGTCCCTGACAGTTAGGGCAGGCGCCCTTGGAGTTAAAGCTAAACAGACCAGCGTCAACGTTGTTGACTGCCGCGAAGGCCTTGCGCACGTCATCCATAATGCCGGTATAGGTCGCGGGATTGGAGCGACTGGAAGTGCTCAGGGATGATTGCTCAATCACCACTGCTTCCTGGTGCTGACTGAGAAAGGCTTCAGTGATTAACGAGCTTTTGCCTGAACCAGCCACGCCAGTGATGACCGTCAGCACGCCAGTGGGAATATTCACGCTGACATCCTGCAAATTATTCACCGTAGCGTGGACGATTGGCAGAGCCCCGGTCGCCTGGCGAAAGCTCTCCTTAAGCGGCCTCTTCCGCAGCAAATGGTTGCCGGTCAGCGTATCGGCTTGGAGCAGACCGGTGAAATCGCCTTCATAGACAATCTTGCCTCCTTCGCTCCCGGCATATGGTCCTATATCGACGATGTAATCGGCCCTCTTAATCACATCAGGATCGTGCTCTACGACAATCACGGTGTTCCCTTTGTCGCGCAATTTTTCCAGGAGTTCGTTCAGACGATGGACATCGCGCGGGTGAAGTCCGATGCTTGGTTCGTCAAAGATGTACATGACATCTACCAGGCTGCCATTAAGATGCTTGACCATTTTGACCCGCTGCGATTCACCTCCAGACAGTGTATCGGTTGCTCGATCCAGGCTGAGATACTCCAGGCCAATCTCCACCAGATGTTGCAGCCGTTCGGTCAACGTGCGCACGATTGGCGCCGCCGCCGGTTCTGTGATCCCTTTGACTACCTCTAAAAGCTCATCAACCTCCATCGCTGCCATGTCGGCAATATTGTACCCCTTGACCTGACAGCTTAAGGCGGCCTGGTTGAGCCGGGCACCCTTACAGAGCGGACAGGGGCCGAGCTTCAAAAAAGGCTCGACCTTTTGCCGTATGCGAGACGAGAGCGTCTGGATGTCGCGCGCAACGAACTTGCGATTGAACTTGTACACCAGACCCTCATAGGTGTTGTACGCCAGACCCGTATGTCTGCGCGGTTCGCTGTAGAGAAGCAGGTCCAGTTCCTCTGTTGTATAATCGGCTATCTTCTTGTCGTTGTCGAAGAAGCCAGAACGCACATAAAGATCGCTTTCCCAGCCGGCCAGTCCTGGGGCGATGACAGCTCCCTCGTTCAGCGATTTTGTTTTATCAATCAGTGCTTCCGGGGTAATGCCGATCTTGCGGCCCAGGCCATTGCATTCCAGGCACATGCCCTGAGGATCGTTGAAGGAAAACGCATTTGCATAGCCCACGTAAGGTTTACCGATGCGCGAAAAGAGCAGGCGCAACACAGACGCGATGTCAGTAACCGTGCCCATCGTCGATTGCGATCCGCCCCCCAGGCGTTTCTGGTCAACAATCACGGCCATGCTCAGGTTCTCGATCGCATCGGCGTCTGGTTGAGGATAGCGTGGCAGGAAGTTGCGAATGAACATGCTAAAATTCTCGAACAACAGCCGTTGTGCTTCGTTTGCTATGGTATCAAATACCACCGATGACTTCCCCGAACCAGACACGCCGGTAAAAATGGTGATTTTGCGCTTGGGCAGCCTCAGCGAGACATCCTTGAGGTTGTTCTCGCGGGCGCCACGAATCTCGATATATTCTTGAACCATGCTGATGTTATACTCCCTCTCATATCGCTAGAATAATGCCAGCCGGATCTTTCAGCCACGCTCTATCTAGCTTCCGATTTATGGAACGCCTTTGTTCTGGCACCTTCGCGTTTCTGCTCCTGGCTGTACACAGGAACAGTATAGCACAGAAGGATTGGCAAAACTTCTTCTCGTGCTCGGCTTTCGTCTTCTCACGCTAGCGCAAGCCGTTTGGTCATGTCTAGCTGTAACATACCATATGGTTCGACGTGACTGTAGAAAAGTGGAGTCAAGCCTCGATAATCTTCTTTAGCGAGTCGCTTGAGCCAGGCTTCGTCTTTGAGCACATCCTGGATCATCAAGGTATTAATATAGACCATACTAAATACGTCGGGTGCTGAAGATTGTTGCGGGTAAACCGCTGTGAGATGGACGCGGTGGCGGTGAGTAAGCACTTTCAGAACTGCACCCGAATTGACACCTATTGCGCACAACCATCCGCTTTCAAAAGGATGAAGATTACCTCCAATCGTATGCACCTGATTACCTCCAATTGGAGGTAACACTAACAGCAATTTCATGCTACACTGAAAAAAGGTCAGGGAACTGCACCCCTTGACACGCCTTCCTCCCTATCGGTCTGGCGAGTATTTCCCTTGAAGCGCAGGAAATTGCGCATGTATGGCTGTTTATTGGAGGTGACATTGTGATACCAGGTTCCTTCGATTATCTAGTGGCGAGCAGCGTTCCAGAAGCTGTCGCCCTGTTGGAACGACATGGCGATGACGCCAAAATTCTGGCGGGGGGTCAAAGCCTGATTCCCTTGTTGCGGTTCCGTCTCGCATCCCCCGCCGTGCTGATTGATATCAATCGCATCGCCGATCTGGAGTACATTCAGGAGACGGACGGCACATTGCACATCGGTGCGCTGACGCGAGAGGCGGCACTCGATAGCTCGTCTCTTATTCGCACTCGTTACCCAATTCTCCTCGATACCTCTTCAATGGTAGCTGACCCGGTGGTGCGTAACTGGGCCACGGTTGGCGGCAATATTGCCCATGCCGATCCCGCAAACGATCATCCCGCGACCATGCTTGCGCTCGGCGCGAACGTTATCGCTACCGGACCGGATGGTCAACGCATCATTCCCATCGAGGAATTTTTTACCGATACGACGTTCGAGACCTCGTTGCGTCCCAACGAAATCCTGACGGAGCTTCGCGTATCCGCACCAACGGAACGCAGTGGCGGTGCGTACTGCAAACTTGAGCGTAAGGTTGGCGATTATGCGATTGCCGGTGTGGCGACATATGTCACATTGGATGAAAACGGTGCTGTGACCTATGCTGGTATTGGGCTGACGAATGTTGGGCCAGTGCCAATCAAGGCACGCGATGCCGAACAGTCGTTGCTCGGTAAAACATTGGATGAGGCAAGTATGCAGCAGGCGGCTGACCTTGCCGCTGCTGCCTCACAACCGAGCAGCGATTCACGCGGCCCGGCTGACTATAAACGTGCGATGGTGCATACGTTGACGGTTCGTGCGCTGCGCAAATCGCTTGCTCGTGCGACAGGAGGAGAATAAATGAGTATTCATCATATTCGTGTCACGATAAATGGAACTAACTATGAACGTGATGTCGATGCCCGCACGTTGCTCGTCCACTGGATTCGCGACGATCTGCGCCTGACAGGGACCCATATCGGCTGTGATACTACCTCGTGCGGTGCCTGTACTATTATTGTAGATGGCAAAGCGACCAAGTCCTGCACCATGTTTGCCGTTCAGGCGGACGGGCGCGAGATCATGACCGTCGAAGGTCTTGAGCAGAACGACAAGCTGCATCCATTGCAAGCAGGGTTCCACGAGGAACATGCGTTGCAATGTGGCTTCTGCACGCCGGGCATGATGATGACCAGCCTGGCCCTTTTACAAAGCAATCCCAATCCGACGGAGCATGAAATTCGCGTGGGTATTTCCGGCAATCTCTGCCGTTGCACTGGTTACGTGAATATCGTCAAAGCTGTTCGATATGCTGCCGGGAAGATGCAGGAATCTGAGTCGGTTCCGGTGGGTGCCGGTGAAGGAGGCGAATGATGGCAACCGAAGTATTCAAACATGGGCTTGGCGAATTGTATAAGCGCAAGGAAGATGCCCGTTTCATTAGAGGGCAAGGGAATTACGTTGATGATGTCAACTTGCCGGGGATGTTGTACGGAGACATTGTGCGTAGTCCTTATGCTCATGCGTTGATCAAGAATATTGATATTAGCAAAGCTCTGGCAGTGCCGGGCGTTCTCGCGGTAATCACAGGTAAAGACCTGGACGCGGCAGGACTTGCCTGGATGCCCACGCTCTCAGCCGATACGCAGGCGGTACTGGCCCTTGAGCGTGTGCATTTCCAGATGCAGGAAGTGGCTTTTGTTGTTGGCACGAGTCGCCAGGCCGCCGCTGATGGCGTCGAGGCAGTTGATATTGATTACGAACCGTTGCCCGTGCTGGTTGACGCCAAAAAGGCACTCGACCCAGATGCTCCGCTGCTGCGTCCCGATAAGAAAGACAAGCAACCGACCAATCAGATCTACCACTGGGAGACGGGCGACCGCGAAGGCACTGATGCAGACTTTGCCGAGGCCGAGGCAAACGGCATCGTTATCAAGCAAGATATGTACATTCCGCGCATCATGCCGGCACCGATTGAGACCTGTGGCTGCGTCGCGGATTATCATAAGTCAACGGGCAAGCTGACTGTCTGGCTTACATCGCAGGCACCACATGCACATCGCACCCTGTTTGCGATTGTCGCTGGCTTACCGGAGCATCGTATCCGCATTATCTCGCCCGACATTGGCGGCGGTTTCGGCAACAAGGTACCCATTTATCCAGGGTATGTCTGTGCTGTTGTGGCTTCTATCACGACTGGTAAACCGGTGAAATGGATTGAAGACCGCACAGAAAATCTCTCCAGTACGGGCTTCGGGCGTGACTATCATATCCAGGCGGAATTAGCGGCTGATAAGGATGGCAAGGTCAAGGCGCTGCGCGTGCATACACTGGCTGACCACGGAGCGTTTGATGCCGCCGCGCAGCCGACGAAGTTTCCGGCGGGTCTATTCCACATCTGCACCGGTTCATATGATTTCAAACATGCTTTTGTGGATGTGGATGCGGTACATACCAACAAGCCTCCCGGTGGCATTGCCTACCGTTGCTCGTTCCGCGTTACCGAGGCGTCGTACCTGATCGAGCGCATCATGGATACGCTGGCCCATGATCTGGGCAAAGACCCGGCAGACCTGCGTTTGCAAAACTTCATTCAACCGGAGGCTTTCCCCTATCGTTCCGCCCTGGATTGGACATTCGATAGCGGGAACTACGAGGGTGCGTTGCGGCTGGCGATGAAGAATGTAGACTACGAAGGGTTGCGCCGCGAGCAGGCTGAGAAGCGTGCGCAGGGCGAACTGATGGGTATTGGTATCTCCAGCTTCACCGAAATCGTTGGTGCTGGCCCAGGCAAGCACTTTGACATTGCCGGTATCCAGATGTTCGACAGTTGCGAGATACGAGTTCATCCGACCGGCAAGGCGTTGGCGCGTATCGGGGTGCAGACGCAGGGGCAAGGACATGAAACGACCTTTGCCCAGATTATCGCCGCCGAACTTGGTATGTCACCGGATGACATAGATGTCGAGCACGGCGATACCGATACTGCCCCTTACGGGCTTGGCACGTATGCCAGTCGCAGTACGCCGGTGGCAGGTGCGGCTACAGCACTCGCGGCACGTAAAGTGCGCGATAAAGCGAAAAAGATAGCCGCCTACCTGCTGGAAGTGGATGAAGGAGACCTTGAGTGGGAGCCTGGACGCTTCTTTGTGAAGGGCGCACCGGGGAAAGGGAGAACCATTCAAGAACTGGCATTCGCGGCGTACACGAATTGCCCACCGTACCTGGAGCCTGGGCTTGAAGCGGTGAATTACTACGATCCACCCAATCTTACCTATCCCTTCGGGAGCTACATCTGCGTAGTGGATATTGATCGCGGGACGGGCCAGGTGCATATCCGTCGCTTCATGGCGGTGGATGATTGCGGTACCGTGATCAATCCAATGATTGTTGAGGGGCAGATTCATGGTGGCCTGACGCAAGGTCTCGCGCCTGCTCTCTACGAGGAGATATACTACGACGAAGATGGCAACGTGCATGGCGGCAACTTCCAGGATTACCTGATACCAACCTCAATGGAGACGCCGAGCTGGGAGATTGATCGCACAGTCACGCCATCGCCCCATCATCCTATCGGGGCGAAGGGTGTTGGTGAGTCGCCGACAGTTGGTGCGCCACAGGCTATCGTGAACGCGGTCGTTGACGCGCTGGCTCATGTGGGCGTGCGACATATAGATATTCCGATCACGCCGTGGAAGGTTTGGAATATCCTCAAAGAAAAAGGGTTGGCTACAGATTAGTTGGTATGTCGCGTGGAGTCGGGATTGATGGTGGCAACCCGATCAGGTTGCCTCCATCAGATCACGGCTCCACGCATTCCCTTTTTCAGGAGGATACAATGTCAAACTCTCTGCTTGATCTTGCGTACCAATTGACGCAGGCGGGGGAGCCGTTTGTGCTGGCAACAGTGGTATGGTGTGAACGTCCAACTTCCGCGAAGCCGGGAGCGCAGGCAATTATCCAGGAGAATGGACGGATTACCGGCTGGATTGGCGGTAGTTGTGCGCAACCCGTGGTATTACGTGAAGCTGCACGAGTGTTGCGTGAGGGGAGTGAGCCATTTCTATTACGGTTAGGCTCATCTGACACAGGTATTGCGCGTGACAATGTGCGCGTCTTTCCTATGACCTGCACAAGCGGAGGTGTACTGGATATCTATATGGAACCGCATTTAATGCCACCCCAACTACTATTGATCGGCGACTCGCCGGTGATTATCGAATTAAGCAGCCTGGCCTCCCATCTCGATTTCTCCGTTACGCAACTTACTCATGCCGATTTGAGTTCTGTGCGCATGACCAAGCAAACATACATTCTTGTTGCTACGCATGGACAGTATGACGAAGATGCATTAGAAGAGGCTTTGCGCAGTCCCGCACGGTATATCGGCATGGTGGGGAGCCGTCGGAGGGCGGAAGCGTGCCGCGATTATTTGCGGGCAGCTGGTTTCACAGATCAGCAGGTAGCACGACTGAAAGCTCCTGCCGGACTTGATCTGGGTGCGATTACCCCGCAAGAAATCGCTGCAAGCATTCTCGCGGAATTGGTACAGGTGCGTCGTCGCGGGCCAATTATAGAGAATGTATTATTGACGGAGAACTCACAAGGGGAAAGTGAAAAAGAGAATGTGGCATTACCTGTATTGCCCGCGACAGCTGTTGACCCTGTCTGTGGTATGATAGTAGAAACAGCAACCGCACGGCATCGGAGTAATTTTGAAGGGCGGGAATTCTATTTTTGCTGTCCTGCCTGTAAGCGGCTGTTTGAACGTAATCCGCAAGAATATCTTGTTCACGAAAGGTAATGCCATCTATGGAATTCTCTGGTACGCAGACTATTGCCGCTCCAATCGAGAAGGTATGGGCTTTTCTCTTCGATGTGAATAATGTCGCCGCCTGCGCCCCTGGTTTTCAGAGCCTGGAAGTGTTGGGGGAAGAACACTGGAAAGCGGTGGTTGCCGTCGGCGTTGGTCCCGTAAAAGCAAAGTTCACAATGGATGTAACGAGACCTGAGATGCACGAACCGGAGCTTATGATTGTGAAGGGACGCGGCAAAGCTCCCGGCAGTGCCGTTGAACTTTCTGGCAATATGGATCTTAAAGCAGTGGATGCCGATCAGACAACGATGGATTGGAAAGCAACTGTCGTTGTGAGTGGCACGATTGCCAGCGTGGGTGCGCGTCTAATGCAAGGTACAGCCGAAAAACTCACCGGGCAATTCTTTAGTTGTCTCAAGGCGAAACTACAAGCCCCTGATGCGGCCGATGATGTAGCTACTACGAACGGGTAACAATTGTGCAAACCGCCGTTGAACGTTGGGACGAGCTGCTCACCGCACGCGCACAGCAAATGGATGCCGCCTACGCACAACTGGGCCGCACCAGTGCCGACTTCTGGGATCGGCGGGCAAAAGGTTTTTATCGCACAACAAAGCCGACTGTTGCCTACGATCCTTTCTTGCTCAAACTGCAACAGGTGGTGACGCCACAGACGAGTGTGCTGGATGTTGGTGCTGGCACAGGACGCCTGGCTTTTGCACTTGCTCCCCAGGCCAAAGAGGTGATCGCGGTTGAGCCAAACGCCGCTATGCTTGAGTATCTTCGCCGTGATGTACAGGAGCAGGGTCTTACCAATGTTTCTTCTCTGCAAATGACCTGGCAAGACGCGCCCGGTGATCTCTCCGCCGATATCGTCATATGTAGCCATGTGTTGTACCCAATTCGAGATATCGTGCCTTTCCTGGCAAAATTGCAGGCAGCTACCAGAGTAGCTTGTTATATTTATATGCGAGCAACACCAATAGATGCTCTGACAAGCCATATCTGGCGACACTTTCACGGCGATGATCGCTGCTTGCCGCCGGGCTATATCCACGCGCTTGATGTCCTCTATGAGATGGGGATGTTTGCCAATGTAGAGATCGTAGAGACTCCGCAGAGTTTGCGTTACCCCTCA
Organism: uncultured Chloroflexia bacterium; assembly: GCA_963717105.1. GTDB lineage: Bacteria > Chloroflexota > Ktedonobacteria > Ktedonobacterales > Ktedonobacteraceae > DATGJV01. The sequence goes on from CAVQVL010000009.1 coordinate 486,047, forward strand.
CTGGATGTCGCCGTAGATGAGCTGGTAGAGCAACTTATCTTGCCCGATAACGAACAGACGCGCTCAGAATTGCGCTGGTTACTGGCGGCATGGTTGATTGAGCGCGATGGGATGTTGGTACCGCCGGTTGCGAAAATGGTGTGTGCCATTATTCAGATATAAAGAGGTATACTATGAAAACCAGGAGCGGTGTCCTTAAATGGATAGTGGGCATTCTCGCTTTGCTTGTTCCTCTAATGGGTCTAACCATCTGGCGTTTTCTCCGCATGTTAATGAGCGATGATCCTGCGATTTGGGCAAAAGAAATTGCCAATTTTCAGAAGCAGGATCGTAATGATCCACCGCCGGAAGGGGTTATCGTTTTTACTGGCAGTTCCAGCATTCGGTTTTGGCAGACGCTGCAACAGGATATGGCTCCATTGCCAGTGATCAATCGAGGTTTCGGTGGTGCAAAGATCAAACAAGTGACCTACTATGCCGATCAGATCGTGATGCCCTACCATCCCAAAGCGGTGGTTCTATTTGCCGGGACGAATGACCTGGGAAGGTTCAACACGAAGACGGCGCAAGAGGTATTTGAGGGGTATGTCGAGTTCGTCAACACAATTCACAAAGCCCTGCCACAGACGCCCATCTATTACATTGCGATCACACCTACACCCTCTCGCTGGAAAATTTGGCCGATTACCCATGAGGCCAACCAACTTATTAAATCATATACTGAAACTGACAACTTACTGCACTTCATTGACATGACCGACAACATTCTTGGCCCGGATGGTAAACCGAGGCGTGATCTGTATAAGTGGGACAGGTTGCATCCAAACGCAAAGGGATATGCAATTTGGACTGCGAGTATCAAGCCAATGCTTGAGGCAGATCTCTTCGGGTCAGAGATTGTGACTCAGGAGTAATACAACTGAGTTAGTTTGGAATGGAGAACAAGCAAAATACAGGCTATCACGCCGGCGTGATAGCCTGTATTTTGCTTGTTCTCCACTGTTGCAATAGTATTACACGATGGCCTTATCCAAATTCTTAAAGAAGGAATTCAGCGAATTATTGGTGACGCCGCGCCCGATGGGATTATCGGCGATGGCGATAGGGCCAGCAAGATCGGCGTTGGCATCGTAGGTTAGCAGTGACCCGTCAGTTTCGTCGGTAATGCGAATCTGGCTGGTGGCATTCACCGAACCGCCGGTCCCTTTACGCTGTACCTGGAGTACGAGCATACCCGGCTGACGCTGGGCGATGTTAATGATCACGCCATACGGTCCCTTGAGACCTGGCAACGGAGTTGTGATATGGGCTTTGATGCGGTTGACATCAACATACTCGACAGAATGGCAACCAGGAATGCATGTCTTTAGTACCGTGGGATTTAAAATAGCGTTAAATACTTGATGGCTGGATGCCTTGAATTTGTGCGTACCGTTGAGCTTCATAAAACCCTTCCTCTATCTTTCTTTGCTTATCTATTGCAATTCTCATCCAACCTGGCAGTTGGATGAGAATTGCTTAACTGCTTATCTGAACGATGGGCATCGTTATCAGAAATTCATTGTAGCGGTTTTGTGAAGGACTTACAACAAAAGAGGACGATGGTACCAGTAGAACGCTTTTGCCATTCTTGAAGGCACATTTTGCCTACATCCTTTTTAGCCGGGTAAGGACGGAGTCTCCACTTCAATCAGCAGTCCCTCATTGCCGCGCAGGTGCATCTCTCCCAATGCAATGGCACCTTCGTGGTCCAGGTGGGTAGAGAGGAGCAGACGGCCCTGCCCCTGTTCCGCTAGGGTGACAACCTGGTCTTGTGATGAGAAATTGAGAGCGACCAGATAGTGCTGCCCACCGTGCTGGCGCAGGTAGACGAAACAGGCCGGGTTCGGTTGATCAAGGGAGCGCAATGAACCTATGTTGAGTGCTGGCGAGGACCTGCGCAGTGTCAGTAATGTCCGCACCAGGGTCAGGAAGGAATGCGTATCCTGTTGCTCTACGGCGACGTTGTAGGTGTGATAGTCGCTGGCGACCGGTAGCCATGGCTGCACATCAGGGGGACAGAAACCAGCGTTGGGACCGCTATCCCATTGCATGGGAGTGCGTGCCGGGTCACGGCTATATTCAGGATTGTCCTTCGCAGGTGGATCATGCATGAGTTCTGGCGGAACTGCCACGTTCTGCATACCCAATTCATCGCCATAGTAACAGGTGGGTGTTCCGCGCAAGGTGAGTAACAACATCTGGGCCAACCGCGCTTGATCTCGCCCTACCCGAGAGGCGACACGGGGCCGGTCATGATTGCTCAGGACCCAATTGGGCCACGCTCCTGGAGGGAGGGCAGCTTCATACGCATCGACCATCTGGCGAATAGTACCAGCCTGCCAGGTCGGCAAGGTCACTAATTGGAAATTGAAGGGCAGGTGGGTCTCGTCAAGGTGTTCACCGTAGTACCGCACCACACTCTCCACTGGCAGATAGAGTTCGCCGATGAGTACGCGTTCGTCATAGCGATCCACCACGGCACGCATCTCTCGCACGATCTCGTGTATGCCTGGCTGGTCTTGCGTGTAGCGGCTTAGCAGGCGAGCATTGGATGGTTGATCTGGCTTCCACTCCGAATTCGCCGGGTCATCGCGGAACTGCTCATCCTTGAGTAGCCTTGAAAGGACATCTATGCGGAAGCCATCAACGCCTCGATCGAGCCAGAAGCGCAAGACATCGTACATCGCCTCGCGCACGTGAGGATTGCGCCAGTTCAGATCGGGCTGCTTTACGTCGAACAAGTGCAGGTAATACTGCCCGGTCTGCTCATCGAATTGCCAGGCCGATCCGTAAAACCTGCTGATCCAGTTATTGGGAGGACCGCCATCGGGTGCGGGGTCGCGCCAGATATACCAGTCGCGTTTCTCGTTGGTGCGGCTCTGCCGAGCCTGCTGAAACCAGGGATGCTCATCGGAAGTATGATTAGGCACAAAGTCCAGGATGACCTTGAGGTCGCGTTGGTGGGCCTGGTGCAGCAAGGTGTCCAGGTCCTCAAGCGTCCCGAAGAGCGGATGGACATCGGTGTAATTGCTAATGTCGTAGCCAAAATCGGCCATCGGAGACGGATAGATGGGTGAGAGCCAAATAGCGTCAACGCCGAGCCAGCGTAAATAGTCCAGTTTGCTGGTGATCCCGGGGAGGTCTCCTACCCCATCACCATTGCTGTCGAGAAAACTGCGTGGGTAGATCTGATAAATCACGCCCGTTTGCCACCATGAATGCGGATGTGTCATGGGTTGTTTTGTTCCTCCTTCTCAGGCTGTTTCTATAGTATATCATCTGCCCTTTCACCTGAGCGCTCTAAGACGAAATATGAGTACTATTCGTCATAATGAAAAGTTGTTACCCAAATGTGCTATACTCATCGTTTGAATGTGTGTGATGTGTTATACTACTTGCGGATGTTTCATGGCATGTCATGGGGAAGCTTAATGTTGTTTCAATAGTCAATTTGGGGTAGGTATACAGGCGATGGCCCGTTTTGATGAGCTTGACGAACAGGCACAACAGCAATGGCTTGCTCGCATTGCGCGGGAGCGAGAGAATCTGTCGGCTTCGGTGGAAGAGGCGATGCAGCAGCCTTTTGTAGATGATGAGCAATGGGAGGAAGAAGTGGAAGCTGACGAACCACCTGCTGGCAAAAGTGCTATGCTTGTTCCTCCGCGTCTCAGCCTGCAATCAAGGCCAATGCCGGTAGTACCACCTCCAGTGCTTTCCTTTAAACCATCCTCTGAGGAACTTCTGCCGTCGCCACAACAGAGTCAGCGATTGGCTGGTCGCACAACAAAGGTGCGTTTGCAGGCAGTGGCAAAGTCTGAGTCTTTTCAGCAGCCGATTGAAAGAAATCTTGCTCTCGATGAAGTACCAACCTACCCGCGCTTAACCGTGCTGAAACCTGAAAACGGCGATGGGTGTGCTGTTACTGGCACTTTTGTGAAGTTCTCAGGTTCGGGCGTGTTTGAGAGCGGGCAAGGTGAGGTTGCCATTGTAAATGCAAGTATCACTTCGTCAAGTGTGGTAGTCGTGACCCTCATTGGCGACCCCGGCCCCGTCGTTGTGCAGTATGTCACATTGCGCCCGGCAACTGGTTTTACGGTGCATCTCAGCGCATCGGCAACAAATAGGACTCCGTTTAATTACATCATCCTCTAGCGTAGTCAATATAGGGCATAAAGAAACTCTACTCACTCACTCCAACGTTCCCAGAAGACCACCTCTTCGAACGATTTGCGTCCGTTTGGTACGGAAACACGAGACCGCTCGCGGCCTGGGAGAGGATAGCCAAAGGAGATTGCGACATCAAAGTGGAGGTTCTGGGGAACGCCCAGGATCGCTCTCGCTTTCTCTGGCTCATACATCGAGGCGATGCACGAACCGATGCCCTGTTCCCAGGCAGCCAGTTGCATGTAGGCCGCGGCCTGTCCCAGATCGAAGCTGTAGGTAGTGGAAGCAATGAGTGCAATGGCAAAGGGAGCCCCTGCCAGATGCCCTGCATACGCGCCGCATTCGGCAAGCTGCCGCAGCGCTGCTCGCTCACGGATGGCGATGAAGTGCCACGGCTGGGTATTCTTTGAGCTTTGCGCCCGTCTGCCAGCATCTAAGATCGTGCGTATCGCTTCTTCAGATAAAGGTTCGTCAGTAAACTGGCGAACAGCACGCTTTGTGCGAATCAATTCAGAGATCGTCATGTATTTGTACCTCATGTGGGGCGTATGGAAAAGTTGGAGGTGAACAGGCGGTCGTTTGCTTCCACCTTTCCCATACATTCCCTCCTGTGTTGATCGTTGATAATGATTAAAGTTTCGGCTTGAGTTCCCAGAGCACGTTGACAATGACCCACTTGCCCTCAAACTTTGCCACATGCAAGTAGTCAATCCAGCGAGTCGCCACAATTTTGACGCTGGCAGCATTTCCGTACTGATCTAAAATTGTCACATCTTTCTGCTGCTTGTCCTCTGGCGTACGACCCAGCCCGCTTCTCGTTCTCTGTACCAGTGCCATTGCACCCATATGATTGAGCTGATCATGGCCGTCGGCGGTCGTTGCCGGGAAGACTATCCTCTTGGCGAGATCAGGGTGGAGCGCACGTTCCATCCGTTCGGGATTGACGGTGTACCATCCTTCAATATAATCCAGTGCGACCTGGCGAATCGCTTCGTTCTCCGTTTGCGTTGCTGTTTGCAGTGAATCGATCATGATTATTATCCTTTCGTGTATGCCAGCTTCAAATGACATACATGTAACTTCTCCTGGCAAAAATTGTCGGTGTGCTATAATTCTGCTATACATTGCTGAGATCTGCCAGTGGCAGAAAAGACAGGGAGCATCAAAAAACTGCCATGCATACGATTGCAACTATTGCCTACGACGCCGTCAATCCCTTTGAGTTGGCGGTAGCCACGGAAATCTTTGGCTTTGAACGGCCAGAACTTGGGGTGACCTGGTACCGGTTTCTGGTGTGTGCCGTGGAGCCACGGCCCATTCGCACCTCGGTGGGCATTTTTCTCACTACCCCTTATTCCTTGCAGCACGTCGGCGAGGCCGATACGGTGATCGTTCCCAGCTCTCGCCCCGGTATCGTCCCCGTGCCAGACGCGCTACTCGATGCTTTACGCGCTGCTTACCAGCGAGGTTCACGCATCATCTCGTTCTGCACGGGAGCTTTTCTACTTGCGGAAGCGGGACTGCTGGATGGACGTCGCGTCACTACCCACTGGGCATGGACGGGGGAACTGGCGAAGCGTTACCCCAGGGTGCAGGTTGATCCCCAGGTACTCTACATTGACGACGGTCAGGTGCTGACCTCCGCGGGAACGGCTGCCGCGATTGATCTGTCGCTGCACATCGTGCGCCAGGATTATGGAGCCGAGATCGCTGCTGCTATCGCCCGGCGAATGGTTGTGCCACCCCATCGTGATGGCGGGCAGGCGCAATATATCGAGAAGCCACTTCAAGGCACCGCTGAGGATGAACCGTTCGGCGCAACGCTTGCATGGATGGCGGCTCATCTCAACGAAGACCTCACGGTAGAGCAGATGGCGGCCAGGGCAATGATGAGTCCACGAAACTTTGCACGGCGTTTCCAGGCGACCTGTGGCACGACCCCGTATCAATGGCTGCTCCAACAACGCATTCTGCTGGCTCAGCGGCTGTTGGAGACGACAAACGAGTCCATTGAGCGCATTGCTGTAAGGTGTGGTTTCAGTTCGGCAGCCACACTGCGTCTGCACTTTCAGCGTCTCCTGCACACCTCGCCCCAGCCCTATCGCCACGCTTTTCATCGCGAGAAGGTGGGGGAAATCGCGTCAACCACTTAGTGCCTATCCGAATAACCCGGCGGTCGGCAAAGCAATCAAACCACAAACAAGCTGATGCTAGTGATGCAGTCGCTACCGTTATCCTGCGAGATCGTATGCCTGTTTCAGCCAGGAGATCACTTGTGCATCAAGATCGTTGATGGTGCTCACACGAACGCGATGAGTGAACAGAGCATTAAAGCTGGCAGCGGATTTGAGCCGCTCAGTCGTGGGCATATCCTTGAGGATAAGTCCTACGTCAATGCGCGTTGCAGTCGGCTGAATCATGGCAAACTGTTTCTTGCGGCGCAGGCTCACATAGCCCTTCTTCGGTGCCAGTTCAATGTCATCGCCAAACGTGGTGATCATCGTCATCAGCGCATCGTGAAGAGGTTTCAGACCGGCCTTCTTGCCACTGTACATCTCAGCGACCTGATCGCGATCGGAAGCCTCTGCAGCCTTGACAAGGCTTGCCGCATCCGCCTCTTCGCGCCTTCAGAGCCACGCGGTGCGCTGAGCCATGTGACATGTTGTAGGTGTTCTTCAACATGGCAACTATATCCGTGTGTTTCGTGAGGCCGCTCTCTTTTATAAGAGCGATCCACTCGTCCAGTGGTTTGCCATACTGCCGTTCGATATTGCGAATTTGCGTTTCCAAACCCTTGTCGACGGTACTCATAGACCCTCCATTCGTACTCTTATCCAAGAGAGTATAGCACATGCTCTTTCTTCCTAAGAAACGAGTGGGCGCATACCCACCTGCAACAACTGGGTCAGTCACCTTCTCCTTCTAATGACAAACAGGAGGAGTCACAAATCGACACCCAGTAGGCTGGCTTTGTCGGCTCAGCTTATTATTCTGCAGGCAACGCAGTGCCACTACATCGCTTCACTATACCATGTATCATGCAGATTTCGGGCCAAAGGGCGATCAGGCTCATATCCTATGCAACCACGTTGTACTTTCATACACATGGCCTCATTAGGGGTCCCAACATTTTACCCCCCAAAATCCCTGCTAAGGATTTGTAGGGTTGATGTTGCTCCAGAAGTGTAAATTTTGGGAATAAGCGAGTCTGGCTCAAATTTGGTGAAAGCACATCAATAACGTTGGCTTGTGCTCTTCTTTCGTACTCAGAGAAAGGGCAGTCCTCATCAGATAAGCTCGTCATTCACAAAATTTGAGCCAGGTCCAATCTATGAGCGGAATTTTGATAAATCCGTGGCTGACCTATTTTCTTTTCGAGGGAAGAGTTCGCTCACCGAATTATCCGAATTCCGCTCATGGATTGCCCAAATTTACAGTTTACTGGCCGTCTTGTAACGCATCAGTTATCGCCTGCTCCTGTGTCATCGCCTGCCCCGCGCGGAGTCCAGCCTCAAATGTCGCTGCATCCAGCTGCACACGAGCCGCAGCGACACGCCCGTTCACGTCCTGCCACTCCAGGCTGTCGGATGGGAGCAGGTGAGCCGCAGACCCAAAGAGTCGCCCTGCTCGCTCTGCTTTTCCTTGAGCGGCGGCGACCTCTGCCAATCCAGCCAACGCCTTGACGATGCCGATCCCCTGCCCTCCTTGCTGCATGTCCTGCCACAGGCTCAGGCCCAGCCTGTAGAGCACCTGCGCCAGTGGCTCGTCTCCATAGGAATGGAGCCACATCTCCCCGTTGTTGATCAGGAACAGCCCGAGCGTCCCAGGGTTCCTGGCCTGCTGCATGAGCGGCAGGCTCTGCTGATACAGGGAGCGTACCATCTCCCCGTCACCCTGGCTCGCGACGATAACCAGCAAGGCACTCAACGCCAATGAAGCGTGCCGCACGTCCCCGATCTTTCGGAAGAGCCGCAAACTTTCCTCGCAGTGCGCGCGTGCCGCAGCAGGATCGCCTGAGAGATAGGTGATCCTGCCCCTGTCGTAGAGCATGAAGGCTTCGCTCCAGGCATCATCCCCGAGGCCTTTGAGCCGGGTGTGGCTCTCTTCGAACAAGTGACCCGCCTGCACGTTGTTCCCCTGACTCGACAGGACGGTTCCTACTATCATTTCTGCGTAGCTGGTGTAGCGCTGGTCTCCCGCTTCGCGGCAAATGGACAGGCTCTCCTCAAGACAACGGGTGGCGGCTTCGACGTCGCCTTCGGCCCAGGCCAGCAGCCCCGCGCCAAAGAGGGCTCGGCCTCGTGCAGCGCTGCGATCCGTGCTCCCGGTCCGCGCCAGCATCGCCTCCAGCCACGTGCGCCCCTCGTGGAGAGAGCTTTGCAGAAACCAGTAATAGCAGAGCGCTCCAGCCAGACGCAGCCCGATCTCGACCGCGTCCGGCGTGGCCTTGCACCAGGCCAGGGCAGCGCGCAGGTTGACGTCTTCGCGAGAGAGCCGCTCCAGCCAGATCTCCCGCTCCGGGCGGGTCAAGTGGATCTCCGCCTCTTCGGCCACCGTCAGAAAATAGTGCGCATGCCGCTCGTGCACGGCCGCCCCCTCGCCGCTGCCCTCCAGGCACTCCAACCCGTATTCGCGCACCGTCTCCAACATGAGAAGGCGCGGTTCCTCCCCCTGCCGCTCCATCTGCACCAGCAGACTCGTATCCAACAGAGACGCCACTGCGTCCAGGACAGAAACGGAAGCCCGGTCAGGTGGCCGATGGGTGTTTCCCACGACCTCGGCCGCCTCCAATGTCCAGCCTCCTACGAAGACCGAGAGCCGCCGGAAGGCCTGCTGCTCCTCGTGCTCTAAGAGATCATAGCTCCACGTGAGCGTGTTGCGCAGCGTTTGCTGGCGCACGGGCAGGTTGCGTGGCCCACTCGTCAGGACGGCCAGACGCTGCGAGAGGCGGCCCAGGAGCGCCTGGGGTGATAACAGGCGAATGCGGGCCGCCGCCAGTTCAATGGCCAGCGGCAGTCCATCGAGCCGCACACAGATCTCGGCCACCACCCGCGCATTGGCCTGCGTGAGCTGAAAGCCAGGCTGCATCGCCCGCGCATGTTGCAGAAAGAGGGCCACCGCCGCGTATTGGGCGAGCGCTTCGCTTTCGGGGAGATGCAAGAGATCGGGCAGCGGCAAGGAGGGTACCGGGAAGATCTGTTCGGCCTGCACGTGGAGAGTCGCACGACTGGTCACCAGCAGCTTCAGGTGTGGGCAAGCCGCCAGCAGTTCCTCCAGGTGGGGAGCCACCGTCACCACCTGCTCGACGTTGTCCAGCAGCAGCAGCAGCTGCCGGTGGCGCAGGGCTTCCTTCAGCTGCTCCAACAGCGGTCGGGCTCCACTCTCTCGGATGTCAAGAACCTGGGCGATGGCCGATAGCACCAATGCAGGATCGCGAATGGGAGCGAGCGGCACGAAGCAGACACCATCGGCAAACTGGTCGCGCATCTGCGTGACCACCTGCAGGCTTAAGCGCGTCTTGCCGATGCCGCCCGCGCCCAGCAGCGTCAGCAGACGCACCGTGGGATGCGCAAGCTCGGCGCACACCGCCGCGACTTCCTGCTCACGCCCGATCAGCGGCGTGAGCAAGACCGGAAGCAGAAAGGGAGCAACAGTGGACGGTTCCTCTGGAGCCTGAGCCGTATTTCCTCTGAAAGCTTCACCTGGTCCAGCGGAGACAGGGTGAAGTAAGCCAAGTTCTCTGGGTGTCTTGCCAAAGAGCAGACAGAGTTGCTCAATGTAGTGCGATCGAGGAAAGGCGGTGCCACTCTCCCAACGACTGATATTGAGGGGGTGCGGCGCCCCAATGCGATCGGCGACATTCTTCTGGGTCCAGCCTCGTTCCTCGCGCGCATCTCGAAGCCTCAGATTGGGCGTGGCCTGTGCGGCTTTCTTGACCATGGTTGCCCGGTGCTTTCTTTGTGTGCATGCGGTTCATGGCCCTCCTCAGAGGAGAAGAGTCACCTGCCTCCAACGCTCCGTCTCCTGAGAAGAGAGCATGCGCTCTCTTCTCATCTCTCGCACGCCTACGCCCAAAGAGCCAAATGAAGAGACATTCCACAGCAGTATATCACGCAAGTGATATGGAAGCGATACACACGTGTTATTCATTTTCCCAGGAAAGGGAAGTATCCTCTACATAGGAAATGTTGCTGGACAGGAAAAGTGGCCTGGCAGCGATAGAAAGAAGAGAATTGTTATGACACAGACCGATCCAAAGACCCCACGAGGAGGCCAGTTTCAAGGATTCCATGAAGAGTTTCATGTAGCGAGTGGAGACATGGTCGATACCGTGAAGAGTCTTATTCACGAGGGGAACGTCCGCCGCATCATCATCAAGCATGAGGGGTACAATATTCTCGAGATACCATTGACCGTTGCCCTCATCGGGACGCTTCTTGTCCCATGGCTGGCTGCAGTAGGAGCCATCAGTGGGGTCATAACTCACTGTACCCTTGAGGTCGTTCGCACGGAACACGCCTCCGAAGCCTCCCATAGCCTAGAGCAAGCAGTAGAAAGCGCTACACCCCACCACTCTTCGTAGCTTAGACAACGTATTGCATTGATCACGCGGAAAAAGATGTCAGGAGAGCACTTGTTCCCATTTCCGCGCGCCTCACCCTCTCAAAGCAGAGCAACTCTTACGAACGGCTGAGAACATGAGCGAACGGCTGACGAGTTGCATTCAAAAAAGGAGCATACAAGATGAATTCAACCAAAATTACCACCGGAATTGATATGAAAGGAACACTTCGAGGATCGGCCCGCGGCCCGCTCGTGGCCGGCCCCACCGAAGGAGAGAGCACGGTGAACTCACCGAAGCGCCTCGCGAGAATTGCCGGCGTCCTCTACCTGCTCGTCGGCATCTTCGGCGGCTTTGCCGAAGGCTTTGTGGAACCCAGGATGTACGTTGCCGGCAACGCGGCGACCACGGCTAGTAACCTACTCGCGAACTCCGGACTTGTGCGTCTCGGCATCGTCGCCGACCTGTTCAATGCGACAATCTGGATCTTCCTTGCAATGACCCTCTACCTGCTGCTCAAGCACGTGAACAAGAGCGTGGCGAGGGCAATGGTCGTCCTCGTCGCAATCGGGGCCAGCATCGTCTGCCTCAACTCGGTCTTCGAGTTTGAGGGCTTGCGGGTCGCAACCGGTGCAGTCAACCTGGCCGCCTTCGGCACCGCGGGTTCGCATGCCCTGGTGCTACTCTTGCTCGACACCCAGCACTATGGGATCTTCATCGCGCAGATCTTCTTTGGCCTGTGGCTGGTGCCGCTGGGATATCTCGCCTACAAATCAGCAGGGCTGTTCCCCAAGTGGCTCGGCGTCGTGCTCATCGTGGGGGGCGCCTGCTACCTCGTGGACTTGCTCGCGGCGTTCCTGGTCCCCAGCTTCGGCCAAAATATTCACGCCTTCGTCACCATCCCGTCAGCAATCGCGGAGATCTCGATGGTCCTCTACCTGCTCGTGATCGGTGTGAAGACCCAAAAGCCAGACGAGCCCATCCCCGCCGTGGCGTGAACGCTACCGCACACCGACGGCGGCCCCTCTCCCGGCCGCCGGGTGCGGAGTACCGAGCTGGCAAACCAGGCCGGTACTCCATGACCAAGTCATCTTGGAAGCATTCTCGCAGAATACTCACGTCTTCATGGAAATGTTGCTGCACAGGAAATGTGATCTGGCA
>CAVQVL010000010.1:0-54307 GCA_963717105.1 uncultured Chloroflexia bacterium
TTCCCGCTCGTCAGAAAGCAAGGATAGGATGCATTCCCAGAGATATTGGAGTCCAATGCGGTCTTCTGCTGAAGGATCTTCACAGTAACCTTGCTCTGGCAAAAGCGCTTCTTTTGTGCTGAAGCGCAAGTGAGAACGTAGAGTATCGATAATAATACCGTTCAGAGTAGCATGCAGATAGCTTAATACTGAATACAGTGTGGCGAACTCCATAGACTGATCGCGCACGGCATACCAGAAACGCGAGAAGGTCTGGGCAATGTAGTTCTCTTCGGTGTCACGAAGTAGCCCGACATCCCGATCGGGATGACCACGTAACCAGCCTCGGATGGTCTCACTGAAGCACTGCTGCAACACCGACCAGGCCTCATCATTTTGTTCGACAAGCGCACGGCGCAAGATTTCCAGACAGTAGCGATCGTCAAAAGGCTGTTTGCAGCGAAATCGCTGCAACTCACGAATACTCATATCTGCCAGGGTCGTTAGCATCATCTGGTTGACGGCTTCATCCATGATAATACTCATCGCTCTCAACCTCCTTTTAGCAAATCTCGTTATTTGTTCTATTATCTGCACTCCCCACTCTCATAATCATTGAGCAAAGTCGACCTGAAGAGGATGAGAAAAACATCGCACGAACATGCTATTTGCACAGGTGATAGGGGAGTGATCCGCAAGGGAAGAGGTAGCATGAATGAGCTAGTCGAGGCCCATGTTATGAAGTGCCACAATATGTATTGAGTCCAGAGAAGAATGCACGTTCCGTTCACATGCACTGTGCTGTGGAAAGGGCCTCAAACACTGGCACAACGCTCCGTCTGCCCAGGCACTGCCAGCGTTCGTTCCAATCTTTGCCCCATGTATCCTGCAACGGGAAGCAGACCTGAACATGGATACCGGCCTGTAGAAGTTGATCGCTAAGCCGACTGCTGGCCACTTTGCCACCCTCGTCTCCATCAAGTGCCAGCACCACTGTTTTCACGCAGACGGGAAGCCAGTCGATGGGTACGGCAGTACCAACCAACGCCACGATAGCGAATGGGGAAAACCTGCCGCAAGCAACGTCAGGCGATCAAAGGCGCCCTCAACCAGCAGGATGGTGTTGGCTAACTGCTCACTTCCGCGCAAACCAGCCCGCCGGGTTGGTCTTGATCCAGCGTTTGGGCTTCCGGTCGTCGAGCAGTGCCTTGTGAGTCGTTTCCTTCATCCCTGGCTGCCACTGCCAGAGCGACCGCCCAATATAGCCCCGGCCATCTGGCGAGTGCAGAGGAAAGATAATGCGATCAGCCCACCTGCTAATACGCCACGCTGCTTGCGGAACTGCGGCGAGTTCAGTAGCGTGCTGGCAGATATCCCACGCCCGTTCCAGTGCTATCTCGAGTGGAATACCGCGCTCTCGCAGGTACCTGCACGAGCGGTGAAGAACCAGCGAGCGACGCAGTTGCTCGTCCAGCGTGCAGAGCGCGTCAGTTCCTCTCGCTGCCATTGCGGAATCGCTCTGGGCGGCGGCAGCAACATGGGTTGGATAAAGAGGGCCTGCACTTCGCTTCCATTTCAGGTGGACGATAGGCGGGTAGCGCGGCTGAGGTCAGCCCCGGGTAATACCGGTGAAGCAGGCGTTTTGCCGCCGGGCGATTCCACTCGGCCACCAGCACGGTCGCCTCACAGGCCGCGTTGAAACAGCGACCCCAGCCAGTAGCCTTCGTGATAGAGAGGGAACGCTGGTGGTCGCTGCCGTGAATATGGCAGTACGCGCGCACCTGCTCTCCTATATCCACAGGAGAACATAATTCGCTTCTAACACGATCTCGACTCGTTTGCCCTGAGGGTTGTAATGGTAATCAACCCTGTTTTCCGCCGGTAGCCAGCCTGTTCCTCTCTCGAAAAACTTGTATATAGAACATATGTTCCTTAATATTATACAACAAAAAACGGATGTATGCCACCCGTTTTGTTTGCGAGGGTGCGTTTCATTTTTTTTGCACAGCTCAGCAGTTGTGAGCTTGCAAGGATTTTCTCGTAGTGAAATTTCAAGCTCATATCACGCTTCGTGCCTGGGCTGTGCAAAAAAATGAAACGCACCCTGTTTGCGACTGTTATTGTTCTATGATTTTTTCAGGGGTTAAGTGCGTGCAATCCTGATAGTTTGGCCGCCAGGTCAGCAGTCTATTGTGCCGATCTCCCCCCATCAATCGGAATCACCTGCCCCGTAATATAGCTCGCGCCCTCGGAAGCAAGAAACAATACTGTGGGGGCAAGTTCTCCTGGTTTACCAATGCGGCCCAGAGGCGCGATTGGGGCGTTAGCCGCTTCAGCACGTTGGACAAGAACCTCAGACATACGTGTACGAAATAGTCCAGGCGCAATAGCATTCACGCGAATATTGCGTGCGGCCCATTCTACCGCTAAGGCGCGGGTAATGTTTATGACAGCAGCTTTGCTGGCATTGTAGCCAACAGTGTTCAACTGCCCGCCACTCAAACCGGCGATGGAGGCAACGTTGACCATAACACCTTTGCCGCGTTCCAACATATGCTGTCCCACGGCTTGCGACATTAAAAATGTGCCGGTAATATTGGCGTCAATAACCTGCTGCCAGCGCTCAAACGGCATGGTTTCTGCCGGTGCGCCCCATGTCAGGCCCGCGTTGTTGACCAGCACGTCAATTTTGCCGCATTGCGCAAGCGCTTGCTGTACCAACTGCTCCACGGAAGCTGGATTCGCCACGTCACAGGTAAACGTATGTACCGTTATGCCCTGATCTTTCAGCATGGTCTCGGCTTCTTTGAGCCACTGCTCCCGCCGAGCCGTGATCACCACGGCTGCCCCTGCGTTGCCAAAGCCCTGAGCAATCTCTAGCCCTAAACCTCGTGAGCCGCCAGTCACGACAACGACCTCACCTTGAAAATCGAAACGGACAGTACCCATAGAAGCCTCCTCTTTGATGATGCTACCATTTGTCTCGTGCCTTAAATGGTGATATGATCAATGCAAGATATCTGCACCCTTGTATATACCACACCAACCCACATTACACAATAAGGAATAAATAGCCGTGGTTACTCATAGCAAAAATATACAATTTTACATGGATATAGAAGATAGAAAACGGTTGGAAAGTCTCCCGTGGGATTTTCCTCTGGAGGAATGGCCTAATCACGGAGTGATACCTCTCTCCATCCGGCGCGGCGAGTCACGCCACCCTGTTATTTTTGTGGAGCGCGCGGGCTTTCGTTACGCAATTAAAGAGACGACGCCTCGCATGGCTGAGCGCGAAATCAGAAATTTGCGAGAAATCGAGCGGCGCGGCGTACCTTCACTTAGCCCCGTCGGCAGTGTAACTGTACCCGCACCCCCTGTCTTAATCGAAGCCTCCGGCCCTGGCAGCGTACCGCAATACACCAGTGGCGACCGGGGATATACGGTGACACACCTGGCACCGCGAGTTATTCCACAGGTCTTGCTCTTTCGTATACCCTTCACCTGGAAAAACAAACGCCGTATCTGGTCAGCAGTCGCTATTTTACTCGTCGAATTACACGAACATGGCATCTACTGGGGCGACCCTTCGCTGGCAAATATCCTCGTCCGGATTGATGGCCGGAGCATCCTGGCGATTATGGCCGACGCGGAGACAACGGAACTCTTTCCTGACGCAGTAAATGAGCATTTGCGCGAACAAGATTTAGACCTGTTTCGAGAGTCGCTGTTGTGGCAAACAGAAGATTTGCGTCGTGCGCAGGACTTGCCCGAAGAAGATGAAATTGTTGATGATAGAGACTTCCGCTATATCGAACAACGCTACAACTGGTTACGACGCGAGCACAGGCGGCTCACATATCCAGCGGGCTTCACTACAGTATTTCAGGCCCAACACATGTTGGAAAGCTTCAATCGGTGGGGAATTTCGTTGCTTGATATGGGAACTGAGGCAGTTCAACAACTGACTACCGTTCTACCAGGATGGTATCAACGGCGTGTTCACGAATTGCTGGGTATTACCGTCCCACGCCGCTATGCACGCCGCTTTTATAATGGGCTGCTGGGACACCAGGCGATTATGAGCAAAGAAGAGGACCGTGACGTGAGCATTGAAGAAGCAGCGCGGGATTATTACACGCACTACCATCTTCCTACCATCCTGCTTTTGCGCAAATACCTGACAAAAGGACAGGACCCGCTTCAGGCATACTTTTCATTGATGCAATACAGGTGGAAGCTCAGCAGCAAAGCGGGGCATGAAATTCCGATAGACGAGGCAATTGTAGATTGGGCCATGACCCGCACAGACACTGGCTCGCTAGGAACAGTTGATCCAGCTACCATCTCAACATGGTGGCATGAACGCGAACCCGTCGCGCAGGTTCTGGAACCACCCATGATTGAAAGCGCACAATTGGAGCCACTCCTCTCAGAGCAAGAGCAGCCCCTGGTACGTCTCCCCACTCCCGCGATGGAACACAAACTAGATGAGATGTTAGGACAATCATCCAACGGTGAAGAAGATGATTGAAAATGATTAATGATTACGGAGGCATGTGCTATTTCAGAGTACGACACGGTGTGTCGTACTCTGAAATAGCACATGCCTCCGTAATCATTTTCTTTACAACTCTTCGTCCGGCAATATGTCATCCTCCTCAATACCGGTGATTTCACCGGCTTTGAACGAGACTATATTGCCGCGAATTTGCTCTTCGATGGCGGAGGCAACATCGCTATTCTGGCGCAAGAAGTCTTTCGCATTCTCGCGCCCCTGGCCGAGGCGAATATCCCCCACGGTAAACCATGAGCCGCTTTTTTTGACAAGGCCCATTTCCAGGCCGAGGTCAATTAAACCACCCTCACGGGAAATACCCTCGCTGTACATGATGTCGAATTCGGCAATGCGAAATGGAGGTGCGACCTTATTTTTGACGACTTTGACACGGGTACGGTTGCCCATCACATCCTGACCTTGCTTAATTGAGTCAATGCGGCGAATATCGAGACGCACGGAGGCATAGAATTTCAACGCTTTACCCCCGGCGGTGACCTCCGGGTTGCCAAACATGATACCCACTTTTTCACGCAGCTGGTTCGTGAAAATAACCGCCGTATTCGATGTGCTGATAGCACCCGTCAGTTTACGCATGGCCTGGCTCATGAGACGAGCCTGGAGGCCAACATGCGAATCGCCCATCTCGCCTTCGATTTCCGCACGCGGGGTCAATGCGGCCACCGAGTCAATCACTATGACATCAAGCGCGTTACTGCGCACAAGCGAGTCTACGATTTCTAATGCCTGCTCGCCTGTATCCGGCTGCGAAATGAACAGGTTGGTTGTGTCAACACCACAACGGGCGGCATAAGTACGGTCAAGCGCATGTTCAGCGTCAATAAATGCAGCATAGCCACCGGAACGCTGTGCGTTCGCGATGATATGCTGGCAAAGCGTTGTTTTACCAGAAGACTCAGGGCCGTAAATTTCCGTGACACGTCCTCTCGGTATACCGCCTACACCCAACGCGATATCTAGAGCTACCGAGCCGGTAGGAATTACGTCAACATGAATATTCGTAGAATCTCCCAATTTCATGATTGCGCCTTTCCCGAAGCGGCGTTCAATCTGCGAAAGAGCCAGCTCAATGGCTTTCTCGCGCTCGGTGCTAACAGCAGGCGCAGTCGTATTGCTTCGGTCGGCTGTCGTCTTCTCTTTTTTCGTCATCGGCATCTGTTTTCTACAGGGTATATGGCATGGGCCGGATATTCATATTCCTTCTCCGGCATTACCACCCTGCTCCCTCCTTTGTTTGCATGTTGTTTGCGTGTGGCAAGAATTGACAAGCGCATACGTTATCGCTGCACTTCCCTGGTCTTTTTTTGATACATAGATGTATTCTTCCGCAAGGTTGAAAAAGCGGAAACAGGCCTCTCTCCGTACCTGCTGCTCAAATATAGAACAAGAGTACCATACGCCCATCAATATGTCAAGCAGCAAGTCCCTCCATGTTTCCTTACATATCGCGGCGGCCATCGAGCGCACGCCCAAGCGTTCCCTCGTCGGCATATTCCAGGTCTCCGCCCATCGGCAGACCGCGTGCGAGAGTTGTCACTCGCGGGCCAGACGCCAGCTTCGCCAGTTCACCCTTAATGTAGGTTGCAGTATATTCTCCTTCAAAATTGGGATTCGTGGCGAGAATCACTTCACGCACCCTAGCGCCCTTGACACGTTGTATCAACTCATCAATGCGCAAATCTTTTACGCCGATACCTTCTACTGGAGAGAGCGCACCATGCAACACATGGTACAACCCCTTGTAGACGTTCGTTTTCTCAAGAGCCAGCATATCCAGCGGCTCCTCGACCACGCAGATAACTTCCTGATCGCGCCCTGGATTGCCGCAAATGGTACAGGGGTCTGTTTCGGTAATGTTGAAGCAGCGCGAGCAATAAATGATGCTTTCTTTCACGCGTATGATCGCTTCCGCCAGACGCCGTGCCTGATCCGTCGGGCTGCGGAGTATGAAAAACGTCAGGCGTTGCGCCGTCTTCACGCCAACACCCGGCAATTTTGAGAATTCTTCAATTAAAGCCGCCACTGGCGGCGCAATGTTACTCATCTACTTAGAACATTCCTGGGATGCGCATACCACCGGTGGCACTGCTGAGCATCTTCTGCTGCGCCGCGGTCGCTTTGTTAAAGGCATCTTTTGCCGCAGCCAATACCATCGCCTCCAGTTCGCTAATATCTTGCGGATCAAACGCTTCGGGATCAATCTTGACGGAGGCTACTTCAAATTTCCCCGTTATTGCGATAGTGACAGCACCACCTCCGGCGGTACCGGTAAACTCGCTGGCTTCCAGTTCCTCCTGCATTTTCAGCAGCTTCTGCTGCATCTTTTGAATTTCGCGCATATTCATAATTCCGCTACTCCTTACTTTAGACGAATATCTTTGATTTCCGCCTTGAACATTTCCTTAACCTTCTGTACCACAGGATCAGAGTTTACTTTTTGCTCGATCTCTTTGAGCGATGATGGTTTTGTCACTACTACGGTAGTACTATTCTCTCTCACAACGTTCTTTCTGGCAAGAGGTTGCTCGATCTCAGACGAAGGTACTTCTGAAGGTAGAGGCGTAGCAAGTTCCTGCACAGGATGTTGCGGCGTTTCATACACGTCGTTCGCATCGTTCGCGGCATTGCGTGGCGCGGGCGGATGTTTCGTCGGCCGCTCACGCTGGGCCGGTTGCTGAGACGCGGCAGATGCAGGTGTACTTGCTGACTGACGGCTCATACCTGACGTCGTACTGATCGTACTGATTGTACCGGTTGAGAGCGTTTGACCGGGGGGCAAGAGACGCATCCGGCACTTCTGGTTAAACTCGGTGCTTAATGCCCATTCTACATCTTCCCCATAGGTACTCTCAAGCAAATACTTGTAATGAAGCGTATGAGTCGCTTGTATGACAACGATCACATCATCGCTTGAACCCTCAACGGCAACAACAGAGTAATCATTCAACATGGCCGTTGTCTTCGGACCCGTCTGGTTTCTACCCCTCACTCGTTTTTTTACACGCTCCCAACCAGTGCGCACATCTGCCAGAGTCAGCAACGGTTGGTTAGTATTCGCAGTTGCAGATGGTACTACTGATACTGCTTCATGTAAGCTAGCAGGAGCAACAGGGACCTCTGATGTAAATTCCTCATCATCATGAAACGATATGTCATCCAATGCCGACAAATCTTCTAGCGCTTGCTCATTGGCTGCTACAATATGTGACTGCGGCGGATGAAGCTGCGCGGGAGGAGATGTGTGATTTTCAGCAGATAATGGAACAGATGATACAATGGACGACGAGGCAGTTCGCGGTGCTTGTACGGAAGCCTGACGTAGCTGAACTGGTGAAAGCAGTGCAACAGGTGCCGCAGCAGATGCAGGCGCAACAAGCGGCTGACCTGCCTGGGCGCGGCGGTGTAGTTCAATGCACTGCAAAAGCGCCAGTTCCAGACCCAGTTGGGGTGTTCCCTGATTCTTCTGCATGAGGTCGTTCTGCGCGAAGATACGGGCAAACTCCGTCAGTTCCTCTAGCCCAAATTGCGCTACCATCTGCATGATATCGCGGGTCTCATCCTCGGTGCGGTCGAGAATGGTAGCGACATCGGCACCGGCTTTGGCAAGCATGAGCGCACGCCAATATTCACCAACTTGGATATTTATCTGGCGCAGATCGGCCCCCGCCTCCGATAGCTCGTGAATAAGGTGCAGCCCTGCCGGACTGGCGAGATGGGCAACATGATCGATCAATTTTTGAATGGCTCGTGGGTCGGCGACACCAAGCATCGCTTGCACCTGGGCTAATGAGATTTCATCACCGGAATATGCTATTGCTTGATCGAGCAAACTGAGCGCGTCACGCATACCACCGGCAGCCGCCCTGGCGATCAATTCGGCGGCGGACTGCTCCAACTTCACATGTTCTTCCCCGGCAATAAATTGCAGATGCCCGACAATATGGCGCGTGGTAATGCGTTTGAAATCGAAACGCTGGCAACGCGAAAGGACGGTTGGCAGCATTTTATGCACATCGGTGGTCGCCATAACGAAGATAGCGTAGGGCGGCGGCTCTTCCAACGTTTTGAGCAAGGCATTAAATGCCTCGGTGGTGAGCATGTGCGCCTCATCAAGCACGTAGACCTTGTACTTACCTGTGGAAGGCGGCATCATCACCTTCTCGCGCAGATCACGAATACTGTCAATACCGCGATTGGAGGCGGCGTCAATCTCAATGACGTTGAACGAGTTGCCAGCGGTAATCTCGCGGCACTGCTGGCACTGGTTACAAGGTTCACCGTTGACGGGATGCTCACAGTTGATCGTCTTCGCGAGCAAGCGGGCAGTAGTGGTCTTGCCTGTTCCCCTGGGGCCAGTAAAAAGGTAGGCATGGGCCAGACTATTGGTGCTGAGCGCGTTTTTGAGTGTGCGAATAATCGGTTCCTGACCCACGAGAGCGCCGAAGGTCTGTGAACGCCATTTACGGTAGAGCGATTGAGAGGCCATAGAACAACTCCGCCTGCGTACCTTTGCCTGGACAGGCCAGGCATCACTGCCCGCAGACAATAAATGAAGATGAGAGCATAGAGAAAACAGACAAAACGCACAAAACCGATTTTCGCCCGGTCCTGCCGGTTAGCGCAATCAGGCGACCCTACGTCACCCAGAGGGGTCCATTTACCGTTGCTTCCTCACAGACCTGGCGGGGTTCACAGACATCTGCCGCGTAGGACCCGATTACGCCAACCGGCAGGACCGGAAGAAAACCGGTCGGTCCCACTTGCATAGTTACTTCACTCGCGGAACAGGGCTATTGTACACCTGTTCCGCGATTTTGTCAAGACAAATATTTGCCAATGAACAAATGATATTTCTCCTTTGTCACCTCTGGAATAAGCGAAGGAGCTGTCATAATGGCTGTTGCGAGCGCAGTTGGACATTCGCACGTATTGGAGCGACGGTTCGCCGGAATTTTCTTCGCCACGCTGCGCAAGATACGCTGTGCGTTGGCAACGTTGGCACTGAGATTGCCAATGACCATCTCAACCGTTACCGATTCCTCAGACTCGCGCCAGCAGTCATAATCGGTCGCACAGGCGATAACGGCGTAGCACAGTTCGGCCTCACGAGCCATTTTCGCTTCCGGCAGCGCGGTCATACCGATAATGTCCATGCCCCAGCTACGGTAAACATTTGACTCTGCCTTCGTCGAGAAGAGCGGCCCTTCCATACATACGTAGGTACCACCTGCATGAACTTTGACATCACCCAACTCGCGGGCAGACTCGAGCAAGAGGCCACTGAGTGTTGAGCAAAACGGCTCGGCAAAGGTGCAATGTACGACAATGCCGCCCTCGTAGAGCGAGTTCAAGCGGCTCTTCGTGCGGTCAAATAGCTGGTCTGGTATGATCAGATCGCGAGGCGCGATTTGATCGCGTAAACTCCCGACGGCACTGACAGAAATAACCCATTCAACGCCAAGACTTTTAAGTGCCCAGATGTTGGCACGCACTGGCAGTTCCGTAGGGGAAATGCGGTGACCTCGCCCATGACGTGGCAAGAACGCCATCGGAACACCCTCGACTTTTCCAATGGTGATCACATCGCTGGGGTTGCCAAAGGGCGTTTCTACGGCAACTTCTTCAACATCGCTCATGCCTTCCATCCGATAGAGGCCGCTCCCACCAATAACGCCTATGGTTGCATGTGGCATAACAATTTTTCCTCCTCAATAGGTGATTACATCTACCAGGCATTGTAACAGAACAAAAGAAAGGAGTCGAGTAGATAAGTTTGATAGTATAACTATCAAACTTTCTAACAGATTTCTAACACATATCTTACGTTGTTCTAACAGAGGATGGTGTATCTTATCACTAGAGAAAAAAATACCACGCTCGTTCGTGAAGTGTGAACGAGCGAAGTTAAGAAAACATACCAACATTCTGAAAGGAGATACTTCTATGGCAAACCTGACACGTTATAATCCATTCAACGAGGCCGTTTCTTTGCGTGAGGCTATGGATCGCCTCTTCGCGGATAGCTTTATTGCTCCTCAGGCGATGGCTGGTGGACGTGGTATCGGCGCGAACCTGTTTGAGAACCAGGACGGGTTTACTTTCCAGATGCCTGTTCCCGGTGCGAAGCCAGAAGATATTGAAATCACGACTCAACAAAATACCGTTACACTTAAATGGGAAACGAAAGTCGAGGTTCCTGAGAACGCAACCACACACTGGCATGGCTTCCAGTCCAGCCAGTTCCAGCAAACCTTCACGCTGCCATCGCCCATCAACTCCGAGCGCGTCGAGGCCAACATCAACGATGGCGTGCTGACTCTTACACTGCCAAAGGCTGAACATGCGAAGGCCCGCACGGTAAAAGTGAACGCCAGATAGTATGCGTTAAGTTTCAGGATCAGGTTCCATAAGAAAAGCGCCAGGTGTATTCGCGACGCGAATACACCTGGCGCTTTTCTTATGGAACCTGATCCTGAAACTGCTTCTCTTAGAAATGCTCTGAATACGAGCTATTGCCCATCTTTCCCGGTACGTGTATAATATAGCCCATGAAATGATCGAAATAAGCAAATAAGCCTGGACGTACCATATGAGAAAAGGAGCCCCTTGATGCCAACTAACCCTGAGCCAAACAAGAACACGTATATTCTGGGTGCTGACAGTGGTCCAGAGATGGCTCGCTTAATGAAACAGGATCGCCTCCTCACGCATGGCATGGGTGGACTCTTTCCTGAGCGGAATGATGTCTCAACGATGCATGATATTCTGGATATCGCCTGTGGACCTGGCGGATGGGTTCTCGATGTTGCATACACCTATCCCAGGATCAATGTGGTAGGAATAGATATCAGCCAGCGTATGGTTGAGTATGCAAGGACGCAGGCGTGGACGCAAGGACTGGAGAATGCCAGTTTTCGCACTATGAACGTTTTAGAGCCTCTTGATTTTCCTGAGAACAGCTTTGATCTGGTCAATGCTCGCTTCCTCGTTGGCTTCATGCCTCAATCAGGCTGGTCAGCATTCTTGCGAGAATGCGTGCGCATCACTCGTCCTGGAGGCATCGTCCGCCTGACAGAATTCGATGAGCCGGGGACAACGAACAGTAAAGCCTTCGAAGCATGGAAAGTATTGACCTTCCGTGCGATAGCAAAAGCAGGATTCACCTCTTCGCCCGATGGTCATAACTATGGCATCATGGCGCAACTCGGTCGTTTCCTACGCGAGAGCGGCCTCCAGCACATTGGGCAGAGGGCGCACGTCATAGACTTTTCAGCTGGTACAGATGCATACGAAACGATGTTTCAGAATTGCAGCGTTGCCTTTCAACTGGTTCAGCCATTTTTCCTCAAAATGGAAATCGCGACACAGGAGGAGATAGATGAACTGTACCAGCAAATGCTCATTGAGATGATGCGGGAGGACTTCTCCGCCATCTGGTCGTACCTTACTGTATGGGGACAAAAAGGTTAAGTTCTGCATTACAACGGCTTGAACAGAGATTCCTCCTGGGTCATGCGTTTATAGGCACTGACAACGTGGTAGAGGATGATAAGTTGTGTGAGAGCTAAGGGGTCACTCTGGCAAAGCATCTTGCCAACGTGGAAGAGACCAAGTTGGCTCAAGCGGTCAGGTCGCAAATGGCTTGCGTTTTCCATATGCGCCCAGATACAATCTTCCAATTCACATGCCTTCTGGTGGCTGATGTTTCCATCAATGTCTAAGACGTCATGGAGCTTGCTACCGTATTCTTCTTCGACATAGCGTAATGCTGGACGTAGGCCATCAAGGCTATCGCGAGAAGCCTCCAATACATCGCTCAAATCGATTTTAGGGGCATCCTTTGCCTCGATCAGGCGCACATCGAGATGGGCAAGGTTGCGGGTGCGATAGTAGAGGCTGCCACGGGAGAAGCGCACAATAATATCGGCGTACTGCTTTTGGGGCTGGATATAGAGGCGGCTATCACGGCGACGAATCCTCATTTGCTCGCGTACCTGCTTGACGGTATAGCCGCGAGAGGTGCTGTCACGCATAATTTTCCACTGCTGCAAGAGAGCAGTTTCAGGATCGAGGTAAATACGTACATGCGCAAGTTTGCGTAGCTCCTCGGTATAGAGCGGGTGCAGACCATGCACGATAATAATATCGGCGGGTACGAATAGGACAGGGTCGGTAAATGTCCCATGTTTGTGGTCGTAGACCGGCTTGATTATGCTTTCACCATGTGCGAGACGACAAATATGTTCCGTCATGAGCGCGAGGTTATTGGCATTAGGATGCAGAGCGGTGATACCATCGCGCAAACGGGTAGACCTATCCAGCGTATGGTAGTCATCGAGGCAGATATGTGTCACACGATCCCGCCCAAAGACGCGCACCATCCCATCAGTTAAAGTTGTCTTTCCTGAGCCACTATCTCCACAAACTGCCACGATAAGAGGTTGTTGACTCCTTGTAACACTTCCCATGAATTACCGCTTAGCATTTCTCGGACCAGATCATTCAGTATCCGCAGTACACTGCAACCACGCTGTCCCAATGCATGCTACGCTTTTACCTTTCCGAGCATCAATTCCAAAAGCAAAGGAAACGCCCAGAACTTCTGGCACGGAATGCTACCTGACTCTAAGTATAACAAAGAAATGGTGCTTTCGACTACAGCCTGGAAAAAGTCCTTTCATAAGTGGGCTAAAAAGAGTACAATAAAGAAAAGTAGTTGAACGCACCTGGTGGGAGAAGAAATAACTTTTATGGACTACCCAATTCTTGAACAGCTCCAGCAACGTCCTCTGCTCTGTGATGGCGCGATGGGAACACTTTTGTATGCACGCGGCATTACCTATGAGCAATGCTTCGATGCATTAAACCTGACACAATCCGCGCTTATTCAAGGTATCCACAGCGAATATATTAGCGCGGGCGCACAGATCATTGAAACTAATACCTTTGGCGCGAACCGTGCGAAGCTTGAAGCCTACAATCTGGAAGAGCAGGTATCTGGGATCAATAAACGCGCCGCGAAACTGGCACGCGAAGCCCGTGAAGTCTCAGGCCAACCAGTCTTTATCGCGGGTGCTGTCGGCCCAAGCGGACGCCCCTTGCAGGCACCGGATGAACACCGTTTGAACGAACTACGCGCCATCTTCCGCGAACAGATAGAGGCTTTACTGGTTGGCGGTGTTGACCTGCTCATTCTTGAGACATTCTCAAGTCTTCCCGAACTACGTCAGGCCATTCTCGCTGCACAGGATATCGGTGGACTACCTATTGTCGCACAAATGAGCTTCTATGAGGATGGTCACACGCTCTCCGGTCAATCGGCGGCGCGAGTCGCCGCCGTACTGGATGATCTGGGTGTAGATGTGATAGGGGCGAATTGTAGCGTCGGGCCAGCCGCAACACTTGATGTCCTTCAGGAGATGATTGCAAGCGTTCAACCCCTTGCTAAAGGGACGCAAATGTCTACACGGCTATTTTCCGCGCAACCAAATGCGGGTCTACCTGCACGTATCGGGAATCGCTTCTTCTACATGGCAACCCCTGATTACTTTGCGGATTACACGTTGCGTTTCGCCAAAGTCGGCGTGCAGCTTATCGGTGGCTGCTGTGGCACTACACCGCGTCACATTGAAGCGATGCGCAAAGCACTTGACGAGCATTACGGAACCGTTCCACAAACTATTGCAGATACTTCATCTACCATCCATATCCGTTCATCAAATGGGCAAAACGGGTTGACGAAAGCACAGGCAACCATTGCCAGCTTGATTGAAGAAGAAATAATCGTTCCCAAACAGGGTACTTCGACACGTCTGCAAGAAAAGCTCGCGGCAGGTGAGTTTGTGATAAGTGTTGAATTAGATCCACCGAAGGGGTTGAACCCAACCAGGATACTTGAAGGTGCCGCGTTATTACAGGAGGCAGGCGTCGATTGCATCAATATCGCCGATAGCCCAATGGCACGCGTACGCATGGGCTGTATTGCCCTTGCACGGCTCATTCAAGACCACCTGGGCATTGAAACTATCATTCACTTCACTACGCGAGACCGCAATTTAATGGCACTGCAATCCGAATTGTTGGGTGCGCACGCGCTCGGTATCCGTAACATCCTGGCACTGACGGGCGACCCGGTTCGCGTCGCTGATTACCCAAACATAACAGGCGTTTGGGATGTAAATTCAGCAGGGTTGATTTCAGTGCTTCGCGGCCTAAATGACGGGCATGACGCGGCGGGTTCTTCGATAGGAGCCTATGCCTCGTTCCATATAGGGGCTGCGCTCAACCTGAATATGACCGAGGAAGAGACAGAGCAGGAGATTGCCAAGTATCGTGGCAAAATTGAGGCTGGCGCACACTTTATCATGACACAACCAATTTATGAGATAGCACCCCTGTTGCGTTTTCTGGACCGAGCCGGGACACCGCCGATCCCCATCATATTGGGAAGCATGCCATTGCACAGTTCGCGTCATGCCGAGTACCTGCACAATGAAGTTCCGGGCTTCGCTATTCCTGACGCTGTACGTACTCGCATGCGTGACGCGGGCGAACGGGGGCCGGAAGAAGGATTACGCATGGCGCAAGAATTGCTGGCGGAGGCTCGCCCACTCATACAAGGCGTCTACCTCGCCCCATCCTATATGCGCTTTGATATTGTCAACGCCCTTGCACAAATGTTGCGGACACAACAAACGGTGTGACCAGTCTTCGGTCAAATCCAGGAGTTTTCAACCGCCTCTGCTACTACACAGGCATAGGTTGCACCCTGAATACCCGTGTGACGATACTTCTCGACGCATTCTGCTAATACGCGGACTCCAATGGTATGCAGGTTTTGTCGTTTGCTATGTGCTGCCATGCGGAGCAGACACTCTGCCGCCAGAGCATTTTCGACTAATGGCTGTTCCCGTACTGCAAGCCGTCCTTCCGTCTGGAGATTTTCGGGATAATCATAAAACAATCCTGTTGGCTCATCCAGCAATTCCTGGCAGACCGAGTGCATCAAGGCAATCGCTGTATCAAGGTATCTGCGTTGTTCGCGCAATTCGTAGGCATCGAGGAGCGCACGAGCCATCCACACCTGGTCAGTGAGTTGACCAGACAAACCATTCTGCCCATTCAAGGAATAGTGATACATACTCCCATCGTGGTACACCATGTGTTGACATAACCAATCTAAGGCACGCAGTGCCATCGTTTCTAACGCTGGCTGTCGCAAAATTCGTGCGCCTAGCAAGTAGGCGGAAATCATACGCGCATTCCACGCAGTGTAAACCGTTTTATCAGTTGACGGCGACTGGCGTGAAGCTCGTGAGTAGTAGCCCGGCTCGTAATATTCCTCGTCGGCACTTTGACTTCCGCTAAAAACGCCCTCACCGGGTTGCCATAGATACGTGTTGATATAGAAAACAAGTTGTCGTGTGAGGTCATACCAACGCTGAGATTGACTGACCTCGGCAGTCAATAGCACTAAACGCAAGAGGGCCGCGTTTTCATCCAGCATCTTTTCCGTGTGCGGCATACTCCAATCGTTAGTAGCAGAATAGCGAAAGAAGCCGCCCTCTTCTTTGTCCCATAACCCACCTTCAACCATCTGCTCCAGCGAATAGATCACCATCTCTAACATTTCTGGATGTCCCTGACGAGCTAAAAATACCAGGAGTTCTAAGGCATCGGCGTGAGGAAACTTGAGATGAGGATGAATGGTAAAGCCGCCATAGTCGTCGTCAAACAAATCCTGTAATACCGCGCCAGCTTGCATGGGAAGGTCTACAAGAGCTGCACGCTCTTCTTGCAACAAGGTGCGCAACCCGGTACGGGGAAGTGCCTGGGTCAGTTTTTGTGTGAAACGACGATCTTGTAATTCACGAACCTGCTCCGCGATTTCCTGACGGTGTTCGCTATAATAGCGACGAATATGCCCCAGGTAATACAGCATTTGTTTGGGAGGAACATAGACACCGCCCCAGAGAATCTCGCCTTCTGTCGAAAGCAATACGACACTGGGCCAGCCATTCTGATTGTAGCGTTGATTTACATCTGGTCGCAAATCGCTATCTACACGAATGGGGATATAATCACGATTGAGGATAGTAATAATCGTACCCTCTGAAAGCGTGGTTTCATCCAAAAGATGGCACCAGTGGCACCATGAGGAAGTGATAAGCAGGAAAATAGGCTTATCGTGTTGGATAGCTTCTTGAAACGCGGCTTGCCCCCAATGGTGCCAGTGAATTCGGTCAGCAGAATGGGGATGTGGGGAAAAACGAAATACCGAAGGCCTCGGATCAGGAGGTTCCGAGGGGTCGGAATCGTTAGCGGCTACATAGCCGCCCATAAGCATTCTCCTTCAAGTCGAGCTTATTCTCTTAAGAAACGCCTGTAACAAAGGACGCAGCGAAAGGTGAACGCAGGTGAACATACAAACAGGATAAAAGAACGTAGATGCGATATCTCTTGTATTATATCACACTTTGAGCCATTTTTCGAGGGCATAAACAGATCAATTGCAGATGGCACGTAAATTTATTGCGGGTATGCCTCCCCTGTGATATACTGTACGTAATCATTGTATAGCCTCCATCAGGATGCGAATGTACTACTATTGTGAGCATTGATCCTGATGAAGCGTAGTAGTAAAAAAGAACAGACAGCGAAAGTTCAACACAAAGGGAGGTTTGGCCTATTAACAGGGATTTTCGGGGTAACGACCGTCAACGAGAAGTACGGGTGAACGAGCGTATACGCACACGCGAGGTACGTCTGATCGACGAAAACGGAGAGATGATCGGTGTCATGGCTCCCGGACGTGCGCTTGACATTGCACGAGAGCAAAATCTCGACCTGGTCGAGATATCACCTAACGCGAATCCACCAGTCTGTAAGCTGATGGATTATGGTCGTTACAAGTATGAGCAGGCAAAAAAAGAGAACGAGGCTCGCAAGAATCAGAAGACGATTACACTGAAAGAGATACGTATGCGTCCACGAACAGACGATCATGATGTGGACGTAAAGACGCGCAAGATTTCAAGAATTCCTGGCTGAAGGTGACAAGGTAAGAGTGAGTGTCCAGTTCCGGGGACCGGATATGCGCCATCCAGATATCGGGCGCAGGTTGCTGGACGAAATCGCGGAAGTACTCAAAGGATCAGCGATCATTGAACGTCCTCCGGTAATGGAAGGCCGCATGATGTCAATGATCGTCTCTCGTGCGCCAGGTTGGGAACCTCCTAAAAAGCAGGCCCCTCCTTCACGCAAGCAACATGCGGACTCGACCGCAGCAAATACCACGGCATCTGCAGTGACCACACAAACAACGGTGCCGCCTGTTTCTATCCCAGAAAATAGCGAAGCGGCAGGGACACCAGAAAGTTTGTAATCGTCATACACATTTGGTAGTACGCCTGGCAGATGGAGCTATAGCAAACCATCTAACCGCAGACCTCTGTGGGGTGTAGTTTTTTGAAACTACACCCCTTTTTTACTTACGAAACTCTCTATTTGACATTTCATCCCTGAACTACTACGATACAACAAGACAAGACTATTCTTCAAGCAGACATAAAGGAGAGCCACCAAGTGAGTAGTTACGACGATCCGCGCTGGTACGAACAAGACCCAGAGCAATCCAATAAAGGTGCGTCTTCTCTCGATCCACCTTCACTCAAAGAGAGCGAACCGGTTGATATACCATCATCTATCTTCAATACACATGAACGAGAAAATGAGCAACCGCAACAAATAAAGCAACCACCAGAACCATTGTTCCCACCACGCCTGGGTCCAGAGCCAGAGCCGAGGATATACAGGATCGTCAGGCAAATTATCATATTGACGGCGATTGTCGTCGTTGCTTTCCTGGCGGGTTGGTTTAGCCACCAACTCGTTTCAAACAATTTCAACGCCAGTACTCCATCTCGCTCGTATCTGAGCCTGTTCGATCAGGCATGGAACATTGTAGACCAGAACTATGTTGACCGTAAAGCCGTCAATTACCAGCAAATGTCGTACCAGGCCATCCAAGCAATGCTCGGCGTCTTACACGACACAGGCCATACCCGCTTCCTCACTCCAGCCGACGTGCAGGCGGAAAACCAGAGCCTGAGCGGTACCTTTACCGGTATTGGCATCTACCTCAGCCAGGACCCTAAAACCAAACAGGTCATTATTACTGCAACGGTTCCCGGGTCACCCGCGGAAAAAGCGGGCTTCAAACGCGGGGATGTGATTGTCGCTGTGAACAGCACGAGCGTCGTAGGTAAGGATATACCATCTATCAGTAAGCTGATTCAAGGGCCAGTGAACACCAGCGCCTCTATCACTGTCAAACGTCCCTCGACGAACAAGACGCTGACAATTAAAGTGACACGAGCGGTGATTAACGTGCCAAATGTCATTATGCACTACATTGCACAGGATCATATTGTCGATATCCAGATCGTCCAGTTCTCCGATGGCGTTTCCAGCCAACTCAAAGTTGCTCTGACACAAGCAAAAAAGGACGGTGCCACGAAGATTATTCTGGACTTGCGTGATGATCCTGGCGGTTATCTGAGCGAGGCCATTAACACGGCAAGCGAGTTTATCCCCAGTGGCAACGTGTTATTGGAACAGGATAGCACTGGTCAACGCACAGCTCAGGCGGTAACAGGCAATACGGTCAATACAACGTTCCCCATTGTTGTGTTGGTCAATAATAACACGGCGAGCGCGGCTGAGATCGTCTCTGGTGCATTGCAGGACAATCATCGCGCAATCATCATGGGCGTAAAAACCTTTGGCACCGGAACAGTATTACAAGAATATATGCTTTCCGATGGCTCTGCCATCCTGCTAGGCACGCAGGAATGGCTCACACCCAACGGACATTTTATTCGTGATCAGGGAATCACACCCAATATCACCGTCCAACCGGGCAATAACAACGTTGAAATCACGCCCAACGAAGAGAACCAGAGTAATATGACCGAGCAGCAAATTCTCAAGAGTGGCGATACTCAACTGAATGCGGCTATCCATTACCTGGAGTCGCATTGAGCTAATACATAAGGGATACAGCATAGTCCAGGGGTAAAACGGTCGGCCGTTTTACCCCTGG
Source organism: uncultured Chloroflexia bacterium (assembly GCA_963717105.1). Classification (GTDB taxonomy): domain Bacteria; phylum Chloroflexota; class Ktedonobacteria; order Ktedonobacterales; family Ktedonobacteraceae; genus DATGJV01. Next base: position 19,662 of record CAVQVL010000010.1, read on the forward strand.
ACTATGCTGTATCCCTTATGTATTACACGCACTTTCAGCCGCCTGAAAGTATTTACTTGTGGGAGAGTGGCCCAGGAATGGAGCAATAAAACGGGTGGCGGCTACTACTTTGTCCAGTTCAACGCCTGTGCGAATACCCATGCCGTGCAGCATATACAGCAGGTCTTCCGTTGCCAGATTACCGGCCGCACCGGGAGCATAGGGACAGCCACCAAGGCCACCCGCCGAGGAGTCTATGATACTAATGCCCAGTTGCAATGCCATCAACACATTAGCAAGAGCCGTACCGCGAGTGTCGTGAAAATGGACGGCCAGTTGCTCGACGGGAATGCCACCCGTTTCGATCAGCAAACCCAGCACATCTACCACTTGATTGGGCGTTGCTACGCCAATCGTATCACCCAGCGAGAGTTCGCTGATGCCCATCTCCAGTAACGCTTGCGCAACATTCAACACGCTCTGCGGAGCCACCGCACCTTCGTATGGACAACCAAACACTGTGGAAATGTAGCCACGCACGGCCACTCCTTCCCGATTAGCGAGTTCCACCACTGGACGAAAATTGGCGAGACTCTCCGCTATCGTCGCGTTAATATTATGTCGAGTAAAGGACTCACTGGCTGCTGTGAAGACAGCGATGGAGCGCACACCCGATGCTAACGCCCGTTGCATCCCTTTCACGTTCGGCACGAGAACGGGATACTGCACCGAAGGCACTCGCTCTATACCAGCCATGACGACGCTGGCATCGCTCAATTGCGGTATAGCACGTGGGCTGACAAATGATGTTGCCTCGACAACCGGCAGACCGGCCTCGGAGAGCATGTTGATGAACTGGATTTTCTGCTCGGTTGGCACCAGAGCCTTCTCATTTTGCAGACCGTCACGCGGGCCAACCTCGACAACCCGCACGGCGCGGGGCAATTGTGGCAATACAGGCACTGTAGCTGTCATTTTACGCACCTCTGGCCTCAGAGCGCGATGTTCGCTCGGTTGGCTCATTTACTTGAGCCTGTTGCGCATCCTCGTTTCGCCTGCCTGGCTGCGGCAACAGCCGTGGACCCGACTGCGGCTCACTCTGCTGCTCAACTGGAGCTTGCGCTGGCGGCACATGCTTTCGCTCCACGCGCACTTTGGTAATACGCCTGCCGCGTGTTGAGAGAACAGTAAAGGTCAAATCTTTGTATGTACTACTATCACCGGCGATGGGAATCTTATCCAATTGAGCGTACAAAAAACCACCAAGTGTGTCATAATCCTCGTCGGCGAGGTCTGTATCCATCAATTCATTGAACTCGTCAACGCTTATTTTGGCATCAAAGACATATTCGTTTTCGTTAATCTGCTCAAAGAGCATCTCTTCGCGGTCGTATTCATCCTGTATGTCGCCGATAATCTCTTCAACAAGGTCTTCAATCGTCACCAGTCCGGCGACTGAACCATATTCATCTACCACAATGACCATATGAATACGTTTCTGACGGATTTCGCGCAACAGGTCATCCAGCTTTTTTGTTTCAGGAACAAAGTAGGCGGAACGCACAAAATCGCGAATTGGTAAAGTATCATGTTCCTCGCGCAATTGCCGCAACATATCCTTTGTATAGAGAACGCCAATAATATTATCAATGCTCTCTTCATAGACGGGAATACGCGAGAATCCTCCTTGCATGGCAAGGTCTATGGCTTCATCAACGGTCGCATCGCTCTCCAACGTCACCATATCTATGCGTGGTATCATCACTTCACGCACGGTGGTATCGGCAAACTCGAAGATACTGCGTATCATTTCAGTCTCTTCCTCTTCGAGAATACCTTCTTTCTCGCCGACGCTCACTAGCAAGCGCAGTTCTTCCTCGGTTACGAACGGGCCACGATGTTTGATCTCGCCGCCCATGAAACGAAGAAGTAAGCTGGTAATCGCACCAAGAGACCAGACAAGTGGACGCAATATCCACGCGGCACCTTTCACAGGTCCAACAAAGACTCGCGCATAGCGCAATGGATTTTGCACTGCGGCGGTCTTTGGGGTTATCTCGCAGAAAATAAGTACCACAAGCGAACTCAGCACCGTCGAGATCAATTCGCCCAGGGTTTCAGAGAACTGGATTGCCAGTACTGTTGCCATGCTGGAAGCAACGATGACCGCGACGCTATTCACAATGAGGATCGTCGAGAGAAACACGTTGGGATTCGCCAGCAGCTTATCAATCTCGGCGGCCTGCGCATCTCCCTCTTCCACAAGATTTCTGAGCTTAATGCGGCTGATAGAGGTCAGTGAGGTTTCAGCGGCAGAGGCCATTGCACAGAGGAACAAAGAAACGATCATAATCGTGAATTGCAACCACGCTTCAGTGGTAAATTGCGGAATATGAAAATCTATTCCGGTGGCTAATTGTGCAAGGCCAGAGCCGTCCATAGCAAACATTACTCCTTAGTTCCCGCTTTACCGTTCTCTGCCGCAGCATCTTCATCTCCCGCTGTCTGCGGCGTATGTGGCAAACGCAACACTCGTGCAGGAACGCCGACAACCAGTGCGCCCGGCGGTACATCTTTTGTGACTACAGCACCAGCTCCTGTCCTGCCATGCTCACCCACAGTCACGGGTGCAACTATCATTGTACCACTTCCAATAAACGCTCCATTCCCTATTATAGTGCGATGTTTGCGCTCGCCGTCATAATTGACGGTCACTACGCCAGCCCCTATGTTGACATGCTCACCGGCAGTAGTATCACCCAGATAACTAAAATGGTGCATATCCGTCTCTGCCCCGACATATGAGTTTTTCACTTCAGCAAAATTTCCTATACGTACATTACGGGCGAGGTACGCTCCGGGACGACAATGACTAAACGGGCCTATGCTAACGCCATCCTCAAGCGTCGTTTCCTCTAATGCGGAATTACGCACAACGCAATGATTCCCGATAGTCGATTGCTCGATAGTTGTTCCTGGTCCAATAGAGCAGTGGGAACCTACACAAGTGTTTCCTGTAATCATTGTACTCGGAAGAATAATAGTGTCAGGGCCAATCACAACCTCATCATCAATGTAGGTCGTCGCGGGGTCGGTAACCGTCACCCCTGCATACATATGACGTTCCAATATGCGGCGACGAAGCAACTGCTCAGCAAATGAGAGTTGCACACGGTCATTTATACCAATCGTTTCATCAAGCGAACCGCTAACTGTGGCGATGATACACCCTTGCGAGCCGGCAATGCCAACGACATCGGTCAGGTAATATTCACCGGAGGGATTGAGCGGGAGCGTCTCCAATGTGGGCCAGAGCCATTTACGGTCGAAACAATAGACGCCGGAGTTCACTTCGCGAATACGTTTCTGCTCCTCGGTGGCGCGTTTCATCTCCACAATTTCGCGTACCTGCCCATTGGGATCGCGCACAACACGCCCAAAATCACTGCTGGTCTCAGTATGGGCCGTGAGGAATGTAACCGTTGCTCGTCGCTGGTTATGCTCAACCAGCAGACGAGCCAACACATCGCTGCTGATGAGGGGAGTATCTCCATAACACACCAGTATCGTTTGTGGCACTGGTGCAAGTTCATCAATGATATCGCGTGCCGACAGCACAGCATCTCCGGTACCGAGTTGTTCTTTCTGGAAAGCATAAAGACAACGTTCGCCAAAGGCCGTTTTGTACTGCTCGGCCTCGTGTCCAAGCACTACGATGGGTCGATAAGTTGATGTCGAGGGAACAAGCGAAGTGAAGAAAGATGAGGAAGGTATAGCTTCAATAGCTTTCAGCACATGCGCCAGTAGCGGCGAACCCGCCAACGGATGAAGCATCTTTGGCAAGGTTGAACGCATCCGAGTACCCTTGCCTGCCGCAAGCACTACGGTCGCATATGTATTCATAGCTGGCTGCACAAACCCTTTTTTGTTGTCTCTCTTAGTATTATTGAGGGGCAAAAACAAGATAGACCTTGCTAGCAATGGCTCGTTCTCACAAGTGCCAGGCTCAAGGTCTATGGCATTTCCAATTCAATCTCGGTAAACAGGCTCGGGTGCCAGGATTCGAACCTGGGAATAACGGATCCAAAGTCCGTCGCCTTACCGCTTGGCCACACCCGAATAAACAGTCGCTCTACTCAGCAATCCTGCTGAATATTTCATAATAGAATTGCCGCGCTATCGAAACTAATTTTAGCATGTTTGTATTTCTTTGTCAACAAAAATTTTTGGAAGATAACGTATCCTTTGCTAAGGGTTGATGATTTAGCTATCCAAATTGAGCATGAAGTAGCATTTTGAGAAACCCAACTCTCAACAAAAGATACGCTATCTGTAATGTAATCCGCTTGCATTGCTGTTGAGCCTATGTTATAGTAATCCCACGATCTAAAGAGCAAGAAAAATTCAATGTTGACGGCTCCTGGTAGCTGTCAGAAAGGTCAGAGTCTCAATGAACTTAATGGACACAATTAAGATAGAGAAGAATCGTGGGTATGTTATCGCTGGTGGTGCAGCAATCATCGCTTTCATTGCCTTCTTCATGCCGTATGTTAGTATTTCAGGTACTCTGGTTGGTAACGTGCCGGTGTCTGCCAGCGGATCAAGTATCGGCAGTTGGCTCTGGATCGAGTTCCTGGCAGTGCTGGTCGTAATAGCGGTATCGGCAGTGTTTGTATTCAGGAACAATTTCCTGAGTGGCATAATCAATATGCCGATCGATCAGCAGATTAAATATGGTAAATACGTGCTGCTTGGTGGTAGCATACTCGCCCTACTAATCCATTTCTTGGTGCTGGTTAACTCTCAAGCTTTGGGCCTCAATTATTTAGGAATAAACCCCGCCTACTCCGTGGTAACCCCCGTAAGCCTCGGCTTCGGCTACTGGCTCTTCATGTTAGCTGCTATTGCTATGGTCGTTGGCAGCGTACTAGCATTGCGTACTGCTGTCCCCGCCGTGGCGTCGGCATATGGACAGCAATATCCACCGCAGTCTACCCAATATCCACCATACTCGCCGTATCAGCAACCCTATGACCCTTATCAGCAGCCGCAACAGCCGCAACAGCCACAACAGCCCTATTCACCTTATCAGCAGCCCTATCCAACTGCGGATCAACCGCTACAGCAACCCTACGATCCCTATCAACAACCACAACAACCCCAGCAATACCCACCGACGGAAATGCAGTCTCCGCCGCAGCAGAAATAGAAGACCTTGTAGCAGCCGCATACTACGAACCGCCCGATGAGCAAATGATGGAAATCATACGAGCAAAGGTGGGAAATCTGCACAATGGCAGCCTGTTCTAACTGTCTCATACCCGTGTTAGAACAGGCTACACGAACTTTCCTACCTCAGAACTCCCTTGACTGGAGCGATAGGTTGCAGACCGGCCTCGATCTCCTTGCGATGTGGCTCAAGGAATGGGGGCAAGGCAAGTGTTTCACCGAGGTGTTCCACGCTCTCATCAGTGGCAAAGCCCGGACCTTCGGTGGCAATCTCGAAGAGTACGCCGCCCGGCTCGCGGAAGTAGACGGAACGGAAGTAGTAACGATCAATCACCGGCGTCGCGGCAAGTCCGGCACGAATCAACCGATCGTGCCATGCTAAATGCTGTTCATCGTCAGGGGTGCGGAATGCTACATGATGCACGCCACCTGCGCCAACCATGCGATGACGCGGCAGCTCCGGTCGCGCTATCAGCCTCACCTCTGATCCCGGACCACCTGGGCCTACCTCGAACGTCACAGTCTGATGCCCATTTTCCGCGTACTCACCTACTTTCCTGAAGCCCAGCACTTCTGTCAGTACTGCAGCGGTTGGTTCCAGACTCCTGAGGGTGAGCGTGACATCTTCGAGGCCGCGGATGGCCAATTGTGTAGGAACAGGACTCTTTTCCCATGGAACACCCGGCTTAACGCCAGCAATCTGGGCGGGCAGTGTATCATCTATAAGTTCAAGCTTTTGCCCCTCGGGGTCAGTGAAAGCAAGTACAGCCCGGCCTCCTCTTTCCCTAATCTCTCCATGAGCCACACCGTACTCATTGAAACGCTGCACCCACCATTCAAGTGCCTCACGACCCGGCACACGGAAGGCAGTCGCGGAGATCATCCCCGCACCGAGAACATGTTGACCGATGGAAGCCCAGTCGAAGAAGGTCATCTCGGTACCTGCATTGCCTTTTTCGTCACCATAAAAAAGATGGTAGGCCGAGACATCATCCTGGTTGACCGTCTTCTTGACCATTCTCAAACCCAGGACATTGGTATAAAAATCCACATTGCCCGAAGCGTTACTTGTTACCGCCGTAACATGGTGTAAACCGCCAAGTTCCATTACTTTACCTTTCTCGCGAACATGTATGTACTCTATTTACACGTTACAAGCCGTTCTTAATTTTGTCTGAATTCGTAGAGTCATTATATCTCTTCATTGCTGCTGTTTGTAACGTGCGATCCCTTCGTCCGCCAGTTGCTTTGCTCGCTCCCCATTCGCTCTACCGGTTGGTTTGAACTGCTTTCCGCGCATGGAAGTGTACGAGATGAAAAAATGCTCGATCTCGTCAACGAGCGTTTTATCAAGCTGGTCGAGTGCCTGGATATCGCGATGATACGGGGAAGCGGTAGCCACAGCGATGAGCCGGTGATTCTCCATCGTTTCGTCCTTCACCGTCTGTTCGGCCTCAATCACCCCGATCAGGCGAGCGGGAACGAGGCATCCGACAAAGGTGGCCTCATCCATAAGCACAAGGACATCGAGTGGGTCTCCATCGCCACCTAAGGTGGATGGCACAAAGCCAAAATTATATGGGAACTCCATGCCAACTGGCAAAACGGAATGCAGAATGAAGAGTCCATACCTTTCATCGAACTTATATTTGTTCCGATTCCCCTTGGGTGTATCTATAATGGCATTCAAAGCATGGGATGTGCTATCGAATGTTTCTAGCTGCAAACCTGTCGTCAATTTTCACCTCGTCTGCTGGTTTTCCCGGTCTGGACATGTTTGTTCAGTGGAACTTGCCCGTATCAATAGAACGCTTTTAAGGCAAATCCAGTTTCAGGTAAGAAGACACCTGAAAAGAATAGATCAAGTGCCAGCTTACCTTCTAATCTGTCTGATTGTACTGATCCGGGTCGTCGTCATGCGGTGGGCTGACGATGGTTCCGGGTGGGACAGGTTGCGCATTTTTGCCAACATTTGGTCCTACATAGGACGATGGGCCAAGCGGATCGGCCCAGCTTGCTACCGGCTTCAGGACAGAATCGCTGAACACGAATGAGAAGGTGTGCTTACCATTCGGGAGCTGCATACTCACTTGAAACAATGCTCCTGTTTTGTAACTACCGGACACGTAATTCATCGGATATGAAGATGTTTGATCAACCCAGAGCAGCGCACTGGTTGGTGGCTCGTTCTGTACGTTCTGATATGTGATGCTGAATGTGAACATGGTGGTATTGTTGCCGTGTGTCGGTGTGACACTGCCATTACTCACGAGGAGGGGGGCGACAAACGGCTCCTCCTTACCTGTAAAAGCCACCTTTCCGCTGCCATCGTTGAAATTGAAACTCGTAAAGTGAAATCCAACGGGGAGCGTCGTGGTGTAGCTAAACGTCACGCCTTGCTGCCAGTTATTGCCGTTTGGCGTCATCGCATGAGCTACGCCGTCAATGTCCACGTTCGCAAGCGTTGGTGCTTTGTCTGATGGAGAGGTATAGAGGGCCGTAAAAGTGATGGGGTTGCCTGACAGTGTGGTTGCCGGCGTCACATTCGTCGTGAGGCCGAACGGCGCGACAATGGGATTGGTATAGTCGCTCACGTTTTCAGGAGCTGTATCGGTAGTGCCATCAGGGGCGGTGAAGGCAAAATGTGTTTGGTGTTGCCCTGCGGGAAGCGTTGCCGTATAAGCATACATCGTGCCACCTGTGCCGCTACCTGAAGACCCACTCCCAATCGCCTGCATATTGTGGGCGGTACCGTCAATCACGACTGTTGCCACCTGTGGCGGCATTTTCCCTTTGTAGATGATGCTAAATGTGACCGACTGCCCAAGCGCAGCCTCTTCTGGTTGAATGGACCCCAATATACCTGGTAATCCTCCCTTAAATCCCGCGGTGGGGACGTATAAAAGCGGGGGGCCATTGGGAAGATGTTTCACAATAAAGGACGACCGGGGTTTCTGCGAGAAGTCGAAAAAATCCATCAAGTTGCTGGTCTGTCGAAGCGAATCGCGCTGACCCAGGTTAGGCAATTGCCAATTGTCCTCGATAAATGTATCGAAGGAAGCGAACTCACCTTGTTTATGGCTGATATAGCCCTGTGGCGTATAAGGGGAAATCACGACGAGAGGGACACGTAAGCCGAGCCCATCTCCATCTATCGAGGGCGGAACAACATGGTCATAAAACCCACCCCAATCATCCCAGGTCAGGAAAATGGCCGTATTGGACCAATACGAACTTTTCATGATGGCGTTGATCTGATCCGCAACCCAATTCTGCGCAATTTGCATGTGTCCGGGGGGATGATCGGCAGTTTCGTTCTCTGGCGGCATCAACCACGAAATGGTGGAAAGGTTTCCACCCTGGACATCGTTAATAAACTGACTGGAGTTGCGTATATTATTGGGAGATTTGTAGTAGGACTGTAAAAAGAGCGGTGCGTCCCAGATACCAAAATTGCTGTAATATTTCCAGCCGATACCGTGGGCATCAAGGATAGTCGGGAGGCTGCTCATAGAGTAACAGGGATAAGCCCAATACTCTTTTCCTGCTTTTGAGCGTGATTCACCCAGCACATTAGGAGGTGAATTGCAGCCAGTAGCCAGGATATCATCATTGCCACCCGTTTGTCCTGCAATCATGGCGATGTGATTAGGTGTAGATGACGTTGCCATCGAGGAGAAAAAGTTGTCGGAAAGACCGAATTGTTGTGCATAGGCCCAAAACGTGGGAATATCTGATTGCAGGTACTGCACTTTGCCCCTGTCTGAAAACTTGTCCATCTTGCCACCGTCAATGGCAGCAAGTTCGGCCGGGCCAGTATGATCGAGATCGCTACTTAATGGATTGGGTGCCTGCGGTTCTATGATGCCATTCACGCCTGGAAACGTACCAAAAAGGTTGTCAAAGGTCTGGTTCTCTTCCATGATCACTACCACGTGTTTAATAGGTGAGATTGTCTTCCCCGGCGCATCAGGATGGGCCGGATGCGCTGGAGATGCAAAAGAGCTAGAAGAAAATGTCAGCGCGAGCAACAAAAAAAGAGCCAGCAGGCTAAAGATGCTGCGGCGATTAAGTAATTTCATATCTGTTTACTCCCCCTGAAATACCCGTTTGGATGGCATATTACTATCGTAACGAGTACGCCATACTGCTGTAACAAAGGGTGAGCTTATTCAAGTTGCCTACCGGCGATATTTATAGGCTAGTTTCATCCAGGGAACCTCCACGAAGCGATAAAGCAAGGAAGCGAACGGGATAATCACAAGAAGCACACAGGCCCAGTAGAGCAGGTATGTAGCAAGAAAATAATGCGTTAACTTGTTGACGACGATATCTGTCAACAAGAGCAGTATGGGAAGATGCCAGAGATATAAGCTGAACGAGATTGACCCCAACCAGCGTAGAGTTTGCCATTCAAACAGGAGCTTTAGCCCAGGTGAGCCAAAAAGAATAGCGACGATGCAGAGGCCAAAGCCAGAGGCAAATCCAAACTCGGTGAGAAAACGATGCGCACCAATAAATGGGACTAAGAATTTGAGCCAGGAAGTATATGCGTTCCAGCCAGACATAAACAACAATAAGAGTATGCCTGTTCCCCATAGCCAGCTGCTATAGCGATATAAATACATACTCAATTTGTTATTACGATCCGCGTTATGTGTGAAAACGTAGATAGTGCAGCAGAGCATCCCAATCGCAAAATCCTCAAGATACTTGCCCGATGTTCCATAAGTAATCAGTAAGATCGCGTTAAGTGTAGAGCGCGGAAGTAAGAACGTTGCGTCTGGATGCAAGAAGATAAAGTAGTAACCTGTGTAGCGCGTCCCAATCCCCCAGAGTATCATGCCTGCAAGACAGATCAGGATACGCCAGAAACGCTGCTCAGAAGATGAGCCATACTTCACGAAAAGACTGATGCCCCAGGCGATCAAAGGAAGCAACATATAATATTGCCATTCGATAGCGAGCGACCAGAATGGTCCATTGATCGCTTGATAGGTAGCAGGAGCATCCATAAGAAAGGTCAGGAATAGGCTCAAGTTCTTCAGGTGATCCCACTGGAAGTATTCTGGATGCGCCAGCACGATCAAAAGGACAAGAGCGAGGTAGTAGCCGGGCAAGATACGTAAAGCGCGTCGCAAATAGAAGGTGCGCGTCGAAGGCCACGGGTGTTCCTCCTGTGCAAAGAGGAGATGTCTGGCATATGGCAGAAAGAGCAAAAAACCGGACAGCACAAAAAAGAGCGTTACTCCCGACCAACCCGCCATCAGTATTGAATCTCCGAGTCTTCCCATCACTTCAGTTAAATTAAATGTATGCGATAGGAGATAGTGGACGTGGTACTCAATAACGCTAAGACAAGCAACGGCCCGCACACCATCAAGCGTAGCGATAGTAGTTTTCTGCTTATAATCCTTTTTCTGTAAAGCTAGCAAAAGGAATACCCCTCTAAAAATCAAAGGCATCAGGTGATACCTGACGCCTTCCTCTCATTTGCGAGGCAGGTTTACCTGCGCACTGTCCCATAATTGGGTGATTCTTTGGTGATCATGACATCATGGGGATGACTTTCACGCAGACCGGCGTTGGTGATACGAACGAAACGGGTGTTTTCTTGCATATCTGCAATGGTCGCAGCACCGGCATAGCCCATTGATTGGCGCAAACCACCAACCAACTGGAAGACTAATGGGCCAAGCTGCCCTTTGTAAGGGACACGCGCTTCGATGCCCTCGGCGATGAGCTGGTTTTCATCGAGCGTATCGCCCTGGAAGTAGCGATCCTTGCTATAGCTGCGTTGCTTCATGGCACCAATGGAACCCATACCGCGATAGTCTTTGAAACGTTCACCTTGCGAGATGATCAGTTCACCGGGACTTTCATCAACACCGGCCAGCAGGCTCCCCAACATAACGGTATCGGCACCCGCCGCGATGGCTTTGGCAATGTCGCCGGAATATTGAATGCCACCATCGCCGATAACCGGCACGTTGTAGGGACGAGCGGCACACGCACACTCGTAAATTGCTGTGATCTGGGGCATTCCGACGCCCGCGATGATGCGCGTTGTGCAGATGGCACCGGCACCAATACCAACTTTTACGGCATCTACGCCGGCCTGGATAAGTGCCTCGGTCGCTTCGGCGGTCACGACGTTACCGGCAATCAACTGCATCTGCTTGCCGAAACGGTCTTTTACGCGAGCAACTGTTTCCAACACCATGCGCGAATGGGCATGAGATGTATCTACGACCAGCACATCTACGCCCTCTTCGATGAGCGCGGCACAACGCTCGTCGGTATCAGGACCAACGCCAACGGCGGCACCAACACGTAAGCGTCCGTATTCATCCTTAGCGGCATTGGGATAGAGGATTTTCTTTTGAATATCCTTCATGGTGATGAGGCCTTTGAGTAGACCATGCTCATCTACCACGGGGAGCTTCTCAATCTTGTAGCGGTGCAGGCTGTCTCGCGCCTGCTCCAACGTCGTACCAACTGGCACGGTAATCAGGCGATCGCGGGTCATCAATTCGGATACGGGACGGGTCGTGTCCATCTCGAAACGGATATCGCGGTTCGTCAAAATACCGACAAGTTTACCATTTTCAGTGACGGGGATACCGGAGATGTGGAAACGTTTCATAGCCGCCAGTGCCTCACTCAATGAAACGGTTGGCTCCATCGTGATCGGGTCGGTAATCATTCCCGACTCGGACCGCTTGACCTTATCCACCTCTTGCGCCTGATCGTCAATGGATAAATTGCGGTGAACGATGCCAATGCCGCCCTCACGAGCAAGAGCAATCGCTAAGCGGCCCTCGGTCACGGTATCCATAGCAGCACTGACAATGGGAACGTTGATAGTGATGGTGCGCGTTAAGCGAGTACGAGTAGAGACATCACGCGGAAGTACGGATGAAGCGGCAGGTAAAATGAGTACATCGTCAAATGTAAGACCGTCGAGAGCGAATTTTTCGTCAAATGCGCCTGTGTTCTGCGCCAGAGACATGGTGGTGGCTTCCTCCTTAGAAAAACGCCCGGCACACGCACGTAATGGCGCGGACCGGGCTTCCATCGTTTCAATCCTCATCCAGCCAGTCGCCGGGTTGGATACAACTGCAATTTTCTAACAGTGTAGCACCTGAACAAGGGCAACGTCAAACATCGCTGTATCTTTAAGACGCAATGCGTTTCATCATGCTGTGAGGCAGACTGCCCCGACCCATCTATACAAAAAATCATGGTAGTGTTATAGTGGTCGGAGAAATTTATATGCTTCATAGTGCACGGACTCATAGAAATACAAACTCAGGAGATATCATCATGCAAGAACAACTACCGGCAACGACTACACAGGCCGCACAGACCACATCTCAACCGGCGCACCACCGGCATACGCTTTTTCAGCATACGCCCGCCGCACAGAGACCGCCACGCAATGTAAACCTCGTGTTTGAGGCGGAAAAAGCGGCGGCCAGTTTCAATCAGAAAGTCGCTATTGGCATGACAAGCATCTTTCAGGCTATGCCGACCTTCTGGCTGATTATGGCCTGGATTGTCCTGTGGATACTGGCAAACGCGACAATTGTGCGTTTTGACCCACTTCCCTGGCCGCTTTTGCTTACACTGGCCTCGGTACCGCAATTGCCGTTAATGATTGTGATTATGGTAGGGCAAGGTTTGCTTGGGCGCAAACAGGAGTTGCAGTCAGAAGAGCAGTTCAATACAACTATGAAAACCTATCATGATATTGAGCAAATCATGGAGCATCTTTCTGCCCAGGATACCGAATTGTTAAAACAGTCGCATATGCTTTTCCATATGATAAAGGCATCGGGTGTCGTGCCAGAGGAACTGCTCGCGGAAATTAACACTGGAGTACTTGCAAGCACTACGAATACGACAACCACCAGTATGCAGCCAACAAAGTAGGCTGCGTACTGGTGGTTGTCGTATTCATCTACGTCTTTTTACAATGGAATCCGCCTGAATTCAGAAACTTATACCCGCCTCCGCATGCCCACGAAGAGGTTATACAGAAGCACGATCACTGCTATAACGAGCAGTATATGAATCAAGGCACCTCCAACATGCACCACCAAAAACCCTAACAGCCAGAGGATGACCAGGACGACTACGATGGCCCAAAGAATACCTACCATTGTTATAACCCTTTCCTTTCCTAAACAATATGATGTGAATGATGACGCTGATTCCTGGTTCTGCAAGCAGAACCTGTCATCTACTTCCTTAATCACGAGTAAGTGGTTAAAGAAGTTTTGGATACTCCCGTCAAAAAGATTAGAATCGGGTTAGCTTTTAAGCTTTTGGCAGCTTGTTAATTTCCCACAACTGCTGTACTCTTAATAGAGAGAGTAATTTTCAGACATTTTCTGTATCTTCATTGATGCGTTTACGTTGATTTTATGTATTTAAGGGGTGACCACTATGTCTGCTGATGCGGAGACAACGATGCAGGTGACCCATGCGTTCGCGCAGGATACCCATATGCAGGGTGATGAGGCTATCGTCGTTGATCATTTCAGCAAAAGCTACGGCTCGCACAGGGTCGTTGATGAATTGCAATTTGCCGTCCATACCGGCGAGGTTTTCGCATTGCTGGGGCCAAATGGGGCAGGCAAAACGACAACGGTTGAGACGCTTGAAGGATACCGCAAACCCGATCAAGGGACGGTTCGCGTGCTGGGACTCGACCCTGTTCGCGATGCTTATGCCCTCAAACCACAAATTGGCGTGATGCTGCAACAGGATGGCCTGTATAACCAGCTTACCGCTCGCGAGGTGGTACGTCTGTTCGCTGGCTATTTCTCGCACCCGCAAAACGTGGATAGCTTGCTTGAACGAGTGGGACTAAGCGCTGCGGCAAAAACGCGCTGCCGTCGGCTTTCGGGAGGAGAGAAACGCCGCTTGGCTCTGGCGGTCGCCTTAATTGGCAATCCCCGGCTTGTCTTCCTCGATGAGCCAACGGCTGGCATGGACCCACAGGCGCGATTGACAACATGGGAAATTATTCGTGACCTCAAACAGAATGGGGTGACGGTAATGCTCACCACCCACTTGATGGACGAGGCAGAGCGGCTGGCGGATCGCGTCGCCATCATTGACCACGGACGACTCATTGCCCTTGATACGCCCGCGAATATGACCGGCGTGCAAAGTGCCACCGTGGTACGTTTTGTGGCCCCGACGGGTATTGATAGCGCGAAATTAGCCGCGCTTCCTTCTGCTCGTAAAGTGGAGGAGATTCGCCCCGGCAGCTACGTGATCGAGACGGAGGCCGTTCCGGTTCTCATCGCCGAGTTGACAGCATGGTTACGTGACAACAATATCACCCTCTCCGAACTGCGCGTAGGGCATGGCTCATTAGAAGACCTGTTCCTGCGCCTGACAGGGACAAAAGTTCGCGAATAGTAGGGACGCGCTTTAGCCCGTCCGCCCGACAGAGAGACACAGAGACGTATGGCAACACAGACATTTGAACAGTCAACCGGCAATAGTACACCGGCCTCTCGCGGTCGCCAGATTTTGACGCAGACTACCTTTGAGTTGCTCCTCACGCTTCGTCGTGGAGAAAATGTGCTGATTACGCTGATTGTGCCGGTGATGCTGCTGATTTTCTTCACCTCGCTTAATATAGTACCCACGACCAACGGTCATGCAATCAACTTCCTGTTGCCCGGTATTCTGGCACTGGCAATCATGGCGGCTGGCATGGTCAATCTGGGTATTGCCACGGCCTATGAGCGATATTACGGTATATTAAAGCGACTTGGTAGCTCGCCATTGCCGCGCAGTGGCTTGATCATCGCCAAAGTGATCTCCATTCTGGTACTGGAAGTCATCCAGGTAGCCCTTCTGGTCGGCATCGCGATTGCCTTCTACGGTTGGCGTCCGGCCGGCTCACCGGCCCTGGCATTGCTAACTCTGACGTTGGGAACGGTGGCATTCGCCGCGCTGGGCCTGGCAATGGCCGGTGCTTTGCGGGCTGAGATCACGCTGGCGGGAGCAAATGCGCTTTTCCTGCTGTTCGTCTTGCTTGGCGGCGGCATTCTCCCACTCAGTCATCTGCCCGCGCCACTGGCAGGTTTTGCGCAACTACTTCCGGCGGCTGCTCTTACACAGGCTTTGCAGGCAACAATGACCGATGGAGTCGCCTTTCCTGGTTCTGCTCTGCTCATACTGGCTATCTGGGCGATTATTATCCTTGTGGTCGCGATACGCACATTTCAGTGGGAATAGCGTGCATCATAATTATTCAGCGGGGCAACGCCCATTGTCGCACCACCATTGCCAGATATTGCTGGTTTCTAGTGCACCCTCCGGCGCCGGAGCATAGTTATGCGTCCCCTTTTTGACAACAGCAAGATTCGTCACTTCATAGAGAGTGATAAATGGTAGGTCTGTCAGATATAGCGAGTGTATCTGATTGAAAATTGTTTGGCGTGCCGCCCGGTCAACAGTAGATTGCTCTTGCATATACAGCGCGTCTAAGGCGTGATTGCAATAAAAGTCAATATTGAAACCGTTGGGTGGAAACTGATTGCACGCAAGAAATGCAGCATCGTCGGCGTCATAGTTCAACGAATTATCAATTTCGGCAATATCATACATTCCCGGCGTGCCATTGACCAATACAGAGGAATAGAGGGCCAGGGCGGGGTAGTTCTGGATATCCAGCTTAATGCCTATTGCCTGCAAGTTTTGTTGTATGAGCGTCTCATCGGTGAGACGCCAGGGAACATCCTGAGTAGTTGAATACTTGAACTCCAGCCTCTGCCCATTTTTCGATCGGTAGCCATCGGTACCCAATACCCAACCATCCTGATCGAGCAGGGCATTGGCGGCATTGACAGCAAACTTTGGGCAAGGAGCATTGGCCTGATAGCCGGGTTGCAGCGCGGCACTGTGATCGGTGCAGAGTGATACCCCCTGTCCTTCACGAGCATTTTTTATCAGGGCAGCATAGTCTATCGCCATCGCTATCGCCGTCCGCACATCCGGGTTTTTGGCAAGAATTGCGTTGTGAAAGTTGAAATACAACGCTTCGAAATCCGTGGATTTCGTATTCGTTGACAGCGTATAGTGCGTCAATTTGCGATATGGTGCGGGATTCACCGCATCCATAAACCAGCCTGAGTCAACGGAACCATTCTGAAAATCAATGATGTCTTTCTGCGTATTAGAGGCGACACGAAAAATCACTTTATCGAGATAGGGCAGGTGCTGAGCGGCGAGATAGTATTTAGGATTGCGAATAACGATATAATGATTGCCCGGCAAGCTCTCATTCATGAGAAAGGGGCCACTGGTCACGGTTGGGTCAAGATTATCCGCCGAATGTAAAATCTGGTTGGGCGGCATGGTGCTAAAATAATGCGCGGGCAACGGCGCAAAAAGACCATCGGCCCACAGTGCGGCAAAAGGCGCGAATGGTTGCTTGAGTTGAAAGGTGATCGACAGGTTATCCGACGAAACCTGCGCCGAGCTAATCAGATCGAAACCATACGTGCTGGCGGCACCAAAAAGTGGATTGTCCCAGAGTCGCCAGGTGAAATCCACGTCATGCGCATCCAGAGGTGCGCCGTCGGACCACTGCAGGTTTGGCCTGAGATGGAATGTCCATGTTTTGAGGTCGGTGCTAATACCACCATTCCCAATTGTGGGCAACCCGGTTGCCAGCCCAGGGTGCAATTTTCCGTTCGCATCGCCATAAAAAAGCGGCGTATAGAGAGCCTGATCAACCATTGCGGAGGCATTTTTTAACGTACCATCAGGAATGAGCGAGTCAGGGTCTCCATATAAGTCGTCAATCCAGATGCCACCGACTACCGGTTTGGCGGCTGGTTTTGGTTGCACCGGGGCATTACAGGCAGTGATAAGCATACTAAATAGTGATACGAGTAATATGATTGTGATACAAGATTGTGTGTGAGATTTCGCAGACATTCCATTCCCCCAATAACAGGCGCTATCATATTCCAGTACGAATGACGTATAATGAATTTCTTGAAATCACTTAAATTGGTACCAATGGTGTTTTATGGAAGCAAAAAACCAACGCTGTCCTGTGACAACACATATTATCACAATTGCGGGACAGAGGTTATATTACCGTGTAGCAGGTAGCGGCCCTCCGCTCGTGCTTGTGCATGGCTATGGGGTATCAGGACAAATGTGGAACCGCAGCATACCTTACCTTGCGGAACAGAGGCAGGTATTGATCATAGATCTGCCTGGCCATGGACATAGCACCCTCTCCGGCACATGGCGGTTACGCGAAATAGCCCCGTTACTGGCGCAATGGCTCCAGGTAATGGCATTATCACCCGTCGCGCTGGTGGGACACTCGATGGGTGGTGCTATCGCCGCTCACCTTGTCGCGCACGCACCCAACCTTGTTGAGCGACTCGTGCTGGTTGACGCGGCTTGCCTCCCGCTGGACAAGGCTTTGCCCATCATGATGACCCGTTCTGCACGCTCAATTCTACAACGCGGCGGCGGCAGCTATCCGTTGCCGATGTTACGCGACACGCTCAAACCACGCCTGCGCATTCTGTGGCAAGCGGCACGAGAGATGGGAAACAGTGATTTTCGCGCAGAGCTTGCCTCGCTCACGCTGCCTACGCTCATCATCTGGGGCGAACGCGACATCCTGCTGCCCCTTGCATTGAGCCATTCATTAGTAGAGGCATTGCCACATGCAATGTTTGTGACAATGCCTGAAAGCGGGCATAGACCACCGTTATCGCAACCCGCGGAGTTTAGTAAGCTGGTACTGGATTTTCTTGCATCAGCATAAGTTTCGGCACTTTATTCTTGCGCAGGTTCCAACAAATGATTTTCCGTGACGATTTCAACCGCCAGAGAGGGAAAGAGGAATATTTATGACATGAAACGTAACAGCCAGCTAAAACGTGAACAGTAGAGAAGGTTACATGCCTGTCGTGTGGCAGGTGAAAGGATAAGAAAACTATGAGAAATTCACCCGTTGCCAACCGTGCGCGTGAGGCGGAACGGACAACACGGAATGTCGCGACCAGCCCGGTCATGGTGATGCTGGCCCGACTTGGCTACGCTGTCAAAGGTATTCTCTATATCGTCATCGGCGTATTGGCAGCCTTGCTTGGGCTTGGGTATGGCGGCTCCGCGACAGACCAGCGTGGAGCGTTGGGCGCAATCAAGGCATTGCCTTTGGGTCAGTTTATATTGGTTGTCATGACTATTGGTCTGTTTGCTTTCGGGCTGTGGTCTATTATTCAAGGTTTGTTCGACACTGAAGGTCAGGGGAAAAAAGCAAAAGGTATTATCGCACGCATTGGATATGCTGCCGTCGGTGTCGCCTACATTGCTCTTGGATTCGGAGCATTGAGTCTCTTGATGGGATCAGGTAGCGCAGGCAAGAGTTCAAACAGTTCCACGCAAGACTGGACAGCAACACTCCTCCAAAAGCCTTTCGGTCAGGCACTCGTCGTCATTGTTGGTCTTGTCGTGCTTGCTATTGCCGTGTACCTCTACATGAAAGCTTACAAAGCCCCATTTCAATCAAAACTCAATCTGGGTGGTTTGCGAGCAGGTTCGCGCAAAACTATCATCAATCTAGGTCGCGCTGGCTACGCTGCTCTTGGAGTTGTCTTTACCATTATCGGCATCTTCCTGATTGTGGCGGCGGTCCAGTTTAACCCCAAAAAAGCGGTCGGTCTGAATGGTGCACTTCAAGAACTCTTACGCCAACAACCCTTTGGTCCAATTTTGCTGGTCATTGTGGCACTTGGCCTCATCGCCTATGGCCTCTACTCGTTCGCCGAGGCACGCTACCGCCGTATCGGCTGATAACAAAAGTACAAAAATCATTTTAACTGATTGCAAGAAAAAACTGTGCAGGCCTGCACAGTTTTTTCTTGCAATCAGTTAAAGTATTCACTGGTACAGTCTTACAAAAAGCTCTTCTACCTCTGAAAAAGACACGGATACACAGAATAATGGACAAAAGAGCATAGTTTGGACGATGGATTATGCATTGTAGCGACAGTGGCGGGACTCGAACCCGCAGCCTCATGCTTCGGAGGCATGCGCTCTATCCATTGAGCTACACCGTCGTAAGGACAGTATAGCAGGTAATTGAGCTAATGGCAAGAAAACGATAATTGCCCATCTACATCAAAAGTAATCCGCAAAATTTTGCCTCTCTATAACCTTCCCCACAGTCCCTGTAAACCAGGCAGTTCAGGCAATTCAGACAGACATCGGTTTTAATGCCGCTCTGGCAAACGGATGAGTGGATGAGCATCCAGCCTGGAAACTCTATCACAAACGATAGCCCTTAGCACAATGCACTTTAGCAAGAATGAGGATCAGTATGAATACTTTGATCGAGTATTCATACTGATCCTCATTCTTGCTAAAGTGCATCACATCAAAACTTTTGGCCTGTGCTATACGTATACTCTATAGAAGAGAGGACGCTTGTTAAAGCTGGTACGGTAAAAATACACGGCAACATATTGGGTGAAGGATGAAAACACTTGGGTAATCAGCAGCAAGACGAAGTAGCAAAGGACGAGGCTAATCAGGTTGAGCCTGGGATGACGGTAGAAGCTACGCGGGCTGATATAGGTGAAAAAGACATCAGTTCGCCTAAGGTCTCTGAAGTACTGCGTGATTCTCAAGGCAACGTCGACGAGATTGTGGTGCAAAAGGGGCTGCTCTTCAAAAAGGAAATCAAGGTGCCCGCCGAACGTATCCACAGTGTTGAACAAAAGTCTAATGGCAACACGGAGAAGAATGCCGGGACTGTCGTAATTGAGGCGGGTAAAGATGAAATCGCTTCCCTTACATCTTCGGGAACCGAGGAATTTCCTCCATTACATAAGTTGGAAGAGGAACCATCCGGTCTGCTTGATGAGGTAGAGGAAACCATTCCTACCGCCGAGGGCTTGCGTTCAAAAGAGTTGGAAACGCCGATTGAGCAACCAGCCGCTAGTTCTACGCAAAACGGCAATACAACAGCGACGGAGCCAACCTCTGCTGCAACTCACGGGAAATTATACAACCTCTTACACATACTTGGGCCTGGCTTTTTAGGAGGTATGGCTGGCAACGACTCATCGGCTGTCGGCTCTTACTCTATCGATGGCGCACAAAACGGTTTCGGGCATCTCTGGCTCTTATTGCTGGCAACTCCGTTGTACTACAGCGTTCTCTTCAGTTGTGCCAAAATCGGGCGAGTCACGCAACAGGGTCTGGCAAATTTGCTGCGCAAACACTATGGACGCCCAATTGCAACAATAGTATCGTTGCTCCTAATCATCTCGAATATTGCCTTGATTGCTGCTGACCTCGCGGCCATCGGTACCGGCCTGGAATTGGTCACAAATGGAGCAATTGCCTGGTTCTGGTTTATCATTCCCGTTGCCTTTGTTCTCTGGTATTTCACAGTATACCGCAACTTCGAGTCGCTCAAAAAAATCTTTGTTGTCATGAGTCTGGCGTTCGCCGTCTACCTCATTACAGCTATCTGGGCCAAACCAGACTGGGAAGCAATTCTCGTCAATACCTTTGTCCCGCATGTAGACCTCACCTTCGCCAGCATTAGCAGCGCAGTGGCACTGCTTGGTGCAACTATCTCTCCATACAATATCTTCTGGCAGGTACAAGGTGAAAAGGAAGAAAAACGCTTTGGAACGCGCAAGGAGCAAATGCGTGAAGTGAAACTCGACATGAGTATCGGAGTCATCAGTGGAAATCTCGTGGCTTACGCCATCATTCTCTCGACCGCTTCTACGCTCTTTATTCATCACCAAAGTATTGTAACGGCGGCAGATGCGGCGAAATCGCTTGCTCCACTGCTGGGGCCATTCGCCAAATACCTGTTTGCGCTCGGTTTCATCGGAGCCGGACTGGTGGCAATTCCTGTCTTACTGGCAAGTACATCCTATGCAGTAGCCGGAACCATCGGATGGCCGGTTGGCCTCTCCAAACATCCCTGGCAAAATGAGGGCTTCTATCTGATTCTCACGCTGTCGCTTATAGTTAGCCTTGCGCTGGTACTTGTGCGAATAGACCCTATCCATCTTATCTTCTGGGCCAATGTTCTCTCCGGCGTCTTGACCCCGTTCCTGGTAATTGCCTTAATGCTCGTGGGTACTAACCGCAAAATTATGGGAACGCAACGTTTAACGCGATTGACGCTCTTTTTTCTCCTCATGACCATAATGGTCATGATTACCGCCGCAGGATTCCTCTTTTATGGCCTATTGGCGGGTCAAGGTGGCTAAAAAACATGGGGAATGTAGTGTACAACAAAAGAATGAAAATGAGAAAGCTCAAGTGATTCATTACCACACCGAGAATCACGTCTCTCACGGCGAAAAAGTTTCTACTTAACATTGACCAAAAACATATTGACAACCTTCACTGAACTCTGCTATTCTTGCACTGAAAAGAATATGTAGGAGGGTCAGGCTCATGTCTTTGTTGCCGCAGCAGCACACGAATCCTCAAACCTACACGCAGTATCAACTCTCTCAGCAACAAACAATTCCGCAGCCCGCTGTTACGCCTCTTGCCGCTCCTTCTGGCACATTTCTGCCTCCCGCTGGACCCGCTATCTCATCACGGAAAAAGCGTATCCTTGCGCGTGTTGGCATTTTTCTTCTCGTGCCAGTACTGGTTGGTATATTCGTTGTTATCTGGTATACCGGTACGCCTACGACAATTTCTGGCAATAATAGCCAGCAAAATTTTAGTAGCTCCTCTGCGACGAATTTCAATAGCAGTTCTGCCAATGCTGCGAGTCCAAGCAGTTCCAGCGGCGAAATTCAGGCCTATATCGTTGGCGCCGTCAAACATCCAGGCGTCTATGCCCTGCCATCCGATGCTCGCGTCTATGCATTGTTACAAGCGGCAGGTGGGCCATTGCCAAAGGCAAACCTTGTGGCAATCAATCTTGCCGCGAAACTGACCGACGGGGAAGAGGTCTATGTCACCATGATAGGCGAAATTCCACCTACCTATATGGGCGGCGTTCCAGGTCCTGGTAC
The DNA here is from genome assembly GCA_963717105.1 of uncultured Chloroflexia bacterium. GTDB lineage: Bacteria > Chloroflexota > Ktedonobacteria > Ktedonobacterales > Ktedonobacteraceae > DATGJV01. The sequence continues at coordinate 41,933 of CAVQVL010000010.1, forward strand.
CGCTAATGGCACACCTACAAGCACCTCAACGTCAACGGGTCAGCTCGTAAATATCAATACCGCCAGTGCCGATCAATTGAAATCAGCACTGCATGTCAGTAGCACAACAGCACAAAATATCGTCAACTACCGGTTGCAGAACGGTCCCTACACATCCATTGACCAATTATTGCAGGTGGTCAGCAAAGAAATATACGACAAAATCAAAAATGAGGTCACAATTTAGTGATACGCCCTGTTCCTACAGTGCCGCGCATGGATTGGCCACCGCCGACCGTCCATAACAAGGGCGAGAGCTTGCCCCTGGATTTGCACGGGCTAACACTGGTTGTAGTAGCAGGAGCATGTCTTACTGGCATGTTTCTTGCTTCGCTGGTGCAGCTACCGCCGGTATCGCTACTCATTGGCGGCGTTCCGGCACTGGTTGGTATTCCGCTCTTATGGAAAGATACAAGGGGACGTATTATCCTGCTCATTGTCCTCTCGCTGTTCGTTGGAGCCTGGCGTTACAGCATGATATCGCCTGCGAATCGATTCGCAGGCGATTTCCCATTTCATCGGCAAAAACAAAGTGGAAGTACAGGGCAGCGTTACCGACGAACCAACCATCCAGGGAAAAACCCGTGTTTTGTTGGTCGGAGTTACAACTATCAGTCTCAACGCTGGTACTTCCTGGCAGCAAGCTGACGGACTACTGGAAGTACGAACACTTGATAGCACGATAGAAGACCCGTATGGAGCCAATTATGGCGATGCGGTTGAGGTACAGGGAACATTGCAGTCAAAGACTCAGTATAGTGCTGCCGGTGTGTTCGCGGACATGTCTTTTCCACGTATCACCGTCATGAGCAACGGCGGCAATCCCATCCTTGCTGCCCTCTATCACTTACGTGTGATGCTGGAAACAGTCATTACACAATCATTGCCCCAACCGGAAGCGTCGGTCTTAATTGCTATTCTTTTGAGTTTACGCACACCCGCGCTCAAACCTCTCACGAACTTTTTCAATGAAACTGGCACAGCTCATTTAATTGCTCCTTCCGGCTTTAAAGTGACCATTGTGGCCGGTATTATCATGAGCAGTACACGCTGGCTCTATAAAAACCCAGGCATTCTGGCAAGACAGACAGGACAAACACAGCAGGCGTGGCAAATGTTACCGACTGAACGTCGGCAAGGAGCAGTCAGGCACTGGCTTGTTACGGCACTGGTTATCACATGTATCTTTATCTACACTATTCTGAGCGGTGCGGGTCCGGCGGCAATTCGAGCGGGTATTATGGGGGTAATTATGGTTATTGCCCCACGCATCGGCAAAATCTATAACGTATACACTGCGCTCGCTTTTGCCGCGCTCATCATGTGCCTGTTTGACCCTTTCATTTTATGGGATGTCGGTTTTCAAATGTCGTTTCTTGGTACGCTCGGCATTGTCATGCTCACGCCTCCGTTTCAGCGATTACTCTCGCCTCTGGAGCGTTTGCCCTCTGGTCATACGTTAGCAGAAATCAGCGCGGTTACATTGGCAGCACAGATTGCGACACTGCCGATCGATGCTCAGGTGTACAATCAAGTTTCGACGATCGCGCTGATGACCAATATACTCACTGTTCCTCTATTAGGCATGTTGCTCTCTATTGGTCTTCTACTCTGTTTTCTGGGCCTTCTCTATGCGCCACTCGGCCTGTTGTGCGCGTGGGCGGCATGGCCTCTCCTGTGGTATGTCACGAATACCATCACGTTGTGTGCGCATGCCCCTGGTGCCTATTTGCCCATTCCCAGCTTCAACAGCGGTCTGGCTTGGGGTTATTATGGTCTATTGACGCTTATTGTCAGCACGATACGCTATGCACGGCCAGATTGGCAGAACAACAAACAGGAGAAAGCGCAATCAAACACGTCGTCATCTGCAAAACGGGTCTGGCGCGTGGTTCAAGTGAGTGCCATACTACTGATTATCCTGGCCACTGGCACGGCCGCTTTAGCGACACGAACGAACGGCCAGCTTACCATTACGTTCCTCAGCGTCGGACCCGCACTTCAACCTCCACAAGGTGAAGCCATTCTGATCCAAACAGCTGATGGAAAGACCGCGCTCATTGACGGTGGAATGGACGAAGCATCGCTGGATCAGGAACTTGACTCTCGCCTGCCATTCTGGCAACGCTCGCTCGATCTGGTGCTTTTAACCACGCCTCGCTCCGATCACCTGACAGGGTCGCAAGATATTGTGAGCCGCTATCAGATTGGCGAAGTTGCCGATGCCGGTATGCTGCATCCCAATACCGGCTATGCCCTCTGGCGGCACACCATTGCTGAACGAAACATCCACTATCTTCAGTTACACCAGGGAATGACGATTCCCCTGGGATCACAGGTAGCATTACAGGTATTCTGGCCCGCGACGCCCTTACACAAAAGCAGCGACGAGGAGCACGACAATGGGCTTATCGTGCGCCTTCTTGCGCCCAATCTGCGTATGCTGCTGCTTGGTGTGACGGCAGCCAGCAATTATGCGCTGGATGGATTGCTCACCGGTATTCCCTCCACCTACCTGCAAGCCGATGTAGTCGAGGTCGTCGCGCAAACCGATAAGGCTTTCTCGTCGTCACTGCTCCCAGTCTTACAGGCCGCTCATGCAAAGCTGCTGATCATTACGCCAGCCTCGTTGACCGCCAAACAACGCAAAGCCGGGGCAACTACTATTATTTCTGTCGCACCAGAACTGACCGCACTGGTCCCGCAAATTTGCAGACTGCGCAGGTAGGAACATTGGAATTGCATGTGGGTGATAGTGGATGGAGTATCACGCCAGTATAAATTATGCTATCAGTAAGCTATCAGAAACAATTTCGGTTACAAAAAGGTCAAAGGAAAAGCAACTCTGACTAGCAATAAAACGTATATCATCTTGAAATGTTGAATGATTTGCTTGCCGCTGAACTGACAGTAACTATAGAGATAGCACGAAAGAAAGACCTGTCATGATTTGTGAACGTTGTGGAAACGAGATTTCGGATAATGCCGCGATCTGTCTATCTTGCGGCACACTTACCTCAACCGCTCGACCAGCGGAGCATTTCCCGACACAGGACGATGCAAGTTCGTCTGGCACCTACGATGAGCCAACGTCTAGCTATGAGCAGGGCTACAGGAGTAATGCATCACGCCAGGATTATAAGCGGCCACCGCAATCGGGCTACAAAACATCACCACAATCGAACTACCAGTATGGAGCTTCCTATACTCCGCCCCCATTCCAGCCCGGCGGCATCAATGTCAACATCTACAACAACTACGTGCCAGCGCAGAAAAATAATAGCGCACTGATCGTGGAAATCATCCTCTCGCTGTTTGGCATTTACGGTGTGGGCTGGCTTATGGGAGGGAAAACAGCAGTTGGAGTAGTGCTTCTCATTTGTAGCATTGTATTCTATATTCCTCTTGCGATATTAGGAATTATATTCACTCTGGGCCTGGGTATTTTTTGTATCAGCCCACTGTCCATTGCCGCCATCATCATTAACGCTATCCTTTTGAATAATGCATTGAACCGTAGAGCCGCCCGGCAAATCACGATCATCCAGGCACAACAGATGCCTCCACAATATCCACGCTTTTAATGAAGCCAAATAGAAGGAAGGTGAAAGAATGCAGCGCTGCATTCTTTCACCTTCCTTCTATTTGGAAAATGCTAATCGCCGGTATTTCTCGCGTGACTCCAGCCATGCCTCGTCGGAGAGGCCAAGTTTCTCGCGTAGCTCATCGGGCGAGGTACCTGCTTTGAGCTGCCGTACCGCGAAGGTATCGCGCAACAGTTGTAAGGTGACGCGCTTTTTGATCGCGGCTATCTTGACGGCTTTCCCCAGAATGTAGTTCAAATTGCGGTCGGTGCAAACGAACAGTTCGTTTGTAGGATGATATTTGGCCTGATATGCTTGTAGAATAGCGGTGAACTCCCCCGGCAATGTGAGACGGCGCTCGCGATGCTGCTTGCCCAGTTGAGGCGGGAAAATCGATCGTAATGGCCGGATGATGTGGATCGGAGAGGTCTATCTGATGGATTTTCAAGCCCATCACCTCCTCTTTCTTCAATCCAGCGTGCAGGACAAGGTAGACGAGGCAGTGACAACGCGCATCCTCTGCCGCGGCCTCCAACAGGCGTTTCACCTCATCCTCATACAAAAGTTCCGGTAGTGGCGGTAAGGGACGCTCCAGGGCGAGGCTAGCGGATGGGTCTTCGTGTATAACCCCTTCACGAGCGAGCCAGGAGAAGAAATTTTTGAGGAAGGTGACGCGACGAGCCATTGTTTTGGGTGCGGGCGTGCGATCCTTTGTGCCAAATTTGAGTTGCATCAGCCAATCGGTCAGTTGTTCTTTCGTGATACGACCAACGGGCGTGTCCTTGCCAATAGCAGAACTGAACAATTTCAGGTCTGAGAGAAAACACGTCACGGTATAGTTCGATTTGCCACGCAACATCAATTCCTGCGAATAGGGTATCGTACAGGCGGCAAGGCTGGACTGGTCGGTGAGCGGATGAGTACGTATCAATGGCGGAAAAGGTGTTTCTAACGGGTCTGGAGGTTCAGCGATCACCGTTGGTACGCCAGTAAAGAGGTTATCTTGCAGGATAGTAATATCATCTTGCACAAGTGGTTCAGTCTTTGCCGGGTGCTGAGTATCCTTCTGCATCACAAGCTCCTTGATTCTACGACTGCTCAACTGACTTTTTTTCATTATAGCAGAGAGTAGCAAGGGTGTTCCAATTTGTTCCCTATGGCCTTTCGGGATATGCTAAAATGATGGCAACAACTCAAAGGATGAAGCTTTTACTATGATGGAATGATGTTACAAAAGGAAGCATGTGGCATTCGTTCATATCTCAACGTTGAGAGTCTGTGAGGTGTTTCATGGCAAGCCGAACTGGAGAGTCCAAAACGAAAAAGAGGGCATCCTCTGAAGCGGGAGAGACCGGTAAGAAAGATGGTTGGCCCATACAGCAATTCTTCATGAAATTCGGCAATGATTGGGTCATGGGCTTTGCCTCAGGGCTTGCGTTTAACCTGCTGGCAGCTATCTTCCCCATCTTCATTGCACTCATCTCCATTTTTGGTTTGATCGTAGGTGGACTCGACGCAAGCGCGAAAAACTTGCTGATTACCAATATTCAGAACGTCTTTCCACCACCTCTTAATCAACAAAACATACTGCAACCTGCTCTTAACGCTATTCATCGAAGTGAGGGATTACTCGGCGTCATCGCCGTTGTGACCGCGTTCATTGGCGGATCGGGCCTCTTCGTCTCCATGGAAGGGTATTTTGATGTCATTTATCACGCCCGTCCGCGCAACTTGATCCAGCAATATATCATGGCTATCTCCATGCTTGTGATCTTTCTTATACTTATACCTGTAATGGTCTTTGGAGCAACTATTCCGGCACTGGTCCTCTCGCTGCTGCGAACAACATCACTGAACTCTATTCCTGGAATTGGCATACTATTTTCATTCGCAGGCATCCTCATTGGACTGGCCGTCTCCTGGGTCTTCTTCGTCGTGATTTATATTGTCGTCCCCAATCAACGGATCAGTTTTCGCAACAGTTGGAAAGGAGCCGTTGTAGCGGCTATAGCCCTCCAGATCTATTTGATACTCTTCCCATTGTACGTCACCCATTTCCTCGTTTCTGATTCAGGAACAGCTGGTTTCGCGGTAATACTGCTCTTTTTCTTCTATTACTTCGCGGTTATTCTCCTGCTCGGTGCTGAAGTGAACGCCTTCTTTAGCGAAGATATCCGTGTCACACCGGATAATATAGCCGCGATGGTGCATGACTTGACAAGCCATTTGCCTACAAGTGAAAAAGCGATGCAACAGCAGGCATCTGCCTCTCATAAAGATGAGGAGCCAAAGGATATTTTTCCGAAAAGTAGAGCAAGGCAGTTACAACAGCCAGCACAGAACGAGATCCAACCTGTTGCGATGACTCGCAAAGCCGGAAAAGAGAAAGAAGGTACTCCAGGAACTTCAAGAACAGGCACACTTGTAGAGGTACTCACAGTGGCAGCAATAACGTTGCTGCTAGAGTTCTTTCATCAAAACCGTAGGAAATAGATACAAGTACTTACGTAGGCGATGGAGATAATGGAGACGTCAAAAGACCACTCCAAAGCAGGTGCTGATGAGCCACGACATTCTATAATAGTATCAGGCTCAAAATACAGCCAGCACCCAATCTGGAATGATCTCTCTATACTTGCTGTTATCCAGATTTATTTATTGCTATCCTCACTGACTATAAGTCAGTTGCAACGGAACGAATTATTCTCCGTTGTAGAGGTCTTCCGGCTCAAACTCATCTTCATCTTCCAAATCGTCGTCATCTTCGTCCAGGTAGCTGAGAATTCGCTAAACTGGGTGAGTATGATTCTTTATAAATTTGGATGGATGAATGGATGGGTGGAAATGGCTTTAGCCCTTGTGGCGCAGCCGGACCTTCCATCTGCGGTTCGTATAAAGGTGCGCCCTCACGCACCAGTACTTCGTCTTCCCATGCCATTGACTCGAAACCCAGCCGACGTAGGTCCATGACCATACCGGGCCAGGTATCTTCGGCATCTACTGCCCACCACTCTCGCCCCGCCACACGTACAGGTCGAACACGCAAAGGTCGGTTGATATCGCCCAGATTAGCCAACAACGATGCACGCTTCTTTTCGGCTTTTTTCATAGCTGTAAACCGTCCTTTTCTCTACTAAGACAACTCCATTGCTTTTCTACAAATGAAGAACCTCTCACAAAACTCTTCCGTTGTTGGCCCTCCAAATTAGGGAAACTCAATGCTTGCTCATAACATACCACATGACAATGGCAAACTGCCAGAGCAAAATGAGGTTTTTGCAAATTATGCGTAAAAATACCATATTTCTGTGAAATTTTTTTCACAGGTCAATCATCTTTATTCGCCACTCGGCAAATCGCTCATAATCGCATTTCCTTTATCTGGCAATGAGCTGCGTAACCTGTAAGGATAGTACAGGGTCTGTGAATCATGGTGCCGAGAACGTCTTCCGGTGCAGATATATTCCTCCGCCCTTGCCGCCAACGTACGTTCCGTCGCGTACAATGACGCGCCCGCGTAAAAGCACGGTCTCCGGTACCCCTTGCACCTGTATTCCTTCGTAAGGAGTATAGTCTACATGCTGGTGCTGGTTGGCGGCGGAGATGGTCAAGGATCGTTCGGGATCGAAAATGATAATATCGGCATCGCTGCCGGGGGCGATGGTGCCCTTGCGCGGGAAGAGGCCGAAGAGTTTGGCGGGCATAGTAGCAACGAGGTCTACAAAATGGTGAATATCGAGTAGGCCGCGGCGCACGCCATTGTACATCAGTATCACGCGATGCTCTACGCCGGGCAAGCCGTTGGGAATTTTCGTAAAGTCATTGCGCCCCAACTCTTTCTGTCCGGCATAGTTGAAGGGAGCATGGTCGGTCGAGACGACCTGCAATTCGTGGCGTTGCAGGCCCTGCCACAGTGCGTCATTATCGGATGCTTTACGCATGGGCGGCGTACAGACAAATTTCGCACTCTCAAAATCCGGAGCGGCATAGGCACTATCGTTCAGGTAAAGGTATTGCGGGCAGGTCTCGCCCCACACGGGCAACCCCGGGCGCGAGCGGCTGCGATTGGTTTGAGCAAATCGGCGCAACTGACATGTACAATATATATGGGTGCCTCCGCCTGCTTCGCCAGCGTGATAGCGCGTTGGGTGGCTTCACCCTCCAGGAGCGCGGGGCGCGTCTGAGCGTGGTAAGCAGGAGTGGTATGACCAGCGGCTATAGCCTCGTGTACAAGCAGGTCAATGACAATGCCATTTTCCGCGTGTACCATCACCAACCCACCTATGTGGGCCGAGCGGCGCAGGACACGAAAGATGGTCTCATCATCCACCATGAAGGTGCCCGGATAGGCCATCAAGAGCTTAAAGGTTGTGACGCCCACTGCTATCATCTCATCCATCGCGGCTTCGGGAGCATTGGCAAGGTCGGTAATGGTCATATGAAAGCCATAATCTATGGCGGCCTTGCCATCGGCCTTCTCATGCCAGGATTGCAAGGCCCCGGCGAGGGATTGCCCACGACGCTGATTAGCGAAATCAAGAATAACCGTTGTGCCGCCGCAAGCCGCCGCGATAGTGCCAGTCTCAAAACTATCGCTGGCTACTGTTGTGGGCAAAGGCAATTCCATATGGGTATGTACATCAATGGCACCCGGAAAAATATATTTGCCCGTGGCGTCAATCGTAGTATCGGCCTGCATCTTGGCGAGAGTGCCGATGGCGATAATCTTCTCGTCTTCAATCAAAACATCGCCGAGGTAATCGTCGGTCGCCGTAACAATATTCCCGTTGGTAATACGTGTAAGCATGAATTCTCCCCTGTCTAACTTGCTGGATACACTCCGAGATTACTAAAAACAACCTCCGTATCGGCATTAGAGGCAGTCGCGAAAAAAGCCACATTGCCGGACGAAAATTTATTGGATGAATGTGTCAGCGTAGTCATATAGGAACCGTTGGCATAGAAAGCAAAGGCGTTATCTTTCATGATCACCGCTATGGTGTTTGTCACGTTATAACCAATTTTCAAGGCCGGTGAAGGCGTCCAATCTTGCACAATGCTGCCGGCAAAGATCGAGAACTTGTAACGGCCTTTGCTATCTATCTCGAACAGGTAGCCATTGTAGGTACCAAAAACGCCGCTTTGGAAACGCAGAAAGAGGCCGCCAGAATGCCCTTTGAGGATCGTTACATTCACAGCAATTGTGGCATTTCCATATTGGTACGTGGCCTCGTGACAGGCGTGCAAGTTATTGGATGAGACGCTTTGTTTGACGTGGTAGCCATTGCTGGCAAAAACGCACTGGCTATCACCGCCATTAAGCCCGTCCCACTGAGCCGCCTGCGTTTTCGCATTATTAGGATTGTTCAATGCGTCGGCGTAGCTCGGTGTCCCTCCGGTAGCTGTTGCAATAACGCCTGCCGTGGCACTCGCTTGTGCCCTCGCGGTAGCGGTGACGGCGGCAATTGCCGAGGCAGTCGCTTGCGCTTGAGCCGTAGCGGTAGCGGCAGCCTTTGCCTGGGCTGTAGCTGTGGCATTGGGTGTCGGTGAAGGAGTCGGTGTAGCTACTGTAGTTGACGTTGCGGTGATCCCTGTTCCCGCAGTCTGAGCAGGAGCAGAGGTGCCAATCGTACCGGTTGTACCATTACCGTTAGCGTTATGCGAAATAATCGCAAAGACAATAATCGGAACGAGGACAAGCAGTAAGGCCACCAGAGCAATGATGGCAACAATTAAGCCACGTCGATCTCTTCGACGCTGCGGACGTATTGGGTCGGCAGGACTGATCGGGGGTACCGGTGATACAGATGCTATAGGTGAAGCTTGCAAAGGGAGAGCCGGCGTCTGCATACCACGCTGAGGTTGATCGGTAACGGGAGGCGGCAGAATAATGCGGCCACCGCCGCCATCATGCACCGACTGTCCTGTTGGCGATTGTATCAACGTAGGCAGGTCTGAGGCAACGGGTGCTTGCCCTCCTTGATAGACACCGTTCGGCGGCACGCCACCATATGCCCGATCGTCTACCTGCTCCCAGTCAGAATCAGGAGCGGCAACACCAAAGGCAACTGCCCGGCAGAAAGCGTCGGCCAGTTCAGTAGCGCTCCCATAGCGTTGTTCCGGTTTCTTTGCCAACGCCCGCAAAATAACGCGGTCAACAGACGCCGGTATGTGCGGCGCAATATTGCTCGGTACTGGCGGCTGCGCATTCATATGCATTGTCACCAGCGCAATCTGGTTCTCTGCGGAAAAGGGCAATTGACCGGTGACCATTTCGAACAACAAGACGCCGAGCGAGTATAGATCGGTACCTGCGTCGGCTTTGCGATTGGTTTCAAACAGTTCGGGGGCCACATAATCAGCAGTTCCCAGCACATTCCCGGTACTGGTCAATTGCGTAGCGTCGGTATTGATACGGGCAATGCCGAAATCAGCCAGATAGCATCGTCCTTCGGTATCCAGCAGGACATTCGAGGCTTTGATGTCGCGATGCACAATACCCCTACTGTGAATAAAGTCAAGGGCATCGGCGATATCGCCCAGAATCAACACACGTCTCGGTGAGAGAGAGCGGCGAACGGCGGATACGCGCCCGTAGCGTGCCACCCTGCATAAAGGGCATGACAATATAATACCAGGTGACATCGCCAAGCGAACTTGAGCCAGAATTGTAGATAGGCACGAGATGTGAATTGTTCAAAGAGTCCATGACTTGCGCTTCACGAATGAAGCGGCGCAGCATCTGCTCTTCTTCGCGCTTAAATACTTTGACGGCCACTTCCCGTTCCAACAATGGATCATAGCCCGCGTACACATCCGCCATGCCGCCCCTACCAACCAACCTTCTCAGTTCATAGCGATCAAGAGTTTTGCCCTCTAATCCTGGCATACAATTGCTCCAAGTCTCCTACAAAATACACAGCATCATACCGCCCACTTTTTGCTATTATACCCTATTAAACGGTTCAGCGATGGGTTTGCTACTTGCTGGAGATGTAAGGCAAATTAGTACGATTACGGCGAGGAAACAGATACTCGTCAAATCATATCTAACTCGGTGAGTACACTTTAAAATTGCTAAAGATCACCTCGGTATTGTTACTGGGGGCACTGGCGAAAAGAGCTACTACACCTGATGCATACGTATTGGACGGATCTGCTAGTGTAGTGATATAAGCGCCGTTGGCATAGAGCGCAAATGTGTTTCCCTTCATAATCACAGCTAGAGTGTTTGTCATATTGTAACCAACCTTCAGGGCTGATGAAGGTGTCCAATCTTGCAGCACATTTCCCTGGAAGAGCGAGAACTTATACTTGCCCATACTATTTATCTCGAACAGGTACCCACTACCACCGTTAGCTTGATTGAAACGGAGGAAGAGGCCCCCAGAGTCTCCATGAAGTATGTTGACACTGCCGGATATTGTCGCATCGCCATAATTATAGGAAGTTTCCTGGCAGGCGTGCAGATTAAAAATTCCGGTGCTTTGTACAACGTGATAGCCGTCTGGTTTAAAGATGCACTGGCTATTGGTGCCGACCAGGCCATCCCACTGAGCCATTTGCGTAGCAGGATTATTGGAATCGTTTAATGAGTCGGCATAGTTCGGTGTTCCACCGGTAGCCGTTGCCAGGGGGCCAGCCGTGGCGATTACCTGCGCTCGTGCAGTAGCAGACGCTGCTGCTGTCGCAGCAACGGTCTCGGAGCGGGCGGTAGCCGTAGCATCGCTACTGATATGCGCATTATTGTTAATAAGTACCACACTAAAAACAGAAATGATAATAAGTGATATGACCGCAAAGGCTACAATGGCGATAGTTAAAGCCCGGCGGTTCTTTGAGTGTCGAGGAGGTCTTGACTCAGAAAGTCCCACCGGGCTTACTGGAGAAATTGCTGATACAGGCTGTACCGGGGACTTCTGTGCCGCTTCAGTCTCCGCACCCAACAGGGTTTGCCGGACCAGAGGCAAGTGACGGCAGAACGAGTGGCGGCGACTGTAGTGGGTGTAGTGGGTGTAGCGGGTGTAGCGGGTGTAATGGGTGTAGTGGGTGTAGTGGGTGTAGCGGCTGTGACAACCGGGGGTTGGTGATTGAATTATCGCCCGGCAGAAAGCAGAGGCCAATGCGGCGGCACTACTTTGCCTTTGTTCAGGAATTATTTGCCAGTGCCTGCAAAATGACGCGATCGACTGATCAGGTATAAGATAAATACTGCTCGGTACAGGAGGCTGAGTATGCATATGCATCGTCACAAGCGCAATCTGATTTCCGCGGAAAAGGGCAATCGGCCTGTGACCATTTCGAAGAGCAGAACGCCCAGCGAGTAGATGTCACTACGGGGATCAGCCTGGCGATTGCTTTCAAAAAGTTCGGGTGCAATGTAATCGACGGTTCCCATCACAACACCAGTACTGGTCAACCGCGCGGCCCCGGTATTACTATTGGTACGAGCAATGCCTAAGTCTGACAGGTAACAACGCCCCTCAGCATCCAGCAAAATATTTGAAGCCTTGATATCGCGATGCACAATGCCTTTATTGTGAATATAGTCAAGGGCATCAGCGATATCAAGCCAGGGCAACGCAAGCATCGGTGAGCGAGAGCGGGCAATCGGCGAATACGCGCTTGCAGACGCCACCTTGCATAAAAGCGCATCACAATATAATACCAGGTGGTATCGCCAAGCTGACCAGGAGCCGGAGTCATAGATAGGCACAAGATACTGATTACTCAACGATTCATGAATTCCGCT
>CAVQVL010000011.1:0-242336 GCA_963717105.1 uncultured Chloroflexia bacterium
AGGAGCTGTTGTTTCAATCCCTAACGGGCTCCACAGGCCATTTAGCCACTCAATCCGATCACTGGCGAAATCTAAGCGCTATGAACTGTCTCAATCCCTAACGGGCTCCACAGGCCATTTAGCCTCCTAGGGAAACTCGAAACTACTGCAATCTATGAGTCTCAATCCCTAACGGGCTCCACAGGCCATTTAGCCTCCGTACAGCTCTGTTTCAATGGGCGGCCGGTTGCATTGCCTCAATCCCTAACGGGCTCCACAGGCCATTTAGCCTGCTACCCTTGTAGTATAGCATAGGAAGCCATTTTACGCAAGGGTTTCCGAGAGGCTCTTTACAGAGAGCTTTTCCGAGACAAAAAGCGAACATATTTTGGCCTGTTTTCTTGTAAATTGGCTTCCGGAGTGTTCCGAGAGTCTCTGCACAAAGACGCCATCACTGAGACTCTCGGAAATGTTCGGCTTATACGATAAACACGGACTCTTCAGTCGGTGGCGATGCCCACCAGCTGTCTCCACTTTGGCCAGACATTGCACGCAGAGCGGATACAAGCGCACACTATCCTCCGCGTCAAAATGAGCCGCATTACCCGATCAGCATAACTATTGACACAGACATCTTTTGCCACGTATACTGCATGTGCCATTATTTTATTGGGATTTATTCGGCCTTTGTAATATTATGTTTGTGGACAGAGGATGTACCCGCGACTAAAAGTTTGGTGGAAGCGAAGGATGTTTCATGGAACAGCCAGCCCTATTAACAATAATACGCTCTGATACCGTCTACCGTTTTCGACTCGATACTCCCGACGGAGTCGCTCCCTGGTGGGCAAGAATATATCACGGAACTGACTCCGGAGGTCCGTGAACGCTTACGACGTCTCACACAATCGGCCACACAACAGATGCAGACGCTGGCATTGACCGAGATGAAGCGGCAGACAATGAAGCTGAGTGTGGTCAATGATTCGCTGCTCACGTTAGGCCGCCTGCTCTTCGATACCGTTCTTCCCGCTCCTATACAGGAGACGTTGCGTCACCTCGAAACAGCCCTTATTATCAATACCAATACGCCCGATATTCCCTGGGAACTCTTGTTTGAAGGCGGTTCCAGGTCCGGGCGTTATCTCTGCCAGCATATCAGCATTGGACGGCAGATCTATTCGCCACGCGACGGCTCTCACCGTCTCCCGTTGCCCGATCGCCCTATCCGCAAGGGAGGACGCCGTGAAGCGCAGGGACTCTCGGTCCTCTTTCTTGTCAACCCCACTGGCGAGCGTCCTGGCGCGGAGGAAGAGGTTGCCACGCTCTGTACCACCTTGCCGGAATCAGTATCGCGCATCATTCTCTATCGCCAGCAGGCAAATCAGTTGGAGATGCGTATGCGTATCAGTGCCGACGCGCCGCAGGTGGTGCATTATGCTGGCCCGGCCCCGTTGCTTTCCACCACTGGCGATCCCGTATTAGCCCTCGCAGGTAGCTCACGTCTTGATGGCAATGCCGTTGAGCAGCTATTTCAGACGCTGCCCCGGCGTCCCCTGATATTTCTCAGCTATCACGACGATGAGCGGCAGAACCGCAATGGCAACGCTCTAGCCGGCCAGCAAGAGCGTGACGAGGCAATGGAGCGACTGGCAAGCAGCCTGTTAGCGGCAGGAGCAGGAGCAGTGGTGGCGATGCGCTGGCCCGTGAATTCGGCCCGTACACGCGAATTTGCCATGCTCTTCTATCAAGAGATTGCCGATGGTATGACACTTGGTGAGGCCATGCGGCGGGCGCGTGCCAGTATAGCTCAGCATCGCACCGATGACTTTTCGTGGATGACCTACGTTTTGTATGGCGACCCGACTCAACGACTGCTCACAAGTTCAGCCGTCAACAAGGACCGCAGCAACGACCTGCCCTTCGATCTCTTCGATGATAACCTCAACGTATCACCGATGGCCTCCGCCTCTAACAATCTTGAGCGGCGTTTCTTGCAAGAGGTGCTTGGCATTGCGCTCATGGAAGCGCGACGTATGCACAAAGACTATCTCGGCACCCCCCATCTCTTTATCGCCTTGACCAAACTGGACGGCGGCTGCACGCAAGATGCCCTCCGCACGCTCGGTTTCTCCGCCAAGCAGGTGCGTGATGTCATTCGCCTCGCCCTCGGCTCCGGCAAAGCATCTAGCGAAACACCAATCCTGCCAACACGCCGCTGCAAAGAGATTTTACAAACCGCCGAGCGCATCGCTATCAATGCCGGCTCCAATGGTATTGACGAGCGAGCCATCGCGCAAGCCGTGCTGAGCGAAGGCGACGGCGTAACCCATGAATTACTCACCAAACTGGGCATCAATCCGGCCCAACTGATCGAACAGATCATGGCAAGCAATGCCCGCGCCTTGCTCGAACTCGTGCCATCTGTCAGTGCCAATCCAGCCGCACCCGCCGATTTACCCATCGGCATCAGCCCCGATGCCGCCGCTAAAGGTGGCAACTCCGTCTTGGAGCGGCTCGGTCGCGACCTCACCAAACAGGCCACGATGAAACAGTTGACCCCGCTCATCGGTCGCGAAAAAGAAATACGTCAACTGATGCAGACCCTCATGCTCAAAGACCGCAACAATCCCGTGCTGATCGGCGATTCCGGCGTCGGCAAAACTACCATCGTCGGCGGCCTCGCGCAACGCATCGTCGATGGCAGAGTTCCACCCGAACTGCGCGGCAAACGCCTGATCGAACTCTCGGCAAGCTCCCTCGTCGCCGGTACCAAGTATCGCGGCGAATTCGAGGAACGCCTCTTGAAAGTGCTGGAAGAGGCTGAAGGCAGCGGCAATATCATCCTCTTTATTGATGAAATGCACCTGCTCATCGGCACCGGACGCGCCGCCGATGGCAGTATTGACGCCGCCGGCATCCTCAAACCCGCCCTCGCCGGTGGACGTTTGCGCTGTATCGGCGCCACCACACCGCAAGAGTATCGCCTGATCGAGAAAGACGCTGCCATGGAGCGTCGTCTACGCCCCATTATGATCGAGGAGCCGACCTCCGAAGAAGCTCTGACTATCCTGACCGGTATGCGCGAACTCTACGAAGAACACCATCACGTTAGTATCAGCACGGACGCGCTGAACGCCTCCGTGCTTCTCTCCGTCCAGTACCTGCCGAATTTGCGCCTTCCTGATAAGGCGTGCAGCGTCCTCGACGAAGCCTGTTCGCAGGCGCGTGTCTTCTCAATGGAAGAGGCTGAAGCAGAGGGTGCCGGTGGTAATGGTGATGGTGAGAACGATGATTTCGATGATTTCGAAGAGATGCCGGTTATAACCGCCTCAATGATTGCCGAAGTGATTTCGGCCCGTACCGGCATCCCTGTTCGCGCACCCGGTCGCGAGGAGCGCGATCGCCTGCTCAATCTCGAAACGCGCCTCAAAGCGCGCGTCATCGGGCAAGATGAGGCCATTGGTCGCGTCACGCAGGCCATTCAAGTGGCGCGTGCCGGTCTGAAGCCGCGCCATCGTCCCGCCGGTGTCTTCCTCTTCCTGGGGCCGACCGGCGTTGGTAAAACGGAACTGGCGCGTGCGCTGGCGGCTGAAGTCTTTGGCTCCGATGAACACCTCATCCGCGTAGATATGTCAGAATATATGGAGAAGCACGCCGTATCACGCATGATTGGTGCTCCTCCCGGCTATATCGGTCACGACCAGGAGGGCCAGCTCACCGGCAAATTGCGCCGCCGCCCGCACTGCGTCGTCCTGCTCGACGAGTTGGAGAAAGCGCATCCCGAAGTCTTCGACCTCTTCCTGCAAGTCTTCGACGCGGGTCGCCTCACCGATGCGCAGGGCCATACCGTAGATGCGCAACACGCCATCTGGATTATGACCTCCAACGTCGGCACCGACATGCTTGGCCATTCCATGCCCAGCGGTTTCCGCGCCACTCAGAAAGGCACCGCCGAAGAGATGCAGCGCGACCGCTTGCTCGAACGCCTGCGCCAGACCTTCCGCCCGGAATTCCTCAACCGCGTTGACGAAGTAGTGATCTTCCATCCACTTGGCCAGGTGCAGGCTCATGCCATCACCCGCCTCCAGATGAACGAACTGGCTGCCCGTCTGCTGGAGCAAGGGCTTATCCTCCACGCCGACGACAGTGCCGTTGACCTGCTCTGCAAAGAAGGCTTCAGCCAGACGCAGGGAGCGCGTCCCCTCCGTCGTGCCATTGAACGTCTGCTCACAGTGCCGCTCAGCCTGCGCATCCTGCTCGCCAACATCCCCGAACGTGGCGAAGTCCACGTCCAGGCCATCGAAGGCAAACTGGAGATAGACATCCGCGAACCCTCCCTCACCCCCGTGCCAATCGAAGAGGAAGCCGAAGTAAGTGCAGAAGTGGACGCCGGGTAGGGCATCACCAGCTTGACCTGGTAACAACTACGTGTAGTCGTATTTGCAACTCAATCCTTGTTTGGATACACACTTGATCGCTAGCATGAGCATTCCTAAGAGGCGAATTCCCTCCTCAACGACAAAAGTCAGTCGTGCAAGCGGCTGGTGTGACGATGGGACAGTAAGCGTGATCTGCTCCGCCAGACCGACTTTGTCGAAAAGCATTATATATCCCTCCTCTAAGGCAGGCTAGACCTGCTGTCGCTTGACGAACTCACCCGGTCGGCCAGGAACTCCTCCCAGGTCCGGGTACCGTCGGCGTGGTCGGGAGTCAGGTTGGCGCCAGCTCGATGTGCGCGGGCGGCCCGACCCGGCAGCCAGACCGGCATGATCAGTCGACGCCGGTGATTGGCGTGCAGGTATCCGCGCAGCAGATCGGCCATGGTGTACGCCCGCGGCCCACCGAGGTCGGGTACCAGGCCGAAGGGCTCGCCGAGAGTGAGCTGCACAAGCCGGGCCGCCACCTCGTCGGCGTCGACGGGTTGGAACCGGAAGCCCGCAAAAACCGGCACGACGGGCAGCTTCGCCATGGTCCGTGCGACCGTGAGGATCGAGTCGTGGAACTGGGTAGCCCGCAAGGTCGTCCACGGCAGGCCGGAATCGGCCACCACGCGCTCGGAGGCCAGTTTGGACGCGAAGTAGCCGAACATGGCGCGGTCGACGAAGCTTTCGACTGGGACCCGGTCGGCGCCGACGACCGAAATGTACACCAGATGCCGCGCCCCGGCCCGCGACGCTGCCCGGACCAGGTTCAGGGCTTTCTCCTCGTCGCCCTTGCTGCTGCCCGCGCAGTGCACGATGATCTCGACCCCCTCCACCGCGGCTTCGATCCCCTCGCCCGTGGCCAGGTCACCAGTCACGAGCTCGATACCCTCCCCGGCCTCGCGGCTGCTCCTGCTGAGTACCCGTACCTTGCAGCCAGCGTCCCGTAGTCGGGGGACGACGTGGCGACCGAGCGTTCCGGTGCCGCCTGTCACCAGAATAAGTTGCATGCTATTTCCTCTTTCATGTGTGCTCATGTTCGTTATTTCCTCTTTTGTTTGTACTTTGAATGCCTCACATTCGGCTCATACAGGAGACGAGAGAACACGGGCAGATGTGACACCCCTCTGGTTGTTTTCTGTCCTGCTACGGGCTTACAATAAGGGAGAAGAAGAAAGGTGAGCGATGGACGAATCTATGCGAAAGGGGAACCAGGCAGAAGCGTTCGAGCACTATCGCGTGCTGCTCTTTTCCATTGCCTATCGGATGACCGGCAGCGCGAGTGACGCGGAGGATCTTGTGCAGGAGACCTATCTGCGCTATCAGGCGAGCGAAAGCTCGGAAATCGTTTCCTTGAAGGCGTATCGAGCACGATGATTACTCGTCTGACGCTGGATTTTCTGAAATCAGCCCGTGTCGCCCGCGAACAGTAAATTGGAGCCTGATTGCCCGAACGGATCCTCACATCGGAGGACGGCGGGTTTCCTCTGGCAGACCATGAGCAACAAGAAGCCCTTTCTCTCGCTTTTTTACGCCTGCTCGAGGCTCTCAGCCCACCGGAGCGCGCCGTTTTTCTCCTGCATGAAGTGTTTGATTACCTTTACGAAATCGGAAGTATGCTCTGAAAAACCCGGCCAATTGCCGCCAGATCGTTCATCAGGCTGGGCGTCATCTCAGCCCTTGAAGAACTCCACCAACACGGGAGTGAGAACTTCGTCGGCCGGGCCGTGGTCCTGACCTGGAAGGACGTGGTGCTGCGCATTGGGGAGGATGTCCACGAGCGTTTGCGTCCCGTTGTGAAAAAACGCAGGACTCGCTCCTCCGACCATAACGAGCGTGGGCACCGTGACAGAAGCCCACTTCCTGATCGTCGCTGGATTGCCGCTCATGGTATCTCCCATGATGATGCCGTCATAAGGGATCGTATGTGCCACAGCCTCTATCTGCGGCCACATCGGCGTGTTTCGCATTTGGGCAACCATTTCGGCAGGAACGAGCATCGCATCGGTCATGAAGTACTCGACTGCTTCGTCCCCGGCGACCTGCCGCTATCAGCTCATTGAGATGCGGTACGTAATCCTGCGGCACCGGGGGGCGACTGTCGTCGAGAATGAATGGTGGCTCGTATAGCGCCAGTTTCTCGATCTTGCCAGGATGCAGGCGGGCTGCTTCCAGGGCAAGCACCGCGCCGGAGGAATGACCGAAAACGAACGCGGATCCGCCCGCCTCGTTGATTAGAGCTTCGATATCTTCGACCTCGCGCTCGACCGCATAAGGTGCTGTGTCACTACTATCGCCTCGGCCACGCCGGTCGTAGGCGAAGACAGTGAAGTGCGGCGCAAGGTGAGCCGAAAGTGCTGCCTCGTCCAATCGAGTAGCAGTTGCGCCAGCCACCAGGATGAGCGCGGACCCCTGACCCGACTGATCAAACGCGATAGCGGTGCCGTCTCTCGAAATGGCTTTTCTCATGTTCTTCTCCTTATATTTGTGGAAAGTCAACGTCTAAGGTGAGCTGTGAGCTGGAAATTCCTGCAGGAGCCACATGTTGCCATCGGGGTCGCTGAATCCGGCATACTTCACCCCCTGCACGTCCCAAACCTCGCCTACTTCAAGCCCCCGTTTCACGAGTGCTTCACGAGCCTCGCCTATATCGGCTACCACCAGATGCAGACCTTTGACCGATCCAGGCTGCATGTCAGTAATTTCCCCCATACCGGTCCCGAAGACGATCGAACAGGCCGAACCGGGCGGCGTTAGCTGGACAACTCTCATCGTGTCGGTAGGATGCACATCAACCTCTAACTTAAAACCGGCTTTTTCGACGTAGAAAGCCTTAGCACGGTCAACATCGGACACTGGTACCGGTACCAGCTCAAGTTTCATATCAGGTACCACAGGAATGTTCTCTTTGTTGTTATCTGCCATCATGATTTCTGCCTTTCCATATCGGTTTTTTCGACGTTCTTTTTTTCTGCCTCCAATACCATATCCAATGCATCAAAACGCTGATTCCAAAGGTGCGTCATGTGACTGGCCCATCCTTCCAGTTCAAACAAGGCATCTGGATTGAGTCGATACATATGCTGCTGCGCCCGTTTTTCCATGAGTACCACCTTCGCCTCACGGAGCACTTTGAGATGCTGCGAGATAGCCGGAGGGCTGACCGGAAATTGCTCGGAGATCTCCGTCGCCGATAATGGGCCGCTTCTGGCAAGCATTTCTACAATGCTGCGCCTGGTCGGCTCAGCAAGTGCAGTAAAGATATCCATGGCTCTATTATACAACGGTAATTTAATTAAGTCAGGGCTTAAATGTTTTTGAAAGGTTGGATGTGAACGCCCTCTCCGCACCCTCTCCGGCACGCTGTCCGGGGACAGGTAATGAGGTAATGGGAGGTAATAGCGCATTGGGGAGGGTGTCCGCAAGAGCTTGCGCCGCGTGACTCATCACGTCTGCCCGGAAAAACTTGCGACAGACATCACCGTCGTTCCTCCCAGTCGCGTGTTCCTGTGCCCGTTTGCTTCACTCGGAGGAATGAAGCAAACGGGCACGTTGCTGGAAACGTCTTATCGTCTTGCTCGACTCGATGCGTGGGGCACAGGCCCAGCGATTGGCCATATGGCTCGCATTTATACTGGCTGGTAGGTGAGGCCGATGGCACCCGAAGCGAATGTCTTCGTACTCACCAGCTTCAGATTGAGCGGGCGAGACAGGTCTTTGAAGAGCGGCTTTCCGCCCCCCAGCGCGACAGGATGCATCACCAGGTTGTACTCGTCGATGAGACCCAATTGTGATAGGGACTGAGCAAGGGTGGCACCACCAGTCACAGAGATGTTCTTCCCAGGTTGCTGTTTCAGGCGTGCGATCTCTTCAGCCGCGTCGGCTGTCGCTAACCGGGAATTGTTCCACTCAAGCGTGGTGAGCCGTCTGGAGAACACGATCTTAGTGTGGCTGTTCAGCAGGGTCGCCATCTCACCGGTCTGCGATGGCCACGCTGCTGCCTGCTGCAAGTAGGTGGTGTGGCCGATAAGAATCGTGTCTACTCCGCGGAGGAGCTCAGTGACCCACTCCCCCAGGTCGGGACTCATAGTGCGGAAGGCCCAATCGAGTTCTCCGTTTGGCCCTGCCAGGTATCCGTCAAGTGTGATGTTCATTCCGAGACATACTTTTCTCATGATGTTTTCCTCTCATCGTGTTCAAGATTCTACTTGCAGAGTGCAAGCAGAAACAGTCTACTCTCCTGGAAAGCAACATTTCGCTGACCTTGCTCTTTCAAGAAGGAGAGCATCAGTCCTCGTTGTGCGCCGGTTCGCTGCTTTCGAGGGAGAGCAGCGTCAAGCTCAAATGACCAATCTTTGTGAGCACTCCAGAGAGTGCTGACTGATCCTTGAGTGTGCCGGAAAGCCGAGATGTGCCATCGGGTTCATGCACGATCTGTAATCCCTCCAGCCACTCCTGCCAGCTCGGGTCCAGATGCCCTTTGATGCGAATCGAAACGTGCATTGGTGTTCTCCCTTCGTTATAAGTGTGCACAGCTCTCGGCTCTGCTCAAGAAAAGTATAACCGGGAGGTGGGGAACTGACATCACCTGTGTTCGTGATTGAACGGGTGATTTCGCAGCAGACGGCGGGCAAATTCGAGGGATGCCGGTTTCCCACAACAGGCATCAGGGCTGTTGCCAGATTACCTGGCGTCTGGCGGGCTCTCGGCTAGAGGAGGTGCAACCGCGCCGTCACCGCGATGGCTTCGGCACGCCGACTCACGCCCAGCTTGCGATAGATGCTGCTGACCTGGGTCTTAATCGTATTGGAGGAGACGATGAGTGCCTCTGCTATCTCCGTGTACGTCTGTCCGGCGACTAGCAAACGCAGCACCTTCAGCTCCTGCCGAGAAAGTGGCTCAGCCCCTTGCACCTGCACTTCGGCCAGTGTAAGCTCGGGCTGGCTCTCGGACTTTCTTGCGAAGGATGTACCGGCTCTGTGAGCGCGTTTCCTTTCCTCCTGCTTGAAGGCCGCCAGCAAGCGCGACACGTAGGCCCTGGAAATGGAAACAGCCGCAGCACTCTTTCCATCCTCTTGCGGCGCGTCTGGGTCCCCTTTGCCCACTCCTTTCAGGAGTGCCTGCAGTGCTTGTTGCATAGGTTCCCCTGCATCCAGATACAGGCGAATGCAGCCCTCTGGCTCGGTCATCGCGAGCAGACGAGTCGCGACATGCGCAGCTTGCGCTCTCTTCCTTGCATGGTGCAAGGCTACCAAAAACAGCGCCATCCATTCGAGCGTTTTCTCGATATCTGCTGGCTGATCAAGGTGCTGGCTGAAGCACTCCAACGTCTCGACTGCCTGAGCGTACTGCTGCTGCGCCAAAGAGACCCGCGCCAGCAGCAGCACCTCCCATTTGCGCAAGGGGTCCCAGGTCTCCGGGGAGAGCGTGGTCTGTGCCGCCCAGTTGCTTGCCTCAGCCAGGTTGCTCTGGGCCAGCCACACCTGGACGCGGGTCTCTACCACCCAGCGAGTATTGTTGGCAAATTCCTCTTGCGCAGCCAATGCCTCCGCCTTTTGCAGTGCCTCTTGTGCGGTACCCAGGTCCCCTCTTGCGAGCGCGAGCCGCGCCTCAGCTCTCTCCCCCATGACCAGCAATTCCACCTGTTGCCAGTCCTGCGCGATACCTTGCAAACGGTGCAGCGCGTCAGAAGCCTCTTCCAACCGATTCCAGGCGTAGTAGACGTCAAAGAGGGAGGCCAACAGATATCCTACTATTGCGGCACGCCCACCGATCTGCTCGAGCAGGACAAGTGCCTCCAGGCATTCCTGGTGCGCCAGGTGTAGCTGTCCGGTATGTATATACGCTCTGGCCAGCCAGGTCATCACACGGATCGTCACCGGGAGGTCCCCTGCCTCACTGATCCACTGCTTCGCCGAACGCAGCCTGGGTACCAGGAGGACATTTTCTTGCTGGAGCGTCAAGGTCAGCCAGAAGGCGAAGGAAAGCGGGATCATCTTCCAACTCACCTCATCATCGGAGGGCAGCGCTTCTATCTCCTGGGTTAAAAGACGCAGTCGCTCTTTGTCGCCACGTCCCATGATAGCTCTGACCTCGATCAATGCACGCAGCAGGCGCAGACGCCGCCCGATCAACGCCACCTCTGCCTCTGAGAGCAAAAGTGACTGCTGACTGCGCAGGATCTCTTCCATGCGCGTGATAGTCCGCTCCACCTGGGCCGCCATGCTGGCATGCACCGTTTCGGTGCTGATATGGACGAAGTTGAGGAAGCGAAGAGCAGCGTTGAGGGCCAGGCGCGTATGCGCACGCAGGATGGTATCTGGCAGGGCGAGTATCCAGCTATGGACGGTGCTTGCTTCCCCACTGAGCCAGAAGTGAGGAGCAGCCTGCTCCATCAAGGAGGCGGCAAGGGGGTAGTCAGGCGCGGCCAGCGCGTGGGCAATGGCCTCCTGCCACTCGCCCTGTGTCTCATACCAGCGTGCGGCACGTTGATGTAAAAGCGGCACCAGTTCTGGATGAGCAGCGTGCAAACGAGCGCGCAACGCCTCGCGAAACAGATCATGGTACCGGTACCAGTGCCGCTGCTCATCCAGCAGCACCACAAAAAGGTTTGCCTGCTCCAACGCCTCTAACATCTCCTGGCTCGCAGGCTCGCCTGCCGTTGCGGTGACAACCTGGCATAAGGTAGCATTCATGCGAGTGAGGATCGATGTCTGGAGTAGAAAGTCCTGGAGCGGGACCGGCAGCCGTGCGAGAATGTCCTGCTGCACATAGTCCAGAAGATACCGGTAGCTGCCAGCAAAGTCCTTGACAAAGCTGGCGAGATCTTGCCGTTTGCGCAAGGAGAGCGCTGCCAGTTGCAGTCCGGCGATCCAGCCTTCCGTCCGCTGTTGCAAGGTTGCCACGTCTTCTTCTGAGAGAGGCAGGCCCATGCTTTGCAAAAGAAAGCTGGTCGTTTCTACCTGGGTAAAGCGCAAATCACTGGTGCGGATCTCGACCATCTGACCACGAACACGCAACCGGGAGAGGGGAAGCGCAGGATCCGTGCGCGTGGCGAGCACCAGGTGCATACTCATGGGCAGATGATCAAGCAAGAAGAGCAACGAGTCGTGGATGGCCTGGTCCTCGATCACATGATAGTCATCCAGGATGAGAATGAGGTCTTTAGAGCCCTGCACGAGCTCATTGAGCAGGGTCGTCAGGATGGTCGAGAGCGGGGGAGACTGGGGCGAGTGCAGCAAGGCTAAAGCCCCCTCTCCAATCTTGGGCAGACAGGTACCGCACGGCGCGTTCAGCGCCGCAATGACTGCGGCCCAGAAGCGGATCGGATCATTGTCCAACGCATCGAGGGAGAGCCAGGTGACAGCCTGTTCGGCTTCCCTGCGCTCTGCGCCTCGCGCCCTTTCCCTGCTTCCCTGCGGCTTGCAGGATGCGGCCACCCATGCCGAGAGCAGCGTGGTCTTCCCGCTCCCGGCAGAGGCAGAGACGAGTGTCAAAGGGTGAGAGCGTGCCGCATCCAGGTCTCTGAGCAGGCGAGAGCGCTCAACCAGCGATATTGGCAGACGGGGAGGAGAAAGCTTGGTGGAGAGCAACACTCCTTTCTGCTCGAATGACGACGCTGGAGGTTCCGGGGCAAGAAAGGAGGGTGAGGGCGAGCTGCTGAACTCCTGTGCCACCTTCTCTAAGCACGCCAGGGTCACCATCGCGGTGCGTCCGAGATAGCGCTTCCTCGTGCGGCTCTGGGTGGTGTGGTAGGCATACCAGTAGCCCCCTCCTCGTTGCCGGGATTCTTTGAGTACACTGAGGTGACCGTATTGCCCGTGGAAGGAGAAGGAGGAATGCGTCGTCAACCAGGCCAACCATGGTTCCTCGTTTCCCGGCACCAGATACTGCGGTGGATAGTCAGCGCCAATAAGTGCATAGGTCTTGCTCTGGGCAGACCAGATAAGTGTATGGGTAGCCGACTTTGGCATGGACTCCTTTCACAGAACAAGTTTCATCCCCAACTCCCCAACATAGGGTGAGTATAACACACAAGGGTCCAGCAGGCAAACAGCATTTCAACTGGTGCAGTAAGAGCAGCGAAGTGGGAAACACATTCATAAATGCGTTTTGATGCGCAATGAGTCTAAACAGCAAGTAACTGAAGGAGGAGTAGCATCTTCTATGAAACCGCTTCTTTCACCAGTTCCTCATTCACTTCTTCGTCCGTCTTCGGATGTACCGGGTCTAACGATTCTGGGACGCCTTTCGAGAATTGCTTGCCGCCACGTAAGACTTCAAACAGCAAGGCGGCGATAGTTGCACCGATGATGGGGCCAACAATGTAAATCCAGACCTGGCTCAACACTTCCGGGCCACCAAAGAAGGCTGGGCCGAGGCTGCGAGCCGGATTCATACTGCCACCCGTGAGTGAGTTGCCGAAGGTGCCACAGATAAGAATGGTGAAGCCAACCGTAATGCCCACAATGATGCGATTGACGCGCCGGTCGGTCGCAACCCCCATGTTGACGAACATCAACACAAAAGTCAAAATGGCCTCAATGCCGATGGCCTGAATAGGAGTCACGCCGTTCAGAGGTTTATTCGCGGCGAAATGCACCGCGGCAGCCCGCTCGCCAAGCAGAATCAAGAGCATCAAGCCCGCGCAAGTAGCACCCGCGATTTGCACAAGCCAGTAGGGCAAAACGTACCGCCAGGGGAAATGGCGCGAGAGAGCAAAGCCGAAGGTGAGGGCCGGATTGAAATGCGCACCGGATATATAGCCAATAGTATAAATTAGCGCAAGGACAGTCATGCCAAAAGTAATATGTACCAGGAAAATACCGGCGAAATCTCTGGTATCTCCTACCATTGCCCTTACGCCACCTCCCATAAAGACAAGCAAGAATGTACCAACAAATTCGGCCAGATAGCGTCTCAACATAGCTGAACTCATCGTCGTTTCTCCCATAACAATGTATCTATTGCCTCTTACGACTTCGGATAGGTTTCAAAGCCAACAATATTCTATCCGGTCACAATACAACAGGTAAGCTAGCTCTTCTTCTTAGCACGTTTGAGGTTACACATTTGGATACGCATCGTCACACTTTATCAAGAACGTGCCGCCATCATCACGATCTTCTCTGCCAGTTCACGTAATGCATCCCTTAGTTCGGGAGGTGTGAGGACGATAAAGGGGCATTCGAGGCTGACCAGCACATAACTGATCCATTCAAGGTTGCTGCTATTGCAACGGAAAATCACGCCGTCCTCCGTTTCTTCCAGCGTGGCGAGCGAAGCTGGCACGATTCGCTGCGCCTCTGCCAGCGTTACCTCAAGCAGCGCTTCCACTCGCCATTGTCCAGGCGTCATAGCGATGGAGCGCGTGACATATTCCAGGCAATCAAAATGGCGAGGGCGGCTATATGTCTCGTCTCGCATCTGAACGCTACGCACTCTATCCAGGCGAAAAACGCGCAAATCCTCACGCAGATGACAGTAGCCAACGGCGTACCAGAAGCCGCTCCGGTAGACAAGGCCATACAGGTCAACTGCTCGTTCGGTCTCGCTGGCATCCCATGCCGAGTAGCGCAGCAGCACCCGCCGTTCCTGTTGCGCTGCGATACTCAATGTTGTCACAATCTCGCTGCGCGGTGCCGTATTCGTGGATGGGAAGTCGAGGACCAGCGTCTCTTGCAGGGCCTGCACGCTTTCCCGTAGTAATGCCGGCAAGACACGCTCAATCTTGGCAAGTGCGCCTTCAACGGCAGGGGCGGCTGCCGCCAGTTGCAGTCGTCGCGCCGCCAGCAATCCCAGCGTGATCGCCAGTACTTCTTCGTCAGTAAACATCAGTGGCGGCAACTTGAAGCCCGGACGCAAACGGTAGCAGCCATAACGTCCCCGCCCGGCCTCAACGGGAATGCCCAGGTCTTGCAACATCGTAATATAGCGGCGCACCGTGCGCGTATTGACCTCCAGCCGCGCCGCCATTTCCGGCCCGCTCAATTCTCTATGCGATTGCAACAATTCCAGTATCGTCAGTACCCGCGTCGTTGGGAAGTACACAGTTTATTTCTTATTCCTTTGATTTGTCGTCACACCATGCACCGTCACCTGCCTGATCCGGTTGAATGGTGAATCATAATACGCGGCATTGTCCCCGGAGGTACAGGTGCTGGCTGTCCTGCCGGTATTGTCTGATTGGGCTGATCAGACTGATCGGGCTGATTAGGCTGGTCAAATTGCTGCTGCGGAAAATGGTGGTGATCAAAGTGGTCGTGATCATAGAAATGTTGATCATGATACCCTGAGCTAAAAGAGGTATGAGCGTAAAAAGCGTTCCCGGCCACGTAGCTGAATAGTAGAAATGCCACGATAATCACGACAGGGATGAGTACCGGGTGAAGATTGCCTCGTGGCCTTTGCCGCGGTATGAGTTTCCCATTATCCCTGTACCCTGGAAAAATCGCACTTTCCTTTTGTTCCCACACAGCGTACTCCGTCTCCGCCACGGTTGCATTCTCCTCAAAAGGTATTTCGTACTCGTTCATACTATATTCTCCTGTACGATCCCAATTTATCGCGCTCCCCTCCTGTAGGGGCCCGCTTGAGCGCGCCCTCCTCGACGAGCGCAGCAATGTCGAGTCCGCTGGTTTATTTCGTCAATCTGCATTATCGCTCCCGCGTCCCTTCCCTCCATTAACTCACCGGCATACAAAGATTATACAACATGAACAGGAACATTATCCCGCTCTGCCAGATGAATAATAGGCATGTGGCATCACTTTGAAAGATATTTACACACTCCTTACATAGTTTTCACAATTGTTTGCGTGTTTCTTGAAAATCATCGGGTATCTTTAAAGCACAGACAAGTCTGTATGAAATGGATAAATGTTAGATAAACGCGAGATATCCTAGATAGAAGGAGGTGCTGCAAACATAAACTTTTTTCATGGTGAACCTCTAAACAGTACTCCCATTACATTCACATTTCGGACAACTTAATGATCTCTCCTGTGACACAATGACGTGTCACAGATGGTAGCCACGTCTTCCACTCTGATAGAGACTGGTTATCAACTTCCAAAGCCATAGTGGACGGCACCCACCTTGCCGCCTACTATGGCTTTTTGTTGCTATAAAATTTCTCCCAATCAGGGCGCAATATAGCCGCATTGCGTGGTAAACTTATCACAGATGTACTGAAAAAGGCGTTCGAGAAAGATTGGAGCAGAGCAAATGAGTGACAACACCGAAGAACAGAGGGACAAACCACGATTACTCGAATTGATGAACACAGGCTATACGGAATTTACGACCCTGATCGCGCCGTTGAATACAACGCAATTGACGGCGGCGGGCGTAGATCATCAGTGGTCAATTAAAGATATTCTGGCCCACCTCGCCTTCTGGCAACATCACCTGCTGACCTATTTGCAAGCAGCAATACAGGGTGAAACGCCGGAACAGATGACTCATGAGAAGATAGACGAATTGCGTAAACAGTTCCCCGGTGCAGAGGAGGCTCTGGCAGAGCCGGAGCAGAAGCAAGAGTCAATAGACGATTTTTCCGATATGAACGACTACATCTACCTACGTAACAAATCGCGTCAGTTAGACGAAGTGCAGACCGATTTTCACACGAGCTACGCGCAAGTTGTGGCAACCGTGCGCTCAATGGATGATGCCCTGTTGTTCGATCCCGATAAATTATCCTGGACGGAAGGGGATCCTCTATATGCATGGGTCGTAGGCAACACCTTTGGGCACTACGAGGAGCATATTGGGCCGATCAAAACCTGGTTGGCTAACCAGGCATGATATATGACAATACACCTTTCCCGCGCAAAGGCACCTGGACCATCGCTCGCTGGTGGTTGGAACCCGGCATCGTTCCCGACACGGACATGCTCGATGCCTTGCGCACAGCCTTATTACAATGATTGGGAAATTCAGGCATTTTCAGGCAACGGCACCTTGCGGGCAAGGTGCCGTTGCCTGAAAATGCCTGAATTTCCCAATCATTGTAACCCCATAACTACAGCCACATATGGTATAATGTACTGGCGTATTTATGACGTATGAACAAAGATATTTATGGGATTTACCCATTTTCATAGACAACATCATTGCCAGGTATGAGGAGAATTCGACAACATGCAATTACTCGGAAAGCTCATGGGCGATCCTAATAAAAGAGATATGAAAGCCATTCAGCCCATTGTAGATAAAATTAATGCTCTTGAACCCATTATGAAAAAGCTGAGCGACGCGGAACTACGGGCGAAAACACAGGAGTTTCGGGCGCAACTCGCCTTCTACCTCAAGGGCGGTACCGTCCTCGAAGACGAACTGGTCAAGCTCTTCCGCGAGGCACTGGAGGCCGTCGAACCACAGATTGAGCAGGTCAAGCTTGTGACCGAAGAACAACTGCACGCCGCTGTCACAGGCTATCGCCAATCTATTGAACACAAACGCGACGCCGAACGCTACCTCAAAGATGACTTGCACGATACCCTGGCGGAATGTTTCGAGAAAGCGTATGAATATCTTTCTCCCACCTTGAACGCGCTGCGTGCTACCGCCGCTCGCAAACTGGCGGACGAGCGCGAAAAATGGCCCGAGGAGGCTAAAGACCCGCAGAAAGCTACCCTTGCCTTACTCAAAGAATTCGAGCCAGCACTCAAAGACGTTGACCCCGACATGGCCAGCGATGCCTTCCAGGTCGCGTGGCCCAATTTCGTCGCCGCTCGCGACAAAGCGCCCGACAGGGACGTGGATGCCGATGTGCGCTTAGAGCAGTTGCTGGTTGAAACATTGGAGCAATTGCAGCCCGAGATCGTCGCCCTCAAAGCAGATCAGATGGACTCTCTGGCACTCGCCATGGCGAAACGCTATCGCGGCGGCAAAACGCTCGATGACCTGATACCGGAAGCGTTCGCGGTTGTGCGCGAAGCTGGTTGGCGTACTATTAAGATGCGCCACTACGATGTTCAGCTCATCGGCGGCGTTGTCTTGCACCAGGGTAAAATCGCTGAGATGCGTACCGGTGAAGGAAAAACCCTTGTTGCTACACTGCCAACATACTTGAATGCTCTGACCGGCAAAGGCGTCCACGTTGTGACCGTCAACGATTACCTGGCTCGCCGTGACGCCGAGTGGATGGGCAATATCTACCAGTTCCTCGACCTCACGGTCGGCGTGATCGTCAACGCCGTTGAGCCACAAACCGCTGAGCGACGCGCCGCCTATAACGCCGATATCACCTATGGTACCAACAACGAATTCGGCTTCGATTACCTGCGCGATAACATGGTCGGCTCCCTCGAACAGGTTGTGCAGCGCGACCTTCACTACGCCATCGTTGACGAGGTAGATAACATCCTCATTGACGAAGCCCGTACTCCGCTCATTATCTCAGGGCCGGGACAAGAGTCCACCGACATGTACGCCAAATTTGCCCGCTGGGCACCACGCCTCAAACGGGAAGATGATTTTACCGTCGAGGAGAAGACGCGCACCGTCATCCTCACCGAAAAGGGCATCGAGAAACTTGAGCAACTCTCCGGCATTAAGAACATCTACGCCGAAGAAAACCTCGACGTGACGCGCTACATGGAGAACGCCCTCAAAGCGGAAATCATTTTCAAGCGCGACAAAGATTACATCGTCAAAGATGGCGAAGTGATCATTGTAGATGAGTTCACCGGTCGCCAGATGCAAGGTCGCCGCTATAGTGAAGGTTTGCACCAGGCGATTGAGGCCAAAGAAGGCGTCAAAGTGCAGCGCGAAAACCACACGCTGGCAACCATTACCTTCCAGAATTACTTCCGCCTCTACCAGAAACTGGCCGGTATGACCGGTACCGCCATGACGGAGGCCGAGGAATTACACAAAATCTACAAACTCGATGTAGTCTCGATACCAACGAACAAGGAAATGATCCGGCAAGATAAGGCCGACCTGATTTACCGCACGGAACAGGCGAAATTCAAAGCGGTAGTCGAAGAAATTCAGGAACTGCACGAGCAAGGTGTGCCAGTGCTGGTCGGTACCACTTCGGTCGAGATCTCGGAATACCTCTCAGATTTGCTAGAAAAACAGGGCATCCCGCACAACGTGTTGAACGCAAAACATCACGAGCGTGAGGCGCAGATCGTCGCGCAGGCCGGGCGCAGCGGCGCGGTGACAATTGCCACCAATATGGCCGGTCGTGGTACCGATATTCTGCTCGGCGGCAATCCCGCTGGCTATCTCGATACCATCTTGCGCAAACACGCACAGCAGGTCAGCTACATTCGCGATATGCCAGAAAGCACTCCCGACGAACGCGAGGAGAAGGAAGAGGTCATCTCGGAATACATTGACAACATGACCGACGAAGAGAAAGACGAACTCTTGCAAGCGAAAATCCGCGAATGCGAAGAGGATCACATACTCGTCGTCGAACGAGGTGGTCTGCACATCATTGGTACCGAGCGTCACAAATCCCGCCGCATTGATAACCAGTTGCGCGGTCGTGCCGGACGTCAGGGCGATCCCGGCCAGTCCCGTTTCTTCCTCTCGCTCGAAGATGAATTGTTGCGCCGCTTCGCCTCTGAGCGTGTGGCGAAAGTGATGCAGTTTGTCGGTCTGGAAGAGGATATGCCACTGGAAAACAACATGGTCTCGAAAATGCTCGAACAAGCTCAGACCAAAGTCGAGGGACAAAACTTCGACATGCGTAAACATGTCGTGGACTATGACGATGTGATCGCCAAACAGCGTGAAGTGATTTATGCCGACCGCCGCGCCGTTCTCGAACAGGCCGATATGCATGAGCGCATCCTGGGCATGATCGAGAATGAGGTTAGCCAGCTTGTTGACACCTGTATCCCCAGCAACATGGTCACGGAAGAAGAGCAGCTAGAGAAACTGCTGACGGCGTTAGGGGCATGGGTAGAGATACCTGAGGACGTTATACCGGAAAATCTGCACGCCATTAGTCGTCAAAACATCAAGCAGGCACTCACTGACTACATTGTTGAATATTATGAGGGCCATGACCAACGACTTGAGCAGGAAGCAAAGGCGCTTGGTTTGAAAAACTTCAAACCCCTGCGCGACTTTGAGCGTTCTTATACCCTGCAAATCATAGACCGCCTCTGGATGGATCAAATTGACGCCCTCGATGTCATGCGTGCCGGTATCGGTTTCCGCTCCTACGGACAGCGCGACCCGTTGGTCGAGTACAAAAACGAAGCTTACCAGATGTTCGAGGAACTCAAACAGAACATTCAGCACTACATCGTTGACCAACTGCTGCGGCTCTTGCGCAACAACATCACGATCCAACTGAATCAGCCCGCACCTCAACGTAAGGCACCACGTAAATTGCGCACTAACGCCGACGATATTGCCAAAGCCACTGGTCAGGCCAAAACCGATGCCGCCAGCGATCGCAAAAACGGTTCCAACCCCCGTACCAATGGGCATAATGGACACAAAGGCAGCGGACGGACGTCCGCCTCCGCCTCGTCTCGCCCTACTAACCCCAACAAGATCGGGCGCAACGACCCCTGCTACTGCGGCAGTGGCAAAAAGT
Organism: uncultured Chloroflexia bacterium; assembly: GCA_963717105.1. GTDB lineage: Bacteria > Chloroflexota > Ktedonobacteria > Ktedonobacterales > Ktedonobacteraceae > DATGJV01. Next base: position 19,975 of record CAVQVL010000011.1, read on the forward strand.
ACAAGAAGTGCCACGGAGCGCAGATGTAGAGATGAGAGAGATAACCAGAGGGCCAACTTGCGGCGCAAGTTGGCCCTCTGGTTATCTCTCTCATCTCTACATCTGCATCTACACCTATAACCTTTTCCTTATACCTCCCCTCACAAGTCTGAAAGCAATTTCCTAGACCTTTTGCGATTTGTCATGGTACTCTTTACATAAGAAGTCTCTTTGCATCACTGCTGAGCGAAGCTAGACACGCTAGTGTCCACCCTCTCCGGGGGAGAGGTAATAGCAGTGATTGATTTCGAGGAACAAAACGACGGACAACGGTGTTCGTTCGGATTTCTATCAGACTTGTCAAGAAAGGACGCATAAGGATGAGCGGTCAACATAATTTGAATGAATACAATAGCCAGGACGACTTTCATAACCATAATGGCCACAACGGTCATAGCAATGGTCATAATGGCAATGGCCTAAATGGACATAAACGAGAAGCTGCCGATCTCCAGGCAAACTGGAAAGGCAACCTGCGCTGGCAAGGGGTGAAACGTCCCTACGGTGCGGAAGATGTGCTTCGTTTGCGCGGCTCTATTCAAATCGAATATACGCTGGCTTGTCTCGGTGCGAACCGCCTGTGGAATCTTCTGAATAGCGAACAATATGTTGCTGCCCTGGGTGCGTTGACTGGCAATCAGGCGGTACAGCAGGTGAAGGCGGGCCTGAAGGCCATCTATCTAAGCGGATGGCAGGTCGCAGCCGATGCCAATCTGGCGGGCCAGATGTACCCCGACCAGAGCCTGTATCCGGTCAATAGCGTGCCGAGCGTTGTCAAGCGCATCAATCAAGCGTTGCAGCGTGCCGACCAGATACAGACCGCCGAGGGCAAGGGCGACACCTACTGGTTTGCTCCCATCGTCGCCGACGCGGAAGCTGGCTTTGGCGGCCCTTTGAACGTCTTTGAACTGATGAAAGCAATGATCGAAGCTGGCGCGGCAGGCGTCCACTTCGAAGACCAGTTGGCCTCGGAGAAAAAATGCGGCCACATGGGCGGCAAGGTATTGGTACCAACGCAAACCGCCATCAAGCACCTTGTCTCTGCCCGGCTCGCCTCCGATGTCATGGGCGTTCCCACCATTCTTGTTGCCCGCACCGATGCCAATGGTGCCAGCCTCATTACCAGCGACATTGATCCGACCGACCACAAATTCCTGACCGGTGAGCGCACACCCGAAGGCTTCTACCGTGTACGCAGCGGCCTGGACTCCGCCATCGCCAGAGGACTTTCTTACGCTCCCTACTGCGACCTCATCTGGTGTGAGACCGCGGAACCAAACCTGCAAGAGGCCGAACGTTTCGCTCGCGAAATTCACGAACAATTCCCCGGCAAGATGCTGGCCTACAACTGCTCGCCATCGTTCAACTGGCGCAAGAAGCTCGATACTGAAACCATTGCCACGTTCCAGCAGCAACTGAGCAAGATGGGCTACAAATTCCAGTTCATCACCCTCGCTGGCTTCCACGCCCTCAACCATAGTATGTTTGAGCTTGCTCGTGGCTATCGCCAACGCGGCATGACAGCCTACTCCGAACTGCAAGAGGCCGAATTTGCGCTGGAAGAGTACGGTTATACCGCCACCAAACACCAACGCGAAGTCGGCACCGGCTACTTTGACGAAGTAGCGAAAGCTGTCTCCGGTGGTATATCCTCAACCGTTGCTCTCGCCGGTTCAACCGAAGTGGAGCAGTTCCATTAAAAATACCACAAACAGACACACGTTGGCACGTTCGTGCGGCATACCAACGTGTGTCTGTTTGTGGTATTTTTAATAAAAAGCGCATTTTGGAAAGGAACCCGTCTCTCATGACTACCACAACTAAACCAACCTATGCGGAAGGAATAGAGATTACCGGCCCCATCACTCCCGCATTCGCGGAGATTTTGACACCGGAGGCGATGAACTTTGTCGCTCTATTGGAGCGCACATTCCGCGCTAGACGCGAGGAACTATTGCAGCGTCGCATCCAGCGACAGGCCGCCATTGACGCCGGTACACTGCCCGATTTTCTCCCGGAGACCGCGCATATCCGGCAGAGCGACTGGACAATTGCTCCCACTCCGCCTGACTTGCAGGACCGCCGCGTCGAAATTACTGGCCCCGCCGAGCGCAAGATAATCATTAACGCCCTCAACTCAGGCGCGAAAGTCTTCATGGCTGACTTCGAGGACTCGCTTTCACCCGTCTGGGAAGTGACTGTGGAAGGCCAGATCAACCTGCGCGACGCGGTCAATCGCACCATCACCTTTAGCAGCCCTGAGGGAAAGCAGTACGCCCTGAAAGAGCAAACTGCCACCCTGTTGGTACGCCCTCGCGGCTGGCACCTGCCGGAGAAACATGTGCTGATCGATGGCAGGAAAATTTCGGGCGGCCTCTTCGATTTTGGCCTGTATTTCTTCCACAACGTGCGCTCATTGCTGGCGAAAGGCACTGGCCCCTACTTCTACCTGCCCAAAATGGAGAGCCACCTCGAGGCGCGACTGTGGAATGACGTCTTCGTGTTGGCGCAAAAAGAACTCGGTATTCCGCAAGGAACAATCAAAGCCACCGTGCTAATCGAGACCATTCTGGCAACATTTGAAATGGACGAGATTCTCTACGAATTGCGCGAACATTCGGCGGGCCTCAATTGCGGGCGTTGGGACTACATCTTCAGCGTGATCAAGAAGTTCCGCAATATTCCAGCTTTCATCCTGCCCGACCGCGCCCAGGTAACGATGACAACGCACTTCATGCGCTCATACTCGCTCCTGCTCATCCAGACTTGCCACAAACGCAACGCGCACGCGATGGGCGGTATGGCAGCACAAATCCCCATCAAAAACGATCCAGAGGCCAACGAAGAGGCAATGGATCGCGTGCGAGCCGACAAGCACCGCGAGGCCAACGACGGACACGATGGCACCTGGGTCGCCCATCCAGGACTGGTCGCGGTAGCGATGGAAGAATTTGGTAAAGTGATGCCGCAGCCAAACCAGATTGACCGCAAACGCGAGGATGTACATGTAACAGCGACCGACCTGCTGCAAGTGCCGGAAGGTACGATTACCGAGACCGGCTTGCGCACAAATATCAGCGTGAGCCTGCAATACATGGAATCCTGGCTGCGCGGTTCCGGCTGCGTCCCCATCAATAACCTGATGGAAGATGCCGCCACCGTCGAGATCTCGCGCTCGCAAATCTGGCAATGGATTCGCCACTCGTTGGGCTTCCTATCGGATGGCCGCAAAGTCACCATCGAACTCTTCCGCGAACTGCTGGCAGACGAGATGAACAAAATTAAGCAAATGGTCGGCGAGCAAGAATTTGCCTCACGCCCATTCGCTACGGCAGCAAAGTTACTCGACAACATCATCACTTCCGAGGTGTATGTCGAGTTTTTGACGTTGCCAGCGTATAGCTACCTGGCATAAAGAGTTATAAACAGAACACCGGCAGCAGCACAATTCGCGGCGCGAATTGTGCTGCTGCCGGTGTTCTGTTTATAACTCTTTACTATGGGACTTGATCATCCCCATCACGCGCTCAATAAAACTTGCTACAGGCATATCTCCAAGATTCTCGTTCGTGCGCAAGCGCACAGAAACGGACTGTTCCGCCATCTCTTTATCGCCCACTACCAGCATGTACGGGATTTTCTGCATTTGTGCCGCCCGCACTTTGGCGTTCAAGCGCTCATTGTGCCGGTCAACCTCAACCCGTAAGTTGAGCGCAAGAAGCTGTTCAGCAACCTCCTCCGCGTATTCCAGGTGCTTTTCCGAGATGGGGATCAGCATGACCTGCACAGGTGCCAGCCAGGCGGGAAAATTGCCCCCGTTATACTCCAGCAAAACGCCGATCAGACGTTCCAGCGAGCCGAAGTTTGCCCGGTAAATCATCACCGGTCTGGCTCTCTGCCCATCTTCAGCGACGTACCACAGATCAAAGCGTTCGGGCAGATTGAAGTCTACCTGTGCCGTGCCAAGTTGCCACTGCCGACCCAGGCTATCCGAGAACAGGAAGTCGAGCTTGGGGCCATAGAAGCCAGCCTCGCCCTGCTCAATCATGTAAGGAATGCCTGCTCTGGAAATTGCTTCCATAACTACCCTCTGAGCCTGTTCCCATGCCTCTTCTCTGCCAATATATTTATTATTGGCAGGATCGCGCAAGCCAATACGCGCCGTGAAGTTGTCCAGCCCGAGCGCGTTGAAGACGAACAATGCCAGTTCGATTACACGCACAAACTCATCTTCAACCTCTTCCGGCGTCACAAAGATGTGCGCGTCGTCCTGCGTGAAGCTACGCGAGCGCAGCACGCCATTGAGTTCGCCGCTCTGCTCGTAGCGATACACCGTCCCAAACTCGGCTAATCGCAATGGCAAGTCGCGATAGGAGCGCAGCTCGCTTTTATAGATTTGAATGTGATGCGGGCAATTCATTGGTTTCAGCACATAGTCTTCATCGCTCGGCTCCACGTTAATGCTATAGACCGGTGAACCACAGCTATCATGCGTATGCATCCACTCTTCTGATAATTGCTCTTGCTGCGCCGCGTTCTCAATCATCGCTGGATACATGCTGTCACGGTACTTGTACCAGTGACCGCTCGTTTTATACATCTCGATCTTGCCGATGTGCGGCGTCACAACGGGCAAGTAGCCACGTTTCAACTGCTCCTGTTGCTCAAACCGCTCAAGCGTCTGCCGCAAGACCGCCCCTTTCGGCAGCCAGAGCGGCAACCCGGCACCGACTTCTGGTGAGAACATGAACAATCCAAGTTCGCGCCCCAACCTGCGTTGGTCGCTTTTATGTCCACCTTGAGCCTCCTGAATCTCCTGAACCTCCGAGACTTCTGCTAACGATTGTGGTAAATGTTGTAAATGTTGCAAATGGTTTTCCTCGTGCATGGTAAAAATTCCTCCATGTTGGACAGGTTGAACAACGAAACAAACAACGACATTCAAGAAAAAAAGCCTGTTCATCCCATGTTGGGACGAAAAGGCTTTTACAATTTCGTGGTTCCACCCAGATTCCGCCTTCTCTTCTAATCGCACAATGAAATGACATGCGACACACCAGAGAAACGCGCTCATATCGGTCGTTAACGGGACCGAGGCGTACACATTACTGACTCCTAAGCCAGCCCGGTAACGTGCTAGCGCACTACTTTCAGTCAACCGGGCTGCAAGGAGGGACTCTGTGCAGGCTGGCGAGGGGTATCTTCTTCTTACTGGCAGGAGTGCTTGCAGCCGTTGGCACTTCCTCTCTGTGTACCTCTGGGAAGAGACATATCTCGCGTTGTTGCCATAATAGTTTTTATCATTCACAGTCAGTTTCAAGTGGTATTCTGCGGCATTTCCTGCGGGAAATGCCGCAGAATACCACTTGAAACTGACTACTTACAACTCTCGACTACGAGTTTTGATTATCCCTGTGACGCGCTCAATGAAATCGGGCAGCGGCGTTGCGCCCAGATTTTCGTTAGTGCGTAAGCGCACGGCGACGGCGTTATTGGCCTCCTCTTTGTCGCCCACCACTAACATATATGGTATCTTTTGCAGTTGGGCGTCGCGAACTTTGGCGTTCATACGTTCGCTGCGCTCGTCCACCTCAGCTCGCACACCTGCCGCTTTGAGTTGCTCCAACACCCTGTTGGCATACTCGATATGGCGGTCGGCGATGGGGATAACCATCGCCTGTACCGGCGAGAGCCAGACGGGAAATGCTCCGGCGAAATGCTCGATAATCATCGCCATGAAGCGTTCCGTCGAACCTGTCACTGCCCGGTAAATCATTACCGGGCGGTGTGCCTGACCGTCTTCGCCGATGTATTCAAGCTCAAAGTTCTCCGGTTGCACGAAGTCAAGCTGCACCGTGGCGCATTGCCATTCGCGGCCCAGCGCGTCGCGTACCATGAAGTCCACTTTCGGGCCATAGAACGCGGCCTCGCCGAGAATAGCGCGGTACTCGATGCCGCGTTGCTCGGCTGCTTCGCGCAACGCACTCTCGGCTTTCTCCCATACCTCATCGCTGCCAACATAATCCTGTTTATTCTGTGGATCGCGCAACGAAAGCGCAATCCAGTAGTCCTCAAGGCCATAGGTGTTGAAGACTTCGAGCGACAGGTTGATGGCGCGGTCAAACTCTTCCTGAATCTGATCTGGTCTCATGAAGATGTGCGCATCGTCCTGCGTCAGGCTGCGCACACGCGCAAGACCTGTCAGCGTTCCGGCCTTCTCATAGCGATAAAGCGTGGCGAACTCGGCATAACGCACCGGCAGTTCGCGATAGCTGTGCATCTGCGATTTGTAGAGCGTGATGTGGTGCGGGCAGTTCATCGGTTTGAGAACGTAAGCCTCATCCTCGCTCTGCTCTTGCTCGCCCTGCATGACCGGGAACATGTTGTCGCGATAGGTGAACCAGTGGCGCGACGTTTTGTACAGGCGCACTTTGCCCAGGTGTGAAGTCCACACATGCTGGTAGCCATAGCGTTCCTGCGTCTCGCGTACATAGCTCTCCATCTGGTAGCGCAACATCTCGCCGCGTGGCAGGAACATGGGCACACCGGCAGGCAGGTCATCGCTCAGCACAAAGAGCTTCAGTTCGCGCCCCAGCTTGCGGTGGTCGCGTTTCTGTGCCTCTTCCAGTCGCCACAGGTACTGGTCGAGTTCCTCCTTTGTGAACCACGCCGTGCCATAGATGCGTTGGAGCATGGGTCGGTTCTCATCGCCGCGCCAGTAGGCACCTGCCACGCGCATCAACTTGACGGGGCCAATCTCGCCCGTATTCTGCACATGCGGACCGCGGCACAGGTCAAGGAAGGTATCCTGCTGGTAGATACCAACCTCTTCATCAGGAATATTCTCGATCAATTCGACTTTGTAGTCCTGCCCTTTATCATGGAAGTACTCCAACGCCTGCTCGCGAGGCCAGCGGTCGCGCAAAAACGGGTACTTTCCGGCAATGATGCGCTGCATACGTTGCTCGATATCCGGCAAATCGTCCGGTGTAAGCGCACGCGGCAGATCAAAATCATAGTAAAAGCCATCCTCAATGGCCGGTCCAATGGCGAGTTTGGCGTCAGGGAAAATCTCCAGTACCGCCTCAGCCATCACATGCGCTGCGGAGTGCCGCATACGCTGAATCGGCGTGTACCCCACCGATTCGAGAAGCTCCGCTTCCACTGACATAATACAATCCTCCTGAATACAACAGACAATAAAAAAACCTTTCCATCCCTCATTGGGACGAAAAGGCATTGACAACTTTTCGTGGTTCCACCCACATTCCGCGCTCTATAGCAAGCCAACACGACAAACGGTGTCACGCTCATAACAGAGACGCGCTCAAACCAACCTGTAATGTGGTTGAAACATGCACATTACTGACTCTGTGCAGGCTAGCGAGGGGTATCTTCTTCTTGCTGGCAGGTGCGCTTGCAGCCTCCGGCGCATCCTCTCTATGTACCTCCAGGAATGGACATGTCTCGCGTAAAAGCCATATGTATGTATAACGTTATGATTACAACATATTATACCATATGACCGATGGAAAGTAAATCGTTTTGAACGTAGATTCATACTTGTTAGCAAGATTGGTTAGATATGACCACTTCATTGATGAAATGATACCCGAGTAAAACCACGCAATTTACTTCTTTGAACACCGTTCATAAGTATGATAGTTGATATACTGTTATCGTAAAGTATTTGCAATTGCCATGAGCATCTATAGCCGGCTCATAGAGGAGAAGTTGCTGTGAGAAGGTCATACAAGCTTTTCCTTGCCGCACTTTTCGCAATAGCCCTTATCTTCAGCAGCGTTCTGACCGCAATCCTGGTATTTCCGCATACCGGGATGAGTGCCTCGGCCAGCAGTAATTTTTCCACTGCTTCGACACCAGCGACGGCACCTATGCTATCAAAGCATGTTGCGCAAATGAAAAACATACCAGCGATTAGCAAATCAAAAGCGATAAGCCCAAACACTGACTCACAGGGCGAAGACGACAAACCGGCGAAACTGGAGCAACTCAAAGATGCCGCGGCTCATAATCCTCATGCGCCGGTATCGTCGTCCAGATATAATTTTACTCGAACAGGCAATGCTGTTCGCTCAACACCCGCATTGACAACCAGCTTCCAGGGAATGGCTGATGCGAATTCTATCTGCCCGCCCAATGGCTGTCGCGCTCCCGACCAGGCACTGGCCGTCTCATCTAACTGGGTCTTTCAGGGGGTCAATACCTCGTTTGCGGTCTACAACACATCTGGAATCATACAGGCTGGCTGGCCGAAAAATGCGCAGAACTTCTTTGGCGTGCCCAATCCTCCCAATGGCTGTGCCTCCTTGCCCTACTTGATCGACGTGCGAGCCTTTTACGATGCCAACGATGGACGTTTCTGGGCAGAGATCATGGAGAATGAGAATGCTTTTGGGCATAATACCAGTTGCCCATTTCAGGCATTGTACTGGGTTGGCGTAAGCCAGACGAGCAACCCCAATGGTGCCTGGAATATTTATTCCTTTGACATGGCGCAAGGTACCACCAATGGTGTTGATTTCGCGGAGTTTGGTTTTGATGCCAGTGCTATTTACTTCACCGGCAACATGTTCAATCAGTCCGGTCAGAATTTTCAGTACGCGGAGATATTTGCCGCCAGCAAGTCAATAATGGAAAGTGGGGCAAGTGTTACGCCACATGGCTTCAGCAATTTAACCTTAAATGGCGTCGCCGTGGATACGGTGCAGCCGGTTGAAAGCGAGACACGGAGCAATAGCGGTGCAAACGCGGGCTTATTCGTGAACTCACTCAACTATAACTTCGGCGGCTTTTCCTGTTCGAGTAGTTGTCAGGGAGCCGTAGTCTGGGCAATGGCTAATCCAACATCAACAACCCCTTCGCTCACCAGCACGTTTGTCAATACAATCAGTTATGCTCTTCCGCCGCGAGCAGACGAACCTGGCTGCACAGCCTGTCTCGATACCGATGAGACCCAGATATTGGCTACACCTGTTTATCATAATGGCCTCATTTCGTTCGCGCTCAATACTGGCGTGAATAATGGTACGCAAGTTGTCCCGGCTGTTTTATGGGGGCAGGTTGCTCCTATCCTGAGCAATTCTGGAACTATTACCAGTGCCTCTATGTATCAGAGTGGCTACTTCAACTATTCAGGAAATACAGGCGTCTACTATGGCGCGCTGATGCCTGATGCCGATGGCAACCTGTTCATGGTTTTTGACGTGAGCAGCAACACGATTAATCCTCAAGTTTCCTATGTTTCGCGCCCTGTAACCTATGCGCTCGGGCAATTCCCCAATTCAGGAAACACACTCCGGGTGGGAGATGCAGCGACCGTGGAAACTCTCTGGGGAGATTTCAATGCTACCTCGTATGATGGATTTACCAGCGATAATATATGGCTCGCGGGCGAGTATGCTCCTTCCAACGGCTACTGGTCAACGTATATTGGTGAGACTCGTTTTGTCGTGACAATTTCGCAACCAACACCAACGCCAACCGCGACGGTTACGTCTACGCCAACAGCAGGCAGTACAGTTACAGCCACACCCACACCTGACCCGACGGTTACCGCGACCTCAACGCCCACAGTGACACCTACTTCGACTCCTTCGGGTGGCTCCAGTCCCTATAGCACAGCCGTGCTTGCCGATAGTCCTCTCGTCTACTATCGCCTGGATGAGTCAAGCGGCACCACTGCCACTGATATCTCCGGCAATGGCAATAATGGGACGTACACTTCTAAAGCCGTACTGAACCAATCGGGCGCAACAGATGATGGAGACGCAGCTATATCTGGTAATGGAGACTGCCTGATCAAGGGAGGTGGTTCCATACTCCCTACAGGCTCAACACCACGCTCCGTCGAGATCTGGTTTAAGACAACCGCGACGCCCTCAAGCCCATATGGTTCTACACTGGTCGCCTGGGGTACGGAAAGCAGCAATGAAATGTTTGCGCTCAAAGTCTACTCCTCGACCAGGTTGAAGCTTACAAACTGGACCAACACCTACTATTTCAACGTCCCCACAGGTGCCAACACACTGGATGGCAAGTGGCATTACGTGGTTGTGACCTTTGATGGCTCAAATGCCACCGCCTACTATGACAACCAAAATCTCGGTACGCAGACTGTCAGCTTTAATACTGCCTTGAGTTCTATTGGGCTGGTCCTCGGTTCGCAGACAGGCAATAACGATTCTCCTTATAATGGCTCCCTGGACGAGGTAGCGGTTTACACCAAAGTGCTGACGCCAGCGCAAATTTCGGCGCATTACAATGCAAGTTTCCAACCATAGCCTTTACGCCTGATTCGCTAACATAGCTGGCTCCTGTGATAAGATATGAACAAATCGAAGAGGAAATTCGCATAGGAGCATCCAGGAGCATCACGATGGCACATCTGCTTGTCGGGGTTGATACGGGCGGAACTTTCACCGATATTGTTCTCATACGAGAGGGCAACATTCTCATTCACAAGGTGCTTTCAACGCCCAGTGATCCTTCTCAAGCCATTCTTCAGGGCCTGGCGCAACTTGGAGTCGCTCAAAATCTGGACGTGCTGGTACATGGTTCGACTGTGGCAACCAATGCAGTACTTGAACATAAGGGAGCCGTTACCGGACTGATTACGACGGCTGGTTTTCGTGATGTGCTGGAGATCGGTCGGCAGACACGCCCCAAATTGTATGCTATCGGTGTGCAAAAAGTGCCGCCACTGGTTCCTCGTTCGCTACGAGTGGAGGTAGGCGAGCGGATCAACGAACGTGGCGAGGTACTGGTTGAACTTGATGAGGCATCGCTCCATGCCGCCATTCAGACGCTGGAGGAAGCGGGTGTCGAGGCAGTGGCCATCTCACTCCTTTTCAGCTTTACCAACCCCGCACATGAGCAGATGGTGGCGCAAGTCGCACGCGCCGCCAACTTTTATGTCTCGCCCTCCTATGAAGTATTGCCGGAATTTCGCGAGTACGAACGCACAAGTACCGTTGTCCTCAACGCCTATGTGGGGCCGCTTATAGACCGCTATCTCGCTCGGCTGGAGCAGGAATTGCCCATTGTTTGCGGGCAAGAAGAGCAAAGGCATACAGTCTTGCGCATTATGCAGTCCAACGGCGGCTCCATTTTGAGTTCCACAGCACGGCGTGAAGCGGCTCGTACCTTGCTCTCCGGTCCGGCGGCGGGTGTCGTCGGTGCGGCGTTTGTGGCGAAGATGTCGGGTTTCACGCAAACGATCACGCTAGATATCGGCGGTACTTCGACCGACGTTGCACTGGTGAATGGCAGTATCAGCGAGACCACCGATGGAGCCATTGGTGGCTATCCAACCAAACTCCCCATGATTGATATTCATACGGTTGGTGCCGGTGGGGGCAGTATCGCGCATTTCGATGCCGGCGGTGCGTTGCGCGTCGGCCCAATTTCGGCGGGAGCCAATCCCGGCCCGGCAGCCTACGGGCGTGGTGGTACCCAGGCAACTGTCACCGACGCGAATCTCGTGCTAGGTCGCCTACTCCCTGAAGCTTTTCTTGGCGGCTCTATGTCGTTGAATACAGCGAGCGCATACGAAGCCATCGCTCGTATTGCCGAACGGCTGGGTACCACGCCGGAAGAGGCGGCACTGGGTATTATCCGCGTCGTGAATGCCAATATGGAAGCCGCTATCAGGCTCATCTCCGTTGAGCGTGGCGGCGACCCTCGTCAATTTACGCTGGTAGCCTTTGGTGGTGCCGGGCCTCTCCATGCTTGTGAGTTGGCAGCAGCGTTGGGTATACAGCGTGTACTCATTCCGACGACGCCAGGCGTGCTTTCAGCACTGGGTATGCTCACCGCCGACACGCTCAAGGATTACGTGCGTACCGTCATGGTCGCGGCTGAAAAAGCGCAAGCAATAGTCGAGCCTGTTTGCGCCGAATTGGAAGAGCAAGGACGAGCAGACCTTGTGCGCGAAGGCATCGCGGCGCAACACATCGTCATTGAGCGGTACCTCGATCTTCGTTATGTTGGGCAATCCTATGAACTGGTTGTTCCTTTTGAGGAGAGTATAATTCAAGCAACTACTAACTTCCATCTCGCCCACGAGACACGTTTTGGCTATAGCGACCCCAACGAACAGGTACAGGTTGTCAACGTGCGGCTGAAAGCTCGCGGCCTGACTTCTCCACCACAGTTAGCAAGACGCGAGAGCAAATCCGGCGCATTACCAACCCCTACCACCATACGAGAGGTTATCTTCGCCGCTTCTCATGGGCCGCATAGCCAGCATACCTACCGCGTACCCGTCTACGACCGAGGCTCGCTTGAACCTGCAACTCTACTCACCGGGCCAGCCATTATCACGCAATACGACACGACAACCGTCCTGCCGCCGCACTGGCAGATACGGGTAGACGCTGTGGAGAATCTGATCATCGAGCGAACAGGAGAGGAGCCTAAGAATGCCTGATACGCAGCCCGTGAATCCGATCAGCCTTGAGATTTTTCGTGGCACATTAACCGCCGTTGCGGAAGAGATGGGAGTCGTGCTGACACGCAGCAGTTACTCGCCGAATATTAAGGAGCGGCGGGATTTCTCCTGTGCGCTCTTCGATGCTTACGGACGCCTGATCGCACAGGCTGCGCATATCCCCGTTCATCTTGGCGCAATGCCCGACTCCGTTGCAGCAGCTCTGACGGCCTTTGACCACTTCGCACCCAACGATATTATCGCTTTGAACGATCCGTTTTTAGGCGGCTCGCATCTACCCGATATAACACTGATCGCTCCCATCTTTGCCTTTATTGAAGGTGAGCAGCATTTGATTGGCTTTGCCGCGAACCGGGCGCATCACTCCGATGTCGGCGGTATGTCCGCCGGTTCGATGCCATTGGCAACTGAGATTTATCAGGAAGGGATCATTATTCCGCCAACGAAGCTATGGGAGGCAGGACAACCCAATGCAGCGTTACTATCATTGATTTTGCGCAACGTGCGCACGCCTCATGAACGACGTGGCGATCTCGCCGCGCAAGTTGCCGCCAATCGTACCGCTGTCCTGCGTATGCAGGAACTGGTTGCTCGCTGGGGGCTTTCCGCGCTTGAAGCACATATAGATGCGCTGATTGCTTACGCGCAACGCATCACCGAAGCAACGATCGAGGCTATTCCAGATGGCAGTTATAGCTTCACCGATTATCTGGATGATGATGGTATCGACAACACACCTGTTGCGATTACGGCAACGGTCATTGTACGTGGCAACACCTTAACCGTAGACTTTACCGGTAGCTCTCCACAGGTTCGCGGCAACGTCAACACGGTTGCGTCGGTCGCGAAATCAGCCACCTATTATATTGTGCGCTGCTTAATGCCGGACGATGCGCCCATGAATTCCGGTACCTTTGCTCCTGTGACAGTGATTGCGCCAGAGGGAACGGTGGTGAATGCGCGTCCTCCAGCAGCGGTAGCGCAGGGGAATGTCGAGACATCGCAACGCATCACCGATGTGCTTTTCGGGGCGTTGGCCGCAGCGTTGCCGGAGGTCATTCCAGCCGCCAGCCAGGGAACGATGAATAATATCACCGCCGGCGGTATAGATCCGCGCACACGGCAGCCGTTTGCATACTATGAGACTATGGGCGGCGGTATGGGAGCGCGTCCCAACAGCGACGGATTGTCAGGTGTGCATACGCATATGAGCAATACGCTGAACACGCCGGTCGAAGCTTTTGAATATGCCTACCCCATGCGTATTACACGCTACCAGCTGCGCGACGGTTCAGGCGGCAATGGGGCAACGCGAGGTGGCGATGGGTTAATACGCGAGATCGCCTTCAAAGTCCCCACTGAAGTCACGCTACTCACCGAGCGGCGGCGATTACCACCCTATGGCCTGCAAGGTGGAGAGCCTGGATTGTGCGGTGAGAACCGCCTCTTGCATGAAGGAAAAGAGGCGGTTCTGCCGGGTAAGGTCCATTTTCAGGCCCAACCCGGCGACCGTTTAATTATCGCCTCTCCCGGTGGAGGCGGCTGGGGCGGTCACAGTGGCCAGGGCAATCATGGTGCGAAAGCGTAGAGTGTCCCACTGGAAACACTGGGATGACTTCCATAATAGAGAACGCCGTTGGAGATAGTTCCCGCACCGGTAAACAATTCGTTTGTGTTCTCATACCTGAAGATCGTCACCCCTGTTTTCGCATTCACTGCGATGATATATGGTCCTTCGCCAATGACTGCCACTCCTGGCACAACCATTACCGCACCATAGATGGCTCCATCTGACATGCAATGCCGCCAGATGAAGGCACCGGTTGCGGGATTGACGGCATTCAGGCTACCCGCGCATGATTTTCCATTGATGGTCGCGCTATGACTGCCGACGTAGAGCGTCGTGCCATCCCAGGCAGCAGGTGTCTGGCTACCACCGCAGGTCGCGCAGCCTACTTTGACACTCCATAACGGCCCTGTATGGATAACGGCGCGGTCAAAGGCGTAAAAATAGCCATTTTTGTTTTCTACACCGATCATATTGTGGAAAGTACCGTTAATGGTTGCGGTGAACAGCGTCGGTGTCGCGCCAAAATCGCTATCCGATACCTGTTGCGAAGATGGCACCTGCCACGAACTCATGTATGAGAGGTCGGATGCATTCAACTTGACCAGCGCGACGGTATAGGGTTCCGAGGAACCGCATGTTCCTCCATTTCCGGTGGCGATAAACACCAGGCCGGTGGATTCATCAATGGTCGGTGAAGCCCAGACGCCGCCGCCGATGCAACCATTGGGGACGACATCGAAGGTATGCGTGATCGTACCGGTCACAGCATCCATCTGCACGAGTTGTCCCTGCACTACCGGGCAATCGTCAAGCGAAGCCACTCCTTCATAGACGCTTCCGTTATACACTGCCGGCGAACTCCAGAGGAAATGAGGGGGAGCGTTGCCAAGCGATGTACGCCAGATGACCGCGCCCGTCGTGGCATTGAGCGCGTACATGTGACCATCACCGCCTCCGACATAGACCACCGAGGTGTTTTTCCCGCCGATCACTGCTGAAGCCACAGTTGCCGTGCTGATTACCCCGGTATGGGTTTGGCTGCAATCGCCCGGCGTTGTGCCAAGATTGGTTGCCCAGACAAAGTTCCCGTTCAGATCGGTTGCGTGTTCGTAGCCATCTTCTGAACCCCAGTAAATGAGCCCATTGGAGACGATTGGCTGGCTAAAGATGCCGCCTGCCGCGCTGTGCGTCCACTTGACCTTCAGATTGGGCACAGTCTTTTTCGTAATGACCGTCTCCGCTCCGTTAAAACCTTCCCGTGCATTGCTCCCCATATAGGTCGTCCAATCACCTGAGCTTGCCGGTGCAAGCTGGCTGTTTGCTCTCGCATGGGTGAGATAACTTGTTGATGCGGCAAAGGTCGTGATCGTAGTGGGGCTAAAGATGGTGCATAAAAGGGCAAGTGTTCCCACTATTGTCCATAACTGAAGATTTGCACGTATCAATAGCTTGCCCATGTGCGTGTTTCCGCGTTTCATGCGCTTTGTTCCTCTCTGCATACTAAAAGAATTTGCCATGCCGGTGGCTCCAGCGTCCATATGGAGTGTCGGAATGGATAATCACCAGGTTCCCCCATAGTGATTGCCAGAAGTGTCAATATTTTGTGAGGGTAATGCTCCAACCCCTGAGCTAAGTATATAGTCAAGTTTTTCTAGAGTCAAGGTAAAGGGATGAAAAGAAACAGTCAATTAACGATGTAGTATCCTACGCCGGGCTCGGTCAAAATGTGGGTAGGTTTAGCCGGATTGTTTTCTAACTTGCGTCGTAATCGCCCGATGTAGACTCGTAAATACTCAGCCTCACTGCGATATTCTGCTCCCCACACTCGCCTGAGCAAGGCCTCGTGGGTAAACACTTTGCCTGGATGTAACGCCATTTCCTGAAGCAAGGCAAACTCGGTGGGCGATAACTTGACGATTTCTCCCACTTTCCATACCAGCCGTTGTTCAAAATCTATCTCAATATCACCAATACGCCCGGTGCCAACCGAGTCAGGTGTCTCAGCCCAATGACTTCGGCGGAGTACGGCTCGTACCCGTGCCAACAACTCTCCCACGCTAAAGGGTTTGGTCAGGTAGTCATCTGCTCCCTGATCTAATGCTGCTATTTTATCAGCATCTTCGCCGAGGGCACTGAGAATGATAATGGGTACTGTACTGTTTTGTCTAATGCGGCGGCAGATCTCTAGCCCGTCCATGTTCGGCAACATGATATCCAGGATGACAAGAACCACGTTGGCCCGGTCAAATTGCGCCAGAGCTTCCAGCCCATTACTGGCGAGTGATACCTTGAACGAGCGTAACTCCAGATTTCGCCGGATGAAATCCTGAATACCCGGCTCATCATCTACAACTAAAATGTGCTTGTCCTGTGGCATACGTTGACAATCCTTTTCTTCTTTCTTAGAGCGATTTGTGTAATTCAGGTATATTAGACTCAGAGCCGGGGATATACAGTACCTTCGGCGAGAACCAGATAGTAAAAACTGCACCTGTCACACCATCAGTGCGGTTCTCAGCCCAGATGCGTCCACCATGCGCTTCAATAAACCCCCTGCAAATTGCCAGCCCCAGACCGACACCGTTACTGCTTCGCTTTCTCCCGCCATCAATCTGGTAGAACCGGTCGAAAATGCGTTCCGTGAGATGAGAAGGTAGACCAGGCCCATTATCAGCGATACTCAGATACAGGCCACGATCACACTGGTCCTGCTCATAGCTGGCAGCAATCTCAATGACTGCCTCAGTGCCAGCGTAGCGGCGTCCATTTTCCACCAGGTTGTGCAATACTACCTCTATGCGCCGCCGGTCAACGTAGAGCAACGGCACATACTCAGGTATGTCAACTCGTATGAGGTGTCGCTCCTCTGCGCATACTGCTTGCTCAATCATCGAATTCAGGCGATGGAGGGATGGAGAGAGTCTGAGTGTTCCTGCTTCTAGTTGCGACATCTCGAGTAAGTTTGTCACCAGGTCTGCCATGCGATCACTCTCTCCGACGATATGTTGGAGGAAGTCCTTCTGCAAATCCTCATCCAGTTCTATATCGGTCTCCAGAAGGCTGGTAGCATATCCTTTAATAGTGGTGAGAGGCGTACGCAGCTCATGAGAGACGATTGCCAGCAAATTTTGCTTGATTTGCTCCGCCTCGTTTTGCTGCGTCACATCACGGAATATCTTGCCCCGTCCGATGAGCTGACCCGCCTGGTCTTGTACCTGGAAGAGGCGTAAACGGATATCGCGCTGGACGGGAACCAACTGACCGACTTGATTGTAATAGCCATGTACCCGAAATTCTATCATTTGCGGACCATGCTCCTGTTCGGACCGGCTGATAGCTTCACGATAAGCATCAAGGTCCACTATCATCGCCAACAGTTTTTGCTCTATCTGCATAGTGCTGTAAGAATCATCCCAGGGGAGTTCCTGTGGCGAGATGCCGACAAATTGGAAGAAGCCCGAGTTGGCGTAAATAATTTGTCCGTCGGGTCGTTCCAGCAGTACCCCTTCATCCATGCTGCGCATTATTGCATCGAGCGTGTGCAGACGGCTCTGGCTCTTCTCATCGTTTTTCCGAAACAAGGTATGTATCTCATCTTCCATAATGGAGATGGCTCCGATGAGTTGCCCGATTTCATCAACGCGATGGCGATCCTTTGCCAGCAAATCTCCATCAGTGATTTTTTCCGTCTGATCAGGTTTTATCATGGTCACGGCTTGCGCTAGTTTCCCCAGAGGCGCAACCATCCAACCATGCAATGCAAACCAGAAGAGGCTTGCGCCAATGATCAGTGTCACCAGAGCGATCAGCAGGCTGTTCTGAAAACTGATGATCGCCGCAAACGTGACATCCGTTGGACGTTGTACCACCACAGCCCATCGCGTCTTTGCAATTGGCAAATAGGTATCCAACCAGTCACGATTCTGTTCATGGACGATCAAGCTGCCCTCTTTTCCCTTGAAAGCATTGATTAAAGCGGGGAGAGTATTGCGCAGGTTCGTCTGAAAAGAAATAAGTTCGGTGCTGGCAACTGGTTTATCATCTTGATTGAGTACCCAGATATGTATTTCGCCGTTCGCGGTTAATTGCTGCTGCATCATTGCTAAATGTGAGGATAGTTGCGCTAACTGGCTTGTGGACAACGCGATATTTTTCTCGGTGGCAGCCTTGATATCGGGTACGACCTGCAAGGCAATCGCCTGTGCAATGCCCAAGTCGGTTTGCTGGGCACTCTGTTGCAGAGCATCGCGCTGAAATTGATACAACTCGCCGCCCCCCAGGAGTAAGGGGATAAGAAAGAGGCCATAGAAGACGAGCAACTGCAAGGCGATACTTCGTTCGAGTATTTTCAGCATAACCATCCTCACGAAAGCCGGAACAGGAACCTTTCAGTACTAGTATGCCGTATCTGCCGAGTAATTCAAGCCTGCAAGTGGGCAAATGAAAGCCTTATGGAAACGTTTATCTATTTGTTTACGTCCTTCCTCACATTGTTTACGTGATATTTACACTCAGTTCCTTATACTTGGCATAGGCTACTCTTTCCTTAATACAGACATATCAGATAATAGCTCTGTTAAAAACAGAGAGAAAGGAGAAAGGGAGTATTCTGACTGAAACATGAGTGGTTCAGTCACCCCGGAACTATGTGTAGCGTGTTCCCTGTTGCCCTTATTCAGTTTTTCCTGTGTTACGTTGTAGTATAGCGGACCTTTCTGGTTCGTACTGGAGGAAACCATGGCGACTGTTAATGAAAACACCTCGCGGCAGCAAATGGGGCCGGTCATTTTTTCAAGTACCCTGGGAACCACTATCGAGTGGTACGACTTCTTCCTTTATGGCACGATGGCGGCACTTGTCTTCCCGAAGGTCTTTTTCCCCGAGTCGAATGCACTTGTCGGGACACTGCTCTCCCTGTTCACATTCCTCGTCGGTTTTATTGCCCGGCCCTTTGGCGGGGTGATCTTTGGTCATTTCGGCGACCGCATCGGTCGGAAGGCCACACTGATTGCCACGCTCTTGCTGATGGGTATTGCGACCTTGCTCATTGGCTTCTTGCCCGGCTATACCGCTATTGGCGTAGCCGCACCGCTTATTCTTGTACTGCTGCGTTTATGTCAGGGTCTCGGCGTTGGCGGTGAATGGGGCGGCTCGGTTTTGCTAGCCCTTGAGTACGGTCACGGACGCCATCGCGGCTTCTGGGCAAGCTGGCCGCAGATGGGTGTGCCAATTGGACTGATCCTCTCGACCGTCGTCGTCAACATTGTCCAATCTGCCTCGGGTGCAAGCTTTATCAGTTGGGCCTGGCGCATACCGTTCTTCCTCAGTGCCTTTCTGATTGTTGTTGGCCTGTATATCCGTTTGCGCATCCTGGAGACGCCGCTCTTTGCCCAGATCAAGGAGCAAAATCTGGAGGCAAAATCACCTGTCCTGGATGCGTTCCGGCACAGCACACCAGAGATTCTGCTTAGCGCAGGGGCGCGCTTCGTTGAGCAAGCACCGTTCTATCTCTTTACCGTTTTTGTAGTTACCTACGGCGTAGATAAGCTGGGATTGGATAAGACACTCATCCTAAACGCCATAACCATCGGTGCCGCGGTGGAACTTTTCACCATTCCGCTCTTCGGGCATCTATCCGACGGCTTCGGACGACGAACGTGGTATCTGATAGGGTGCGTCCTCATGGCAGTTTTTGCCTTCCCGTACTTCCTGCTGATGAATAGTGGCTCGTCAGTACTGTTCGTTCTGGCTGTTGTTCTCTCGCTCGCTGGCTTTCATGCCTGGGTATATGGCCCGCAAGCCGCCCTCATCGCGGAACGCTTCGGCACGAGGTCGCGTTATAGCGGTGCCTCCCTGGGCTATCAGCTTGCTGCTCCTTTTGCCGGTGGTCTTGCCCCCATTATCGCGGTCTTGTTACTCAATGGGAAGGGTAGCCTGGCAGCCCTCGGTCTGTCGAATGTCATTGTCAATGCTGGTATCAGTGGTTCCTGGCAGGCAGTGTCAATCTACATACTTGTACTCGCAGTGATCTCGTTTGCGTCGGTGCTTGGGCTGAAGGAATTGACGAGGGCTAATATCACGAACGTCGAGTCCGACAAGGTAACTGAAAGTGATGTTGTGTTGGCTTCAACCGACTGAGGTTTCTGCACCTTCCGCATCCTGTACCCCGTAGAGGCCGATAAATCGGCCCCTACGGCCTTTCCGACACCCCTGAATGAACAGAGGTTTGACATATTATGCAAACTCTGATATATACAAACTGGTTGCGTTGCTATTTGACTTTTGTTGGGGATAGTAGGGGAGGCCAATGACCACCATTCGTGTGACGACCACGCAGCGTCCCGTCACATTACGATTGATGCTGCCAATCATCAGTGCCAGCACACTCGGTACGGCCATCGAGTGGTTTGATTTCTTTTTCTATGGATTTCTCGCTGTCACGGTCTTTCCTGCTGTTTTCTTTCCGACACTCGCCCCGTTTGTTGGCATTCTCGCATCATTTAGCACCAATTTTATCGGTTTTCTGGCACGTCCCCTCGGCGGAGCCTTCTTTGGCTGGTTTGGGGATCGCATCGGGCGCAAATCAACGCTGGCGGTTACGCTGTTGCTGATGGGAAGTGCAACGATATTAATGGGCGTTCTGCCCGCCTATGCGACGATTGGCATCGCCGCGCCACTCCTCCTTTCCCTGTTACGCTTCCTACAAGGGATAGGGGTTGGTGGAGAATGGGGTGGGTCCGTGTTGCTATCGTTGGAGTATGGCGATGATCAGCATCGCGGTTTTTGGGCAAGCTGGCCTCAGACAGGTGTCCCAATTGGTATTGCGCTGGCTTCTCTAAGCTTATTGCTCTTCAAAAATCTCTTTCCAGGGGAAGCTTTCGAGAGCATTGGATGGCGTATTCCTTTTCTTCAGAGTTCTGTACTGCTGATCGTCGGTTTGTACATTCGCTTACGCATCATGGAGACGCCCGTTTTCGCCAGGGTAAAACGAGAGCAACGGGTCTCGAAGGCCCCTCTGTTTGAAGTGGTACGGTATCACTGGCGCAAGATTCTGCTGTGTACGCTTATACGCTCCGGTGAAACTGCTCCTTTTTATATTTTCACTGCTTTTGTTCTATCGTATGCGGTGCAGACTGTGCAAGTGGATTCTACCATGCTTTATAGCGGGCTGGCTTTCTCTTCTCTGGTGGTGTTGATCACCATACCTCTGTTTGCCCTCATCTCTGACCGTGTGGGACGGAAGCGATGGTATATGCTGGGAACAGTGCTGATGGCAGCTTTCGCCTTGCCGTATTTCTTGCTTCTACAGACGAAGAATTCAGTGCTGGTACTGCTCGCGCTGATCATTTCTCTGGGCGTCTGTTTCTCCTGGCTGTACGGACCGGAGGCTGCGCTGATTGCGGAGCAGTTCAGTCCCAGACTTCGCTACAGTGGGGCGTCACTGAGCTATCAACTGGCCTCAATTACGGCGGGTGGGCCAGCACCGATTATTGCTACCTATGTACTGGCAAACTACAAAACAGTTGGCGGCGGCCTTTTCGCGGATGGGCCTCCTTATTTATTAATAGTCCTCTACATCATCCTCATGGCCATTGTTTCGTGTATCGCCGTGCTATTTCTCAAAGAGTATGCCAACAATGCCCCGGCTCAGGATTGAGAACCATATTAACTCTTGATGCCATTTGGTGATAGATGAGTTCATCAGAATGGGCGTGCTTGCCGTTAATTTGGGCCAAACTTAGGTAAATAAATCTGCCGGGACAGTGATTCTGGAAAATCATCAATGTGCTGAATTCATTAGTTAAGAATCGGTTTAGGCTTCACCGCGGCATATTTTACGGTACACGTAAAGACGAGGAAACTCGGACCTGCACAACAAGATGCCTCAATTCTTCTACTGACAAGGGAGCATTCTTTTCCCGATGTATCATTCGATGGCAATTCGAACAAACAGGGGCTACATTTTGGAGTGCATGTTCAAGAAACATAGTGGTATCCTGATCTTGATATTGAAAAATCGGTTTTTGGTGATGGATCTCGATGTACCCCTTTCCCCTCTCACCATAGACTGAAGAAAAATCAAAAGAGCAAATGAGACATTCTAGATGACCGTTGATCGTATAACGGCTTATAGCAGCCTCACGCAGCTTTCTTGAACGCTCATATACTTGAACGTTCTTTACTCGCCTGGTACCTTCTTCGATTATGAAATTTTCGTCGTATATCAAGAGCATTTGCTTCTGTTCACCCATCTTTGTGAGATCAACAAAACCGCTTTTCATATCCTCATAGTTAAAATCGCCGCTAAACAAGTACTCAAGAGCGTCTATGTTCGTTTGCAAGAAAGCTCTTCCTGCTTCAGTAATGGTATGGATACCGTCATTACCCGTCTTCTCGTACTCAGCATAACGTAGCCGCTGTAAGGTACGATGGGAAACGAAATTCCTCACTTTTTGCTCGAAATATGTGTCTGATCTATTTCTAGCTATCTCAGCATCTTTTCCTGTCGGTTTTAGAAGGTCTACCAAAAGTGACTTTATTCTGGACGTGGTTATGCCTGGTTCTCTGTTGATGAAATATAAGGCTGGTAACATCAATTGAGTTTCACTTACACGATTAGCAGCCATTATCCCTCCTCAAAAGTTGGTTATGATCAAATGCTCTGCGTCCCGATTATTGCGGTCTTGGAAACTTACGAGGTATTTCTTATCGAATGCCTTGATATTGAGGCCTGTATTTCCATACAAGCGAAAAATAGTGGGAGTATTTTTTATGACCAGCATGAACTTAGCTTCACATTGCTTCAGAAGGTAGTCCGCAAGGCGCTCCTGGTCTTTCCTGCCAAACTCGTTTTGTGAGTACGTACTAAATTCGCTGTCATATGGGGGATCTAAAAAGACGAAATCGCCTGTCTGCGGCGGATATTTTTGTAAGAAGACTTCAAAATCCATATTTTCGATTATCGTGTTCCTGAGGTGAAGTTCCACTTCGGGAGACTGTAGGAAGGCGATTTTTCGCGCCAGATTTTTTCTATTGTACGCTATACCTCCGTACGGAACATTGAACTCTCCCTTGCTGTTGTACCGAAACATGGAAGCGTAAGCATTCTCTCTCACAAAGAAGAAAATCGCCGCCGCAAGGCTTGCAGGAATGCTGTATTCACCTATCCTGTTGTACAAATATCTGAGGTGCATGTAGTATGCGCTTTTTAACGCGCACTCTATGTTCGCGATGATGTCCGATTCAGGCAACTTCCATTTTCTGTTTTCTAGCTCCTTCATACGCCTAGTTTTACTCAGTAAATTCCTCTTGATTTCTCGGATAAAGTTTCCGGTGTCTTTTTCGAAGAAAATCTCAAACATGTCGTTAAACTCTGATGTATACTGTCGAATAAACTCAAGTAACCGGCAACGCATCTCCTCTAGAGAACTCTTGTCCATCGAGTAAGCTTGATATGCGTTAAGAAGGTCTATAGCATAGTCATCCACAATTTTGCTAATGTTTTGCCAACCTAGTAGTAACGTGTCCAGAGCTTGAAAGAAATCCGCGTTCTGCTGCGCAGTCATGACATAAAAGTTGAACAGATCAGGTGATTTATCGTTGATAAACTTTCTTTGTGATTGTATAGAGAAAAAGACTGCACCACCACCAACAAAGGGTTCGTAGTAAGTATCAAAAGATGGAATCAAGGGCAAAATATATTTCAGTTCTTGCTCTTTCCCCCCGGCCCACTTTAGCAAAGATGTTAGCCTTTCAGCCCTTAAAACTGTCTCGCCTGTTGCCATGTTGGGCCATAAGACAGTCTGACCATACTCGATCATATCTTTCTACACCTGTTCTAATTTGATAACTTTACTATACCAGCAGAACCAAGAAAAAGCAATCATTTCTTGGGGAAGTTGACTCAGCCATTGACATAGATAGAGAAACGTGATTTCATCTTTATAGAAGAACCTGATAGGCAAAGTAGCTATGTAAGGAACACCAATACCGTCATATTCCTCCCTTGACGCTGATGCATTCTGATGGTATTGTTGTGATATTCTCAAGCGTGACTCGCAGAGACTTGTTATACTGTCAAATCAGGAACGTTGTAAGAAAAGGCGAAAAGACAATGAAGTCTCGGAGGGCCTCTTAATGAGCGCAACTAGACCCATGCTTACCAGATATCGGGTTGCTGCTATTCAATATGAGTCTACGCTTGGTGCCAAAGAGCAAAACATCAGCGATTTGCACCGGCTTGTTGAAGAGGCGGCACAACATGAAGCACGTTTGATCGTTCTGCCTGAAATGGCAACTACCGGTTACTGTTGGGAGTCGCGTGAAGAAATCGCTCCGCATGTTGAGTCAATTCCTGGCCCAACTACCGACCGTTTCCAGCAACTCGCCTCACGCTATGACTGCTACATCGCGGTTAGCCTCCCCGAAGTTGATCCCGATACGAACATTTACTACAACACTGCTGCCATGATGGGTCCCGAAGGGATCGTTGGCACGTATCGCAAAATCCACTCGTACATCTCGGAGCCGCGTTGGGCACGTGATGGCGACATTGGTATGCCTGTATGGGAGACGCCGCTGGGCCGCTTGACCGCACTCATTTGTATGGACGCGGAATACTTTGAAGCGGCACGCATACCCGCTCTGCATGATGCGGACGTTATTCTGTTCCTTACCAATTGGCTGGATGACAAGTCGCCCAGCAGTTGTTGGATGGCGCGAGCTTTCGAGAACCACGTTTACTTCATTGCCGCGAACCGCTATGGATGCGAGCGCGGCGTCCAGTTTAGCGGCGGCAGTTGCGTTCTCAATCCCGATGGCACTATCCAGGCTTCCCTCGATATCGGCGATGGCATTGTCTACGGCGAGGTTGACCTTGAACGGTGCCGCGCTAAAAATTGGGGCCATGTAGGGGTTCCATTTATGGCACCCTCAGCCGGCAATTGCCTGACCGACCGCCGTCCTGCCGAGTATAGCACACTTGTCTCTAACTCCTACCTCTGGGAACCTCTGCGCTATCATGGCCTCTACCAGTTGGGCGAACTACCTCCTGGACAGCTTTCATGCGTCGCCATCGTGCAGACCAACCTCGATGAAGTGCGTGCTTTGCCAGGTATGCAGCAGGTGCAGGCGTGGCGCAGCATGATTGAAGGGCTGATCAACGACCATACACCTGCCCGCCCGGACGTCTTAGTCTTGCCCGAACTGGCTCTACCGGGTCCGGTGCCATATCAACAGGTGTCCGACCAGCCATCTACCCTGCTATCTGAAGCTGCCATGATCTCCCATTTTCATAATGGTGCTATTCAGATTCCAGGGCCAGAGACGAATGCGCTGGTAGAATTGGCAAAAGAATTTCAGATCAGCCTCGTACTTGGCGTTGCCGAGCAGGACGAATCTGCCCTTATCAATGGAGAGCCAACCTACTATAACACCGTCCTGTTGATTGACCCGGAGGGCGTCTATGGCACCTACCGCAAAATTCACCTCACAGCACTTGATCGCCTCTGGGCCGGTCCAGGCAACCTGGGCTTGCCAACCTTCGATACGCCGACGGGGCGTATCGGTCTGGCCACGGGCTACGATGTGCTGTTTCCCGAAACATTGCGCGTCCTCGCCGGCAAGGGAGCCGATCTTGTTTGTGCGCCTGCCCTGCTGAATTTCCCCGATCCGATTGGCCTGGGTGCCACAGCGATACCGTTTGGAAGACCCGTTGCCCCCGACGAATATGATCCTACTCACTTTCTCATCTGGCGTGTGCGTGCCGCCGAACACCATGTCTACCTCGCGCTTGCTAATTGGAGTAGCGCGTGGAATGGCATACGTGCCAACGGTTATAGCGGCATCTTCTCTCCCTCACACGAGATCTATCCCTGGAAAGAGGTTGTTGCCGACGAGGGCGAACTGACGCTAACAATGATGACCATTGATACGCGAGAACAGCGCACCGGACGCCGCTCATCCACGCAGCCGCTGACCTATGCCCCCGGTGATGTCGTCGGCTCGCTCACCGGCGAACTTGACTACGATATGCGCGATAGTATTCCCGGCAATGTCGTGCGCAGCAAACCGTTGCTACGCAAACGCTTGCCATTCTGGTATCTTGACCTTGTAAAAACCTCGTGGCATTGATGGAATAATCAGGCAGAAGGAGAGACCCTTTCATGAGATTGGCTGACAAAGTAGCGATCATCACCGGCTCCGCGGGAGGTATGGGCAAAGCCGCCGCCGAACTTTTCGCGAGTGAAGGCGCGAGTATCGTTGTGACCGATGTTGCGGTAAAAGAGGGTGAAGAGACAGCGAACACGATTCGCGACTGCGGTGGGAAAGCCATTTTTGTGCGGGCCAACGTCGCCAAAGAGGAAGAGGTAAAACACATGGTGAATGAGGCGGTGGAGGCCTTCGGCCATGTTGATATCCTCTATAACAATGCCGGTATTATGCCCGGCGATGATGGCAGCGTGACCGATATCAGCGAGGCGACATGGGATCGCATTCTAGATATCAACCTCAAGAGCGCGTTTCTCTGCTCCAAATACACCATTCCGCATATGGTGAAGCAGGGCAAAGGTTCTATTATCAATGTGGCCTCCTTTGTCGCCTTCATGGGTTGCACGGTGCCGCAGGACGCCTATACGGTATCAAAAGGCGGTATGCTTTCATTGACCAAGTCGTTTGCGGTACAATACGGTAGACATGGTATTCGTTGCAATGCTATCTGCCCCGGCCCGATTGAGACGCCGCTGCTACGTATCTTGTGGACAAGCGAAGAGGCTCGTAATCTACGCCTCAACCGCATACCGTTGGGTCGCTTCGGCGAGGCAAAAGATATCGTATACATGGCACTCTATCTCGCCTCCGACAAATCGTCCTGGACAACCGGTGCCTGGCTGATGGTTGACGGCGGTATATCATCGAATTATTTTTAGCGTATTGCCTATGCATCACTCAACGTCGGTGAGCGAAGGCAAACGCAGGCATCAAATCACTGTTGCAGATCGAAGCAAGCGGCTTCTGATTACTAACAGCTGCTTGCTCCAATCTACTAGCGACGCACACCCGCGTTTGCCTCACTCTTCTCTCTTCTCTCTTCCTTGCTCGTCAGTCGTTTAGCATGCCATGCACTGCTCTACGAGCGTCTGAGACGTATACGGAGAGGTGGCTTCATAGTACTCCCCCACTGCCCAGACATCACCAGAGGTTGGGATGGCCGCGACGGCATCGAACGCGTCGCCGTTGCCGGGATTCGGGCTGGACATGCGTACCCACTGGGTGCCGTTCCACTTCTCGACAAAGCTCAGCCCGTAGCCATCGCCGCCCACGGCCCAGACGTTCGTTGCGGACAGTGCTGTGACACCATTAAGAAAGTCGGCCCCTACACCTGAGACCAGCGTCCACGACGAGCCATCCCAGTGTTCGATCATCGCTTTGTTTGCAATGCCCTCACCATTGTTATAGAAGTCAGTGCCGACGGCCCAGATGTTGCTGGCCGAAACGGCGGTCACCGAGTTGAGAAAGTAGGTGTTACCATTTGGGGGCTGCGGACTCGTGACGATACTCCATTTGGTGCCGTTCCAATGCAAGATATACGAGCCACCACTGGTAATTATCTCACCGACGGCCCAGACATTGTTGTCGGCGAGAGCGGTGACACCGTAGAGGAGTCCTCCATTGACCGGAGCGGCGACCTTACTCCACATAGTGCCGTTCCAATGCTCGATCAATGGTCCGTACATGCCTCCGTTCTTGGACTGGCTGTAGTACTCGCCCACCGCCCAGATGTCGTTAGCCGAAACGGCTGTGATGCCATGAAGTTCCTGGCTCGTGTAAGGGTTCGGGCTGGGTACAATGCTCCATGAGCTACCATTCCAATGCTCGATCAAGGTTTTCTCCGCGATGGAATTGCAGTTGCCCGAATAACCCACCGCCCAGACGTCGCTTGTGGAGACAGTCGCCACCCCTTCCAGCGGGTCATAGTCCCCAAAGCCCGTCGCCGCGTTAGGAGTCGAGACGATGCTCCATTTGCTCCCGTTCCAGTGTTCCGCCAGGGTGCGCGTTTTGCAGTCAAGGGGGCCAGCACTGTCAGTGTTGTGGTAGCCGACAGACCAGATGTCGTTAGCAGAAACAGGTGCTATGGCGAGAAGATCATTATATTTCGTACTTCCCGTGTTGGGACTGGAGATGACCATCCAGACTCCGCTCTGCGCGAACGCCACCACTGTGGACCAGAGTATTGCAACCAGTGCTGCTGTCAACGCGAACACAGCCTTCCGCTGTCTATGTGACATGATAGACCTCCATTTCAGGCTTCGAAAAGGATCCGACATACGCTGGACAAATACCTTCTATTAAGAGTATTCTACCTTCTACAGGGTCGAAATACGGGACCAAATACGGGGTTGAAACTTCGCGTCTGCATAATTTAAAAAAGCGTATTTGGCTTCAGCAACCACCGTGACTATAGCACGAAGAGTATGGTTCATTTTTACATCGGTGTCCTCTGCAGATCATATACAAACCAATGGGTGGACACACTATTACCTGTCATTACCTGTCCCCCGGACAGGGTGCGGAAAGGGTGTCGGTCCCTACGTCTATTTGTTGTGAATCCGCGGTGCTTCCCGAACATGCTTATTCAATGTGACTGCAATAGCCAGGATGCCTTGCGGAATGAATAATACAATCACCGCGTAGACTGGGCCGATAGCTTGCAGCAATATACCGGTAACAGCGATGCCAAGCGGTTGACCGCCGAAGGCTATCAGACGGAAGACGCTGTTCACGCGGCCTTGTAAGCGGTCAGGAATGACGGCAATACGGTAGGTATATTGCGTTACAGTATAGATGGGAACAACGATGAAACTGCTCGTGTTCGCTATGCCCAGTAACAATGGGTTGGGCGCGATGGCGTAGAATAGCCATGATAAGGCCCAGATCCATGTCGAAGTAATAATGATTTGCCCGAAGGAATATCGCTTCTGGAGCGGGCCAGCGAGCAATGCACCAATCACGCTGCCGATACCCCCACTGGCGAAGATCAGCCCAATGGCGGCATTGGAGGTGTGCATGTGTCCGGCCAGTACCAGCAAGACCAGCACATAGCCCATACAGGGCGTGTTGATACCAAATGTCAGGATGGCGATAAAGCGGATGAGCGGATTATGCCAGAGCCACGTAATACCTTCACCGATTTCCTTCCACATATTTCGCTTTCCATGTGCATCAGTCATTCGTTCTTCCTGAAATTGTATGCGAATAAAGAAGAGCGATATCACGGAGGCCGCGTAAGAAATGGCGTCGGCTAAAAAGGGAAGGGTATTACTGATGCCATAAAGAATTGGGCCGAGTGCCGGACCTATCACACTCGATAGCGAATATGCGACCTGGTCTTGCGACATCGCATCGGGCAGTTGCTCAACTGACACAACATGGGGAATGGCTGCTGACTCGGCAAGGTTGAAGAAGACAAACAGCGTTCCTTCAAGAAGTGACACGAGCGCAAGTTGGATAAATGTCAGTTGCCCAAACGCAAGTGCCACCGGTATACTTCCCAATGCTATGGCACGTCCCGTGTCGGATAGCAGCATTACTCGTTTACGATTCCAACGGTCAACCAGCGCACCGGCGGGCAGGCAGAGGAAAGCAAAAGGCAATACTCGTAATGCCGTCATCAATCCTGCTTCCGCTGGAGAATTCGTCAGCACGAGTACGAGCAATGGAAAGGCGACCAGCGATACTTGCGAGCCGATGGACGAAACAGCTTGCCCACTGAGCAGCAACAGGTAATCGCGGTTGCGCCATAGCTGTATTGAATGTTGCGTCTTCTGCTCTCTTGCTACATCAGGTGTTGTGTTCTGGGTTGTTTTCATAACGTTGCTCCAATTGAGAGTAAAGATGGTTTACAGTCCGGTAAAAAGGGCGTATACCAACAATGGGCATACTCTCAATTAATCAAGGGAGGCGTTGCAGACAGCGCAAACAGCACCGCAGGCACCATGTGGAGAGAGATGCCTATTGTGGCGGTCTACGCCGAGAAGAAAGTAAGGAGGGACTCCTAAGTCATCTTGCCAACGCTGCTACCGCAGCTAGCTCCGCTCAGGCAGGATGAAATCAGGATGAAATGAGGAAGAAAAGTTCAGGTAATTCGCGAATGTGAAAGAACGCTGAAAACACCACTTGCAGAAAGTCTGCAAGTGAGCAAGCGCAAGCGTAAGCGAATGCTGCCATTTTCTGCCGCACAGGCCCGGCGTGATCGCCTATGCGGCCATATCCATCATTTGGATAAAGTGTAAGATGTACATAATATTCGTTCTCCTGATAGAACTATCTTGCATGGAGTTTCATGTTTAACCTGCAGGTAAATATTACCATTTCATGATGAATGCGTCAATGTTTTGTTTCTTTTCCCCTTGTCACCGGATACAGGTTTTGCTACAATCAGAAAGATGTCTGGAACGTGCTTTATAGCGACAGCGCATGATACAATAGAATTAAGAACTTATTTAAAAAACAGACTGGCTTGCGATTGATTTACTATCCTGTGGAATCGGAGGTTTATTTTTTATGGACATAGCCACCGTCATTTTTTGGATTGTTGCCGTGATCCTGGTAGGGTCGGCATTGCTGGTGGTGACTCTTCGCAATATCGTACATAGCGCATTAGCATTGATCGTTGTCTTTGCTATGGCATCGGGCATCTATCTCCTGCTCAATGCCGAATTCATTGCGATTGTGCAAATTTTGATCTACGCGGGTGCCGTCACCATTCTCATTCTTTTTGCGCTCATGCTCACACGCACAGTGGGTATCGGGTCGAACAGCAATCCAACCAACAAGCTCTGGGCTGTTGCCGTGGTGATCTGTGGACTGGTTGGGGCCGCTATTGTGTACGCAATTACTTCCAGCACGCACGCCGTCTCCAATGTTGCAGGCAACACGAACCAGCTACCGGCGGGCATCAACAATGTCGTGCGTATCGGACAATTGCTCTACAGTCCTACCAGTTACAGCTACGTACTACCCTTTGAAATCGCGTCCCTCGTCTTGCTCGTCGCAATTCTGGGCGCAATCGTTATTGGCAGGGAGGACTAACGCAGATGGGACTTTCCTTGACACATTTCCTGGTGCTTGGTGCCATTCTTTTTAGCATTGGCCTGTATGGTGCTCTCTCCAAGCACAACGCCGTTGCGGTACTGATGGGCATTGAAATCATGCTTAATGCAGTGAATATTACGTTGGTCGCGTTCTCGGCGTATAACGCGGTACCAAAGTATACTGGCCTCTTAACCGGTCAGATTTTCGCTATTTTCATAATTACTGTAGCCGCCGCAGAAGCCGCAGTAGCTCTGGCGATGATTATTGCCATCTATCGGAGACGCAACACGGTAGATGTTAGCGACATCAATATGATGAAGTGGTGAGATGAATTGAGGGAAATTATGGCATTTTATTACGGTTCCTGGTTTATTTTATTCGCGCCGCTCTTCTCATTCGCAGTGATTGTTTTCGGCACTCGCGTCTGGGATGTGCTTGTGCGACCGAACGATGCGGCACAGGTGGACCCCATCACTACGTTCCTTAGTGGTGAGGGTGAAGAACAGAGTGAACAGGAAGGGCATGGAAATGAAGCTGAACCTGCGCCCGCCTTCGCTGGGGCGCACGCTGCTTCCTCTGCACATGCTACAACGGAGGAGGATGCCAGCAGTTCTGGCGGTTCTCCCTATGGGCGAGTCTACAGCGATGTGACCTATACCGAGGCACGCGGGCCACATGGTGAAACGCTTACCTATGAGAACGACGATAACCCCAAAGTCGCACATTTGACGGCGGGCGCAAAGGCCAGTGCTTATGTAGGACTGGTAATGGTTGGCCTAGCTGCTATCTATTCCTGGCTGCTCTTGCTCAATACTGCCGGTGTTATTAGCATCGCTCCTGTACTGCCACAGGCTGGCGTACCGGTCTTTACGTATAACTGGCTTATCCAATCGCCGAACATTGCTAACTATCTCATTGCCTTTCGAATTGATCGGCTGGCAATTGCCATGATGGTGGTGGTGACAACTGTCTCGTTCCTCGTGCATTTTTACTCGCGAGGCTACATGGAGGACTCCGCGGGATACGCCCGTTTCTATGCGTATCTCTCGCTCTTCACCTTCTCCATGCTCGACATCGTCTTCGCCCAGAACTTCCTGGTGATCTTCGTCGGGTGGGAACTGGTCGGACTCAGCTCATATTTGCTGATCGGTTTCTGGATCAATAAGCGAGCCAAGCCCGCCGAAGACCGGCAGGCACCGGCAAACGCGGCCATCGAAGCTTTCATTGCCAACCGCGTCGGTGACGTGGGCTTTATCATTGGTATCATGATCCTGTTCGCGAATACCGGCACATTCGACTTTGCTACCCTGGCATCGAAGACTAGCACGCAAGGCGTCACCCATGCTTTTGCAGGCAACACTGGCCTGCTGACTCTCGCGATGATACTGGTGTTCTGCGGCGCCATCGGGAAATCGGCGCAAGTCCCGTTGCACGTCTGGTTGCCGCCTGCGATGGAAGGCCCAACCCCCGTCAGTGCCCTCATCCATGCGGCAACAATGGTTGCTGCCGGTGTCTATATGGTGGCGCGTACCTTCCCTTTGTTTGCCGCCGCAGACCCTGCCGCGTTCCAGGTTGTCGCCTGGATTGGCGGCATCACTGCCATTTTCGCCGCACTTATTGCCTTGTGTCAGAGAGACTTCAAGCGCGTACTTGCCTTCTCGACCATTAGCCAGCTTGGCTATATGTTCGTTGGTCTGGGCGTTGCCGGTACGGCGTATGGCGTCGGCCCTGGTATGTTCCATTTGTTTACACACGCCTTCTTCAAAGCCCTGCTCTTCCTCGGTGCCGGTAGCGTCATTGAATCGCTGCACCATGCGACGCATAGGGAGGTGCAAGACATGAATCACATGGGTGGGTTGGCAAAATTCATGCCGATTACTGCCGCCACATGGTTGATTGCCTGCCTCTCCATTTCCGGCTTCCCATTTTTCGCGGGCTTCTTCAGTAAGGATTCCATCATTGGACTTGCTTACGATAATGGCGATATTGGTCTGTACGTCATTACGCTACTTACCGCCGGTTTAACCGCTTTCTATATGTTCCGAGCGTTTTTCCTGGCCTTTGGCGGCAAGGGCGGTAGATTTGGTGGTATCTGGGGTGGTCCCTATCGCGGTGAAGGCCATCCGCACGAATCGCCGCTTTCCATGACAATCCCGCTTATCTTGCTGGCGGTTGCCTCGGTCGTTGCCGGTTACTGGTTCGGCTTTTACAGCTACCTGACACCGGGCGCGCCAATTCTGAACTTCGGCACAATCCTGAGTGATGTCAAAACCTGGATCGGTGTGATTGTTGCTCTGATTGGTATTGGCTGGGCCTATACGCTTTATTGCCGTATTGGTCTGGAGGCTGTGCATAATTATGTGGAGAGTCATACGGCGTTGCGTGTAATGCATCGTATACTCCTGCGTAAATTCTATGTGGATGAATTCTACAACCTGCTCATTCGCTACGGGGTGCTTGGCCTCTCGCATATTGAGCAAGCCTTTGATGCCTACATTGTTGATGGTATTGTCAATGGGGTGGCCCGGCTGGTCATGACATCAGGCCGCGACCTGCGACGCGTTGAAACCGGCAAGGTGCAAACCTACATGGTTGGTTTCTTTGGCGGTGTCGCCGTACTGGCAGCCCTCGTCTTCGTGCTGGTCACATTCGTGCGGTAAGGGCCCAATTTATCACGCCTAAACCGCAACACCGTTCTAAGTATGCGCGGTGCATCGTAGGGACGGAGTGGCATGGATGTGGGGTACGTCGCGATCAAGCGAATTACGTCGCGATCAAGCGAATTACGTCGCGATCAAGCGAATTACGTCGCGATCAAGCGAATTACGTCGCGATCAAGCGAATTACGTCGCGATCAAGCGAATTGGAGCCCCTTGTGGGCGTCCGTCTCATGCCCACTGCGTTCGCATAAGGATATAAATTATGATATTTACATCTGATCTCACATGGATTATCCTGCTGCCAGTCCTTGGTGCTCTGGCAACTCTGGCTACTCCAAAAACAATCGCACGCTGGCTGGCACTGGCCTTCGCCGCCGCCACCTTCTTACTATCAATGATCATACTCTTCCGCATTCTGGCGAGCGGTCAGGGATTTGGCAACCTCATCAACCCGGCAGACTCGGTAAAACTACCCTGGATTGATTTTCAGTCCGGCTCCGTGCATTTCAAAATTGACTATAGTCTCGGCGTTGATGGCCTCAGTCTGCCCATGGTCATCTTGAATGCGCTGCTCTCCATGCTTGCCATTATCGGCGGCTGGGAGAAAAACCGCGTCAAAGAGTACATAGCTCTCTTGCTCTTGCTCGAGGCCGGTGTGATGGGCGTCTTCATGTCGCTCGACCTGCTGCTCTTCTTCATCTTCTGGGAAGTCGAACTGGCCCCCATGTTCCTGCTTATCGGCATCTGGGGCAATGAGCAAATCAAGCACGGTATGCCCGGACGCGTCTACTCGGCCTGGAAGTTCCTGCTCTACACTTTCTTTGGCAGCGTCTTCATGCTGGCCGGCATCCTGCTGCTCTACTTCAAAATGGGCGGACAAACCGCCGAGATGGCGTACTACACAACGCACGTCCTGGGTGGCAATTTCTCATTCCTCGGCATCACAGCAAGCCTGCAACTGGTCACATTCCTGCTGATTTTCCTGGCCTTTGCCGTCAAGATACCCATGTTCCCATTCCACACATGGTTGCCTGATGCCCATACTGACGCCCCCACCGAGGTCAGCGTTATCCTGGCCGGCATCCTGCTCAAAATGGGTGCCTACGGTCTCATTCGCATCTGCCTCACGCTTTTCCCAACAGGTGTGCATCAGTTCGCGGGCTGGCTAGCCGTCATCGCCGTCATCAACATCATCTATGGTGCCGGAATTTGTCTGGTACAAACAGACATGAAAAAGCTCATCGCCTACTCAAGCGTCAGCCACATGGGCATCATTCTGCTCGGTGTCGCCGCCGCCGCCGGTACTGGCGATCCTGCCTTCCGTATGGCGGCCTTAACCGGTGCCACCATTCAGATGTTCAGCCATGGCGTCATCACGGGCATGCTTTTCTTTTGCGTCGGCGTCATTTACGATCACGCGCACACCCGCGAAATCGCCATCTTCGGCGGCGTCGCCAAGAAAATGCCACTCCTGGCGACACTTTTCACTTATGCTGGTCTCGCCTCGCTGGGTTTGCCCGGATTGGCGGGTTTCGTCGCGGAGTATATGGTCTTTACCGGTAGCTTCAAAATCTGGACAGTAGTGACCGTCGTATCGGTCTTCACCATGATTTTAACGGCAAGCTACCTGCTCTGGATGCTTAAACGTGTCTTTTATGGCCCGTTCAATACTAAATGGAGCCGGCTGCCCGACGCGAATCTGCGCGAAGCTATCCCACTTTTCGTCCTGGCAGCTTTTATCTTGTTCGTGGGTATTTATCCCACCTTTCTTGTACAAGTCATTACCCCTAGCCTGACACAGCTTATGCATGGTGTCACCGCTGTGGCTATGCACCCATAATTCGGCAATTGCACAAGGGGTAAGGAGTAAACGTATGTCTTTAACTGGAACTGATCTTTACTTGCTCGCGCCGGAGTTGAGTCTGACGTTTGTCGCGTTAGCGGTGATGATGGTGGACCTGTTTGTCAAGCGACGTATTGTCACGGTGACGGTCGCTCTTGCCGGTCTTGTCATTCCCACCGTGTTCGTTATTGTGCAGGCGCTCACGCTCGACCATACGGTTGCCCAACATGCCTTTTATGGCATGCTGGTCATTGATCCATACGCTATCTTTTTCAAGGTTGTCTTCCTACTCATCGCCGCTGTCATGATTATATCCTCGTACAGCTATGTGGGGAAATACGTTCGTGCTGATGGAGAATTCTACACCCTTTTGCTCTTCTCCACCGTCGGTGCCATGTTCATGGCGAGCACGGCTGAACTGATTACTATCTATATCTCGCTGGAACTGACCAGCATTCCCCTCTACGTCATGGCTGGCCTCATCCGTGCCAACGAACGCTCGGCTGAAGCATCTGTCAAGTACGTATTGCTCGGCGCGATGTCTTCGGCGATCCTGCTCTATGGTTTCGCCTTGCTCTACGGCCTTACCGGCACTACCGACCTCATGGGCATCGCCAACGTGATCAAAAGCGGCCTTCATAGCGGTAACGTGATTATCGCCTTCCAGAATGGCAACATGATGGAACTGGTGGCTTGCCTGTTGATTTTAGCTGGCTTCGGCTTCAAAATCTCGGCAGTGCCGTTCCATATGTGGGCACCCGATATCTACGAAGGTGCGCCAACCCCTGCCACCGCCTTTTTCTCCGTCACCTCAAAGGCGGCGGGTTTTGCCGCGCTTATTCGCGTTTTCATTGACGGCGGTCTCGGCCAGATCAACCTGCATTCGCTGGTCATCATCATCGCCGTTGTCGCTGTCTGCACTATGACGCTTGGGAATTTCGTCGCAGCAGTGCAATCGAACATCAAACGCATGATGGCCTATTCCAGCATCGCACAGGCCGGCTACATTCTCGTCGGTTTCGTCGCCAGCCTCAGTAGCAACAATGCCGGTGGCAATACCGCCGTACTCTTCTTTATCCTCGTCTACGTCATCACCAACCTGGGAGCGTTCTCCGGCATCATCGCCCTTGCCAACGCAACCGGTGGCGAGCGTATCGAGGACTTCCGCGGCCTGTTCAGTCGTGCGCCCCTGCTCACCACTGGAACCGCCCTCTGCCTCCTCTCGCTGGCGGGTATACCGCCCGTAGCAGGTTTCTGGAGCAAGATTTTCATCTTCACCGCCGCCTGGGGTCTGGGCCTAAACTGGCTGGTGATTATCGCTCTCATCAACAGCATTGTCTCGCTGGTCTACTACGGTCGCATCGTCAAAGTCATGTTCTTCGACGAGCCGCTCAAGAAAGACCATTTGACAACCCCCGCCAGTCTCTCGTTCTCCATCGCCATATCCGCCACCGCCCTGATCGTTATTACCTTCGTGGCGCAACTGGTACTCGCCGCCGCCGGCCCAGCCGCAAGCGGTCTGTTGGCGTTCCTTGGTGGGAGGTAATAGCATATAGATATCCAACAAAAGGAGTGACAAGCAAAACAAGCCAATGCGTGCATCGGCTTGTTTTGCTTGTCGCTCCTTTTGTTGGATATCTAATAGACTTCAAGGAAATAATTGCCGTTTTGATCAACTCCGAAGAATAATATTGGCTTGTTACCGTATTGGTAAAGAACATCCCTGCATTATCACCTTGAATAAATTTCATTTGCACCTCGAAGGCTAAGTTTGTGAAGCTGCTATGGTAGGCGGAGCAATATTCAAAACATAGTAGGGGCTGTGGCTTGTCCTTGCCCTGCCCCCTTATACTATCACGCCTTGTGCAATGTGATATTCCCCGTACTTACATGCAATTTGAGCAGGGCATTGGGGATATTACCAAAGACGATGGGGCCACTGATAGAACCGTCGGGCTGCTTGATTCTGCTCAGGTCGAAATCGCTGGTGATGTTGTCGGCGTTGGTGTAGACATCAAGTGTTACGTTGATGCTCGCGGGTAGGGTCAAATCCAGATTGCCAGCTTCGCTCGAAATGGTATAGATGGACTGGTTGCTGCTCGAACCAGACGTTGTATCCACAGTACCGTTGAAGGTGACATTGCCTGTCCCTGTTTCCAGGGTCGAACCTGGGCTGAGCAGAGTATTTTGCACAGTGATGTTGCCAATGTCGTTCTTGACGTTTAGCACACCGTTCAGCCCGCTAATAGTGGCATTGCCGACAGAAGTGATATTGCCCAGCAGGTTGCCAACATTAAGCATAACTGGCGAATTGCCAGTATTGACGCGGGAGGCAACGTAATTACGATATTTACAGAGTCATTGTGTTTACCGATCAGGTTACTTTTGTTCGAGACACTGGCGTTCACAGCTAGCGTACTGGTCGGTGTTCCAGTGGGTTCCACCTGCACGGTAATAGCGTTGAACTGGCTGTTAGCGTCACTTTGGCTGTTAGCCTTCACTATTTTCGTTGTGCTGACCGTTGGCGTCGTAGTGTTGGGGTCAACAGTGATGGTGACATTGCCAATTTGATTATGGATTTGCAGTTGTGTAATGGTAGCAAGCGGTTCCGATGCTTCGATTGTGTATAGCTAGTTGAGTGGCACTTCCTTTTGTATTATTTACCTTGGCGTCCGACTGCGTGTTCGATTGTGTATAGGTACTTGTGCCACCAATACCGCCGCCTGTCGCGTTCAGTGGCTGTGTAGTCGGAGTGCTGTTGTTCTGGGTGTTCTGTTTATTTGTATTTTGCACATAATACACTCCCAGACCTCCCAGTATTATCAATGCCAGCAATCCAATACTCACGGTTCGCGTAAATCTGGACGCGATCTCCAGATTCTGATAAGCTGGTGACATGAATGAAGCACTGACCATTAAGACCGAGCGGGTCGATGACATCCCGCTGTTGCTGGCCCAAATGCAGCGCATGGATCTGGTTGAGTTGTTGGATAAGCACTTTCCAGGACATGGCAACCGTGTTGGGCTGAGCCTGGGCTGGGTGAGCAGCCTGTGGCTGACGCATGTACTCTCGCAGGCCGATCATCGCATGAATCATGTGCAGACCTGGGCAGAACAGCGCCTGGAAACGTTGCGGGGCTGGAGCCAGGCCACGCTGGAGGTGCGCGATCTGAGTGATGATCGGTTGGCTGATGTGTTGCGAGACTTGAGCGATGACACGCGCTGGCGGGAGTTTGAGCAGCACCTGACGGGCCAGCTGGTACGGGTGTATAATCTGGCTCCCAGTTGTGTGCGCCTGGACAGTACGACCGCCAGCAGTTACGGAGCGGTGAGCAAGGACGGGTTGCTGCAGTTGGGGCACAGCAAGGATCATCGACCCGACTTGACCGACTGAAAGTGATGCTGGTGACGTTGGATCCGCTGGGGTTGCCGCTGGCCACCGAGGTGCTGTCGGGCCAACGGGCACACGAACCCTTGTATCTGCCCGCCATCGCCCGGGTGCGGACGAGCCTGCAGAAGCTCGGCTTGTTGTATGTGGGCGATTGCAAGATGGGGGCGCTGGAGACGCGGGCGAGCATCCAGGTGCAGGGCGACTTTTACCTGTGTCCGTTGTCGGCGCTGCAGGTCCCCGCCGATCTGCTGGAAAGCCTGGTGGAGACGGCTCTTAGCAGTGGTCAGCCTCTCGTCAAGGTCGAGCGCACCCAGGCTGATGGGCGCACCCACTGTATTGCGCAAGGCTACGAGCGGGTCGAGACCGTCACTGCCCAGCTCGATGGCGTCGCGTGTAGCTGGACTGAACGACGGTTGCTGGTGCAGTCGATGGCCGCCAAGCTTGCGGCAGAACAGGCCTTGCACACCCGACTCCAGCAAGCCCAGCAGGCGTTGAGCGAGCTCGTGATGAGGCGACAAGGCAAAGCGGTGCTCTCGGACCGCACGGCGGTCGAGCAAGCGGTGGCCGACACGCTGGCACACTTCCGCGTGGAGGGATTGCTGCTGGTCACGGTGACCGAACAGGTGCAGGAGCAAGCGGTGCGAGCCTACCGGGATCGTCCAGCTACCGTCCGCATCATTCGCCACTTTCGCATTACCAGCGAAGTGCAGACCGAAGCACTGCGCAAGGCCAGCGAGCAGTTGGGATGGAGAGTGTACGAACGAATGAGAGGCAGAGCAACTAAACTGAAGCAAGAGGTGGAGGAATACAGAGAAGAGTTTATGGTGGAGAGCAACTAAGGAAGATTGAAAGGACATAGTTGTAGCTCACTACTATGTATGTAGAGAGAGAAGATAATGACAAGGCTGGTGCGCTTGTTGTAGATAGCTTGCGCGTCTAGACGCTGCTGGAGTTTGTAGCGCGTCGTGGGTGGAAAAGCAAGGAGATTCAATGGAAGGACTGTATGCGGGCAATCACAGGACGTTTAGAGAACAGGAAAAAGACTGAACGCTTGTTGGAAGCATAACAGGGGATCTTTTTGACCATTCTGGTTGAACCGTATCAGAACAGACGCCATCTCACTGCTCTTTCTGCCCTTCAGCAACAAGTGCTGGCTTTGTTGGAGTTGTCTCCAACTCTTTATTCCCACCTAAGCAGAAGATTCTCAGAAAACCCAATAAAATGAGTATTTTGCTGTTTGAGCGTCTTCGTTGCTTTGTAGGTGCTTGAATGGCAGTATAATTTGGAGATGGTGTGATTGGGTCGGGAACTGCAACGGTTGTGCCTGAATTAGCTGCGTTAATGTTGCTATTCGGCATAACAGTGGTCGCCGGTGTAAGTGTGGGTATCGTTCCCAACGGAAGGTTGCTACTAAGCGGTTTAATAACAGTGGGAGCGTCACCACTCTGTACAGCCTGTTGGAAGGCGTTGGGCGAAGTCGGCGATGGAGCGGAAACGCTCCTCTGGTTTTTTCGCCAGCGCGTGCAATAGAACTCTATCAATATCACTGGAGAGGCGTAGGTTGAACGTACTGGGTGGTTGCGGTGGCGTGTTGACGTGAGCATACATCAATTGTTCCTGGCGACCCTGAAAGGGCGGTCTGCCGGTCAGCAGTTCGTAGGCCATAACTGCAAGGGCGTACTGATCGGTGGCGGGAACGGGATCGCCGATCCACTGTTCGGGTGCCATGTAGGTCGCGGTGCCGCGCACTGTATGGCTGGAATGAGAGGTGGCACTACTGAGTTTGGCGATGCCGAAGTCGGTGAGCAACAAATCTGGTACCGTGGTGTTGGCACCATTGCTGTTGCGCACAAGAAAGTTGGCGGGTTTCACGTCCTGATGAATGACGTTATGGTCGTGTGCGTATTGCAATGCGTCGGCGGCCTGTGTCACAATGGCGGCGACATCTTGCGGGTTGAGAAGTACAGCATTGGTGCGCTGGCGTAACCATGAGACAAGCGAGCCTTCTTTGCGATAGGGCATGACGATATATGTCAGCGTCTCCCCGCGAACTTGCTCTTCGCCATAGCCATACAGTGGGAGAATGCGAGGATGATCCAGTTGCGCGATGGCTCTAGCTTCGCGCTGAAAGAGACGAGCCGAGTCCGATGTCGAACTTGCGTCGGGGTATGATGACCCGTCTGTGCGGCTCACCTTAATCGCAACCTGCTGGTTGATACGCGCATCCTCCGCGAGATAAACCTCGCCCATGCCGCCACTACCAATCAAGCGTAACAGGCGATATTGACCAAGTTGGAGTCCTTCAAGTGACATTGTGTACCTCGCTTGCATCCGAAAATCAATGACAAAACTAGAGCGCATAGGTGAATTCAGCAATACTATAGCACATGCGTTGTTGAATGAAAAGAAGTACTACAATGCCCAGGCGAGACGTTTTTATACAGGACTTGCGTAATGCCGGTATGCGGAATGAAGCTATTTTCATAGCCCGAGAGGTTCAATGGATATTATTATCCATGATAGGTGACCCATTGAACCTGAATGTTTTGCCCATATGCGACAACCTGCACTTTCGCATAGTTGCCTCCGTTGGTATGGACTGCGAAAACGTCGCCGTTGACAAGCTGGTTGCTGGAGTCATTGTTGCCGTCAATGGGCGTTGTACCGTAGCTCTCCCCTTGCAGAGTTGTGAAATCGAGCGCGTTAAAATCTACGCTGCCCAGATTGACG
The DNA here is from genome assembly GCA_963717105.1 of uncultured Chloroflexia bacterium. GTDB lineage: Bacteria > Chloroflexota > Ktedonobacteria > Ktedonobacterales > Ktedonobacteraceae > DATGJV01. Next base: position 61,774 of record CAVQVL010000011.1, read on the forward strand.
ATGGTTGCGCTACCTTGAGGAACCATCTGGCGATGAACGGAGTCTATGTTATTCCACCAGACATCGCCACCGCTCACCTGTGTACCCGTGTCAAAACTAAATTGGAACGATGAGGGTATCGTAGCGGTGCCATTTGAAATAACCGGGTGGGCAGTGGCAATCGCGGTTGCCGTTGCATTGATGTTGCCTTGCGCGGTCGCGGTCGCATTGACCCCGGATTGCGCAGTGGCTGTCGCGTTAGCGTTGGTCTGGGCATTGGCGGTCGCGGTCGCATTAGCCTGGGTTGTTGCGCTGGCCTGGGCGTTGGCCGTCGCGGTCGCATGGACGCTCGCTATACCAATGGCAGTTGCTTGAGCGTTGGCCGTCGCGGTGGTATTGCCGTTGTTGGCCTGGGCGGTTCCGGTCTGGTTGGCCTGGGCGGTCAGGGCAGTGTTTGTGCCAGCGAGTGCGCCGTTGGCCTGGGCTGTCGCTGTCATGTTCGCATTAGCAGCGTTTGTTGCGGCATTACCTTTCAGAAAGTAGATCAGGAAGCCGGTGCTGGCTAATAGAAGAATTAAGACAATGGCGAGCAGGACAATAAATCTTCCTCGCGACGATTTACGAGGTGGTAGCGGTTGTTGTGGAGGCACCGGCTTGCACTGGCGATCCAAATTGCCCCATGTTGCCTTGCGCGGCGACCGTCGGATATTGTTGCTGAAGAACCGTGGGTTGTGAGGATAGCGTATTGAAAGCCATATTTTGCTCTGTCGGTTGGTTGGCATTGGCAAGCAGGACGGGGTCTGCGTTAATTATCGTGCCAGCCTCGCGTACAGGGGCATTATTGGTATTATTGCTATTATTAGCATCACTGCCATAAGTAGGAGCAACAGTAATGGTGAGCAGAAGGGGGTTTGCCAGATTGCCATCAATCAGTGTGCCAGCCTCTTCTCCAATGCGCAACACCTGCCCGTTTTGTACCCCTGCTGGAACAAACACGGTGATGCGCTGCCCACCTGGCAATGTTAGTGTGCGTCTGGTGCCGATTGCGGCCTCGGCAGCGCTGATCGCCAGCGTGGCGCGGACCGTCGTATCCTCTAGCAGGTTTGCGCCGCTCATCATTGTTGGGCGGTTGTCATCGAATGGCGCACGCCCCAATGTGTTGACGATTGTTGGGTGGTCTATCGTTGGCAAGGTCTGCTGGAGTGCATCGGCAAAAGCGGCGACCGTCGGAAAACGCTCCTTCGACCTTTTCGCCAGCGCACGCAATAGCACGGTATCAACAGCCGGCGAGAGTTCGGTATTGACGGTACTCGGAGGCATTGGTGAGACAGTGATGTGCTGGTACATCATCTGACTTGGCCCACCCTGGAAGGGCGTGCGCCCGGTCAAGAGTTGATAGATCATCACCGCCAATGCATACTGATCTGAGGCGGGAACCGGGTGGCCTTCCCATTGCTCCGGTGCCATGTACATAGGAGTGCCGCGCACAACATGGCTGGCACCAGATGAACTGGCTGCCAGTTTCGCGATGCCAAAGTCCGCCAGTAAGATGTCTGGCAACCCGGCGTTGCGGCTGCGAATGAGAAAATTCGAGGGTTTCACGTCCTGGTGAATAATATCGTGGTCGTGGGCATGCTGCAGGGCATCGGCGGCCTGCCGTGTGAAATGGATGGTATCCTGTGGCGAAAGCATATCGGCCTGCCCATGCTGTTGCAGCCATGTTGCCAGCGAGCCATCGGAGCAGTAAGGCATCACCATATATGTTACGGTTGCGCCATTGACCACCTCTTCACCGTAGTCGAAAAGCGGCAAAATGTTGGGATGATTGAGTTGGGCAATAGACCTGGCCTCGCGTTCAAAGAGGCGCATGGCATCCTGTGTCGCCCCTTTGTTCATATAAGAGGAGGCATCTAATCGGATAACCTTAATAGCAACCTGCCGGTCAATGCGCGTGTCCTCGACGAGGTACACTTCCCCCATACTTCCACTACCGAGCGGTCGGACAATACGATAGCGTCCATTCTGGAGCGACTCAAGCGGCATAGTTCTACCTCATTCATTGTTTCGTTAGCCCTGCAAGTTATCCAGCACAACAGTACGTGCGCGATAAGTATAGCATAGGTGTGAATGGGAATAAAGTGGAGAGCCGGATTAGGGTGAACATCATTGTTTTGCGTCGAGTAAAGAGCCAGGAACCAGGACATTTGCAAATTCATCAGAGTACCCTGATGAATTTGCAAGTCTTATGCGCTACAGGTTACCATCCATTATAGGCGGTGAAGGATTTGGTCAACCCCAGGAATTTCTCTTTGTAGATTTTGGCTCCTGGAAAAAGCGCCCTCATTTCTTTTTCTGTCATGAGTCGAATATTGCTCGTGAAACGGGTCGCTTTTTCTTTATCTCTTATCTTCCATCCCCACGGAGTTCTTATACGTGTCACAATGAATACTTTGAGACCCAGGGGATAAAATTGGAAAAATGGAAGCAGAAAATGTGGCTCAATCGGAAAGTAGCGATTTGGCGTTTGCACATAAAACCTTTGGCCCACACGTTGCACTTCTTCTGCCATCTTGCGCTGCCGTTCAAAAGTCCCGACATGCTCAATCACTGAGTTCGAGAACACTACATCGAATTGCTTATCGGTGTATTCGGGCATGGATGTCGCGTCACCCACCACGCATGTCATATTGGGGCTTGTTGACTGAGACTTCTGCTGCTCCGTATTCAATACAACGATGTTGAAATCCTGATCGCCATATTCCATCGTTTCCCAGAATCGCCTTGTGCCACCAACATCCAGCATTTCGAATGGCCGGGGAGTTTTCGCTAGAAGTGATTTAAAGAACTCAAAGCGCTTTCTGCGAAAGCTCGTTGCCACTGAACGCCAGAACGTTGACTCTCTCTGTGGTGTTGCTGATTTTTTCAGTCTTATTTCCATGTGATGTAATCTCCTGCTAGTTTAGCTCTATTAGCTTAGCTGTATTAGTCATATTAGCTGCCATTAGTACTCAAGTACTGCTTTACAACGTCACCCATCCCTGGAATGGGATTGCTCTGCCCACACTTCCAATTAAAATTAAAGGTAGTAGGGGCGAAAGTTGTGTAGTCCACTATCATGTGTCCCGGATTAAACGAGTAGGCGGTCCAGCTGATATTATTTTGTGCCATGTAGTTTAAAAAGTTTGATACCACTGAATTCGCCTGTGAAGGGGTAACGTTCGTACAGTTCGTTTGCCCGCTATTGCCCCCGCCTATCAATGCCCACTCCCCAATGAAAATGGGGAAGCGCGGCAGCATAAAGCCGAAATCCGTGTTGATATCCGCGGCAGTTTTCAACAAACCGTAGTCGTGAATCTCGTAGACAATATCGGAATCATTTATCAGGTTGTTGCCGATATTGTCGAAGGTTTCCGCGAAAGAATAGCCCTCGACCATAATGATCTGTCTGGAACCTGCTGCCCGAATCGTGTTCACCAGTTGCTGCATGCCAATAAACGTTTCCCCGTTCCTCTGTCCACCGTTGAGCCAGAGCTGCCAATCCGCATTGGTATAGGCATCGCGGTTTGTTCCCATTATGTCGGGTTCGTTGTAGACATCATAAATGACTTTGGGATTATTCTTGAAAGCTGTCGCGACCGCCTGCCAGTAGCTCTCCAGGTCCGCACGCGGCAAGTGTATCGGATCACTGGCGATAGCATGAGGTTCACAACGGTGGTCGTCATGCGAGTCCAGTACGACATAGAGACCGGCAGCATTGGCCTGTTGCACCGCCGTTTGCAAGTGGCTGATGTAACCCGTCGGATTCTCTTGCCAGAGGACATGGCATGTCGGTAAACGCAAAACGTTCATGTGCCACTGCTTCATCGTATTGACGACCGTGGAATAATCCTGTGTCACCAGGGCACTATCACCACTGGGTGTCACTAGATTAAACACCTCATCCAATAATGCTCCCCGCAGAATGAGTGGCTGACCATTGGCATCTACGATTTTATTGCCCTGGACGTGCGGAAAACCACTGGTGTTTAGAGGAGACGACGTTACCTGTGGCCCCGGCGTTTGTCCACCGCCCGGAGCACCAGCCGTTGCCGTGCTCGCTTGCTGCGCCTGCCTCTGTTGCCTCTGAAAACCCGGAATAACAAAGACTCCTACTACAAGAAATATGAGCGCGACCAGTAGAACGATGATGCCAATAAGAAAGAGCGAACTGCGTTTCATATCTATTACTCACTCAAAAAACGTACTACGGTGACGATAAACCCTACCGAGGTAGAACCCGGTTTCTTTTCCCCTGTTATTATACAGGACGCACATAGTGTTATGGCTGTAATAGGAAATATGGATGATAGGAGGAAGGGAAAAGGATGGTATGTCAGCCGGTAATAGTTTCATCAGCACAGGTGTTAATTTGTTGTAGAATAGCATTAGAAAATACGCCTGTGCAGTAACTTAAGCGGAAAGAGGAACTGGGGCAACAGAAAGGAGCGGTAATAGTTGTACACACTAAGTGAACGAGCCAAACTACTTTTACTCTGCCTTCTGTTGCTCCTCATGCTGGGAATTCTTGCTTTTACGGTTGTTAATACTGTTCAGGCAGTGCAAAGTTTCCGCCAACAGTATAGTAAGGTCAAGGAAGGTGACGTGAGTACAATTCACCCCTGGATGACTATTCAGGTGGTCTCTCGTATCTACAATGTTCCCGAAGACTACCTGTACCACTCGTTGCAAATTAGCTATCCTAATGAGTACCGTCATACGACCCTCTATGAACTGGCCACGAATAAACGCCAATCTGTAGATCAGGTGATACATACCATTCAACATGCCATTTTGACGTATCGGAAAGAGCATCGCAAATCCTCGACGCCAGCATCAGGACTGCGGCAATATAGAAAACCTCTTCCGCCAATTCAAGGGAGGATGCATTATTGAATGCTTTCTTTCTCAGTGCGTTGCAGCATTACGGATACCCTGCACTCTGGGCAATCGTCTTTGTCGCCGCCGCCGGAGCACCCATTTCAGGCTCTCTCCTGCTCTTTGCCGCGGGAGCATTTGCCGCCTTTGGTGATTTCAATATGGCAATCCTGTTTCCGGTTGCGTTGAGTGCAGCAGTGATGGGAGACAACCTCGGCTATTTCATTGGGCGTCGCGTTGGTAGTCCTCTTCTGGCATGGCTCGAGCGACAAAAACGCTTTCGTTTGATCTCGCCGCAAGCACTGGCACGCAGTCGTATCTATTTCAATCGTAGAGCAGCATGGGCTATCTTTGTGACGCGATTCCTTATCGTTGTGCTTGGCGGTGCGATAAACTTCCTCGCGGGCGTGGAACAATATTCGTACCGCAGATTTCTGTTCTGGGATGTCAGCGGGCAAATACTTGGGGCGCTCATTACGCTCGGTCTGGGATACATCTCTGCGGAAAGCTGGGAGGAAGTTGCAAGTCTGTTTGGAGCTTTCTCCAGCTTTCTGCTTGCCCTGCTGGTCGCCATTGCTGTTGTCACCCTCTTGATAAGAAAGATACGCCAGAGCAAGCGTAGCAGTATTGTCGAGTCTGAGGTGTCCGATACGCCCAATACGCCCAATACGCTCGATACGCCCGATACGACTGATACACTCCAACCGGTAGAAAGTAAAGCTGGACAAGATACTGGCCCCTTGCCCACGTTGCCCATACCTGATTAAGAAACCAATGATCAAAACAGCGAAACCCACCATTTTGATTCTTACCACCCATACCGGAGGTGGGCACCTGAATCTCGCGCAGTCACTCAAGGGTATACTCGAGACGCACTACAATGTCGCTATTGTTAATCCGCAATCTGAAATGGTTGCTCACTTTTATACTTCAGTGAGCCGGCATTTTTTGCCATTTTTAGCCTGGCAATATAGCTTCACAGACTATGCTTTTGCTTCGCTCTGGTTGCAGCGCGTACTGACGGCATTTAGCCAGAGAAGATTTCTCAGCATTATAGAGCATGTGCGACCTCAGCTTATGATCACGACACATGCAATGTTATCCTATGTAACCGCTCGCGCTAATGAACGCCTGCAAAAACGTATCCCGCTTGTCTTCCAGCTCACCGACCTGGGGCAGTTGCATATGACATGGTTTGCAGAGAAAAAGGCAGATGCTTACCTTGCACCGACACGCGAAATATTTGCTCAGGCCCAGAAACAGGGAATCAGTTGCGATCGCCTGCACCTTACTGGAAGGCCAATACGACGCCAGTTTTTAGAAGTTTCCGCCGCCGGGAGAAGTGGAACGTTCGCCGCCCTCGGTTTTGATCCAGCCATATTTACCATTTTTCTTCAGGGAGGAGCCGCCGGGTCTGCCAGCGTTGATCGAACGATCGAGCAGCTTCTTAGTATGGAGATACCCGTACAAATCATGCTGGCGGTCGGCAATAACCAGAGGATGGCAGCGCGTTATGCAGGTAGTGAGCGAGTACGAACGCTGCCTTTTACGGAGATAATCGCCCCTTACATGGCGGCAGCGGATGTGATAGCCGGTAAGGCGGGGGCGAGTTCTATCTCTGAAGCATTCATGCTGGAGAAACCGTTTCTCGCCACCGCCTTTATTCCAGGTCAGGAGACGCCCAATCTACAATTTATCCAGCAGCATAACCTGGGCTGGGTATCTTTGGAAGCGACAGCCCAGAAGGAGCTATTTACTCGTATAGCAACCAATCCGGCGATGATTGCCGACAAAGCGGACGACATCCAGGCCTACAAAGCCTGGAATATACGAGCGAATCAGGACATTTGCCCGATTATTGATCGCTTATTGGGTAGTTAATCGCTTGAAGGGTTGAGTGATGGTCAGGAGTCAGATTGATCGATCCCATTCTTAGGCATACGCCAGTTGACCGTAGGAATGATCAGGTTTTTATCTATCCTTTCATGATGTTCAATGGCAAGTTCAATAAGCGAATCAAGAACGGATTCGTTCAAAAGATGCGGCTCAAGCCCCAGATCGATAAGGCGGGTGTGAGTGGCGTTGTAGTAGTGTCGTTCTGCCTCAACACGAGGATTTGGCAGGTGCTTGACCTGCGCTTCTAATCCGAAACGATTACTTTGCCTGACGACCATTTCCGCCAGTTCTATCAGTGAAAATTGTTCGGTGATCTGGTTAAATACGCGATACTCGCCCTCTTTGGGAGGTGAGGCAATAGCCAGTTCGATACAGCGAATAGTGTCGCGCAAATTGATGTAGCCACGAATTTGCTCGCCTTTGCCATACAAACTGAGTGGGAAGCCTACAGCGGCCTGGACGCAGAAGCGGTTCAGTGCTGTACCATAAATCTGGTCGTAGTCGAAACGCGTTGCCAGGCGTGCATCTTGCTGAGTTTCGTCGGTCTCGAAGCCATAGACGATGCCTTGATTCAGATCGGTTGCCCGAAGTCCCCAGATTTTGCAACAGAACATAATATTGTGACTATCATGCGTCTTGCTCAGGTGATAGAAAGAGCCTGGTTGTTTAGGATAGGGAAGCACATCAGTGCGGCCCTTGTGGTGAATTTCGATAAAGCCTTCTTCGATATCAATGTTTGGCGTGCCGTATTCGCCCATCGTCCCTAGTTTCACGAGGTGACAGTCGGGCGCAAATTCTTTTATGGCGTACAACACGTTGAGCGTACCAATAACGTTGTTTGTTTGCGTGAAGATGGCGTGTTTGCGGTCAATCATGGAATATGGGGCGGAACGCTGTTCGGCAAAGTGTATAACTGCCTGGGGTTGAACGTCTCGAAAGATTGCGGAAAGGGCATCATAATCCATTGTGTCACCAGTGCTAAGCCAAATCTGTTGTCCGGAGACCTCTTTCCATACGGCGACGCGCTCATGAAGCGTCTGGATGGGATTCAGGCTATTGAAGCCGCGTTCAAGATCGAAGTGTCGGCGCGACAAATTGTCATAGATAGTGACATCATGCCCTTTGTTGGAAAGGTAAAGTGATTGTGGCCAGCCGAGGTAACCGTCACCCCCCAGTATGAGAATACGCATAGGTCCTCCATTATGATGTTCAGGTTGTTCTACATTTTAGACGTATCATACACTCAATGGTATACAGGGAGGAACCAGGTTTGAGACCTGCAATAATTTGCAGACCCTGAGTGGGGAATGGGCGTAATTTGTTGTTACCCCCAAAATCTGGTATAGTGAAACAAACAATGATGATCCTCTTATTTCTTTCACACTGGAGTGATGATATATGACAGCAAACGATACCACGGATACAAAAGACACCACTGCATTGAAACGTACCCCACTTTACGAGCAGCATAAGGAACTGGGCGCACGGTTGGTCGAGTTTAGCGGCTGGGAGATGCCTGTACAGTATAGCAGCATTATTGATGAGCATAACGCCGTGCGTACACATGCCGGTCTCTTCGATGTTAGCCATATGGGCGAGTTCAAGGCTAACGGAGCGGACGCGCTGGCCTTCCTGCAAAATCTGGTTCCCAACGATGTCTCGAAGCTGGCGATTGGGCAGGCACTCTACACACAGCTCTGCCAGCCGGACGCAGGTGTCATTGATGACCTGCTGATTTATCGTCTGTCCGAAGAGAACTACATGCTCGTCGTCAACGCGGGCAACATTGATAACGATTATGCCTGGGTTGAGCAGCAGTCGAAAAACTTCCCCAACCTGCAACTTGACAACCAATCCGACACCACCGCGCTCCTCGCCTTGCAAGGGCCAGAGGCGCAAACGATCCTGCAACCGCTGACCAGCGTTGACCTGGCAAACATTCGCTACTATCACTTTGAAGCGGGGCTGGTAGATGGGGTAAACTGTATTATCTCGCGTACCGGCTATACTGGCGAGGATGGCTTTGAACTCTATTTTGCTCCGGTGGATGCTCCTAAGCTGTGGAACGACCTGCTGGATGCGGGCAAGCCACAGGGCCTGTTGCCCGCTGGGCTGGGCGCACGCGATACTTTGCGGCTGGAAGCTGGCTACTGCCTTTATGGACACGAACTGAACGAGCAGACCAACTCGCTTGAGGCCGGCCTTAGCTGGACCGTCAAACTGAATAAGGGCGACTTCATTGGACGCGATGCGCTGGTAAAAATCAAAGAGCAGGGAGTCGAGCGCAAGCTTATCGGCGTCGAGATGATCGAGCGCGGCGTCTGTCGCAGCGAGTACGTTATTTACGATAACGAGCATCCCATTGGCTCGCTCACAAGCGGAGCACCCAGCCCAACGCTGCACAAAAACATCGGCATGGGCTATGTCGTCGCGGCCCACGCGAAGGTCGGCGAGGAAGTAACGATAGACATTCGCGGGAAAAAAGTTGCTGCGCGTATCGTCGCGCTACCCTTTTATAAGCGTAAAAAATAACGCAATAATGTGGGATCCGTAGGTGCCGATTTATCGGCAACGGGTACCTGTTGCCGATAAATCGGCGGTGTGCGCGGTAAACCGGCACCTACGGGGGCAGTTTCATTCAGAAAAGGAGAATTTCGTATGGCAAGCCTCAATCATCCAGCAAATCTTAAATACAGCAAATCCGACGAGTGGGTGCGAGTCGAGGGTGAGAACGCCGTTATCGGCATCACCGACTACGCGCAGGATCAGCTTGGCGACATTGTGTACATCGAATTACCGTGGGATGGCTCCCAGTCGCTTACACACGAAGCAAAATTCGGCGACATCGAGTCGGTGAAAGCAACCTCAGAACTCACCTCTCCTGTCAGCGGCGAAGTCGTTTCGGTCAACGAGGCACTTCGAGATACGCCCGAACTGATCAACGACCAGCCTTATGAGGATGGCTGGATGGTGACGGTCAAGTTGAGCAATCCTTCCGAACTCGATAGCCTGATGAGTGCCGATGAGTACAAAAAATATCTTCAAGGCCGATAACACTCCTAAAAGGGAGAGTAGAAACACATGAGTTATATTCCCAATACGCCGGAAGACCAGCAGGCGATGCTTGAGCGGCTGGGTCTTCCTTCGCTTGAGGCATTGCTGACGCCTGTACCGGAAAATGTACGCCTGCGACGCCCACTTGATTTACCGCCCGCCATGGCGGAGCCAGACCTGAAACGCCTGCTCACGCGCATGGCCGCGAAAAATAAAAACCTCGATACCACCATCTCGTTTCTCGGTGCTGGCACCTATGACCACGCGCTCCCCAGCGTTGTGCCGCACCTGCAACGCCGCTCGGAGTTCGTCACCTCCTACACGCCCTACCAGCCAGAGGTGAGTCAGGGTATGTTGCAGGCCATTTACGAATTCCAGACCATGATCTGCCAGATAACGGGACTGGATATCGCCAACGCCTCGCTCTACGATGGTGCCACTGCCGTTGTCGAAGCGGTGTTGCTGGCAATCGGCCCCGGCGGACGCGGCGAAGTCGTCATTTCACAGGGCGTTGACCCACAGTACCGCGTAGTCCTGCACACCTACGCCCATGCACGCGGCTTCTCGGTCAAAGAGGTGCCGTTGCGCGATGGCGTAACTTCGCTGGAAGATTTGAACGAGGCGGTGACTCCTACTACTGCGGCAGTGGTTATCCAGCAGCCCAACTTCTTTGGCTGCGTGGAGGATATGCAAGCCATCGAGCCTATCGCGCATAAGGGCAAAGCTGTCTTCATCACCAACATCACCGAACCTGCCTCCTTGAGCTTGCTGGCCCCGCCGGGAGAGTATAACGCTGATATCGCGGTGGGCGAGATTATGAGCTTCGGCAACACCATGAGCTATGGTGGTCCCGCCCTCGGCTTCATCGCCTCGAAGCAAAAGTACATGCGCCTCCTGCCGGGTCGTCTCGTCGGGCAAACCGTCGAAGAAGGCGGCAGCAAACAGACGGGTTACGTTCTGACATTGCAAACCCGCGAGCAGCATATCCGGCGCGAACGTGCCACCTCCAATATCTGCACCAACCAATCACTGTTAGCGGTTGGTGCCACTATCTATATGGCGGTTCTCGGCAAGCAGGGCTTCCTTGAACTGGGCGAACTCTGCCTGCAAAAAGCCCACTACGCCTTCCGCTCGATCACGCTCACTGCCCGGCTACGAAGCCGCTTTCAACGCTCCATTTTTTGACGAGTTTCTGATTCAGTTGCCCATGCCGGCACAGCAACTCACCGAACGCCTGTTGCAGCATGATATCATCGGCGGCTACGACGTGAGCCTGGATTATCCTGAACTGGCAAATTGTATGCTCTTCTGCGTGACCGAGACGCGCACGAAAGACGATATTGACCAGCTGGTGTCCGTGTTGAAGGAGGTGCAAGCATGAGCATTGAGAGCTTGATTTTTGAGAAGGGTGCGCCGGGACGACGGGCCGCGACGATGGCGGCAATGGATGTGCCGACCGAACCAACCGAAAATATGTTGCCCGCGAATATGCTGCGCAAGGAGGCCGCACCACTGCCGGAGGTGAGCGAGATCGAGGTCGTGCGCCACTATACGCACCTCTCGCAGCGCAACTTTGGCGTTGACACCGGCTTCTACCCGCTTGGCTCCTGCACCATGAAGTACAATCCCAAATTGAACGAGGACATGGCCGTCTTGCCTGGCTTCGCGCACATTCATCCCTTGCAACCCGCAAGCACCGTGCAGGGAGCGATTCAGTTGTTCATCGAACTGGAGCAGTACCTCGCCGAAATCTCCGGCATGACACGGGTCACGCTGCAACCCTCGGCTGGTGCGCACGGCGAACTGACCGGCCTGATGCTGATCAAAGCCTATCACGAGAGCCAGGGACAGGGACACCGCAACCTCGTACTGATACCCGATAACGCGCACGGCACCAATCCCGCCAGTGCCACGCTCGCCGATTACAAAGCGGTCGAGGTCAAAAGCGATCCGCAGACGGGCGGCATTGACATGGAGCATCTGCGAGCGTTGCTGGATGCCAACGCGGCGAATATCGCGGCCATCATGATGACCAATCCCAACACGCTCGGCCTCTTCGATAGCAACATCGCCGAGATTGCCGCGCTTGTGCATGATGCTGGCGGGCAACTCTATTATGATGGCGCGAACGCCAACGCAGTACTCGGCATCACGCGCCCCGGCGACATGGGCTTTGACGTGGTACATTTCAACCTGCACAAGACCTGTAGCACGCCCCACGGCGGCGGCGGCCCCGGAGCAGGCCCCATCGGCGTCAAAGAGCATCTCGTCCCTTTCTTGCCGGGTCCCATGCCCGCGCAAGGCGAGCAGGAGCTATTACTGGCAAGACATCGGCCCGCAATCCATCGGCAAAATGCGTGCCAACAAGGGCAACTTCGGCGTGCTGGTACGCGCCTACACCTACATTCGTACCTACGGCCCCGATGGCCTCTTGCACGTCTCGCAAAGTGCCATTCTGAACGCTAATTATGTCAAGCAGGAACTGGCCTCCGAGTACGAAAGTGCCTATCCGCAAATCTGCCAGCACGAGTTCGTCGCCACGGCTGAACGGCAGAAGGAAGAGTACGGCGTAACCGCGCTCGACATCGCCAAACGTCTGCTCGACTTCGGCATGTACGCCCCCACCGTCTACTTCCCGCTCATCGTCCACGAGGCCATGATGATCGAGCCGACCGAGACGGAGACCCGCGAGACGCTGGACTACTTCGTCAGCGTGATGAAGCAAATCGCGGAGGAGGCACGCACCAATCCCGAAATCGTCAAAACCGCTCCCCACACGACGCCCGTAGGCCGCTTAGACCAGGCATTAGCGGCCCGCAAACCAAACTTGCGCTGGAGACCTGGGCAAGAAGTAACGCATTGATGGCAGACAAACGAGAAGAGCTATTTCGCTGCAGAGAAATAGCTCTTCTCGTTTGTCTGCCATCAATGAACTCACCTGTGCAAGACCATGCTCAGCCGGTGATTTCCTTATACGAGCTGCCAGAATTTACCACGAGCAGCAAGATGCCAATGCCGATAATAAAGAGCCCTGAAAGAACTTGCATGAGGGATTTGAAGTATCTTTTTAAGCGGCGTCTCTTTATCGGTTCTTCAGTTTTCATTTCCGCACCAGGTAGCCAGGGAGGAGGTACAGGAAGTCAGGAAGTCGCATCATCTTTTCTCTTTCTCTAGAAACATCTATTTCGCATTGCCGGGATTATAGAAGTCTCTGTTCCGCGACGAAAATGTCTATTAATAATGTTTTACATAGAGATAGACGCAGACCTTCTTGCTTTTTCCAACGTCATTCTTCAGGAAGTGAAACTTTTTCCTAAGTGGACTGTTTCACAATGTAATTTTTATTAGCAAGAAGTTTACGTCAATTGCTGTTGATAGTATGCCCGATCACGTTCTCCGAAAATAAGAATAATCCACCAGTCATCTACCAGTCTTTTTTTCGTGACTTGCTGGTGTTCGCCTGGTCTCGCCTGTATGCTCTTACAGCAGTAAGGGTTATGGTTAACAGAGGAGCAATAAACAAGTAGACAAGCCCGGCCAGGCTTCGCATTTTTACCTAAAGCGGCAATGAGAATAGAAGCCAATCCAACACTCGCAAGCACAAGAAACGAGAGAATGGAACTCTGTGTCTTATCCCTTTCTACCTGATTAAACGCAAGTTCTTCACGCTTGCGATAAGCAGAGTGGTAGAGAAGTCCAAAGATGACCTGTACGGCCAGAAAACCAGCACTATAAATGATCATCAACGTAGGCCACTGATCCTGCGTAATTATATGGCTGGTATCAATGCCAGAAATCTCATCAGCCAGGACGCTGAAGAGGAACTTCAGCGGATAGAGTGTGATAGAGGACGATAAAGAGCAGTATGGTGTTCAGCAAGACGGTAAATCCATCTTGCAAGCCGTAGCGCCGATAGAATTTGTAGTGCCAGTACCAGACCTGTACCAGCATCGCAAAAGAAATAGCAAAGGAAAAGAGACCTCGTACTACTGTCTGCTCTAACTGGTCAAATGTTGAGGGAACAGCCAATGAGACGACGGTCAAGGTGACGGCGAAGGCGAAGACGGCGTCGCTAAATGCTTCAACGCGCGAAACGTCTTCGCCGCGCAAGACGAAAATCTTTATCAACACCCACATGCTTTTCTATCAACTGTTTGCGGATCACGCCATGCTCCTTACAATTACACTATCGTCTTTATACACTGGTTTCTTCTCGCAAGGCTGGCAGTTCTTCTATACAATGCTTACGTAAGCCTGTATTCTATGAAACTGCTCAAGCATACTTTTCGTAGCCGGGAACAGAAATCGAAAGCCCCTTTTTGATCACGTTGTAATAATGCCATATCATAAAATTGCTTACCTGAGAACACCTGTAACAACAACGTTCAAATTATCCTCTTACTCCTCACCATCCTGCGCCTTCTCACCATCATCTTTTTCCAACATTTTACGAAACAACTCCTCAACCTCGCTGACCTCCATCTTCAAACATTTTGCACCCATAGCGAGTATGCTTGCATCACCGTTAACGCGCCACAAACGAGCCAGATTGTACAAAGTAATGTCGCGGCTATATTCATCGTTGAACTCTACAAAAATTTCCAACGCTTGCAAAAGGTAATCACGCGCTTGTTTCCATTGCTGCTGGTCTTGTAGCAAGCAATCCTAATTGTCCATAGGTGCTGGCCTGCTCATACCGGTCATTGAACTCAATATAAATCTGCAAGGCTTGTTGGTAGTACTGCTTGGCTTGCGGCCACTGGCGTTGCTGCTGAGCGACGATGCCTAAATTGGTAATAGGTGCTGGCCTGCTCATACCGGTCATTGAACTCAATATTAAATCTGCAAAGCGTGCTGATAGTACTGTTCGGCTTGCGGCCACTGGCGTTGCTGCTGAGCGAAATGCCTAACTGGTGATAGGTGCTGGCCTGCTCGTAACGGGCATTGAACTCAATATAAATCTGCAAAGCGTGCTGATAGTACTGCTCGGCTTGCGGCCACTGGCGTTGCTGCTGAGCGACGATACCCAAATTGTGATAGGTTTTGGCTTGCTCGAAGCGGGCATTGAATTCGATAAAAAGCTGCAAGGCGTGTTGGTAGTACTGCTCGGCTTGCGCCCACTGGCGTTGCTCCTGGGCGACATTGCCCAACTGGTGATAGGTGCTGGCCTGCTCGTAACGGTCATTGAACTCGATATAAATCTGCAAGGCGAGTTGGTAGTACTGCTCGGCTTGCGCCCACTGGCGTTGCTCCTGAGCGACGGTGCCCAACTGGTGATAGATTGAGGCACTGAACTGTCTTGATTTCGTCTTCTCATCGTAGCTGCTTTAGTTCTTTAACCAAATGGAGAGGGCTTTCTGATAAGACTCTTCAGCTTCTGCATAACGCTTGAGAAAGTAGCTGTCACTTTGCAATATTGTCAATGACACCAGCAAATTCAAGCACCTAACTTGCTTGCCAATTTCTCATCCGGGTATTTGCTCAAGATGTGCTCAGGACGCTTTGACCCAGCTGTTAGTCCGCGTTGCTGATCTTGCGTTGTATCCAGATACTTGGACAAAGCCAGATAAATAGTTGACTAATTGATACCTGAGCATCCAGCGCAAGATTGAGAGCAGTTACCAGATTTTCGTATTCCAGACTCGTTAACAACACACCAATTTGTCGCTCCTGTGGCTCTTTAGATTCAAGCAAATTGCTTAAAGCGATCTGGCCTACTTGCTCATAAAGTTCGCGGAAAGCTGTTTCGATGGCGGCTTTGTGCGGTGCTTGCTGGGGGTCGCTCATGCGGTTGCGCAGGAAGTAGGGCAGGATGGGTTGCAGGCGCAGGAAGCGGGGATTATTGGGGTCAGGAGCTGAGCAGACCCCAGTTGGCGGCTTCTTGTAGCACTTCCTGAAAGCGGTCAAAGGGAAGAGAAGTGAGGAGCGGTTGCTGTTTGAGTTGGGCGATATATTGATCAAGCATATTGAGTACCAGAAGACGGAGGTAAAGGGGGTCAGGCAGAGCAGGAGTTGTTGGGCTTCGGGAGAGAGGTTGCTGTGGGAGTAGTCTATGCAGCGCAGGATACTCTCCGTTTTCTGCTCAAAAATGTCCTTGCCCTGTTGCTTGCTCTCTTCGGTATCGAGTTTCACATCTCCTGCCTGTAGGGCTGACAGAATCTTTTTGGGTGTCGTGTGTACAAGGTTGGGCAGGACAACTTCAAGCGCGAGGGGAAAGCCATCGAGCAGTTTGAGCAGGTGTTGCAGGTCGTGTCGTCGCGGTAGCGGGTGGCATTGTACTTGTGCGAGGATACGGTCAACCAGCGTGGAGGCGGCTTCGGGGTCGAGGCCGGGCAGGTTGTAGATGTTGTCGGCGAAGGTTTCCTGTGCCAGCCAGTCTTCGCCGCCACGCGAGCCGAGCAGGACGAGGGTGCGACCGCCGCTCAAGGCTTTGAGGAAACTGTGCAGGGATTTCTGCTCTTTCACCGAAAGCGTGTGGCGAATGGCGAGATGCGCCCGGTGATCGATTCGAGGTTGTCGAGGATCAGCAGGTGGTGTTCGGCCCGCAGCATTCTCGTCAAGAAACGTCTGCTGCTGGTCGGGCGAGAGCGGTTGGAAGTCGCGCACGTAGGCAACGGGGTCGAGCAATTGCTGAGCAATTTTGACCATCAGTTGCTGGCGCGTCCAGGCGCGTTCGTCATAGCCGAAGTAGAAGACTTCGTTGACGAAGCCGGTTGTGCGCCACCAGAAACCGAGGTGCCGCAGCAGCGTGGTCTTGCCCGCGCCGCCCATGCCGCGCACCAGCAGGAGGTTGCGTTTCGTCAGCAGGCGTTTCTCGATCTGCAAGATGTCCAGATCGCGGCCCACAAAGCCATAGGTGGGATCGGTCGGTTCCTCTTGTTCCAACTGCGTTTCGCGTGCGTAGTAGGCTTTGCTCTCCTCCGGCGTGAACTCGCGCACATGCAGCTGTGGAGGCTGGTTCTGGTAGACGACGGGTAACAACCAGTCTTGAAGATCAATGATTTGATCGAAGTAGGCGCGGCGTCCTTATCGTTATAGAGTTCGGCGCGTGCATGGCGAATTGCCAGCGACAGGTCATCGCTGGCGAACAGGCTGCTCGTAGAGCGTCTTCATCAACAACTCGGCGGCACTCACCGTCACAGAGTAGCCCATGGCGAGTACAAGCTGCACTCCGGCCTGCATCAGCCGACTACCCAGGCTGGTCTCGCTGGCACCCACTTGCTTGCCAGATTGGCAGGCGTTGAGAATAGCAATGGGAATCCGGTGTTCAATCAGCATATTCGCTAGAGCCTCCGCTTCGACCGGCGTTGCTGTTTACCCCGGTTCACCTTCAAAAAACAGGAAGGCTTTAAGACCCTTCATACGGCGCGATATCCTCAAGCGCATATTGCTCTTGATAGGTATGGCGATGGCTGATTTGCTCATGCTCATCCTGCGGCGGCTTGTTCAGACTCTGCAATTGATTGTAGTTCAGCAGCGAACCATGCAGGTCAAAGTGAATCACATGATAGTGACCCACTCCGTGTTTGCCGGTGATGTCGCGTAAGTGATTTTCCAGTGCCTTATAAGTGCCGGGACGAAAGATGTCAATCTTGACACGCAAGCCGCTCTGACGCAGCGTTTCGACGAGAGGACGCGAAATGGTGCGATAGCCAACATCCAGACGACCATACGGACGAGCGATGACAATGAGCAGGTTGATCGTCGGTGACGGTTGTACCCCGGCCTGTACCGTTGGCGGATTCCAGATTTTGCCGCACCATGGTCGCCTGTAAGGCCAGCGGTTTCGGCAAATCAGGGTCTTTGAGAGCCTCCCAGTGCAGCGCATGAAACTTTGGCGAGCCAGCAATCTCAATCTGCGCCTTGTCTAGCCCTTTCTGCACCGCCGACATATAGGGAAAGTTAATCTTAGGATTATCCTGAAACACCTGCTGAAAGAGAGTTTCGCCATAGGTGATAATGCTCTTTGCGGCATCGTTGGCACGAACCTTTTTCGTAAAGGGAAAACGCAGGTGTTCCTCGAAATACCATTCAAGCTCCTGCTCTTGTTCCTTCGTGAAGGGGTCACGCACAGTGATGGGATATTCTGGCCCATGATCGAAGCTGACCATAGCCGAAAATGTGCCATCCTGTTCGGCTTGTTCGCGGATGCGTATGATGGTATTGTTTTTGTCCATGTGTTGGCCTTTTCTATATTGGGGACATGGATACGATAATCCGGAGGGGCCGATTTACCGCGCCCACCGCCGATTTATCGGCAATGCGGCGTAAAAATTGAGTATATCGCGCAATTGCGGGCGCAGGCCGATAAATCGGCGGTGGGCACGGTAAACCGGCCCTTATTCGTCAATATCCACAATCAATCTTTTGCTGCCATCCCGTTTTTTTCTTCGTATTCGATGTGCGTATGTTTGTGTCCCTTGCGTTTTTCCAGCAATTTGTTAATGCGGTCGGAGATGAAGTTTGCCGTGGCACCTGTTATGACGGTAATGATGATAGCGACAATCAGCGTCGGGTCAAATTGTGCGCTTTTTGGGGTTGCGAGATGGGCTTCGGCGATAGCGCGGGTTTCGGTTGTTTCATTCCATGCGGTGGCAAAGTCGGCGGGGCTGATGTCGAGATCGGGCGAGAGGATGATTTCGTAGTCCATAGGTCGTCTGGTGCCTCCTCTACTTGCAGTTGTTACAGTCTTATTCCTATATTCAACGTTAGCAATGAGATGATACGCGCATTGTACCATAAGAGGCAATCAAACGATAGAAAAGAGCAACTTTCAAAGGGCGAATTTCGTGGCGGTGGGCGCGGTAAATCGGTACCTACGGTTGGTAGATCTATTCGTTAATCTTCATAATCGGGCACCTACGTGGTCGGGTTATTTGCTTGATTCTGCTTCCGTAGGAATTCTTCGCGGGCTTTCTCTTCGGCGATGATGTCGGCGGCTTCGTCGGCCATTGTGCGACCTCCGCCCATTCCCCCGCTCATCCCATTCCTCCGTTGTTCCCACCATTACCGTTATTCCCGTTGCCATCCAGCACTTCGCGGGAGCGACCGCCGGCTTCGGAGGGGCCGATGATGCCGCGCTCTTCCAGCAGGTCTATCAGGCGGGCGGCGCGGGAGTAGCCGATGCGCAGGCGACGCTGCAAGAGCGAGATAGAGGCTTTTTCGTATTCGCGCACTACCTCTTCGGCCTTGTCGAGCAGATCGTCATCCAGCTCAAAATCATCTGAAATCTGTTCTTTAATTTCCCAACCTGGCTCTACGGCTGTCTGAGTGACGGCTGGATTGGGTGCCGCACCCGCGCCGTTTTGTACGCTGTGTTCCAGTACCTGTTGCCGCCAATAGGCCACCAGTTGCTCGGCCTCTTCGTCCGCGAGGAAACAGCACTGGATGCGTTCGGGGCGACCGGCGTCTGCTGGAAGGTAGAGCATATCGCCGCGACCGAGCAAACGCTCGGCACCACCCATATCAATGATCGTGCGCGAGTCTACGGCGGAACTGACCATGAATGAGATGCGCGTGGGAATGTTGGCCTTGATCAGACCGGTGATGACATCCACCGAAGGGCGTTGTGTGGCAATGACGAGATGAATACCGGTGGCGCGTGCCAGTTGGGCGAGGCGACAAATCATGCCCTCGACCTCTTCCGGTGCCAACATCATCAAGTCCGCCAGTTCGTCAATAATAATCACAATAGCGGGTAGATTTTTCAGCGAGTAGTCGTTGTGTGTGAGCTTCTCGGCACGCAATTTGCGGTATCCGTCCAGGTTGCGCACGCCCAACTGCGAGAAAAGGCGATAACGCCGCTCCATCTCGGTAATAGCGTTTCTCAGGAGCGGCACCACTTTTTCAACCTCGGTCACGACGGGCGAGAGCAGGTGTGGAATGCCCCCGTACATGTTCAGTTCGACCATCTTGGGGTCAACCAGGAGCAGGCGTACATCATCGGGCGAAGCTTGTGTCAGGATGCTGGCAATGATGGTATTCAGGCAAACTGATTTCCCCGCGCCTGTCGCGCCCGCGATGAGCAGGTGGGGCATACGGGAGAGATCGCCGACGCGCACCTGACCGGCAACGTCTTTGCCGAGGGCAATAGCAAGCTTGGATTTCGCCTTTGCCGCCGCGTATTCTTTGCTTTCCAATACCTCACGCAAGGTGACGAGGCGACTATTTTTGTTGGGGATCTCAACGCCGACGTAGGGACGGCCCGGTACGGGTGCCTCCATCCGAATGGCTTTGGCCTCGAGGACAAGCGCAAGGTCGTTTTGCAGTGCCATGATGCGGCTGACCCGCGTGCGCGTCTCGTAGACGATGTTGCCCCCAGCGTCGCGCACCGGCACGAATTTGCCGCTTTTCTCGTCTATCTTCATCTCAGGCTTGCCGGTTGGGCGAATACCAAAGCGAATGACGGTTGGGCCGATGCTGATATCTTCCTGCTTGACCTCGGCATCAACTTTGAAGCTGCGCAATGTGTCCTGAATAGTTTTCGCCAGTGTCGAGGTATCGTCGCCTAGTATCTGTAGCTTGACTTCTTCGGGTCTATTGAGCATCATCGTATCGGGAATATTCCACGGCGATTCCAGGGCCGGAATACGTGGAGTTATGATAGCTTTGTTGTGCAACGGATTGGGTGCGAGCGGCTCCATTGCCGTTGGTGCCTTAACCCTGCTATCTTGCTGTTGCCGGGCCTGTGCTTGAGCCGCGTTGAAGGGCAACTGCTGCTGTTGCGCCCCCTGTACCGCCGCTTTATGTTCCGACAGGTCAATCGGCTGCGGCGAGCGCGGCCCCCGCGGTATACGGCTGATGTGCTGCTTGTGAATGTTGATATCGTTGAGCGGGTCATCATCGTTATCATTGTTATCATCGTAGTCGTCATAATTGTCATCGAAATCGTCGTCCACGTCGAAATCAGGCTCAAAAGCCACGTTCCCTTCATTCTCGTCATCTTCCGCGTCTGCATCAAGGTGAATATTGGGGTTTACATTCCGCCTCACCTGTCCCTGCCCCGCTTGTGCTGGCGCATTGCTGTTCGTGCCAAAACCGCTGGCATAGCGGCTGTAGCGCGGACGCTGCCCGCGATATGGCGAGGGACCTGTCGTCGCAGCTTTGCTCCCTGTTACTGCCTGGCGGTCGCCAGCTAGTCGTTTCAAGCGCGACCGACCATCAGCACATGTCCGAAGGTGATACGGAACGTCAGTATGGCGATAAGCACAAAGGAACCAATGAGGAGAACATGCACAAGAAGCGGGGAATGCCAGCCCTGTAGCGGCGTAAACAGCAATTCAGCCAGCACTCCTGCCCTCATATATCCCAGTATCTGGCGACTTTCGAGCAGCACAATCAACCAGAGGATAATTAAACCAATGACGAACGACCAGCGAACAAAACGTGCTTTGCGAACGCCTTCGATCAGATGCGCAACGGCGAAGGCAATCAGACCGAGCGCAAGCAAATAGGCTGACCAACCGAAAAAGGTGACAAAAAAGCCGCGTAATGCCGAAAAAATGGGGACATTGCGGAAAATAGTCAACGCGCCGAACAATAGCAGCGACAGCAACAACAGGATAGTACCCAAAAAACGCTTCTGGTGATGCGGCTCCATATCGTTCCAGGTTCCGCGCATCCAGTGAATAAAGCGCGTGTCTCTTGTCGAACCGGCGGATGCAGAAGGGTTGGGCATGGCATGATTAGAGCGGTCGGGACCTGCCGCTTTGCGCGTCCCCTGATTGCCATTGCCGCCTGATCTCCGTCTTGTGGTAGGGGCATTTTTGGAAGCTGGAGTTGAACGCGACGTGGGAACGCTGGAACGCTGCTCCATTGAAGTACCTTTCGGGCCAACACTACCCGCGGCCTTGCTCACTCGCGAAGACCCCTGTGCCATATGCTCTATATGCGCCATGTGTGACACCAGCCGCTCGTCCTGGTGGCTGGCTTTCTTACTCTGCTTACCGCCCGCCATTGTCTGGTCCTCCTCTTTATGTTAAGAGACTTTGGAGACACCTGTATGATAGCGCATTTGTTCCAGGTATGCAAGGGGTATTTTCCTGTGCGATCAAAAAACGAGCAATTGGCGTTGCCAGTTGCTCGTTTTTTGATCGCGCATTTATACTTCCATCACAACGGGAAGGATCATCGGACGGCGATGTGTTTTCTCGTAGAGATACTCGCTCAGAGTATGCTTGATCTTGTCTTTGACGTATGACCAGTCGGACGAGTGACCGTTCAGCCCCGCGAACGACTCAATGACGCGCTCTCGTGCGCTTTCAAGCAGTTCTTCGGAATCGCGCATATAGACGAAGCCTCGTGAGACGATATCGGGTCCCGCAAGCGGTTGTCCGGTCTCTTTATCCACCGTAAGAATGGCCATCAGGATACCATCCTGTGCCAGCACCTGGCGGTCGCGCAGGACAATTTGTCCCACATCACCAACGCCGAGGCCGTCAACAAAGACATTGCCGGAAGCAACATGGTCCGCTATCTTGATACCATCAGGCGAAACCTCGATGATATCGCCATCCTCACCAACCACAATGTGATCGGCAACGATGCCCAGCGAATTCGCAAGCTTGGCGTGCAGCACCAGTTGGCGATATTCACCGTGAACCGGCATGAAGAACTGCGGACGCACCAGGCTCAACATCAGTTTTAATTCCTCCTGGGCTGCGTGTCCCGATACATGGACGTTGGAAATGGCCTGATAGTACACTTCCGCACCCTGACGGAAGAGGTTGTTAATGGTGCGATTGACCATTTTCTCGTTGCCTGGCACCGGTGTGGCAGAAAGAATGACGGTATCGCCGGGCTGAATGCGAATCATGCGGTGATCCTGGTTGGCGATGCGCGTGAGAGCCGACGTTGGCTCACCCTGGCTGCCAGTACAGATGATCACCACCTGCTCCGGTGGAAACTTGTTTATATCTTCGGCCCGGATCAGCGTACTTTTAGGAACCTTGAGATAGCCAAGCTCTATCGCCATTTGCACGTTGTTGACCATGCTGCGGCCCACCAGTGCCACCTGACGCTCGTAACGCACGGCGGTATCAATCACCTGCTGCACACGAGAAATCAAGGATGCAAAGGTAGCAATGAGGATACGCCCACTGGCATTGGCGAAGATTTTGTCGAACGAGATCGTTAATCACGCGCTCCGACGGTGTATAGCCGGCGGACTCGACGCGGGTGCTGTCACCCATCATCATCAACACACCCTCGTTACCGATGCGCCCCAACGTTCCCAGGTCGGCAGGCAGACCATCAACGGGGGTATAGTCAAACTTGTAGTCGCCGGTGTCTACAATGGTGCCAATGGGAGTATGCAGCACAATACCCACGGCATCGGGAATGCTATGGTTGACGCGGAAAAATTCCGCGCCGAACTTGCCCAACTCCACCTTATCGCCGGGCGTAATCACATGGACGCTCGTTTTTTCGACAAGCTTATGCTCTTTCAATTTGACATTGATCAGCCCCTGTGTCAGGCGCGTAGCATAAATGGGCGGGAAATTGAGCATGGGTAGGACGTAGGGCAGACCTCCAACATGGTCTTCGTGTCCGTGGGTGATGAGAATTGCACGAATGCGGTCTTTCTTATCGTTGAGGTAACTCGTATCGGGAATAACCAGGTCCACGCCGAACATTTCATCATCAGGAAACATTACGCCAGCATCAATAATAATGATGTCGTCGCCATACTCGACGACCATCATGTTCTTTCCGACCTCCCCTAGCCCTCCTAGCGGGACGAGTCGAATTTTTTCTGTTGTCAAAGTTACAAAAACCTCCTAACTACACCCTCTGGTGTAGCCTTCTTTAAATCTGTTTCTAGTTTGTTGCATTTATCTCCACTTCTGTCTTCGCTACAGAAGTAAAAGCCAAATAAAATTAAGAATTTGTTCTATTATTCCATTATAAAGTGTACCACATAAACTAAGGAAATACAAGCAACTGTGGCATCTCAGCATTGTGCCTCTCGCATCTTCTACTGATTAGAACAAATGGTGAGGTGTTCTCATTCCACCACTACCGGTGCTAGCTTGACCACCGGTACGCGTACCGTCATCTCATCGTCGTCATCATCATTGCCGTCCGCGATGGTACTGTGGCCGTTGCTATGTGAGGTTAGCTGGAAGGAGGCTGGAGATGAGGGAACGAAGGGCAAGTTGCTTTCAACCACGAGACCGTCTTCCAGATAGATGTGGTAGGGGAACATTGCCGGGTCGAAGGCCGTACTGTGAGAGATGAACAGCACCTGTTCAAAGTGCTGGCCCAGCGTTTCGCCGGTCACAACATCCACCAGAGCCTGCGCACGGTCGCTGTCAAACGAAGTGAGCGGCTCGTCCAGCAAGATGAAGCCAGGAGCGGCACTTAGCTCTTTCGGCAGTGCCGCGATGGCAAAGGCAAGCCGCAAAGCAAATGATAACTGGTCGGCTGCGCCACCGGAAAGAGCCGACCGGGGAATATAGGTGTCCGCCGCAGAATCCCAGACACGCACCTGGAATGGGCCACCACTTACTACACCCTCCTCTGGTTCCGCACTAAGCTGGATATCACGATAGCGTCCACTCGTTAGTAAGGGAAGAATGTGCTGCATGTGGAACTCTGTACGCGGCAGCATCTTGCGTAACAAACGCTCGTCAACCGCGTGAATAAGCAAATTACCATGTTGCTTCGTCTGATAACTGCGCTCTTGCTGCTGCACACGCAAACGAGCCTGTTCTCGATCAAGCGGGAATGGGCCGTGGGTTTGCAGTTGTTCGCCCAGTGCCAGTTCCTCTTGCTCAAGCTGGCTCAGCTCTTGCTCCACTTGTGTGTACTCATCTTCCAGGCGGAAGCGGTCTTGCTCCGAATATTCACCGACCAGAGGCCAGACGGCTACCACTTCGGTAAAGGTATAGCCCTTCGCCGTCGGACGATTGCGCTGTGCCAGCATCGTCGCAATACGCTCATGTGCCTCTTCGATTTCCGAGCGGCAGAGCGCGATTTTCGCTTGCGAGGCTCGCTCCTGAAGCCGCAATTGCTCAAGCTCCTGTTCCAAACCACTCCCTTGCGTCTCCTGGATTTCGCGTTCACAACGGGTACGCAGCGTTTTCAGGGCCTCCGCGAAAGGATTAGGTGGAACGATCCAGCTTCCTAGCGTGCTACTCATTTTCGCCAGTTGAGAGTAATAGTCCGAAAGCGCATCTTGCTTCTCTTGAAGCTGTGCGCTATGCCAGTCATAGCGGCTTTGTAGTTCGACGCGGTTGCCCAACACAACGTGCAGGGCTTCAAGTTGCTTGCGAGCCGCCACTTCCGCGTTGCTGATGGCCGCCTGTCCAAATGGCACACCGAGCAGTTTTACACGCTGGCGTAGCGAGTCTTGCAGGCTGTGCAAGGCGTCATGCAGGGCAATCTGTTGTTCGCGCGCGCGTTCAATCTGCTGCAGCGGGTTATTGGCCGCATATTGCGCCTGTCGCTCCAACACCACTTTTTGCCGGGCCAGCAAGACATCCAGAGCCTCCTCATGTATCTTCACCTGAGAAGCCAACTCTGTTACAGTATCCAGCTTGCCGTCAAGAGCAGCGATTTCGCGCTCGGTCGCCTTCACCGCATCCGTAATTGCCAGAGTCAGTTCAGTATCCGTCGTCGCCGGAATCGGCGTCACCGCTGGCAGAGGCAATGTCGAAGCCGAGGTGAGATCAAACTGTGGGATGGGCAAACCCTCCTGACCGGCAAGTGTGGCAATTTCATGCTGCTTATCTTCGATAGCGATACGGTCGGCACGCAGATGTGCCGCTATATTCTCCCAATCCTCTCTCTCCCATTGCTCCTCCAGGTGAGTGCGCTCTTTACGTAGCCGCGCCACCGCCTCCATTGTCACATTTACCTGGTTGCGGGCAGCCGCCACATCGTCGCGCCTCTGTTTCAACTGCTGCTGTATATCGGTCAGGCTCTCGCCGTTGTCTTGCGCTTGCCCGATCAGCTTTTGGGCTTCATCAAGCGAGCGTGGCACCGTGCCGCCCAGGGAACGGATTTCATGCTCAATGCGCTCCACCGCATCGTGGTTGCCGCCCAGGCGTATCGCCGCCTCACGCGCCGCCACCATCATTCCCACCTGATTGGTGGCCTCCTGCATCCGCAGGTTGGCCGCTTCGGCCTCCTTGCGTGCTTTTCCATAGTTCTGGTATCCCCATCCAGCTCCCGCCAGCAACAGGAGCGCAAGGATACCCATTGCCGCCGCAACATACTCCTGGTGAGGCGCAACAACCAGCGCAATTACCCCCATGATCGCTCCAGCGACAGCACACGCAAAAAAAATGATCATGCGCGTTGTCGCACTCTGCCTCGCCGCCAATGCCGCCTCCGTCAACGTCGCCTGCTGCTGGTGAGCCGCCATCACATGCTGCTCCGCCTCCTCTAAGCCCTGTGAAAGCTGTTTCAGCCGCCGCCACTCACCCAGTTGACGACTGATACTCAGTTGCCGCCAACGTTGCTCCAGAGCATCCGCCTGCTGCTGAACCTGACTCGCTTCTTCCTCTACCAGTTTCAGCTCCTGCTCCGTATCACGCAAATCCTTCTGCGCTTTTTGCAGTTGCGCACGATTGTCATCCGCCAGCCCCTGACTCAATACGCGCCGGGTGTACTGCTCCTCGGCCTCATGCAGGAGACGCAGCTTCTCAGAAAGATTTTGCAATCGTCGCAAGCGTGCTTCCAACTGCGGACGACCGGCGCGCCGGCGTTCTTCCAGTTCATGCAGCGACTGTCGCGCCTCCTCCACCCGCAGACGAGCATGGACAACCTGCTCGTCCAGCGCGTCGCTATTCTCTTGCATAGCCTCGTGTTGTGAAATCTCCAGTTCCAGTTCCTTAATGGTCCCAACAGCGGTGAGCAAATCGTTCGACATGCGCTCCAACGTCCCAAACGAGCGCGTCAGGTCCATTAGATCGGAAACACGTTTCTCTAATTCAGGCAGTTCTTCACGTTCACGATGGTCTATCTCGGCAATCTGCCGTTCCAACTCCGGCATCTTGTGTTGTGCTGTGGCGATGGTATCATAGGCATCAATAATATCGGCAAGCACCCCATCCGCCTTCTTGAGCTGTTGAATGCGGTTCTGGCGCACCTTGATAGCAGCGCGGCGCGTCTGCAATTGATCGAGCGAAAGCTGCTGTTCAGCAATCTCTACCTCTTGCTGACTTACCTCAGCAAGGTCTTCAGAAACCATGACAGCATCAAGGGCCGCCTCTATCCGCCCAAGTTGCTCGCTCAACTCAGGAATATGTGCCTGGACTTCGGCAAGTTGGAGACGCAAGGTGCTTTCTTGCAACAACCTGTCATCCAACGGCGTCAGTGTGAATTGCCCGGTCAGCCGTAGCAGCTTTTCCAGACCTAGCAGTTTACGAATCGTCGCCTCTCGCTCCGCACCACTCACATCTTCCAGGCGCGTCAAACCCTTCTGTTCGATAAAATAAGAATTGCGCAACGTCGCACCATCTATATGCCCAAGCTCTGCAATGATACGCTCGTTGGCCGCTACAAGCTCCGAAATCGGCCCCTCCTGTGGCATACCCAGGCGACGCACCACCAGCGAAGCCTGTTGCCCTTTACCGCGCTCAATCGTGCGTGCAATCGCCAGTTCCGTCGCCCCAACGGCAAGCGTCAGTACCACCTTCGCAGAATTCGCGCCATAGAGAATAAGATCATCTAGCGTTGATTGATCGTGCCCGGCAGCTAGCGGCATGCCATATAGCGCAAAGTAGATACTTTCAAAAAGGGTAGATTTACCCGCCTCGTTCGGCCCCTGAATCAGTATACTACCGCGCTGTGGAAAGTGCAGGTCTATTTCTCGCAAGAGCCGAAAACGCTCAACAGTAAGATGTTTGAGTATGATCATCGTTAGCTCCTGGGCGCAATGAATTGGCCCCTACCGGACGCGATACAGTGGATGGACGCGCACCCTCTCTGGGCACCCTGTCCAGGGGACAGGTAATGAGGTAATAATCGGTCCCTACGTTATCCATGGCTGCCAGCAGTTCTTCTTTTGTGGCACGCAAGGCCTCTTTTTCTTGTTCGTCGGGGGCAGCAGCTATCCATTCATCCGCCAGTGCCACCAGTTCTTCACGTGGTGAAAAGCGTTCATCTGTCTCTACAAAAACTGAAGCAACCTGGGCAACCTCCGACTCCGGCAACAGTTCAAGGCCGCTATCGTCAATAGCAAGCGCGAAGGCATGTTCCTCGCCAAAGCGGCGCAGGCAATTCAAGTCCAACTGGTGATACTGGCTGCGCGTCAACGTCCCTACCAGGCGCAGCTGTACCATTGCCTGCTCATCGCACAACGGCCGCAAACGCGCTAGAATTGCCTCAGTCGCGCTCTGCTGAGCAATACTACTACCCTGTGCATCCCATAGTTCAGCAGTGCCAATAACGAGGCTGCGCAATGCCAGTGCGTCAACGGCGATATGCTTGCACCAACGGAGACCATTCGTATCGAGACCCAGAAAAACGAAACCGGGTGTTTCGCTGCTAGCATTGGCAATATCGGCAGTATTAGCAGTATTGAAACCACTATGCTGCGTTGCTCCCGCGACAATCACATCGCATCGCCCCAGGCGCAACTGATGATGGGTATGGTGATAACCCGCCAGGATAGTGCGGAACGCGGATTGCCGCGCTATACTCTCGCGCTTCACCTGTAGGCGGCTATCTAACCGCGACGAATCACCGGCGAGGCCCTCTATCGGCGCATGAAGAATAAGAATTGGGATGGCTGCACCCTCGATATCGCTGGCAACGTGCATACGGACCAGAGGATCATCAAACTGGTCGGCCAGCACACCTGACTCACCGGGCGCACCAGACACACCAAGTACATCAGACACACTGAGGCCGCAGATACCCACGCGCACACCACGTACATCGATCGTCACCGGCTCAAGGTCAAACGTATTGGTCGCAAAATAGGTGAGCGCACCCAGGCGTGCATAGCTCAGTTGAGGTGCAGGCTCTCCCTCCCCCTCGGTCGTGTGCGCATCGGCAGGTGTATCATGCGTCCCGCCAAGTGCAAACACGCGCACATTTGCCTGCCGCAATTGTGCTAAGCGTGCAGCAACAAAGCTGCGGTCTCGCTCATCCGGCGTCGCACTATCGAAGAGATCGCCAGCCTGAATAAAGAAGTCCACCCCCTGACCCACCGCAAAATCGGTCACCTGCTGAAAGGCCGAGCGCAACCGCCGCTGCCATTCTTCACGCTTCTTCGGCTGCTGCCCGAAGGCAGTAGAGCCCAGATGATTATCGGCAGTGAGGACAACCGTGACGATCTCTGCGGTCTCTGCGGCCCCACTCTGCTGGTTAGCCTCCATCTGCTGGTGCGATTGCATTGCACCCTCTATACCTTCTTCATCTTGCATTTCTGTCATCTCTTCTTTACCGGCGCACCTTCCCGCCTCAACCATATATACACGTATGTATTGCATATAGCACGAGAGTAAACGGTGCCACTCTCCTTCCTGAATGGTACAGGATTACACATAAGTCTAACACAAACGAGGAAATTACTAAACGAACTGTGGGAAAAGGGGGACTATTTGGGGAATAACCCTTGCAAAAGCATCCTCTCTCATCCAAAAGTACCGATAAAAGCGGAAGCGTAGACGAGAACGGAAAGTACGCCGTAATATAGGAAGTACCTGTGTTGGTAGGGGGATACAAACAAGGATTTGTTAGTGCAAATTGGAGAGAATGTGGTGATCGCACCCATTGAGAGAGAGCAAGAGAGCCGGAGGATTCTCCTGTCGCTCGCAAAAAGTATTCAAGAACGCGATATCGTCACCTATGAGCATTCACGCCGGGTGGCAACATATGCGCAACGACTGGCCCGCTCCATCGGCTGGAGCCGACAGGAGGCGCGTAATCTCGCGCTTGCTGCATTAGTGCATGATTTAGGCAAAACATGGATTGCCAATGATATCTTGAACAAATCTGGCTCGTTATCAGATGAGGAGCGGCGCACAATGGAGCGCCACCCACTGATCGGGGCACGAATGCTCATTGGCTGCGAGGTTGAGCCTTTCTTTGTTGAGATCGTGCAGCACCACCACGAGGCCTGGGATGGCCATGGCTATCCCGATGGGCTATCTGGTGACGCTATTCCTCTCGGCGCACGCATCTTGAGCATCGCGGATGTCTTCGATGTACTGACATCGCAACGTCCTTACAAAGCCCCTCTTACCAAGGAGAAAGCGCGTGAACGCTTGCTGCTTGGCTCGGCCACCAGCTTTGACCCCACTCTCGTACAGGCATTCTTACACTTGCTTGACCACCACCCAAATTTCCTGCTGTCAGAACGGATCTGTTCTTTGCCCGGCTACATAACAGGCCGTCCCTCACCTGCTATGACGTCACTTTAACGCGCAATCTCCCGTAGATCGAAAATCGGCCCATCTCGACAGACCAATTTAGGGCCCGAACGTGTCGCAATTGTGCATGTGAGGCAGACCCCATTGCCACAAATAAGGGGATGCAATATGGCTCCTTGCGCGAACTTTTTGAGACGTAGCCTTTCAAATTGGGAGTACGCTGCTACAGAGGTTTCATGTGCAACACAGAGGCAAGCGGCATCAGCCCAGGATATATATGTTCCCAGTATGCTTCGTACATCCCCCTGCTGTCCCGTGCTACCATCCCTCGTCACAATATGATATTCCACTTCGGGCGGCAATAGTGCCGGAGGATATACTTCTTCCTCGCTTTCATACGCGGCGACGAGGGTGACCGCCAATTCTTGCTCAAGCGCTACCTGTGCAAGCAATGTGAGCCCGGCAATCATTGCACCTTCACTGACAAGTAAGAGATTGCTGACCGTAGGACGGATGCTCCAGCCGTGACCCATTGGCCCCAGTACATCCAGTGTGCTACCTTCGCGTTGTGCCGCCAGCCAGGACGTGCCGCGTCCACGTACATGCACGAACAAGGTGCATATTCCGCTATCTCGCTGCACGGTGTGAATAAAAAAAGGGCGGCGCAATAATGGATCGCTGGCATTCGTGGGACTGCAACGTACCATACAATATTGGCCTGGCTGCACCGATTGCGCCAGTTGCGGCGCATACATCTCAATTACACGGGCATCGGGGCATACCTCTTTATTCGCGGTCACTGTCGCGATGTATAAGCGCACAGCTATGTAGTCCCTCTCTAAAGACCTGTTACCGTCCTGGTATTTTCCAGACATGCACAATGTGATCTTCGCCGCCTGAGGCAAGATACTGGTTGTTGGGCGACCACGCTACGGCGTTGATGGGCGACAGGTGGTTTTTATACTTGAATACGAGATCACCCGTCTTCGCGTTCCATACCTGTACCGTGCGGTCAGCACTGGCGGAGGCGATCAACACACCATCAGGCGACCATGCGACACTGTTGACGTGATCGGTATGTCCCTTGTAGACAAGGATATCGCGACCATTCAGTGGATTCCAGACGTGTACCTGACCATCTTCGCCGCCGGAGGCAACGAGGTTTCCACTGAAGCCAGGCATCCAGGCGACGGTTTTGACCGCGGAGCTATGACCGCGATAAGTAAGGTAGATAATACTGCCGTTGCTCGCACTCCATACCTTGATCGTTTTATCTAGATTGCCGGTGACAATACGTTTACCATCAGGCGACCACGCTACTGCGTTAATACCATCGGTACGACCACGATAGCTGGTAATTCCATCGCTATTAGTAGCACGCCATACATGGGCAATAGTATAGCTGACTGAAGCAACCAGGCTGCCATCTGGTGAACCAGCAACACCATTAATAATATTTTGATGCCCATGATAGACAAGGATATTGCTGCCGTTACTTGCATTCCAGACCTGTACAGTGAAGTCTCTGCTGCCGGAGACGATCCGTGTACCGGGGTATAGCCACGAGAGGCATCGGACACCTTCGGTATGCCCGTGGAAGGTAACAGGATGCGCACCGGTCATAGCATCCCAGACCTGCGCCGTATGATCCGCGCTACCCGATGCGACGCGGGTGCTGTCAAACGACCACTGCAGGCCATTCACGGCGCCACTATGGCCGTGATACGTAAAGAGCGTAGCCCGTTGTGATGCATTAGGTGTAGGTGTTGGAGCGGGGCCGGCACCCAGCGAACCAGGCAAAGGTATCACCCTGTGCGTTAATTCCAGCCACGTCAACCCGCCCGCCGCAACTACGGCGGCCGCCGCACTGGCCAGTGCTACTCGCCGCGTCATACGTCGCTTCCCCGGAGGGGTTGTTGTTACAGGCGCAATTGGATTCGTGTTCGCGCTCGCAGGCATGGGCGTAATTGGATTCGTGTTCGCAGGCGGAAGTATAGGAAGGACCGTGTTAGGTCCAGTTGTTGGCGCGGCAAGCGCAACTTCACGTGTTGACGAGGCGGTTACAAGAGTAACATTCCTGCCATCCACGGAGGTGATGATGGTAGGCAGGTCATCACCTGCTGCATTTGGACGAGGCAAATTATTTGTAGCAGGTGTCAGGTCGAGTACATGATCCTCGTCGAATTTAGGGGTAACCAATGCTTTGTTCGAAGGGGTCAGCAGGAATGTATTCTCTTCCGATGGTTCGTCGGGTAATTTCTCCGTGCTTATACTTATTGGATGTGTGATCGGTCCAATGCTGTTACAGGCCTGGAAAAATGCGTTGGCGAAAGCTTGTATGCTGGAAAAGCGGTCTCTGGGTTCTTTGTGTAGCGCAATCTGGATAACATCGTCAACCGCCGGTGGAATATTCAGCGTGAAATCCTGTAAGTGAGGGGGCTGGGCCAGCACATGCTGGCTCATAACTTCGCCGAAGGAGCCACGAAACGGACGGTTGCCACTGAGCCATTCAAATAAGACCATTGCCAGCGCGTACTGATCACTGGCAAAGCTTGCTTTGCCTTTTAATTGTTCAGGGGCGGTATAGTAAATTGTGCCAGCCATCGTCTGCGGGCTTTGCGTCATCGTATTCTGTACAATGGTCGCGGTTCCGA
Organism: uncultured Chloroflexia bacterium; assembly: GCA_963717105.1. Lineage (GTDB taxonomy): Bacteria > Chloroflexota > Ktedonobacteria > Ktedonobacterales > Ktedonobacteraceae > DATGJV01. The sequence goes on from CAVQVL010000011.1 coordinate 94,598, forward strand.
AGTCGCTCAGTAGCACATTGTCCTCTTCGCCCAGCAACATATTTTCGGGCTTCACGTCACGGTGAATTATTTTTTTCGTATGAGCAAACTGCAAAGCATCCGCGACTTGCATGATGTAGGGTACCACGATGGCAAGTGGAACCTGCGTCCCTTTCGGGTGACGCTGGCGCAACGTGCCATGCGGTGCATACTTCATCACCAGAAAAGGTGTATCATGCTCGACCCCACAATCAAGAACATTGATAATATGAGAATGCGAAAGATGAGCAATAGTACGCGCTTCCGTGAGAAAGTCCTCCACATCCTGCTGCGTCAACTGCACGCGCATCACCTTGATGGCGGCCCGTGTCTTGAGATAGACGTGTTCTCCCAGATAGACTTCGGCGAAACCGCCCTTTCCTATCAAACTCAGGAGGCGATAATTGCCAAGTTGCTTGCCGCTTTGGTAAGACATGCCCAAACTCCTTCGTTGTGCCCGATCCCCCAGGCACAACCTCTGCGACTGGTATCCGTGTGGTATTCGTGTGGTATCCGTGCCGTGATATGATAATACATGCAGTCCCCGTTACTGCGTAGCAATAAATCCCTTTGTAGGAACCCATCCTTATAGTAGAATAATTCAAGCAAAGTGTCAAGTACTAAATAATCCGGATTTTCTTGTGGATACCCTGTGCAGTTATGTTACCCACTGGACAATCTCCCTCGCCACTGCTACCATATGCAATATCTTTTACTAACCAGATGAAAGGACGTTTTGGCTATGACACAACTGGAAACATACATATCGGAGCATGAACAGGGCTTTCTTGAAGACTTGAAAGGGTGGTTGCGTATACCGAGCATCAGTACATTGCCGGAACACGCGGGCGATATTCGGCGGGCGGCTGAGTACGCCGCCGATCAATTGCGGAGCAATGGCTTCGACAATGTTGAGGTCGTTGCGACGCAGGGACATCCATTGGTGTATGGTGAATGGCTTCAAGCACCGGGCAAACCAACGCTGCTGGTCTATGGGCATTACGATGTGCAGCCCGTAGACCCGATTGAGTTGTGGGAGACGCCGCCGTTCGAGCCAACAATTCGCGGCGACAACCTGTACTGCCGCGGCGCGTGCGACGACAAGGGGCAGACAATGCTCGTTATGAAGGCGATGGAGTCGCTGATGACGGTCAACGGAGCCTTGCCCGTCAACGTGAAGGTGCTGATTGAGGGCGAGGAAGAGGCCGGCGGCGAGTCGGTTGAAGCCTATGTTAAGGCATACCCCGACCGCCTGCAGTGCGACGCAGCCTTTATCTGCGATACGCATATGCCCGCGAAGGATATTCCAGCATTGATTACTGGACTACGCGGCATTATCTATACCGAGGTCGAGGTACGCGGGCCTAAACGTGACCTGCACTCCGGCTCCTATGGCGGCGTCGCGCCCAATCCACTGCATGTCCTCGCGCTGATCATCGCCGGTCTCAAGGACGCATCCGGTCATATCCATATTCCAGGATTGTACGATAAGGTACGCAAGCCTACAGAAACCGAGAGAGAGTTCTGGGAGGCAGACCCGCTGCATATCAATGAGTCCCTATTGAAAGAAATGGGTGTTTCGCAATTCTCCGGCGAGAACGAATATCCACCGCTGGAGCGTATCGCGGCACGTCCGACATTGGAGGTTCACGGCATCACCGGCGGTTTTACGGGTGAGGGAGCCAAGACGGTGATACCAGCGTGGGGCAAAGCTAAAATCAGCTTGCGCCTGCCAGCCGATTTGCGGTCGGAAGAGGCATTTACGCTCTACGAACGCCGTGTGCAGGAGCTGGCACCGGCGGGCATCGAAGTTATTGTTCACAAAATCCACGGTGGCGAGGGTATGCTGGTCTTGCCCGATTCATCGGCTATGCGAGCGGCGGCGGCAGCCCTCACGGACGTATACGGCAAAGAGCCGGTGTATTTGCGCGAAGGCGGCTCCATCCCCATCGCGGCCTTGTTTGACACGGTGTTACATGCCCCGGTTGTCCTGATGGGCTTTGGCCTACCCGATGACAACCTGCACTCGCCCAACGAAAAATATTCGCTCTCCCAGTTCTTCAAAGGTCTGCGCACGGTCGCCAACTTCCTGCAACGATTAGGGGAATAGGTAATCCAGGTAATCAAAGAACGCTATTGCGAAATGCTTGCGTACAAGCATTTCGCAATAGCGTTCTTTGATTACCTATTCCCCTCAACTTTTGGCTTGCCACCCCTGCAAAAAAAGTGCTACAATGGGTTTATTCCAGAGCATGGAACGCTACTGAACTTCTGTAGGGCCCGATTATTACCTCTCATTACCTCTCCCCCAGAGAGGGTGCAGAGAGGGTGCGTGCCCAAACCGAGCCGTGGGACGAGAAACGTGACCGTATTTGAAATCGAGGTACGCGCAATTGAAGAACGCTATGATGTAAAAGCTTTGCAGCTTGCGCGTGAAATTTATCGTTTACCTGTCGGAGCTAACTTTAGCACATCCGATCTTCCTTCACCTATCACCACTACACCCACTACATCCTCTCAGCCGTTGACATTGCGCACGGCTCAATTGTACCGTCTGACGGGCAATCTGACGCCGATACAGGTTGACCAGTTGCGCCGGCAATTGCTAGTTGATCCGGTAGTGCAGGAGGCAAAATATATACGCAAGACGGACGATACCACCATTGTCGATGTCTTTTTTCTTCCCGGCGTAACCGATACGCTGGCAGAGAGCGTACTGATGGGGGCGCGGATGCTCGGTATCACAGAGCTTAACCATGTAGAGACAGGCCAACGTTACATTGTAGATGGGCGTCTCAATGAGTCCGAAGTACGGACTATCGCTGAGGCGCATTTCTATAACCCGGTCATCCAACACTACGAACTACACATGGCGAGCAAACATGTAGGGGCTCGCTTTAGCACGCCCACCTTCGACGAAGAAAATATTGATCTCGGCGCGATAGTTCGTTCGTTAGATACCCCACCGGCGCAACGCATTCCGCTCCTGGAGATGACCGATGAGCAGTTGCTTTTGTTAAGCAAAGAAGGGTTGCTGGCCCTCAACATTGATGAGATACGTGCTATCCAGCAGCATTATCGTTCGCAGGGACGCGAGCCGACGGATGTTGAGTTGGAGACACTGGCGCAAACATGGTCTGAACATTGTTCCCATAAGACATTTAAGGCAACCATTGATTACCGCGAAGTGGACGCGGATGGGCATGTAATATCTGAAGAAACTATCCCAAATTTGCTCAAACACTATTTGATGCGTGCCACTGATACGGTGAAACAGCCGTGGCTGGTTTCGGCTTTCAACGACAACGCGGGAATTATCCGTTTCACCGGTACGCACGATATTGCCTTTAAAGTGGAGACACACAATCATCCTTCGGCGATTGAGCCATTTGGTGGCGCCAATACCGGAGTTGGTGGCGTTATCCGCGATGTGCTGGGCGTTTCGGCACAACCTATCGCTTGCACCGATATCCTCTGCTTTGGTCCGCTCGATACCTCGCCTGAGGCCTTGCCCGCCGGTGTCCTTTCGCCTCGCCGCGTCGCCAGTGGTGTAGTGAATGGTGTGCGCGATTACGGCAATAAGATGGGCATTCCGACCGTCAATGGTGCCGTTCTCTACCACAAAGGCTACATCTATAACCCGCTCGTTTTTTGCGGCTGCCTGGGCCTGTTGCCGCATGGTAGCCATCCGCGCAATGTGCAGCCGGGCGACCGCGTTGTCGTACTCGGCGGCCGCACCGGACGCGATGGCATACATGGTGCAACCTTCTCCTCCGGCGAGATGAGTACTGAAAGCAACGCGCAGGCCGGTACCGCCGTGCAGATAGGTGCGCCCATCACCGAGAAGAAAGTGACGGATGTGATTATGCAGGCGCGGGACAGGGGCCTGTACACCGCCATCACCGATTGCGGTGCCGGTGGTTTCTCCTCGGCTATTGGAGAGATGGCAGCCGGGACGGGTGTGCGTGTCGAGCTCGCACAGGCCCCGCTCAAGTATCAGGGTCTCTCTCCATGGGAAATCTGGCTCTCGGAAGCACAGGAGCGTATGGTACTGGCGGTGCCGCCCGCTTCCTTGCAAGCACTGCTGGATATCTGTGCGCTAGAAGAGGTTGAGGCCAGCGTTATTGGCACCTTCACTGATACCCATCGCCTCGTAGTGACCTCTTACGGCGAAGTCGTCGCCGACATGGACATGGCTTTCCTGCATGATGGACGCCCAAATCGAAGATTAGACGCCGTGTACACTGTACGGAACGCGGACGCGCTAAAGCGGACCCCTACGGCATATGACCGGGACGAAGGCGCGCTAAAGCGGGCCCCTACAGCATATGACGAAATTACATTATCCTTATTGCGGCATCCGACGATTGCTTCGAAGGAAGCCGTTGTGCGACGCTATGACCACGAGGTGCAGGGGGCAACGGTTCTCAAACCATTGGTTGGCGTTGCGGGTAATGGACCGGGGGATGCAGCCGTGCTACAACCCATTCTGGATGATTTGGATGGCCAGTCCCGCGCCGGTATTGTGCTGTCAAACGGTGTGAACCCGCTTTACGGCATGATTGATCCGTATGCGATGGCATTGAATGCCGTAGATGAGGCATTGCGCAATTTGACGGCGGTAGGCGGCGATATCGAACGAGCCGCTATTCTCGATAATTTCTGCTGGGGCAATCCGACTGATGCAACTCAACTGGGTATGCTGGTACGTGCTGTGAAGGGTTGCCATGATGCCGCGGTTGGCTTTGGCACGCCCTTTATCTCTGGCAAGGACAGTCTTAATAATGAGTACCGTGCGCATGGCGAACGCAAACCGATTATTCCAACACTGCTGATCTCCGCCGTGGGCGTGATTGACGATGCGGCGCGGACGGTGGATATGTCGCTTAAAGCGCCAGGGGATGCGCTCTATCTTGTTGGTATGACGCGCAACGAACTGGCGGGTTCGCACTTTGCCGAGGTCGTTCCGCCGGAACTATTCGCGCAATCGTTTGAGAATACGAATGTGCCGCAGGTTGATGTGGCCTCAGCTCACATCTCCATGAAAGCGGCTGGACGGGCCATTCGCGAAGGTCTGGTACAAGCCTGCCACGATCTATCAGAGGGTGGTCTGGCGGTTGCCGCCGCAGAGATGTCGCTGGCAGGGCTGCTTGGCTTGACGATTGATGTTGAGAAGGTGAAGGCTGACGGAGTCGATAAGGTTGCCTTGCTCTTTAGCGAGTCGCCTTCACGGTTTCTAGTGGAGGTGGCACTGGAACAGCAAGGGGCCTTTGAGGCATACCTGCACAATGCTGGCATACACGATTTCGCACATATTGGCTCTGTGACGGCAACTCATCGCTTTCTGGTACATTATGGCGAAGAGACGCTGATCGATCTTGCAGTAGATGATGTGCAGGCAGCATGGAAGGGAGAAAGGTAGTGAGTGCTATGGGTGTGATGCGAGCTATGCGTGCGCTGATCTTGCGTTCACCGGGCATCAATTGTGACCGTGAAACGGCTCATGCTTGCCGTCTGGTGGGTTTCGAGGCCGAGTTGCTGCATATCAATGCGTTGTTACAGGCGCCCGAACGCTTGCTGGATTATGATTTCCTAGTGCTATCGGGCGGCTTCTCCTATGGAGATGATCTGGGGGCGGGTACCTTGCTGGCAAAGAATTTGACGGTGCATCTAGGTGCGCAACTGCGTCAGTTTATAGATGAGGGGCGTCCGCTGCTGGGTATCTGCAACGGGTTTCAGGTACTGGTACGCGCCGGCATCCTGCCTGGCCCACTCCTTGCACACCGCCTGAGCGAAGCTAGACGTGTTAGCGGCGTTGGCGGTGTGGATTTCAAGGACACACTTTCAGACAATGCTGATGAGGCATCGCCAGTGGTGTTGGCTAGCCTGACGGATAATGCTTCGGCGCAATTCGAGTGTCGCTGGGTAAAGTTGGGCGTGCGGGACAGTGCCTGTGTTTTTACGCAAGGTCTAGGAGATGCTATTGAGTTACCTGTTGCACATGGCGAGGGTCAGTTTGTATTGGCGGACAATTCGCTGTTGACGATGCTGCAAGCGAACGGTCAGGTGCCGTTGGTCTATGCTGCTCGTGATGGAATTGATGCAGTGTATCCTGAAAATCCCAACGGCTCTATTGGCCATATCGCGGGTGTGTGCAATGCACAGGGCAATGTACTGGGTTTGATGCCGCATCCCGAACGATATGTGATGGCGTTACAACATCCCCGACGTCGAGGAACGCACGATGGGCAGGGGGATGGCATATTTCTTTTCAAAAATGCGTATGATTATGCGCGGAAGTTGGCGGATATGCCAGAAAATGGGAGGATTGGCCAATCTGCTCGCGAACGGAGGGAAGAAACGGACGTGGGCGTGCTAAATCGGACCCCTACAGATGTTCCTGCGCTGTCCCTACAAATGGCTGCCGATGCGAAGTATGCAGCGAGCGGCGTGGATATTTCCGCAGCCGAAACGGCGAAAAAGCTGATGAAGGTGGCTGTAAGCACAACGCAGGGGCCGGAGGTGCTGGCGGGTATGGGTGCGTTCGCGGGCGTTTTGAATGCGCAGGCTCTTCAACAGATGCGTCGACCCGCGCTGGTTGCCTCAACTGATGGTGTTGGAACGAAGACGCTGCTGGCAGAGCAGGCCGGGCGTTATGACACAATCGGCTATGATCTGGTGAATCATTCTGTCAACGATCTGCTGACACAGGGCGCGAGACCACTCTTCTTTATGGATTATCTCGCGATGGGCAAGCTGCGGCCTGTGCAAGCGGCAACGATTGTGCGCGGTATTGCTGAGGCGTGTCGGGAGGTTGGTTGTGTGCTGCTAGGCGGTGAAACTGCCGAGATGCCCGACGTGTATCTGCCATCGGCCTTTGATGTAGCAGGTACCATAGTGGGAGTGGTTGAGCAGGATGAGGTAGTAAGTGGCGCAGCTATTCGTCCCGGTGACGTGTTGCTGGGTTTTCCGTCGAGTGGACTGCATACGAATGGCTATTCGCTGGCGCGGCGTATATTTGCTCCCTATACGCTTGATACGGTTTTTCCCGAACTGGGAGAGCCGTTGGTGGATGCGCTTTTGCGGCCCCATCGCTGCTACCTGCGCGAAATTGAGCGCACCCGCGCCTACCTCAGCGATAGAGAACGTCTCATCAAAGGCATGGCCCACATTACGGGCGGTGGCTTTGCTGGTAATATCGCACGTATTCTGCCATCCGGTGTGCAGGCGGTGATCGAGACAAAGGGGTGGCGGGTACCACCGCTTTTCCGGTTGATTGCTCGCCTGGGACAGGTGAGCGGCGAGGAGATGTACCGTACCTTCAATATGGGTGTGGGCATGGTACTTGTTCTTTCGCCCAAAGGTGCTATAGAGGCTCGCTGCGTCTTCCCCGAATTGCTTTCTGTAGGCTACATCACCGAAGGCAACGGCGTGGTTGTGCGCTGATCGTGTAGGGGCGCGCTAAAGCGGGCCCCTACACGATCAGCGCAAACCGATCAAACAGAAATGCGTACATATCTGTTTGCTCTGCGATGACTTTGGCAGTGGGTTTGCCGAGGCCGTGGCCAGCTTTGGTCTCGATGCGCAAGAGGATGGGGTTGGAACCACCGTTGGCTTCTTGCAGGCGGGCGGCAAACTTTTTGGCGTGCGCAGGTACCACGCGGTCGTCGGTGTCAGCCGAGAGGATCAGCGTAGCGGGATAGACGACGCCATCTTGAATGTTGTGCAAGGGCGAGTAGGCGTAGAGGAACTTGAAGTGTTCGGGGTCGGCCTCGGCGTTGCCGTATTCGCCCACCCAGTAACGACCGACGGTGAATTTGTGGTAACGCAACATGTCTATCACCGGCACTGCGCAGACGACGGCACCGTAGAGGTCGGGACGTTGCACCATGCAAGCACCCACCAGCAAGCCGCCATTGCTCCCACCGTTGATCGCCAGCTTTGGCGTACTGGTATACTTATTTTCGATCAGCCATTCACCGGCAGCGATGAAATCGTCAAAGACGTTCTGTTTTTTCTCCAGTAGGGCCGCGAGATGCCACTTTTCACCGTATTCATTGCCACCGCGGAGATTGGCAACCGCGAAAATGCCGCCATGCTCCAGCCAGAGCAGGCGCGAGACGGCGAAGGCTGGCGTGAGACCGTGCCGAAAACCGCCATAGCCATACAAAAATGTGGGGTTGTTGCCGTCAAGCTGTAACCCCTTCTTGTAGGTCAGAAACATGGGGATGCGTGTACCATCTTTGGACGGGTAAAACACTTGCGTGGTCTCATAGTCATCGGGGTCAAATTTCATTTCTGGTCGGCGGAACAGCGTGAGAGTAGCAGAGGGGAAATCGTAGCGGTATACGGTCGGTGGGTAGAGGAACGAGGTGAAGCTGACAAACATCTCTGTATCCTCTGGCTCGCCGGAAATCTCTACCACCGAACCGAGCGTGGGCAAGGAAATTTCACGGTCAAAGCTGCCATCCAGATCGTATATCATCATTTGATGGTGAACATCATGCATGTAGGTGACGACGAACTGCTGGTTGATCAAACTGACAAAAGCGATCACGTCGTCCTGTTGCGGGAGAAGTTCTTGCCAGTGCTGGCGTTCAGGCTGGCGGATATCAATGGCGATAATGCGCCCGCGCGGGGCGTCCAGGTCGGTGTGGAAGTAGAAGACGGGACCGCTATTACCGACCATATGGTACATGGCATCGGCCTCGTCCAGCAGGCGCACAAACGAGCCATCGCTGTCAACTTCGCGGTAATACACACGATTCTGCGGACGCGTACCATGCCAGACATAGAGTACGAGATACGTGCCATCGTCAGTAATAAAAGGCGAGAAGCTGAGTTCTTTGGCGTCGGGCCGTTCATAGACAAGGGTGTCCGTTTCCTGCTGGGTGCCGAGGGTATGCCAGTAGACGCGACTATAGTTGTTCTGATCCTCTTCCGGCACGGTACCCGGTTCGGGCAAGCGATTATAGAAGAATCCAGTGTTGTCATGTCGCCACGCGATGCTGGAGAATTTACACCAGCGGATAACCTCCGGGAACCCTGTCCGGGGGACAGGTAATGAGGTGCCATCTTCTATACGCCGTATGCGGTTCTCCTGCCAATCGCTGCCGCTACTGGATGTGCCATAGGCGAGCAAGAGGCCATCTTCGCTAAAACTGCTGCCAGAAAGTGAGACGGTGCCATCGGGACTCAATGTGTTGGGGTCAAGGACAAGCACCGGTTCGCTCTCCAGTGTTTCCTGCATATAGAGGACGGCCTGATTTTGCAGACCATCGTTCTTCGAGAAAAAATAGCGGGGATTGCTTTTGCCCTTTTTATATGGTGCGGAATATTTGGGGTAGTCCCACAGTTCCGTCAAGCGTTGGCGTATCTGTTCGCGATAGGGAATGGCCTGAAGGTAGTCAAACGTGACCTCGTTCTCCTCTTCAACCCACGCTTGCGTCTCCGCCGATTGTGGGTCTTCCAGCCAGCGATACGGGTCGGCAACCTTCGTGCCGTGATAATCCTCAACAATATCATCTTTACGTGTGGTTATCTTTTTCAAGCGAATATACTCCCTTTCATCGTTTCATCGTATGTGTAGATGTAGGATACGATAAAGAGCAATGTTTCTGCCAGATGCGCTGCATCTGGCAGAAACATTGCTCTTTATCGTATCCTACATCCCATTATTATCTGACAGGCAAATGGTCCATCATGGTCTTGTACCATTGCGTGCGTACTTCACTGCCGGCGAGGGCGAGGGTGATGCAGATGCCGAGAAGGGTGCCACCAATCCAGAGAATGAACAAAATCGCATTGCTGTCTGCGGTAGTCAGCATGTGCAGGATGTTCAGGAAGAAAAGTGAGATGGCATCGTGGCCATTGGCGATGGGCAATACCGCACGCAGCGATGGTTGGCCGAGAATAATACCCATGGTGGTTATGGTCGCCAGTATCACAATGACGAGCAGTTCGCGCAGCGAGGGTCGCCAGAGCTTGAATGTGCGCGTGTCGTATTGTTGCGTACTCATGGCGATACGTTGCATGATCGCTACTGTCAGATGTGCAGGCTCTGCAACCATGCCGAGACCGTAGAGAGACCCTACCACTTCCTGCAACAAATACAACTCTTGCTGGCAGGACGCGCAAAGGGCAATGTGTTCCTCCAGTTCGCGTACCTGTCTCAGGTTGAGCTGATTGTCAGTATACAGTTGTATTTGTTTTGAAGCCTCCGAACAGCGCATTACCTAACGTCCTCTCGTTCTTTCGTGTCCTTGATGGGCAGCCTGGGGACTGTTTGCTTTCCCTGTTTCAGTATCACGTTGCCGCCGAGCAAACGCCACGGGATCAAATGCTTCCAGGCGTTCCTTGAGCAAATTGCGTGCCCGGAATAAATGTGTTTTAATAGTACCAATTGGCACCGTTAATATTTCCGCCATCTCTTCATAGGTCAGATCCTGAATATGACGCAGAATCAGTACAGCGCGATATTTCGCGGGCAACGTCGCCAGATTTTCGCGAATGAAATCCTGACGGGCGTGTTGTTCCAGTTCTGTCTCCATGCGCCCTTCATTGCCGGCTTCGGCAATGAGCTGTTCCGCCTGCATGGCACTCTGCAATAGCCTGTCGCGCTTGCGTTGCTCAATCTGCTTCAATGCGCTATTATAGGCAATGCGATAGAGCCACGTCGAAAAGCGGGCGTCTCCGCGAAACGATGGTAATCCTTGCCACGCGGCCAAAAACGTCTCTTGCGTTATCTCGCTGGCCTCCTCATAATCCTGGAGCATACGAAAAATAAGGTTAAAGACGCGCCGTTGATGGCGTTGCACCAACTGTGCGAAGGCGTCCTGGTCGCCACGCTTACTGGCCGTGACAAGCAACTGGTCATCTTGCTCAGTAGTGGACGGAACGACATTTGAAAAGGGTATCCCTATACTATGTGGCGGCTGCAACAGTTGCTCACTCATACTTTCTTAGAGATTGTTCAGCATAAAAATGTTTCACTATTTGAACATTGAAACATTTTCCCTGTTAATACTATCATACCATATATACGTATGAAATTAACACGAGGTAGCATTCATGTCTTCAACCGCATTAACTGTCTTTATCGGATGGCTTGTCGCGCTCGCCATTTTCTTTGGTTTCATCGTTCTGCTACGCTACATCCAGCACATCGAGCGCATGGCCATGATCACGTCCGGCCTGAACCCCCACTCCCATCGCGGCAATAGGGGCAATCCGCGCTACCACCACAACCGTGGCATGTTGCGTGCCGGCCTGATCACCGCCATGGTCGGTCTGACGCTCACCATCGGCCTCTACCCCATCGGCTACTTCCTGACGCCTTTCTTCGCCTCCATCCCTTTCCATCTCGGCCCCTGGCTCCTCCCCGGCCTGATCCCCCTCGGCGTCGGCTCCGCCCTCGTTATCAGTTATTACCTCGAACGCGAGAATCCGCCAGCCGAAAGTGACGAAGAAGAAGAACCAAAGACCCCGAAGATAAGGGATATCACGGAGGAGATGAGGAGAAAACAGGGTGGGGAATAATACGAGATCACCGAAAGGGTATTGGAGGGCCGAGTTTGATCACGCAACAGTTGGTCTTCGTTCACCAGTTCTCTCTCCTCAAGTGCTCTTCCTGCGGTGAACGATGAGGTCTGCTGGCAGATGGGCCGAGGCTTGATAGGCGGCAGCGATGTGGCCCCTGTCCTCCGCCAGGATCACATCAAGCAACTGGACGGCCTCCGCCCTGCTTTCTTCTCCCCAATCCTCCTTGAACCACACGTTCTGGGTACACTCGATCAGATCTTGCACGACCCGTTCCCAGAGGAAGTAGGTGAGGGCCACCCAGTCGATCTCCGCCTGTCCATAGCCCTGAAAAAACGCCTCGGCGTGTGGGTGCCTGACAAAGATGAAATCGCGCTCTTTAGGGGCCAGCATCACCTCATCCCAATCGATCACAAACACCTGGCCCGCTCGATTCCGGATCAGATTTCTTGCATGCAGGTCGCCATGACAGATGACGTAGGGGAAGAGGCGTTCCTGAAGGACCCCTGCCAGCTTTTCCAGGCAGGTCAGCACCGTGTGGATCGTGGACTGATGCGCCACCCAAGAGGTGCGGAGCGCACGCTCAACGGCACCTCCGCCTTCAGCGTGGGCGTGTTGGGTCTCAAAGGCACGAACCCATCGAGTGTACTCTGTCGGATCAAAGGTCTCCTTGCGCAGGGACGCAAAGCCCACAGGTGGCAGCATGACCTGGTAAATCCGTTGGAAGATGGTTCCCACCTGCTTCCACTGCTCGTCCGTCATCCCCGTCAAGCTGCTCTCCCCAGAGATCCACTGGTAGACGATCACGGTCCAATCCGAGAGCACGGTCCACAAAGCCCCGCTGCTGCTACGAAGGGGAGCTACGACCGCTGCAATCCCCTGATCGTTGAGATAGCGAGGAACCAGACAGCGTGGTTCGTGGAGCGGTCTCGATGTGACTTTGAGCAAATAGGCCGTTCCCCGCTCGCTCACTGCACGATACACCCCGGCGTTGTAATCATGTCCCAGCGGAAGAAACACAAGCGTGACGAGGCTCAGATCATACTGGTCCTGCAAACAGGCGCGAAGGAGCTCCTCTGCAATCCTGGGTGGTTCCCGCATAGCTCTGCTCATCCCATCCTGTCTTTTCTTTCAGTGCTCTTCAAAGGAACATCTCTTCACTTTCTAGGTGGAAAGCGGTCATATCTCTATAGTACGCGAGCCTGGGTGAGCAACGCAAGGTTTTTCGCCCAAAGGCATGAGTCACTGTCCACAAAGTGATAAGCAGCTTTCTTCTCATTATACAGAATTATGACGCTTTACGCATCGGCTTCGTCTGCACAAACGAACTTCTTACATGATTTGGGTATGCCGGGTATGTGACAAGCCCGTTTGTACAAAGTTATGATGCCTTCCCCACCTCCCTCGCCCGCACTAACTCTTGCTCGCCAACCTCTTCCCCATCTTCAACCTGTTCGACATGCGCCTCTTTCTGCAAATGGGTGAGCGCGACTGCCAGACCGCCAACGACACACAGGCAGCCACCGATGGCGAGGGTCAGGGGTGCACCTAGCGATTGGGCGACCCAGCCCGCTACGAGATTGCCCAGGGGCGCGACGCCAAAGGTGAGCATGACCCAGATGCTCAACACACGCGCACGTTTGTCCTCCGGCGTCATGGATTGAACAGCGGTATTTGTGATGGTCATGGACATGACTGTACACATTCCAAGCACAATCAATAGCAGCAGCGAGGCTTCCATACTTCTGCTGAGGGCAAAGGCGATGCATGTTCCACCACCCGCAACGCATAACAGCATCAATACACGCAGGCTATGCTCTATACGCCGTGTGAGCAGAACGACGAGGATAGCTCCAAGCATAGCTCCAATTCCGGCGGAGGCGTTCAGAATGCCGAGACCCGTTGCCCCAATGCGAAAGATGTCACCGGCAAAGATTGGTAACAACGTCACATAGGGGAAAACGAGAAAAGCGATCAGAAACTGGAGCAGCAAGGTCATCTGCAAGATCGGGCGTTGACGGACATAGCGTAAGCCCGCACCCAGACCTCTCCACATACTTTTCTGCTCGCTCAAACGTTGCTTTCTTACGGTGTGCAGAACGAACAAAGGAAAAAGAACCGCGAGATAACTGATGGCGTTGAGGTAGTAGGAACCGGCGATACCGAAGATACCGACAGAGAGTCCACCGATAGCAGGGCCAACCACCCTTGAAAGGTTAAACTGCATCGAATTCAACGCGATGCCCTGTTTGAGTTGCTCCGGCTGCACCAGTTCGCCGATAAAGGTCTGCCACGCGGGAAAACCGACGGAACTAAACGTGCCATTGATCAGTGCCATGCCGATAATTTGCCAGACGGTAATCACGTGCAACGTGGTCAAAAGACCCAGCAAGATTGCTGTGGTCATATAGGCGGTCTGGGTGATAACCAGTAGCCAGCGACGATTGAAACGGTCGGCAATCACGCCGCCGAAAAGGGACAAGACAATGTTGGGTAGTGTTGCGGCAAAAACAACGAGGCCGAGCAATAAGGCTGAGTTGGTCATTTGCAAGACTTGCCAGCCCTGCCCAACCGTCTGTATCCAGAAGCCAATACTTGAAAGAAACGCCCCCGACCAGAATAAGGCAAAATTTTTGTCTTTTAACGGTTCCAGTGATGAAGGCAACATAATACGATGACTTTTTAAAGAAGAGCTTGCCATAGGTAAAGAAGAATCCAATCTAGATATTGTAGAACACTTTGGGAGACTTCATTGTAATCCCATGCGGAGGTACAAAACAATGTACAAATATACAGGCGTTTCGCGCTTTCGCATGGTCACATCGGGTAACAAAAACAGACAGGTGATACGCCATGTCGCGCTGCGACATGGCGTATCACCTGTCTGTTTTTGTTACCCGATGTTAGCGGCCCAGGGCTTTGATGCGTTCGGGTCGTCGCATGAAGTAATAAAGGAGCGAGCCAATCAAGGGGACAAGCAGAATGACCAGTGTCCACACCAGTTTGTCGTTACCTTCCGACGACTCTTTCGTGATACAGTCTACCAACGTGTAGAGCCAGAAGATAGTGACGAAGACGGCAATGCCGTCAAAACCTATGCGGAATAGGCCCAAAAACGGACTGAGAAACATCTCGTTTCCTTTCTCCACAGGGTTTACAATAGTACAACACAGGGTGATTTGTCCATTTAGCAAAGATATATTCTTTCGTATCCACCATTTTTACGTATCAGTTTGTTCAGAGTTGCAAGAGGAACAGGAACGTTTTCAGAAGCGGTGCAAGCATATACGGCTCCGCCGTATATGCTTGCACCGCTTCTGAAAACGTTCCTGTTCCTCATTACCCACAAGTCCTATTGTTTTGTCCATTATGAAACAGGATGATATAATTGCCTCGGCAGTTCCCGTTAAATAAGACGGGTAAATACGTGTGGAGTATGGCCTGTTAAGCAAGGGGCCAGTAAAAAATGGGCAAAAAACTCACAATTCTTTTCCTCACCATTGGAGTGTTAAGCGCGTTGTCTGGCTTCTATGTCTCTGACGGTCTTCAGGCTTATTCGCGCTTGCAGCAAACTAATCTTGCGTTTGCTGAACATTGCGGCGGCCAGCAACCCGTTCATATCTGTGTGCAGACACCCGCGAATGCTATCTTTAGCGCATTTTATCCCTCGTATGTCACCACTCAATCTTCTCTTTTCAAAATTAAGTATAGCAGCGCTACACCAATGGCTCTCGTTATCAACGTCAACATCATAGGCTTTTCCCAGATATTAACCCAGACCGTCAACGCGACCGCGACTGAGCAGACAGCGACTTTTACGCCACCACCACTTGCCAATATCTTGCGGAACTTTACGACTGACGCCATGTCATCGCTGCATGTCCAGGTAACGGATACTAACAAGCACATGTACTATCTCAACGACAGTCCACTGCCGCTGCGCTCGCGCTGGGTCATGCAATGGGCCTATAACAACCGTTTAGAAATTGCCGCGTGGGTCACACCCAACGATCCGGCAGTTGGCACACTGATGACAAAAGCCGCCGCCCACTTATCGTTAGAGCCACCACCCACTCCCAGAGCGATGATTGGTTATAGTAAAGCCAGCAGCAAAGAGGTTATCGCCCAGGTTGATGCCATATACGATACCTTGCGCCTGGACTATCACATACACTATCTCCAGGCTAGCATACCCTATGCAGGTTCCAACGGTAGCAGTGGCGCAACCGAAAATATCAAACTACCTTTCGAGGTTTTGCAACAACGCAGCGGCATGTGTATTGAACTTACGCTGTTACTGGCCTCGGCGGTTGAGCGTATCGGCCTGCACGCGGAAATTGTAATTGTCTCCGGCCACGCCTTTCTCGGCGTCGCGGTGACGCCCGACGATAGTCATTTTGAATATTGGGATGCCGTTGAGATAAACGATAACGTGGCGGGCGATTCTGCCAATATCTTCACCGACGCGGCCTACCAGCGAGACATGAGCCAGCATAGCATCGTTGATACAATTGTGATCAGCGATGCACGTAATGCTGGCATCCAGCCAATGCTATAAATAAAAGAATGGGGAGGTACGACAACGAACAGTGTAGATTTTCCGACATGGTTCAGCTACGGCTGCTATTGCGGGTTGGCCTGCTGCATCTTCGCAATCACGGCTAACGCACTCTATACCACGCTGCGGAGGCGCGGCACGACCCGGCAACTGACGGGGGCCATCGTGACCTGCGCTATTTCTGCGCTGTTGCTTTTACCTGCTCTCTTCTGGTACAATTTGCGCTTCAGCCCGGCACAAGCGACGCTGCCAGTCGCCGAAATAGAGGTTGCCCTCGTCTACGTCGCTCTCTGGGGCTGGCTCTTGCCCCTCAGCATCACCATCGCGTATTGCCTGTTTACGCAGCCGCGCACTACTACCGCTTCGCTGCCGGTGCCACATCAACGGCGTACCACCCGTCTCAATGAAGCGACCGCTCAACGGATTCCGCGTCGCCAGCCGGGCGTACCTGCTCCCTTCGTCTTCAGCGAAGAGGTTCCCTGGGGCTGGCTCGTTTATCGCGGCGGCAAGTTTAAGGGACAACGCCTGGCCCTCAAACGGGCCATCGTCTCCATTGGGCGCGACGAGGAGAACGATATCTGGCTGGACGACGATCTGGCCTCGCGCTACCATGCTGAACTGGCGTGGGACGATGGTACTGTCTACATCACCGACTGCGACAGTATGAACGGCGTCTTGCTCAACGGCAAACGCATTCGTGGTTTTGCGCACATCGAACAAGGCGAGTTGCTGGAAATTGGCTCGCATCGCTTCCTCTTTGAAAAGACACTGCAATCCACAGAGGGCGGCGAGCAAGACGATCCGCTCCTTCATCATGTCTGGCACTCCATCAATAGCAATATCCATGCTGCTACGCGGCCACTCGAAGATAGCGATCGCAATAGCGCTGCCCGTTTTGAGGCCGACCCTGGCGGTCCTACACGCAATCCAGATACGCAGCTTCCCTTGCCGCCACATTCAATGCCCGGTGAAACTCCACCTGAGCTTTTTCAAGACACGGCGGAACTCGAACAGGTCCCACCTCAGCAACCAGCCGAAACCAGCGGAGCGTTCATCATGCGTGATGGTCCCTTGACCGGGCAAAGCTTCTTGCTCGACCGCCCGGTCATTACAATTGGACGCGGCACCGAATGCGCAATTGTCATCAACGATACCTCCATCTCGCGTTGCCATGCGCAAGTTCTACGCCAGGCCAACGGCAACTACGTCCAGGACCTCGACAGCCGTAACGGCACCACCGTCAACAACGAGCCATTGCTTGCCCCACGTCTGCTGCAACCGGGCGATATCGTCTGCTTCGGCAACATCCATCTCGAATATACTCCCATTCAGACGGCCCGCACCACGCCGCTTCCTATGATTATCACGCCGCAACCATCACCTCGCTTGTTGAGCGGGCCAATGCCGCTCCGTCTGCCAAGCAGACCAAAGAATGGCTAGGAGAGCCGTTCCTTTTCATAAAATGCGAACCAATAGTTATCAATCCATTCAGCGCTCAATTGGACGTATTCTTTATAATCCGCGCTTCGCCAATTCTTTGTTGACCACCTACGATATGGTCACCAAAAAAGTAGCTACGAATCGTGTATAATAGAGAGACGACAGAAAAACACTGTAACATGGGTACGAAATAACTATTAGAAAGAGGCTTGTGTGCAGAATCGTTCGCGTAGACCGCAATTCGTGTCTCGACCGGAGGGCAGTAATGCCAATGTGACTTCGGCCATAGGTATGGAAGAAACCTTTGGGCGTCTGCGGGCCCGGCGTAGCTCGCTCTTCACCCGAACGGTTATCTGGCTTACCAGCCTGGTCTGCCTCGCCTTTTTGCTGGCGACGTTCGCGCAGGCGTGGTCAAATAACCAGTTGATGGCGCGGGCCCACGAGGCCCAACAGCAGTTTCAACAGGTGCAGACGCAACATACACAATTGGCCAATCAAGCGAACCACTACAAGGACTCGTCCGTCGTCGAGCGAGAGGCTCGCGAGCAGCTTGGCTATATTCGTCCCGGCGAACACCCGGTTATTATTATTAGTTCGACCAACCCGGCACCGGTGAGTACGCCGCGTAAGAAAACGACATCCGCACCGCAGAGCTTCTGGCAAGCATGGTGGAATGTCTTCTTTGGTGGCTGATACAACGTGTAATATTGTAGGGGCCCGATTTATTGCACCCTGGATGATGAGTCTACCCTAAAGTCCTGTTGCGCTTGACACTACATGTATGATAAATGTATAAAACACCTGTAACCTATTACAGAGTTATTAGGGAAACTAAGGGAAATTATATGGAACAGCAACGCAACAAGAACGAATTTCTCGTGATTATTCAGCTCCAGTTTTGGCTGGAGCTTCCTAAATTTGTAGCCAGCACGTTGCGTTGCGTTTCGTAATTACATTGTTATTACCTTGGACGGAACGCTTCACAGGCGTTCCGTTTTTTTTATACTCCGAACTCATTTTTGACTGTTTGAAAGGTAGTTGTTGTATGCGTCCATTAATAGGCATTGCCTGTCATGCGGATTTTCGACAGGAATCTGGCAGACCGATCTATTGCAATAATCGTACGTATTCACACGCGATAGAACAGACTGGCGGCATCCCCATTCTGATACCGTTTCTCGATGACGTGACGGCTCTTGAAACGCTGCTCGCTCGCCTGGACGGTGTCCTTCTCTCCGGTGGCGTTGATATCAATCCAGAACGCTATTCCGAGGAGCCGCATCCTAAGCTGAGAAAAACAAGTCCCGAGCTTGATGAGTTTGAGCTAACACTGGCCCACATGGCCCTGCAGGAGGATATGCCTGTGCTGGGTGTGTGCCGCGGTATGCAATTATTAAACGTTGCCCTCGGCGGTACGCTGTACCAGGACCTCGGCTCGCTCTATTCCGATAGCATAAACCATTGCCGCCAGGAACTGCCGCGTAACACCCTTACGCACGACGTTTTCGTGGAGGCAGGTAGTCGCATGGAGAAAGTGCTTGGCACACGGCGGCTCAGCGTCAACAGTCTCCATCACCAGGCGGTCAAATTGTCCGGTAAGGGTGTTCGTATCAGCGGTCGCGCCGAAGATGGCGTTCCCGAACTGATGGAAGTTCCCGCGTACCGTTTCGTAATGGCGACCCAATGCCATCCCGAAGAAATCTACATGAAGGAAAACGCTTGCGCCAACCTCTTCTCTGCCTTTGTGCAAGCGTGCAGCAGTACTTCTTTCATTGGCGAAGAAGAGCAGATAGAAGAAGCCATAAGGATGAGCGCGTAGACATCATACAGATTCCAGGCAGCAAAATGGAGCCACGGCGTGGCTCCATTTTGCTGCCTGGAAATGAATTATCTATTACGCAAGTGCGGCTGTGTTTGTGCGCAATCCTCGTACAAGAGCGGCGATTGCCAGGGCAGTTGTCAGGGCCATGACTACGATAATTATAGCGAAACCGGTACTGCCGCCGAGTCCGCCCGTTAATCCCGGCCCCATGCTTTGACTTGTCGCAAACTGTGGAGCGTCCGCCCAGAGCCGGAGCAGCCAGATGAGAGCCGCTATGCATGAAATGCCCATCGCCAGTCCGGTAATTGCCAGCGGGATAGTCATGTAACGCAACAACTTGACGCTAAACTCGGTTCGCAATATTCCCTGCGCGATCAGGACAGTCGCGGCCATCAACACGGCAAGGAAGATAAGGATATAGATGCCGCTGAAGCCAGCGTTGCCGTAGAGAAAACCCTGGAAGATGATAGACGCGGCGACGAAGAGGATGACGAGCAGGACCGCACTGCCAAAACGAGCCAGCACATCACGACGCCGGGCCGCGATTGCTCTCGCGATGGCGACAAACAGAATAACCAGCCCGCCAACAATCACCGCGAGAAAGGCAATCTCTGCACTGACAACGATGGTGGTAAACGCGAACTGCAAATCTGCGTGGGTACTGGCAACAGCGTTAAATAGTGCGCGAGGGTCAACAATCTGTTCCAGCGCAATAAAGGCCAGCGCGAAGAGTAGGAAGGCGCAAAAGACGGCGATTGCGCTTGCCCGTAATTTATATGCCATTGAATAGATCCTTTCAGGATGCAAGTCGGCATGCATATGCGCATCCAACGCACCTATACTGATATCGAACAGCGTAACAAGTCGAAGGGAGTGCTGCTGTAGAACTTCTTCCATTTCTTCCTGGTAACGCTCGCGCCACGCACGCGGGTAGAGCCGCGTCAGCAGCAAGGCCATCCCCATATAACGATTGTGCATACTATTTCCTTACTTCACTTCCTCATTTCCACCATCGCCCCGATTACCCTATCATGCCAGAGAAAGCCGTTGCAGGCCGGTGCTTACAATTTGTTGCATAGTCGCCAGTTGCTCGCGCAGCGCGGCTGCCCCGGCACCCGTCAAACGATAGGGTCGCCGTCGCTCCTCCACTGCCAACGGCTCGATCCAGCCGCGTTTCTCCAGCCGCGTGATTGCACCATAGAGCGTTCCCGGTTCCAACCGCGTCCCACTAAATTGCTGGATATCCTCCATCATTGCGTACCCATGGCGCGGGCCACTGGCAAGGCTGGAGAGTATCAATAGCGAGGGGTCGGAGTATCGTCCCATATCCGACATATCCGTGCGCATAGTCAAACTCCCATACTATTACGTATCACTTACTAAGTATAACGTAATAATAATACGGTTTGCTATGGTTGTCAATATGGTATACTTTATTATGCAAAATCAAGCGGAAGATTCCTCTATACAATTGGATACTGCGTCTCTTTTGAGCAATAACCGCGATCTGGCCGTACTCTATGCTATTGCGGGCCATTTGAACCGCAAGGTGGATGTGCATGAGGCGTTGCAGGAAGTGCTGGCACAGGTTACAAAGCTGCTGGGACTGCAAACAGGCTGGGTCTGGCTACTGGACGAGCAGGAAGAGCCGTATCTGGCGGCAGCACAGTCGCTGCCGCCTTATCTTGCCGATCACCCGGAGCGCATGACAGGCTATTGTTTGTGCCTGGAAACATTTGTAGAGGGTGGGTTGGAAGGTGCCGCTAATATTGATGTGCTGCGTTGCAGTCGTTTGAAGAAAGCCGAACGCGATAGCGACCCGACCTCCTGGGGGTTGCGTTTCCATGCCAGCATTCCCATCTATGCTGGCGAAATGCCCCTGGGTGTGCTGAATGTTGCCAGCGAAGATTGGCGCGAATTGCAACCGGAAGAGTTGCAATTGCTGCATATTATCGGCGATCAGATCGGCCTGGCGATGCAGCGAGCGCGGCTCTCCGCCGAGCATACGCGGGCCGCGGCGCGACTGGCGACCATTGAGGAGCGCAACCGTCTGGCACGCGAGATACACGACACGCTGGCACAGGGGCTTGCCGCCATTACGCTACAATTGGAAACGGCGGATGCCCTCTCGACCTCGCGTCCCGAACGGGCACAGGAAGCCATTCGGCGTGCGCTGAGTCTTGCACGTAGCAATCTGGAAGAGGCGCGGCGTTCAGTCATGGATTTGCGTGCCGCACCATTGCAAAACCATACCTTGCCAGAAGCGTTAGGAATGCTTGTACAGAAAGGTTGCGACGACCCTTCAGTAGACGTGCAATTTGTGTATAAACCGGCCCCCGATTTTCCCGCGTTGCCCACACGCCTGGAAGTCGGCCTCTATCGGATCGCTCAAGAGGCCCTTGCAAACGCCTGTAACCACGCCCAGGCACGGCACATTTATGTGACGCTGTCAGTGGACGACGAGTATATACGCCTCGTGGTGCAGGATGATGGGCGCGGTTTTGAGCCGGACAGCGTTACCTATGCGACGGGTGAAGAACATTTTGGTTTGACGGGCATGAGCGAACGTGCCAAATTGTTGGGCGGCGCGTTCTGCATTCAGAGCGAGCCGGAGGCGGGAACATTCATCTCGGTGTATATTCCTTACGACGAGAAAGGTGAGTAAGCGTTGATCCGTATTTTGCTAGCCGACGACCATCCCATTGTGCGCGAAGGGTTACGAGCCGTACTGGAGACGCAACCCGATTTTGAAGTCATCGCCGAAGCGGCCAGCGGTGATGAAGCTCTACGTCTGACCCTCACCACCATGCCGGATATTCTCTTGCTTGATCTTGAAATGCCGGTAATGGATGGCGTGGAGACTATCCGCCGCCTGCGTCAACAACAGCCCAATGCTCGCGTGATCGTTTTCACCGCCTTCGATAACGATGAGCGCATCATTCACGCGGTGCAGGCAGGCGCGAACGGCTACCTGCTCAAAGGTGCGCCGCGAGACGAAATTTTTCGTGCTATTCGCGTCACTATGGAGGGCGGTTCGCTGCTGCAACCCGTCGTAGCCTCGAAGCTGCTGCGCCACGTCGGCCACCAGCAACCACCCGGTGCCTCCTCTCAATCTCCAAATCACCAGAATCACCAGAATCACCAGTTGCTGCCATTTGAGCAACTGACCGAGCGCGAACTGGAAGTTCTCAACCTGTTGGCGCAAGGCATGCCCAATAAAGAGATCGCCTCCCAACTGGTGATCAGCGAGCGCACCGCCAAATTCCATGTCAGTTCGATCATGGGCAAATTGGGTGCCACCAACAGGACTGAAGCTGTCTCGCTAGCCGCTCAAAAGGGACTGATCACGCTGCACGCTTGAGGAGGAGACACACTATGCAAGAAATGCAAGTTATTCGCTGGCAAGAGATGGCGGAGCCTCAAGAAGCCACATTGCGCAAGCGCATGCAACAGGAAGGTTTATCGCCCCATAGCTGGTCGAATGACCCAGGTGACAGTTACGCAGTTCACAGCCATAACTATGAAAAAGTCCTGTACTGCGTGCGCGGCTCCATTCGCTTTGATATGCCCGCCTCAGGCGATAGTGTTGATTTAACTCCCGGCGACTGCCTGATTCTACCGGCGAATACTCCCCACAGTGCATACGTCGGTTCAGGCGGCGTGACGTGTATAGAGGCGGCACGATAGATATGAGACATTTTGCTATGCTGCAAGTTTGTTCCGGTTTCACCGGAACAAACTTGCAGCATAGCAAAATGTCTCATACAATCAATTCGCCGTGCGCATATAATAGCCCCAATAACCGAACCACTGACCGTATGTTCGCTCAATATTCGCCATTGTCTCATCTTTTCCGTACACCTTTGGCAGAATCGCCAAAAATGGTTTCATATTGAGTAACATGCGTTCAATGCGCCCCTCGCCACGCAGAAGAATAAAGGCTGCCGACCACTCCCCTATCCCTTTGATGCCGCGCAACCAGCTTTCGGCTTCTTCGTATGGTGCTGTACGCAAGAATTCCTCGTCAACGCTATTTAGCGCACTCATCACCTCGCTCATATACATGGCCTTGCGCTCATTATGAAGCAGCCTCATCCACTCAGCGGGACTGACAAGTGCCAGACGCTCCAGTTCGGGAAACGCCCAGTAGACCTGCCCGTCCACTTCGATCCTGTCTCCGTAGCTCTCGACAATGCTGTGCTTCATTTTTGCCGCAATGGGAATGGCAACGCGCTGCGTTAGTACCGCCCAGCAGCCGATTTCTGCCAGCGTCAGAAACTTGACGTGGTGCAGCCCGTACCATTGCTCGATAATCGGCGCGAAATGCAGGTCGTTGCGTCCGATAGTGTAAAATTCGCGCAAATCGTCATTCAGGCTCAGAAAAAAGGTGATGCGCTCCACAACGGCTTGCTTCACCTCCGGTGGCAATGGCTGCTGCGAGAATAATGTGTACCCGACAAGCGGCGATTTAATAGTTCCCCTGTTTGCCAGGCGAAACGCGACGGTGTGGCCATTGATCAGCATCGCTTTCGTAAAAACACCGTCCACCATGGTTTGCTCACCATATGTCGGCAAAAAATCGCCGATAAAAGTCAGTGACTTCGCGAAATCAAACGGTGCGCTGGCTGGCAAAACGCCGGTTTCCGTGTGTAAAGACTGCTGTGTCATCATGTTCTTTCTCCCTTTATTGTTGTGTGGTCATCCTATGAGCAAAGTATAAATGATGTTTGTGACAGCAGTATGTCAGTAGCAAATTTGCCCCAGCAGCATTTACGATTTGGCTATATGAGCATTTGATTCGGAGTGAGCAATGATAATGTGAACTCCGACAGGTAAACCGAAGGAGTTTGCCATCGTCACATGCAAATCAAAGGCATCCACGGTAATTGACGCACCGGTTGAGGTAATGGTAATCTGTTGCTCGTTGACGATGACGTAGCCCAGGTTCGCAATGTCAATCTTCGTATTGGCAGAAGGATTTGCGCTAAGCAATACTCCTGCTACGTCTGCATTGACCAGTTTTGTTTTACCCGACGCCGAGCCAGTGCTGCTAAACTGCGCCTGTGAACTGGCTGTGATGGTATCTGCTGTAATGGTGCCACTCAGCAGGTTCAATTGCTGCACTTTTGACGAACTATTGGCATTTGCAGCGGATGATGTAATCACTCCAGTCGCTTTGTCAGTTATCGTAGCGGTGCTGCCAATCACTGGAACGCTGATGCTGTTCACGCTGACCGTCTGATTGCCACCGCTGCAAGCTATCGTTGCGGTAGCATACGGGCCGCTTGCGACAAAACCAGAGCCCGCCTTGCCGAAGGCATACAAGCCATACGCTTTGGCACTGACGACATCAGCAATACTGGTACGAGTAAATTGACTATGGGCATGGGCAATGAAGATGTGGGTGCCAATGGGCAGACCAAAGGTGTTGGCCAGTGTAACTTGCACATCAATGGCGGTGACAGTGATGCTTGTGTGGTCAACATGATTTACGGGGCCATCCTGCTCATTTAAGACGACGGCACCAAGACCGGGCAGTGTGATGGTCGTATTTGGTGCTGGCGTACCAATGATTGGGACGCCTGCAACCACCAGGTTCGTAAAGACGGAGTTGTTGGCACTGGTTGCGTTATTTGCCGTTGCATGGCTCATGACGGCGGACTTCACCTCATCGGCGGTGATCAAGCCAGCTAAAACATTGACTTGCTGCACATCCGAGCTGGCATGAACGGTGGTAGATGTGGCTGTCAGGTAGCTTTCCACATGATCAACAAGAGAACCGGAACCGGCAAAGCCTCCCAGGTTCAGTGAAGCGGCTGAACTGGTTGCTTTCTTTGCTGAGGTGTCACAGAGACCTAAACTTACAGGAAAGAGCGGGCCAACGCTCGCCACACTATTGCCCGCAGGTACCTTGAGATAACCTGCATAGGACGAACCATTCACAACTCCTGGCAAGGTACTGGAAGTGCTGGAACCTGTAGCGGCCCAGGCCGCGAGTGTCCCAAAGGACATGATGCACAAAGTGCAGACGACCAGGAATGCAATAACGCTTTTAGTAACGGGTCGCATATTTTCCCCCTTATATGTGAGTTTGACGTAACCAAAAAGTTGGTTCTTTCCGGTCTACACTATACTGACAAACGACAATTTCTTCGGCTTACGATGGTTCGTGGAAAAATGTCTTACCTCCTTTCGCAATGTACAGTTGTAATGTTGGGGGAATATGCATCATCGTCCTGTCACATGATGTGCATACTATGTACGTGGAGATTGGTGGAAAGAGAATATCCTGGATATAGGCGGATGAGAGTCCCCCTGATTCTCATCATTTCCTCTTTCACTTCAGATACGGATGTATTGGTAGATCCGTATACAAAATCTTATAGAAATCTGACAATTTAGAAAGCAGGTTGTTTATCTTTTGGTAATAAGCTTTGCTACCACCTAAATGTATCAAATAAGTCCTCTGATTCGTATGTAAAAAGAAAGAGGGGAGAGAGCTAAAGTCTGGGAAGCTGCCCTCTCAGAAAAAAGGCCAACGAAAAAGGCCGATGATTGGCAAACGTCCTTTTAAGGTTGAAATCTCTCAAGGAGCAAGGATATGACGTTAGGTCCGCTGGAATATATCATCATTGGATGCCCAGGGTAATCAATTCACGCACGAGATTGCGCCAGAATTACATGCTATCCAGGAAAAAGATCTGATCCGGGTAGTGGATTTGCTTTTCCTGAGAAAGGATACCAATGGTACAGTCACGGTATTGGAAGTACAAGATCTGCAAGATGAGGAACTGGCAACTTTCGGTGTGCTGAGGAACAATCTGATGGGCGTACTCACCCATGAGGATATCATGACGCTTAGCAGTGCTGTGCCAATTGATACATCGGCAGTGGTGGTTCTTCTGGAACACCTCTGGATAGGCAATCTGGAAAAAGCCATAGCACGGGCCAATGGAGTCGTCTTCATTGGAGGAATGGTCCCGCAGGTCGCGCACGAACAGTTAGAACAAGAACTGGCTGCGGCAGAAGCGCAAATGCGGCAGCAGAACGGTTGATGTAAGAGCAGTTGCGTTCGAAAATTTCATGAAGGAGCAGAAAAATGTACAGGCATCATGGTTATTGGGGTGGCGGCGGTTGGGGAGGTGGCGGTTGGGGATGGGGCGGTCCATACATGAGAAGAGGCGGCTTCCCGCTGTTCGGTGGTGGAGGTTTGGGAATGGGTTCCGGCGGCGGATTACTGGGTGATCTGATGGCAGGCGGATTGGGTTATATGATGGGAAGGCAACAGGGCACATCACAGAACCAACAGTATCCCCCGCAATACCAGCAGGCTGCGCCGCAATACCAGCAGGCTGTGCCACAATACCAGCCGCCGTCCACACAAGGCGACGCACAGAATAGTCAACTGGCACAGCTCAGATTATTGGGACGCCTGCACGATTCCGGCGTTCTGACGAATGACGAATTCCAGGCGGAAAAACAGAAAATTCTGAATGGGTTCTAAAATACTGCTGGATAGGGGTCCTCAGAAAGAGTCTCAGGTCTGTTGCGCAGAACGAGCCACCAGTTGCTCAGTCACTTCCCAGAGACGCGATCCGACCGTTTGATCGTACGAGCGGCTGGAAGATTTTTTCTCTTGACTCTTCGCAAAGTATTTGCCAGTCACCCCTTCCGCCTGGGGCGAAGTCGCCAGATAGAGCGTGGTCTGAGCGCCCTGCTCGACCGTCAGCAGGAACGGCTTGAGCAGCTTCATCGCCCAGGCGGCCGGGCCGCTCATGCCCGCCGGAAAATTACTGGCAGTGACACCAGGATGCAAGGCGTTCACGGTGACCCCTGTTCCTTCAAGTCGACGAGCCAGTTCATACGTCCAGAGCAGAAGCGCCAGCTTCGCCTGACTATAATTTCTCAGATTGGCATACTTTTTCTCGCCTTGCAGGTTGTCAAATTCAATGCTGGCAGTGGCGTGCTGCGCGGAACTGACATTGACAATGCGCGCTGGTGCGCTCGCTTTCAGGGTATCGAGCAGCAGCTCGGTGAGCAGAAAAGGGGCCAGATAATTGACCGCCAGGGTCGCTTCAAAGCCCTCGGAGGTGAGCGTGCGCCTCGGATAAGCACAACCAGCATTGTTCACCAGCAGGTGCAAGTGAGGCATATGTTTGTTGAAATTCGGCCGCCAGGCGGCGCACGTCTTTCAGCAGGCTCAGATCCGCGATCAGCAGCTCCACTTGTTGATTGCCAGTCGCCTGCTTGATTTCGGCCTGCGTCGCCTCACCTGCTGAGTTTATAGTTCCGATTTGCTTGCTCTACCTTGAAATAAGACGGGCGATCAAGAAGGCTGCCGCTGCTGCAAGTCCACCGATAAGTGCTGTTTGGATAGCACTCCTAAAAGGTCTTGTACCCGTAAAGCGCCCTTTGATATAGCCAAACACCAGTAATGCAAGCAGCGTTGCTATGACTGAAATGTACAGCGCATTTGTTATCGGGGTAACAAAGAAGTAGGGACTCAAGGGGATCAGTCCCCCAACAATATACGATCCTGCAATGGTCAAGGCACTCGTTAAGGCACGTTTTGGGTCTGGTTCCTCAAGCCCAAGCTCGAAGCGCATCATAAAATCAATCCAGGCTTGTGGTCGCTTGCTTAATGCCTCCACAATGGGAGTACTTTCCACCTCAGTGAGACCGTAGGAAGTAAATACCTCCATGACCTCCGCTTTTTCCGCTTCGGTCTTCTCTTTGATCTCTTGTTGTTCGCGTAGACGCTCACTGGCGTAATGTTCTGCATCGCTGCGAGCAGCCAGATAGCCACCAAGTCCCATCGCAATAGACCCGGCTGCAATCTCGGCAAGTCCAGCCGTGATGATGATGGTGGTTGAACTCACCGCCCCGGAAAGTCCGGCTGCCAGGGCAAACGGAACCGTCAGTCCATCTGACATGCCGATCACGATGTCTCGAACGGTCTCTCCCGCGGTAAAATGGTGTTCGACGTGTGGGGTTTGTGGCATACCTTCTCTCTTCAGCTTCACTATTTTTCCTCTGTTCCCATCTTTCTACATCATTATAAGAAGAAGGATACCACAACGAACACATCCAGTTCAAAGGAAGAGCAAGATTAGAGAAGTTTTGCCCCTCCTTCTGTACTACACTGTTCCTTGTACAGAAGATCAGCGGAATTTCAGAAAGCAAAGAAACGATGAAAAAAATTCCTGAACTGCAAACCCTGCTGACTGGTCTCGCGCTCGGCGAATCACCACGGTGGCACGATGGCCGTCTGTGGTTCTCGGACTGGGGCGCTCAAGAAGTCATTGCCGTCGATCTCGCGGGGAAGACCGAGGTCATCGTCCGCGTGCCGTCATTACCATTTTGCATCGATTGGTTGCCCGATGGGCGTTTGCTCATCGTCTCGGGGCGCAATAGGCTTCTCCTGCGCAAGGAACTCGACGGGTCGCTGGTGACTCATGCCGACCTGACCGGCCTCTCTGACCACCCCTGGAACGAGATCGTCGTGGACGGTCGGGGCAACGCCTACATCAACAATATCGGCTTTGACTTTCCAGGCGGCGAGTTCACCCCGGAATCATCGCTCTGGTCACCCCTGATGGCTCGACTCGGCAGGTAGCAGATGGTGTTGCCTTCCCAAATGGCATGGTGGTGACGCCGGATAACGCGACACTGATCATCGCCGAGTCCTACGGCAAAAGGCTCACAGCGTTCGATATCGCGACTGACGGCAGCCTGTCGAACCGGCGGGTGTGGGCCGACCTGGACGTCGGCGCTCCCGATGGCATCTGCCTCGACGCCGAAAACGCCGTCTGGTACGCGGACGTCCCCAACAAGCGTTGCGTGCGCGAAGGCGGTGAGACGCTGCAGACGATCGACCTTGACCGCGGCTGCTTCGCTTGCATGCTCGGAGGTATGAACAAGCAAACGCTGTTCCTGATGGCGAACGATGGCCCGTTCCTGCCAACATGGCGGGCGAGGGGGTGCGAACCGGCCAGGTACTAACCATTGAGGCGCCCGCACCAGGCGTTGGTTGGCCGTAGGAGAGGAGCAGCACGGAAGCGTGGCCGAAGAGTACGCCAAGGCGGCTGGGCGCTATCTCTGCAAGGAGCAGGCATTCCACCATGAATCACCAAAAGTGTGCTAGAGTCATTTAGCCGGTTCAGCCCAGAACGACCGGAGGAGACGCAGGCGATAAGGCGAAAACAGGCTTCAACCGAAAACAATACGGTTTGGAGCCTATTTCTTTTTGGTACGTTAGCTATCTAGAAGCCGCCGACCCCGATAAAGTGGTACAGCACTTCAGATTACTTTCGCTGCTTCACACTAAATGAAGATGCGTACTAGTGGCACCTGTAACTGATAACCGGCTCCTATTTTCTCCAGTATTTCTTTCTTCACGAGATCCTCTACAATGCTCTGTTCGTTTTCTTCGGGCATTTTTCCTCTGACAAGGCGAATTAATAGATTGCGATCCTTCTCCTGGAGGTTTTGAAACCAGAATTCTCTAAAATACATCTCTCCTTCGCTAAGAATTCTTGGTATAATAGTTTCCAAATCTTGCGAAAGAACATATTGACGCTGTTGCTTGTTGAGATGATCAACCAGAATATAGCACAATAACTGCAACAGGTAAGGCTGACAGTGGGTAAGTCGAATGATGCTAACCACAGTATCCTCATCATAAATGTCTGGGAATCCTTCGACTGGATGAAGAATCAATTCACGAGCTTCATGCTCTTCCAGGTAACTGACTGGTAATGCGCGAGTATTGATAAGGTAATCACTCCAATAAGGTGCAAGTTCACCAAGCGTGTGGGAGCCAGAAAATAGAAGAAGCCAACGGTGGTTATGCTGCATTACATGGCGCAGAAAATCTAGAGGCGCTCTGCTTTTCATCAATTCTATTACTTGACTAAGCCGCTCAAATTCATCAAGACAGAGGAGAAAGCGTTTTCCTTCGACTTCATTTTCAATCTGGCCCAACCAATTGAGGAGGCTCAGGAATGGGTCTTTATCCATTGTTCCTGCATCTGGAAGGGAGAGTCGCAGATTACGTGATAATCTGGCAGCTTCGACAATTTGAATTGCAAGTTGATTGGCTAGCCCCGATGGAGTACTTGCTAGAGCTGTTCTCTGTATATCCACAAAGATAGGTACTATATCTGGTCCCACACGCTGTGGCAAATATTTAAGTACAGAAGTTTTGCCTGTACGCCGACCCCCATGTAACAACAGTACGAGTGGCTGGTCAGAAATTAACAAAGTCTCTATCTCTCGAAAAAGATCCAGGCGGCCTTTGAAACATTTTCCCGCCCGGTCTGGATCCAGGGCAGGACCAGGTATGTATACCTGGGGAATTTCCTTTGACTGACGAGCTTTTTCTTCAAGATCACTCCGTGCTTTGTTTAGTACTGTGAACCAACGTACGGCAATACCTCCAAAAGTGGTCGCTTCCCAGGTATTTGCTAACACCAATCCTCCCCGCAGTTTTTGTAGAGCCAGGATTGGTTTCTGTAATTCTTGATGCTGGCGATAAAATGAACTGGCTTCTGTTGCTGCTTTTACTCCCTGGCTGACTTCTAAAAACTGTGGTAACATACGGCCGATACCTTTAGGCAATGGTGATGGAATTTCGTCGAGTTGATTGATAATGGCGGCAATATCGCGAGTAGTTTTGCAACGATTTAGGGCTTCTATAACGATACTGGTGGTAACTTGGACCGCAACCTTTTGCTGGTTTGTCGAAGTAATAAGGTAGTCAAGAGTCTGGCGTGCTATCGTTTGATCCTCCTGGTAAGCTTTCACAATCAGTTCCCTAGTAAATGGCAGAGGTATGATAATCAACTCATCGAAGTATGGAGCGATATAGTGGAGCAATTGCGAGGAGTGGCCATGCCGTGAACGCAGGTATAGAATGAACATCCATAAACACTCTGGTAACCAGAAATAAAAGCGAAGTGCACCAAGCATCCATGCAATGCATGCTGCCATGCCAAATGCCTCGCCAAAGGATGTTCCAAAGGTTACACTTCCTGCGAGCCCAATCGCAACCCCCCCTAACAGACCAGCTGCCAGGCCAACTACAACGTCTACCACTGTATCGACTACGCCTCCCACCATGCCTCTTGCAGCCCCGAAAGCAATACCGAAAGCAATACCGAAGACGATGCCAACCGCGAATCCTACTTTCTCTCCGTACATCACGCCGACTATCATACTCTGCGTAATAGCAACCGCGGTAGCAATCGCCACAGCTACTGTGATGCCTCCTACGACACCTCTTGAGTAGCCTCCCAAGACACCTCTTGTTACGCCAAAAGCTGTCCCTCCTATCAAGCCTCCTACTGCGCCCGAAATTGCCCCCCCTAGAACGCCAATCGTCGCGCTAGATGAGACACTTCCAACCACGCCGACAGCTATGCCGACAGCGACGCCACCTGTTGTAACATCGGCTTCCATGCCGAATAGCACTCCAACCAACGCTCCGGTTACCATAAAAACGACAATACTTGCTGTAAAAAATGCCTGACCGAATATATGATAGAGTTCCAGGCTTTTCAATATAATCGAAATCCACCCCATATGCCATAAAATGAGGATTGCCAGCACACCTGCAACGATTAATAACCACACTACCAATTTCCATCGTTTCTCGCGTAAAGGTACCGCAAGCCATAAACCAATCCACCATCCAACTAGAAAAAGGAAAATATTGAGCCAATTAAAAAGCGTTCTTGTAGTCAATGTGTAAATTAGCCCTTCCATTAACACAATCAGTAATGGAACGACTGACATGAGCATTCGAATCTGCCCATCGTAACGTTGCAGATTGTGATTAACAGTTAACCCACTCGTTATCTGAGAGAGGTTGGGAATTGTTTTCATGCCTGACTTGATGTCACGTAGCTCGCGTGCGAAGGTGAAAGGCTTGAAGAAAGCCCAATAAAAATCCGGATACACTCACCTGAGTAAGTCAACATATCCTTCCTTCGTGTAATTTCAGCCAATTTAACCTCCTAAAGTCTTGAACCAGGCTATAATCTCGGAATAATTTATGATACCTAGTACAACCAACACTACGATAACTATTATCAGAATTCCCGTTAACCAAGTGGAGATATTATTGGCGTGTTGACCGATTCGCTTACTTACCTTACCTAACCACATGGGGAAATCTACAAACAATATACGTAATGGAACTAACCAGGGTGCTTTTAATTTTGAAGGTTGAGGTTGAGATACGCGTTGCTTTTCGGATGCAAATTGTTTCTTTGCCCAGTCTAATGTCTTTCCTTGCTGCCGGGCCTGACAGATGAAACTGCATGCCAATTGCAAACGATAAGGATTTTTCCCTCCTAATAGCCTCGCCTGTCGTTGCTCTTCAATGCTAAGTGCCGCCTGAGATCCAGATACTACACTGGCAGGTAACCGAACTAACTCAATTGCTTCTTGCTCAGTTAGCTCTCCTAAATTCAAGACAAGACCTAAATTGAAGAAAGTAGATGTTAATGAATTTTTGTTGCTATATTCATCGAGCTTTTTATGGGATGACACAATCAGCATTAATATATTGTTATTCATCAATGAACGTAAGTGGTCAAAAAATGAATCATTAAATTGATCTTTGTATTTCAATAAAGTTTCAAATTCATCCAGGCAAAGAACAGGCAGCACGTCCTTTTGCTTCAATTGCTCTAAAACTTGTGTAAATGAAGCATCATCAAATGAACTGATATTTAAAATTACATCCAAATCGTTCCTACCTTCAATCGAAGCCTGCGACTGGAATCCTTTGAGTACATCATGATAAAAGCCATTTCTAGTTTGGAAGTTAGCGTTTTGTAACGAAAGTAAGATAACTATATAATTATGCACATTTTGAACATGATTTCCCCATACCTGGAAGAAGTGATAGAGCAGCGACGATTTTCCTATTCGTCGTTCTCCCACGATATTGATACTAACAGGTTGAACACCGGACATGTGCGTAGTAAGGAAGCGCAACTCATCTTTTCGACCTACAAACAGTCTAAGATCGGTGATCATTGGACCCGGTACAAAAGGACAAGAAGGAAGTAACGAAGTTGCCATTTGAGGCAGATTTGGTAAGGCCATCTGATAAGTCTCCCCTACTATGCCGGGAAGCATAAAAATATCCCCTCCCGCACATTAACATCTTTAACACACTTAATGCCGGAAATACCCCACCAAATAAAAGTGTGTATCTTAAATACGAAATCATTATAGCATAGACTGTTAGAAAATCTAGTCTTATCATTAGCGGGATGGGTTGTCAAGAAGTGGGGAGAAAAGGATATTTTTGTGATATACTTCAGATGCGTGGGTCAAGGTGGCCCATTTTGTGTATACACAGTAGTTCACTTAATAAAGAGGAGGAATTGCATGGGACGACTTGATGGACGTGTGGCCTTTGTCACTGGAGCCGGGAGAGGCATTGGGGCCGCTACTGCTTTGCGTATGGCGGAAGAGGGTGCGCGTGTAGCACTTGCCGATATAGATGCAGAGGGTTGTAAGCAAGTGGCGGCTGAACTGGACCGCATTGGTTCAGAGGGCCTTGTGGTTCCTTGCAATGTCGCAGATAGCGCGATGGTGCAGAACGCCGTTGATACGACTGCCAGCCACTTTGGACGCCTGGATATTTTGGTCAATAACGCGGGCGTTTTGCGCGACAATCTGCTTTTCAAAATGTCGGAGGAGGATTGGGATACCGTTATCAATGTGCATCTCAAGGGCGCGTTTCTCTGTAGCCGTGCCGCGCAGAAGTATATGGTCGAGCAGAAGTACGGGCGTATCGTCTCGCTCTCTTCGACCTCTGCGCTCGGCAATCGCGGGCAGGCGAACTATTCTTCGGTCAAAGCTGGTCTGCAAGGCTTGACGCGCACGCTGGCAGTCGAACTTGGCCCCTTCGGCATAACAGCCAACGCCGTCGCACCTGGCTTCATTGATACCGAAATGACACGCTCGACCGCTCGCCGTCAGGGCTTCGATCCCGATGAGGTTATCGCCAACGCATCGAAGCAGATCCCCGTGCGCCGCGTTGGCCAGCCCCGCGACATCGCCAACGTGATCTGCTTCCTGTGTTCAGAGGAAGCGGGCTTTGTGAATGGTCAAATCATCTACGTCGCCGGTGGGCCACGAGGGTAATGGTCAAGCTCTTGACGTGGCCGTTGACCCACATTGTTAACCCGTAGGGGCCGGTTTACCGTGCCCACCGCCGATTTATCGGCCATTGGCCCAATGGCCGATAAATCGGCGGTGGGCACGGTAAACCGGCCCCTACGGGCATTTTATATCAAGAAAGGGATTTTATGCAGTCCTCGGAACGCCGGCAGGCGGTCATTGTGCTGGATTTTGGCTCTCAATATAGCCGGCTGATCACCCGTCGCGTGCGAGAGTGCCATGTCTATAGCGAGCTTGTACCAGCTAATACGACGCTGGCACAACTGCGCGAGAATGCGCATCTGGATATCCGGGGTTTTATTCTTTCGGGCGGGCCCTCCAGCGTTTATGACGTGGGGGCACCAGCGTGTGATCCGGCTATTCTGGCGAGCGGTTTGCCTGTGCTGGGCATCTGCTATGGTATGCACTTGCTGGCACACCAGCTTGGCGGGCATGTCGCTCCCGCTACGGAGCAGCGCGAATATGGCCCGGCAACACTCGAAATCGCGGGCGATGCCGCCGAGGATGCACAGGCATATCGTATCTTCGAGGGTATCGCCGCCGGATCGCGTTTGCCTGTCTGGATGAGTCACGGTGATAGCGTAGATATCTTGCCCTCTGGGTTTCAGGTACTTGCTGGCAGCGAGGGTTGTCCGGTGGCAGCTACCGCCAATGACAATGGCATGATAGGACTGCAATTCCATCCCGAAGTGACGCATACGCCGCAAGGTAAAGCGATGATACGCAATTTCCTCTTCCATATCTGTGGCTGCGAGCCGGGCTGGACGACGCATTCAGTGATTGAAGAAGCCGTTGAGCAGATTCGCTCTCAGGTGGGTAGCGAGCGCGTCATCTGCGGTCTCTCCGGCGGCGTGGATTCGGCGGTCGCGGCCCTGCTTGTTCACAAAGCCATCGGCGATCAGCTTGTGTGCGTTTTCGTGAATACCGGCTGTATGCGTGCGGGCGAGGCCGAGCAGGTGGTCGAGACCTTCAGCAATCACCTTGAGATTCCGCTTGTTCCTGTGGATGCCAGCCAGCGTTTTCTGGCACGTCTGAAAGATGTGGTAGACCCGGAGCAGAAGCGTAAAATCATCGGCACGGAGTTTATTCGCGTCTTCGAGGAGGAAGCCTTGCGACTGGAAAAACTGACCGGCTCCATCGCTTTTCTCGCGCAGGGAACGCTCTATCCCGACGTGATCGAAAGCACCAGCCACGATACCGCCGCGACGGCTACGCGCATCAAGACGCACCACAACGTAGGCGGTCTGCCACAGGACATGACCTTTCAGCTGGTCGAGCCGTTACGCACACTCTTTAAAGACGAGGTGCGCGAAATTGGCCTTGAGCTTGGTCTGCCCGAAGATTGGGTATGGCGACATCCATTCCCCGGCCCTGGTCTCGCCATCCGCATCATCGGTGCCGTAGATGAGCCGCGATTGACAACCCTCCGTGCCGCCGACACCATCGTCATGGACGAGATTCGCCGCGCCGGCCTCTACCGCGAACTAGGCCAGGTCTTCGCCGTGCTAACCCCCCTGCAAAGCGTGGGTGTAATGGGCGATGGTCGCACCTACGCCAACGTGGTGGCCATCCGAGCCGTCACCACCGGTGATTTCATGACGGCGGATTGGGCCAAAATTCCCTATGATGTGCTGGGTCGCATCGCCAACCGCATCGTCAATGAAGTGCCTGGGGTTAATCGGGTTGTGTATGATATTACTTCTAAGCCGCCGGCGACGATTGAGTGGGAATAGGGGATGTGCCTATCCACATTGCAAAGAAGGTCAGCCATCCAATGAAGATGGTTGACCTTCTTGTAGATCAAATGAACGATGTTGCTGAAAGCCCACCGAATGAGCTGATTAGCGGGAGGTAAGCGGCTCTGGTGCTGCCGGGTGGTCAGAGCCAGCGACGACCGGGTCATGCGTTACGGCGACCAATCCGCGATGGACAGTCAGACCTGTGACCACAGTGAACATCGCTTCATGGCAGGTCACTCCCGTAGAACCACAACTCGTCCCACCAGTAGGAGCGCTGGCATCGGCAAAGACCGGGAAGGCTACCGCGCTACCATTAAAGGAGGTAGACATATAGTCACCTACCATTCTGCCTTGCGTGGTATTTGCCAGCCACGCAAGAGTCATCGGTCCGGTGATGTTGGTCGTCGAGGTCCAATGACCTCCACCATCCGTCGAAGACGAGTAGCCGATGTCGAGCTTACAGGTGGAGCTGTTACAACTGGAAACGGGATAGTAGTAGAAAGCGAGCACCAGGTGAGCGGTACTGCCGGATGTGGATTTATCGACGGCAAGTCCTGGAATGAAGTGATCGACCCCGCTGCCGACCGCATCGGCGGGGATGCGTGTTACTGCTGTCCAGGTTGTGCCGTTGGTCGAGGTACTCATCACAATATCATTAGCTCTACAGCGTGTTTCAAAACGGCAATCTTCCCAGACAACGAAGACCTTCCCTGCGCCATCTATTTCAGCGGAAGGTAAAGGGCCTGAGCGTATACCACCAGCATCCGTATGCGATTGGATCGAGGCGACGGTGGTAGTACTGCTCCAACTGGCGCCCCCGTTGGTGGAGTTGAATGCCAGCACAGAGGTTTCGTTGGCATTGTCGATGGGAACAATTACGGTGCCGCTGGGCTGAACGAGAGGCTGACCTCCGATACCCGTGGCATTGTTGGCAGTGTTCTGCTGACTGCCCCAGGTATTTCCGCCATCAGTGGAGGTACTCATGTGAATAACATTACCGCCACCGTTGTTATCCCACTCCACATAGCAATGACCGTAAAAAGAACTCGTCGAGGTGGTATCACAGACAATCCAGTCTTTGTCGAGATTTTCGCTGCCGCTGGCTGCATGCACCACGACCGGATTACTCCAGGAAGTACCACCATTGGTGGACTGATTGACGATCACGGCAGCGCCCAGGACAGAACTGCCAGTAATAGCGAGTGAGGCGATCATCCAGGTATTGTGGGCAGCATCGTAGGCAACAGTGGGATCACTGACGCGATCATACGGACCAGCAGGGGTAGCGAAGACGGTTGTGCCAGGCAGGAAGCCATTGGTCCAGCTGCCTCCACCATTGGTTGAGGTCGCCCAGCCAATATTGGATGCTCCTCCGTTGGTGAAGCGACCCGATTGGATGGCCGAAACGATAGTTGAGCCAAACGAATACGTATCCGGCTCGACCATCGTCTGATGCTGGCTGGTGCTGTTGGTGTACGGGTCGCTACTGATCTGGACAATCGGCACGGCAGCAAAGGCGAAAATACTTGAAGTGAGGGTCAACACAAGAGCAAAGGTAACGGCCAGGATGGCACGAATGCGCCAACTGGAGAGCAAAAAACGGGGCATAGATTTCCTCCCATGGGCGATTGATCGATAGTGAACAAGACGCAATGAGGTGTAACGCACTACTAAACTGAACAGGAGATGCATAAATAATAACATGAAAAAGTTCATTCGTCAATTGCTGGGCATCTTCTCATTAGCCATCTTCCCCACCTGTCACCTCCTCCTATGTTCGCCATGGCACCTGGTCACAATGCGCTATAATGGGTCATGCTCGAATTTGAGATTCTCGCACGCGGCCTCTACCGCCGCGATCAGATCGCTATAGCGTATAACCCATTGCTATGTATGCCGACCACACCGTCCATTCAGCAATGGATGGATATGTTGTGGCAACAAAAACTGGCAATAGCGCGGGAAAGGGGAACGCGCCTGTTCGATGCCCAATTATTTCGCCTTGTGCAGGCCGGGGATTTGTCAGATGGTAGATTGCAGCTCGTGTTGGGCAATACCAGTTATAAAGAATATGTCACCACCCGCGAACCGGACTTTGCGCGTGGGCGCGATCGCTCGGAGTTGAGCAACGCGCTCGGCGTTTGTTCCGTCGTCGAGACGAGCGATGGCTACATTCTGTTAGATAAGCGGCAAGAGGTGGATGCCTATGTTGGACGCTACCACGTCATCGGAGGCTTCTTTGAACGCGACCTCGATAGTACCAGTATGTCCACTAAAGAAGTGCAACCAGACCCGTTCGCGGCAATAACCCGCGAAATTCGCGAAGAGACCGGTATCCAGTCCGCCGATATGCGCGAGCAATTCTGTCTCGGTGCTGTTTATGATCTCACTTTGCCACATTGTGAACTTTGTTTCCTCACTCGTCTCAATATTGCTTTGCAAGAGGTGCATACTCGCGTTCCTGAAGAGGACGAAATTAAGCAACTGCACATCCTTTATGTAACAGCGGAGAGCTTGCGCGATTTCATTTTTGCCAAT
Organism: uncultured Chloroflexia bacterium; assembly: GCA_963717105.1. Taxonomy (GTDB): domain Bacteria; phylum Chloroflexota; class Ktedonobacteria; order Ktedonobacterales; family Ktedonobacteraceae; genus DATGJV01. The sequence goes on from CAVQVL010000011.1 coordinate 133,452, forward strand.
CACGGGAATATTTCTCCGACGGGGGAACCGAATTTGTTGATGTATGGCGCTGTGAGATTTGGAGAGGGGTGGTGGGATGAGGTGATGGAGAGGTTATAGACGGTATACTTCTCGTGAGGAAGACGTACAACCTGGTTCAAAAACTATTGGATTGGAGCTATGCTTATGGTATACTTTTGGAACAAGCTTTTCAATCCTGCCTACAATTTAAAAGTCGTAGGTCCGTTTCTTGGTTCGGGAACGACGGCTGTTGTAGCTGAACAACTCAAACGAAAATGGAAAGGGTGTGATATTTCTTCAGAATATTGTGGGTGGGCCGCTTCCAGAATAGAACTCGTCGCGGACTGGCCTATTGAAAAATGGATCCAATATGATCTCGAAAATGAAAAATGGAGAAAATCAATTCGATGTTGATCCGAGACCGGAAATGATGATCAATGACCGATTACGCGAGCAAATTCACGATTTCCAGCAGTTTTTAGTGAAAGATTTAAGGGTACTCTCCAGCTGAAGGTTCCGTGCTACCAATCTTCCGGACGGCAGCGTCATGAAGCGCGGGATGCGCCTTCAGATGGGGCGACTGCTGGCGGACGGCTGATGCGGAGGCCGATGAGATCAACGAGCAGAGCGGCGACGGCCAGCACACCGAACAGCAGTGCCTCCGGGAGGGTGATGCCAAAGAGCGCATCCAGGGAATAGTTTCCGGGTCCGCCAAGCCCGATGGCGATGCTCACGGCCATCAAGACCAGTGTATACTCGTAGCCGCCCTTACTCACGATGAAGCCGTTTTTCCAGTGACTTTTGAACATCGCCATGAACATCGCGCCGAAAATACCGGCTGCGCCCAGGGCCGTCAAAAATCCAAGTGCAACGGAGAGGCCGCCACCTACCTCTCCCAGGATCACGAAACTCATCCACAGCCACACCGGCCTGTAGCCCTGTTTCTCGAATCCCACCTTCAATCTGGCGAGTCCAGGGCCGGCAAACCAGCCAAAGAGCTTTTGCGTTCCGTGTAGGGCCATCGTCAGTCCAACCACAAGGCGCAGAATGAGCAGACCAGCACTCAGAGTGATAGCCATAAATCATGATCCTTTCAACCGCGTGGGTACAGACAGGGAAAAGCTCCTGGCTAGCTATTCACAAATACTGGCAGATACTCACGGATAGTCACGCGCCAGCAGTTTACTCTGGCTTTTTCTCGACGAACTCGCCCTCGATCAGAATCTGAACCTCATCACTCACGATCCATTTGCCATCGAGCATCATGTTGAACGTCAGGCCAAAGTCCTTCCTGTTGATCTGACCCTCGGCGCTGTAGCCGATGCGGTGGCCCATCATAGGGTCATTGAATTCCCCATACTTCACCACGGCAAGTGTCACCGGTCGCGTGTTGCCCTTGATGGTCAGGTCGCCAGTCATGGTAAAGCGATCCTGTCCGGCCGGTTCGATCTTTGTGCTTTTGTAGGTGATCGTTGGATACTTGTCGACTTCGAGAAAATTCGACGACCGCAGGTCATTGTCCCGCTGGGGGTGGTGGGTGCGGATACTTGCCGTCTGGATAGTAATGTCAACCGCTGAGGCGTGGGGGTGGACGGGGTCGATAAAGCCGGTCGCGGTGATATCGGCAAAGTGACCGCGCACCGTCATCATGCCCAGATGTTTGGCAGCAAACTCGACTTGCGTATGGTAAGGGTCAAACTGCCAGAGACTCGTGGTTGTGCCTTGTGATTCGCCCTGTGTTGTCATGTGATGTCCTCCATTAAAAACAAATAGTTCACTTCCGTGAGAAAAGGGGAATCGGCAATACTGCTCATGCCTTTTCTCTCATATTTCCCTTCCGGAATTAAGTTTATATCAGGAAGTTTATTTTGTCAAGGATGTTAGTAAAGGGGAGAAAAATATGGTATACTTCGGCTATGGATACACCCAATCATTTATCAACAACGGAACAGGGAGAAACCTGCGCAACTCGTCCTCTGGGCCGCGCTTTGCGCCTGCTGGGCGATGTCAGAACGCTCTTGATCGTTTACGAGCTTCTCTCTGGCACGAAGCGCTTTGGCGAACTGCTGGAGGCCATGGGCAACGTCAGTCCCAAGACGGTGTCGCAGCGGCTCAAGATGCTGGAGGAAAGCGGCTTTGTGCAGCGGCAAGCCTTCCTGGAGATCCCTCCACGGGTCGAGTATCGCCTGACGGAGAAAGGGCTGGCCCTGGTAGATATCATGGAGGCGATCAGACAGTTTGGTGAACGCTACCTCTCCGATACCGATGTTGAACCAACGCTCCCCAATGCTCCGTCTACACCTTCAGCGTGCCAATGATCTCTCCAATACTAAATATGCTATCCTTGAACCCTTAGAGCCTTACGCCGGGCAGTGGTAGCTAATGGTGATTCCGACTCCAGTGGCCTGCCTCATACTGTATAGTGTGATCGCGCCCACTGCCGATTATACTCATCAACAAATAAAACTGGGAAGAGAGACTCGACATTGCTTCGCTCGTCGAGGTGGGCGCGCTAAAGCGGGCCCCTACACGCGCCCGCAGACATTGTAGGGGCCCGCTTTAGCGCGCCCAGCGACGAGCGGTAGCGATGTGCCAGTCAGCAGTTTATTCCCAATGTAATGTTCAATGTGCATAATTGGCTCCTACGGTTTCCATCACGAGCTTGCCGTCCCGCGCGTCAATCTCGACGGTGTCGCCGTCGTGGATGGTGCCGTTGAGAATGGCACGGGCTACGCGGTTTTCGACCTCTTTCTGGATGACGCGCTTGAGTGGGCGGGCACCGAATTGGGGATCGTAGCCTTCGGCTGCCAGCAGGTCTCTGGCGGCAGCGCTGAGGTGGAGCGTGATGTTGCGTTCGGCGAGGCGCGGCTGCAGGCGACGTACCTGGATGTCCACGATGTTCTTCATCTGGTCGCGGGTGATCTGGTGGAAGATGATTACCTCGTCAATACGGTTGATGAACTCCGGGCGGAAACCCTCTTCGCGCAGTTTTGGACGTATTGTGCGCTGCACCTCGTCCTCGTCCATGCCGTCGTATTCGTGCAGCCACATGGAGCCGATGTTGCTGGTCATGATAATGACGGTATTTTTGAAATCAACGGTACGACCCTGTCCATCAGTCAGGCGTCCGTCGTCGAGCAATTGCAACAGGACGTTGAACACCTCTGGCGCGGCCTTCTCGATCTCATCGAGCAGCACAACACAATAGGGGTGGCGGCGCACGGCCTCGGTCAATTGACCACCCTGGTCGTAGCCGATATAGCCGGGAGGGGCACCAATCAGCCGCGAGACGGTGTGCTTTTCCATGTACTCCGACATGTCTATGCGCACAATGGCCTGCTCGTTATCGAAGAGAAATTCCGCCAGGGCGCGAGCAAGTTCCGTCTTACCGACACCGGTTGGTCCCAGGAATAAGAAGCTGGCCAGTGGACGATTGGGGTCTTGCAGTCCAGCACGCGAACGGCGGATAGCATCGGCAACAATTTCGAGGGCTATTTCTTGCCCGACCACGCGTTCGCGCAAGGCATCCTCCATCGCCAACAGTTTTTGCACCTCCGCTGCCATCAATTTGGAGACGGGGATGTGCGTCCAGTGCGAGACGATTCCGGCGATATCCTCGGCATCCACCTCCTCTTTGAGCATGCGCGCACTCTTGAGATTGGTCAGTTTTGACTCCATCTCCGTCATACGGCGCGTCAGATCTGGAATGACGCCGTAGCGCAGGCGTGCCTCCTCTTCCAGGTTATATTCGCGTTCGGCCTTCTCAAGCTCGACCTGTTTCTCCTCCAGTTCCTTCTTAAGTTTGCGAATGGCCTCGACGGGTTCGCGCTCGCTCTCCAGCGAGAGGCGCAACGTATGTAGCTGCTCGCTCAGGTTGGCAATTTCCTGTTCAACCTTCGTGCGGCGGTCGCGGCTGGCGGGATCGGTCTCCTTTTTCAAAGCTTCCTGCTCGACCTGCAACTGGCGAATACGACGGTCCAGCGCGTCTACTTCGCTGGGGGTGCTATCCAGTTCGACGCGGCGATGGCTGGCGGCCTCGTCTACCAGGTCTATCGCCTTGTCAGGGAGGAAACGGTCGGTGATGTAGCGATTGGAGAGGATGGCGGCAGCTACCAACGCGCTATCCTGGATACGCACGCCGTGATGCACCTCGTAACGTTGTTTGAGACCGCGCAGAATGCTGATCGTATCCTCAACCGATGGTTGGTCAACCATGACCGGCTGGAAACGACGCTCCAGGGCCGCATCTTTCTCGATATGCTTGCGGTATTCGTCCAGCGTGGTTGCACCGATGCAGTGCAGTTCGCCGCGCGCCAGCATCGGCTTGAGCATGTTGGAGGCATCCATCGCGCCTTCAGCCGCGCCCGCTCCAACCAGTGTGTGCAGTTCGTCAATAAAGAGGATGATCCCACCATCGGAACTGGTCACTTCCTTTAAGACAGCTTTCAATCGCTCCTCGAATTCGCCGCGAAACTTGGCACCCGCGACCAACGCTCCCAGGTCAAGCGTAACTACCTGCTTATCCGCCAGCGTCTTTGGCACATCGCCGCGCACAATGCGCTGTGCCAGCCCCTCAACGATGGCGGTTTTACCCACGCCCGGCTCACCGATCAGCACGGGATTATTCTTGGTGCGGCGGCTCAAAACCTGAATGACGCGGCGTATCTCCTCGTCGCGTCCGATAACTGGATCGAGCTTGCCCTGTTCCGCCAGTTCCGTCAGGTTGCGCCCGTACTTCTCCAGTGCCTGGTACTTGTTCTCTGGATTCTGGTCGGTGACACGCTGCGAACCGCGAATAGCGGTCAGGGCCTTTAATACATTGTCGTGGTTCAGTCCCGCCGCCCTTAACGCTCGTTGCGCGGCCTCATCATCGGTATCGAACATAGCGAGCAAGAGGTGCTCAACGCTCAAGTATTCGTCCTTGAAGTTGCTCATCTCGCTCCACGCCTGCTCCAACAGCCGGCGCAGACGCGGCGAGATGCCTGGCTCGCTGCCTCCGAAGACACGCGGCAACCGCTCAATCTCGCTCTCCACCATGCGTTTCGCGTTGGTCGCGTTGCCAGTGTTGCCGCCCACCTTCTGTATAACCTGCTGCACCACGCCGCCCTCTTGCATGAGCAAGGCATCCAGCAAATGCAGCACTTCTATCTGGCTCTGGTTATAGCGTTTGGCGATCTCAGCCGCCTCGCTGATCGCCTCGCGTGCTTTATCAGTAAATCGTTCTATTTTCATGGCAAGCAAAACCCCTCAAATGGTGCGGCTCAACGTTTTGCGTAGGAGCCGGTAAACCGGCTCCTACGGGTTGGCCATCAAGTCAGTTGGGCCGCATCCTCCATCAAATGGTAGTATTTTAGCTATTATTATAGCACAATGAGTTGCCCATTGTAAAAGTTTTGAGTGTGTTGTTATCAAACTTTAGCTTTGCATTACAGCTTCGACCAGGCGGGCGTTAGAGGGTGTTTTCTCAAAGAGGTTAAGCACTTGCTCGGTGATTTCTCGGCGCGGGAGATCGGCCAGTTTACGGCGTAGAATTTGCATTGCACGCAATTCTTCGGGTGCCAGGAGACGCTCTTCCTGGCGTGTACTCGAAGCGGCGATATCTACGGCGGGGAAAATGCGGCGGTCCGCCAGTTCTCGTGAGAGGCGAATCTCCAGGTTGCCCGTTCCCTTAAACTCCTCGTAGACTACTTCATCCAGGCGGCTGCCGGTCTCAACGAGACAACTGGCAAGAATCGTCAGGCTACCGCCCTCCTCAATTGCGCGGGCGGCACCAAACACGCGCCGCCCGACTTCCAATGCACGCGCATCAATGCCGCCCGAAAGGGTGCGACCCCCTCCGCCGCGCTGGCTGCGCGACCCGGCCCACAGATCGCTATTCAAATTGTGGGCGCGAGCCAGGCGTGTCAGCAAATCGAGCAACATCACGACATCTTTTCCTTGCTCCACCTGCCGTTTGGCGTCGTTCAATGCCTGTTCCACAATGCGCCCGTGCCGTGCCGACTCCTGATCAAAACTGGAGGCATAGAGCTTGACCGAGGGACCTTGCACCTCCGTACGCCACTCCGTCACTTCTTCGGGCCGCTCATCCACGAGGCACAAAAAGAGGCTTGCCTGCGGGTAGTTCTTGAGAACGGCCGCCGCCAGTTGCCGCAGTATCGTTGTTTTGCCAGCCTGCGGCGGTGCCACGACCAGTGCCCGTTGTCCGAAGCCCAACGGCACAAATAAATCCATCAGTCTCATGGCAATCGGCGTTGCTCCTGTCTCCAACGTGATGCGCCGGTCAGGATGGATCGCCGTCAATCGCTCAAAGGGGGTATGTGCAGGTGCCACTCGTCTTCCTCGCCCTTCCATAATGAATAGTGGTATGTATATTTTAGATAGTGTACCACAGGAGGCAATAGCGCCCGTTGTCCTTTCGCTTCTCCTTCATTGACGAATACTACTCAAAGGGTGACTGGAAGCTGAGCCATCAAACGGGTGTAGTGGGTGTAGTGGGTGTAGTGGGTGTAGTGGGTGTAGTGGGTGTAGTGGCATTGTTTTGGGAGGGCACTATCTCGGGAGATAGATGGTCGTGAGTAGTGTAGAGGCCATAGTTTGAGGAGATGATCTCTCCCGCATTGAGCATGCGTCGAAGCATTTGTCTCAGGTATATACGGTCTTGACCAGTCTGTTGGGCCAGTTCTTTGGGGCCAAGTGGATGGTCCGCCGCTTGCAAGATTTTGAGGATAGCCTGTCGCTCAAGGGAGAGGGGAGTGCTTCGTTTCAGGAAGGATGTGACTGAAGAGTGATCCGTGCCGAGCCATTGGATGGAGGGGGTGTTGTCTGCATTGGCGATGACCTGATAGCCCAGATTGCAAGCTTTTTCACTGAGGTTATTTTTGATGGAGACGAGGAAACGCTTATTTTCATCAAAAGGGTGCCGGGTGACGAGGAAGCCAGTGCGAACGGTGGCGATGATACCGATGGAGCCACCACCTTGATAGAGTGGGTTCTGGGAGCTACCTTTATTGAGATGGCGAACGATCAAGACAGCACAGTTGAAATATTGGGCCAGGCGTGCCAGACCTGAGAGGGTTTCTCTGATCTTCTGGTCAGAAGAGGCACTGATGCGTGATCCCAGCACAGCCATAAGGGGGTCGATGATGACGAGGACGGCGTGTGTTCGCATGATGGTTATGCCGAGGCTGATGATGTGGTTTTGTTCTGAGAAAGTGAAGGGTAGCATAACAGTCTCCCTCGTTTTGGGGTTGGTGCTTTTGGCATGGCTAAGGAGACGGATGCGTGATGGATCGCCGCCGGCTGCCTCTATGCGAGGTTTGATGGTATCAGCGGGACTGTCTTCGGGGGCAATCAGGACGACGCTACCCTGGATGCCGGGTGAGCCATCGGGCATGGGTCTGCCGGTGGTGACACGAGCGGCGAGGTCGAGGGTGAGCAGGGATTTGCCAAGGCCGGGGTCGCCGTCAAGGGTGGTCAATTTGCCGCGCGGGATGTATTTTTCCCAGAGCCATTGGAGTTGGCTCAGATTCGATGTCGGAAAGTAGGGTACCATGTTCTTCTGATGGTGACATAACAATTCCTTTCAGAGTATAAGGATGTTCCAAATGAAGTATTTGGATTGGGTGAGAGCGAAGATATGCATCGTTGCATATCAAGCATGCGTCGTTGCCTATCAATTCGGCAAGAAAGAAGGTGCAACCCTTTCTTAATTATCAGTATACAGAAGGGTCCAAATGATTTGCAGACAGGCATAGAGCAATACAGCGCAATGATCTTTCTCAGGATACTTTTCGCTTTTCTCTCAGAAAACTTTTCTAGAGGATTGCTTCAAGCGGCCTAAGAAGCGGCATCATTGATGAACGGCACTGGTTCTGTTTCTCGCATAACTTTTCCATGTTGTGTTTGGCATGTTGTGTTTAGCAAACGACGCCATATGACTGTTTTTTTCTCGCATAACTTTTCGTTTCAGGTGAGCACAAGACCTCCACTGGTGGCGAAGTCAAAAACGACGCTTGCTCTCAGCTTGAACTTACCTGGACCAATCTGAACGGGCCGGAACGCCCCCGGACACCTACGGATCAGAAGGTTTCCGCTGCCAAGTACTCCAGTTCTCGTTCGTGATCTGACGGTTGGTCATGCGGCGAGTGCGTTGCGTCACCGGAGCTCGCAGATGTAGGACATGGCTTGCTTGCCGTTGAGCGTGAGCTCACCGACGGCGACGAATCCGTTGTGTTCAAGCACCTTGCGCGAGGCTGGATTGTCCAGCGTGACCCTCGCGCGCAGCCTGCTGAGTCCGTACTCTGTGGCGGCGAGCTCGCGCACCTTGCTCACCGCCGCTGTGGCCAGTCCCTGCCCTGCGGCCTTCTGCGCGATCCGGTATCCCAGCTCCGCCGACCCGTCTGCCACTTCGGTCAGGTTTACCCGCCCCACCACCTCGCCGCGCTCGGCCACCAGCAGGTGGAAGTAATCCGTCCCGGCGGCCTGCCACTCGAGCAGTTGCGCATACCGCGTATCGAACTCGGCGAAGAACTCGTCCCCCCGATCCGGCACCGACGCCGCGAAGTAGGCCCGATTCTCCCGCTCGAACGCAAGCAGGGCTGGCGCGTGGTCGAGGCAGACCAACTGAAGGCCTGGCATGGGAAGTTGGAGGCGAGGTGTCGATTCCGACCCGGTTCCCCTGCCCTCCTTCAATTCCGTATGGGCGGGTTTCCCGCCCACGGCCTGCTTACCGATAAAGGAACATTCACCGACCTCTGGCGCGTCTCGTTCTTCCATGTGTTTCTCCCTTTGCTCAATGATGAATTGATAGAACTTGCCCGTTGAGTACTACGCGTTGTTAACGGTCAATTATCTTGGCTCATAGCCAGATCACATAGAGAAGATAGAGAAGGATTTTGATACATGATAAAGAGTACCACACTTAGAACATTGATACTCTTGCAAGACCAGGTTGTCTCTGTAACTTTTTTCTTTCACTCCATCTCTGCCTCAGCTCTCCAATGTAGCGTAAATCCTGAAAAACATCGGGTTATCAGCGACTGAGTGGTGTTAGCTGTATCTGCTTCGCAAGCCCGTAGGCGGTCGGGAGATCACTGTCGCTCTCGACAAACACACGACCGATAACGAGCACCGACTTGTGCGGCGAAGCAATCTGTGTCATTGCCTGCGACACGGTTCCTTTCCAGCCCGGCCCGCTCATGAGGTAATCGCCAGCCTCGGTTCCCGTGGTGCGTTTGCCGACGTAGGCAAAATTCGTGCCGTCCGACGGATCAGTGAACTGCACGCTGTAGTAGCGGCCCGCCATGTCCGGCACGTGCAACACTTGCGGCCCTTTGGAGAGGTCGAGCCAGCCGCCGACGTAGAGCACGTCGTTGGTCCCTGTTGCTAATAAGCTGGAGTTTGACGCCGCGGGCGAAGAGAGCGTGGGCACCGCGTACAGCGTATTGATGGGGATTGGGTCGCCGCCGAGCCCATGCTGAACTACCGCTCTTTTGTAGGCACTGTACGTGATAGGCGGCCAAAAATACAGGAAAACGCACGTGCCGAGTCCCCAGACGATGACTGCCACGACGATGAACGTAATGAGCCGGCTCCCCCCATCGAGAAATATCTGTAGACGACCCATGCGAGGACTGCCAGGATGGCGAACGTAATGGGATATTTGTATTTCAGAATCAACCTGTTCATCTCATGGCACTTTCATGACTGGCGGCACGTGGTACTCGCCGTCGAGGATAGCACGGCCGGGCAGATACGCGCGCAGCATCAGCTTGAAGTAGCCTGCCGGTGCCGGCAGCCAGTTGGACTCGTGCCCTGCGGGAGCCGTGCGCTGCAGATAAATGTCGATGGAGCCATCGGCGTTGGGCACGAGGCCGGAGCGAGAGCCGACGCTGGAGCGATCGATAGGGTTGCTGACCATGTACCCGACCACATCGGTCATGGTCAGCGACCAGAAGGCATCGTTGGGCGGGAGTTGTCCTTCAGGAAAATGCAGGACGTACTCGCGTTGGCCGGAGAGCCGCCGCCCCGCGCTGTCGACGGTCGTCGTCCAGTAGGCAGCCTCTTGCACCACATTGACAGCGGGCAGGTTTCTGGCGCAGGCGGCCCGCAGGAGGATGCCATTGCCGGGCTGGCCGCATTTGAAGGTGGTACTCCACCCGTTGACGGTCGTTGTCATGGTTTTCACCACGGCGTTCATAATGATCTGTGCCGTGAGAAACGCCAGCACGCCGCCGACGATGATTCCTTGTATGATGTGTGAGCCTGCGAGCCAGGTGAGGATAGTTGTCATACCTTGAGTATACCTGTTTGCTTCGCAAGTAGCCAGGCTTTTTCGCGTAACTTTTCGTTTTTCTCAGATAACTTTTTTTTTGAGCCAAAACAAAGTGAAAACAACGTCAAAAGTTGATGGAAAGTCGAGAGGAAAGGCGGAAGGAAAAGTTATGCGAGAAAATGAGTCTGTTTTGCTCGTTCTCTCCGTTTGTGATGGGGAAATTATTCTTGAGAAAGGTGAAATTTTATCTGAGAAACGTCAGGTTTTTCCGACGATGCTTCGTGTCTTCCTCTCTCATGCATGAGTTATGTTGGCGCGAGTCGAGAGTCGCAGATAATCACTGGATAGTCAAGCTCTTTCTGGAAACCTAGACTGCCCGTTTGTTGCATTTGTTGTAGGTATCAGGTACCATATCCTATGGCACATCTTTCTCCCACGTATTTGTAGGTTCTCAACCCCCTCCTGGGGTTTTCAGGTAACATCCAACTCTTTGACTACCAGCAAGGAAACGGTAACCAGAAAGGAGCCTTTTTCATGTCAACAGAAGACAACAGCGCCATCGTCCACCGCTATCTCGATGAAGTGGTGAATACGGGAAACCTGGACGCCGCACGCAGCCTTTTTGCCAGCGATCATGTTGCTCACTATGCAGGTTTTCCCGCGCTGCATGGCCACGAGGATTGGAAGCAACTCACCTCAATGTCCTACACTGGCTTTCCCGATACTCATACCAGCTTTGAGGACGAGATGGCCGTGGGGGATAAAGTCGTGGTCCGTTATCTCGTTCGTGGGACCCACAAAGGAGACTTCATGGGCACGCCTGCGACTGGCAAGCAGGTGAAGTATACAGGCATTGCCATCTTTCGCATCGCCAATGGGAAAATTGCCGAACAGTGGCAGGAAGCCGACGTGGTGGGGCTGATGCAACAGTTGGGTGAGAACACGGCGCAGTCTCATACAGAACCGCTGGGCCAACGGCAGACTGAGGGGCTTCAGCACCAGGTGAACGTCACTTCACCAATAGAAGAGAGCAGGTAGTTATTTCTCAGAAGAGAGCCTGAACGAGTTCCGTCTCGCGGAACTCGTTCAGGCTCTCTTCATATATGGAGTAGCCTGAGCCTACCTGCTGTGCTATAATGCAGTGGCTCTGAGGGGGCGTTTTAGTTTCCTTGAAGGGAGGCTTCGTTCAAGGTCTCTGCCCTTGTCGTAATCTCGAAGGAGAGAACCATGATGATCAGCAAAAATAAAAACATACTCATTTCAGGAGCGAGTATTGCTGGGCCGACCCTGGCGTATTGGCTCAAGCGCTATGGGTTCACTCCGACCGTGATCGAGCGTGCGCCGCAACTGCGAGAAGGCGGGTACCCGGTTGACGTGCGCTTTGAGGCCGTGCAGGTTGCCAAGCTGATGGGGATCTGGCCGCGTCTGCAACAAGAGAAGACGACCTTGGGCGAGATCTCGTTTGTCAACGAGCGCCATCAGCGCATCAGCCGCGTCAACCTGCAAGCTGCGCGCAAGTCCTTAGAGGCCTTAGACGTGGATGTGGTGGAGATCATGCGGGGCGATCTCGCCAGGACGCTCTACGAGCTCACCAAGGACGAGGTGGAATACTGCTTCGGGGACTCCATCCAAGCGCTCAAGCAGGACGAGGCAGGAGTCGACGTGACCTTTGAGCGGGGCGGCTCCCGCCGCTTCGACCTGCTGGTGGGGGCTGACGGGTTGCATTCGATCGTGCGGACCCTGGTGTTTGGAGACGAAGCGCAATTTGAGCGCTATTTAGGCTACCAGGTCGGGGTCTTCACCACCGACAACTATCTGGGACTGGGCGAGGCCTCCATGCAGATGTATGGGGTTCCTGGAAAACAGGCCGCGGTACGCAGTACACGAGGAAACCAGGTACTGGCCGCGTATTTCCTTTTCAAACAACCCACGCAGTTAGGCTATGATCACCATGATGTGGCGCAGCACAAGCAACTGCTTACTGATGTGTTTGCCGACGAAGGCTGGGAAGTCCCCAGACTCCTGGAGAGAATGCAAACGGCCCCCGACTTGTACTTTGATGCAGTGAGCCAGATTCGCATGGAGACCTGGTCCCACGGACGAGCGGTGCTGCTAGGAGATGCCGGCTATTGCCCGGCACTGCTGACTGGGCAAGGATCGACCCTGGCCATGATGGGAGCCTATATCCTGGCGGGAGAACTGAAAGTGGCGCTGGGCGATCATCAGCGAGCGTTTCACCAGTACGAACAGGCCTTCAGGCCCGTGGTCATACAGGAGCAAAAAAAGGCTGGATCAAATGCCAGGATCCTGGTTCCCGCAACGCCTTTGGGCTTGTGGGTGCAAACGCACTTGATCCCACTGCTGGTACCCCCTCTGCTTGTGGCAGCAGTGCCCTGGAGGCGATTGTTCCCCAAGCTCTACTCAAGGCCCAGCAGGTTAAAGGACTATGGGAATGTGCTCCCGGCGTCTTAACAGAGGAGATCATATGAATAGCGAGCAAGAAAAAGCCACGCTCTTGCAACTGCATAGAAGTGCTTTGCAAGCCCACCTGGAGAAGGATGCCGGGGCCTTTCTGGCTGCGTATGCCTCCCAGTGGTATGATGTTCGCACGGCAGGAATCCGGCTTCGTACCAAAGAGGAAGCATTGCCTGCCATCGACCAGTATTTCCGGCGAACCCACTTCGCCGACATCAGGGAGGTGACTGCTCCAATCATTCATCTCTCTGCAGATGCCAGCATGGCATGGGTCATTGGGGAAATGCGCGTGCGCGCGTCTCAGGAGGTATCTGATGAGGAAGAACGGGACTTCTCGTTCCGGTGCGCCTGGGTGTCCATCTATGAAAAACACGAGGGCGAATGGGCACAGGTGGTCGATGCCTCCTTCTTCCAGTTCCAAACAACTGATGAGGAAAGCAGCAGGAGAACAGGCTAACAAGCTGCACTGCTTCTGACAGGTTCTTACAGACATGGAAGCGATCGGCAACCTGAATCGCTTGCGGCGCGCCAGTCGTGGCCGCGCTGGCGTACTCTGCGCCCCGGTCACGGCTCACATGGGTAATCTCTGGGTGGGCAGCGATCCACGCGGCAGCAGTTTCAGCCTGGCGGTCTGGCAGCAGGTCGATGATCTGATGCGCGTCCACGTCTACGAGTACCATACCGAACGTTCTGCCACGCCGAAACAACACCATTTTCCACCATTTGACGGGACACAACAGAAAGGAGAACATACAAGAATGAATACATTCATGGGTCGTCCCGACCTCAAACCGACACATCCCAACGACATACAACCAGGATTGAACAAAATAGTAGTGGCTACGGTGCATTACGGTCACCAAGAAATGATCATGGAGAAGGACGTTCCCGTTACCATGCGAGATGGGATCACCCTTTATGTGAATGTTTTTCGCCCAGACAAGCCTGGAACGTTTCCAGTGATCATATCAGCCGACGCATACGGGAAAGATGGGAATACTACTACAGTCGAGAAGCGCTGGAGCGACAGAAATTGTTTTTTGATTACTTCCTGAAAGGGATCGAGAATGACTGGAGGGATATGCCCCGGGTACGCCTCGAAGTAAGAGAACGGTTCTTCCAGGGACAGTGGCGCTTCGAGAATGAATGGCCGATAGCCCGAACCAAGTATACCAAACTCTATCTTGATGGCGAAGAAATGACCTTGCAGAGTCTACCTCCCAAGAAGGAAACAGAACTCACCTATCATGCCGAGCCTGATCAGACAGAGAACAATGAATTACGGTTTAACAGAGGCGATATGAACACAAGGAAACAGTGAACGAAGGAACGCACCTGATTTATGCTGGAGGGAAGCATGATTTATTTCTTCTGGTGCCAGTGATAGCGTCGTAGTACTTCGTCTCTTCTCCCTGGGGTCACTAGATCACAGCGGATGAAACATACTCTAAAGACTTGTATTCCTTCTCTTGTTACCACATTTGCTGTGAAATATGTTTCACCCACTGTGATCTAGTGACTAGTAAATGCCCCGAAGAGTGAGCAGGGATAGCCCGGCACCTGGAGAAACCGCTTCCCATCTGATATACTGTTCCTGAGAGTTGTAAATACCGTTTGCCCATAGCAGATTCATCTTTGAGGAACAACGCTGATGGTTACACCGGCTGTCGATGGTATTGATCTGTTCAAAATTGCAGGCCGCTCCATTTCCGGGTGGATTCCCAGTTTCAAGATGGGCGCCGTTTCCCCTCTCCGCCAGCCGTTCTGTCGTCAGTTGGAAGAACGTCTCCTCATGTGGCTTGAATACCATCCCCAGGTGGTCAGCCACGCTCGCGGCGATATTGGCCCGGCATTCGCGAGTGCGTACCGATTACCTCTTCCAAAGGAAGCGCCATTTGCCATCGGATACACCTTTGAAGGGAAACCCCACCATTACCTCCCCGATGCTGTTGGGACGCTCCGATCAGGGGCTCTCTTCATTGCCGAGGCAGGCATGGAAGATGACAAACGGGGTGATCGCAACCTGGCAAAGGCAGAGGCGCTCCAGATTGATGCGCTGAAAGCAGCAGGCTGTGAGAAATGGTTTGTAGACAAGATTACAGGATCACAAGCCGAGCGCAAGGGATTGAACGAAGCACTGGCATATGTCCGGCCAGGCGATACCTTTATAGTCAGGAAACTCAAGACGAATGGGAAAGTGGCTCTGGCTCGACAGATGTTTGCTGATCAGAGTCACTCCATTCCAGAAATTTGTGCTGCTCTTGGGATCTCCCGCGCCACATTGTATCGCTATGTCAAAGAGCCAGAAGCACCCACGTAATTATCAAATTTTTGCCCACGGAATGGTTCTTACACAATCTGATACCGTTGGCGAACCTCTGATTTTCGTTGATGGTGAGCACGGACTGAAAACATCCTCGACATGAAAGTGAGCGCGCGAAAGAGGTTCGCCAACGGTATCAATCTTGGTGAAAAGGATCAGCCTTCTCCTCAAGAAGCTACCTCTGTATGCTCAGGATGAGAAAGATCTTTTCTATATAAGCTCATGCTTCACCAAGATTGTGTAAGAGCCACGGAATTCCAAAATTTACACTAGCGGAGAGAAGAAAACCAGATGTCTATGAGAGAGGAAAACCAGATGTCGACAAAGATGGACTACGACGTGCTCGTGGTAGGGGCCGGGCCGGTCGGCTTGATGCTTGCTACGGAACTGCAGTTGGCGGGGGTCCGGGTGGTGGTCGTCGAACGGCGGACGGAGCTCGACACCGCGATCAAGGCGGGGGGGATCAACACCGCCTCCGCCGAGGCCTTCGAGCGGCGCGGCTTGCTCCCCACGTTGGAGGCGGTGGAGGGGCAAGCAGGGGGAGCGGAGGCGGCCGCCTTTCGTCGGGCACTTCGGTGGGATTCAGGTTCCAGCAGATCCCGTCGACGAGGAGGATCCCAGCCTGCGCGGCCGTGGCCCAGCCTGGTATGTGCAAGTCCCGCAGGTCGAGGTGGAGCGGATCCTCGGTGAGCGCGCGGCGGAGCTGGGCGTCGAGGTCCGGCGCGGGGTGGAGGTGCGTGGATTCGACGCGGAGGAGGCCGGTGTCACCGTTCACCTACAAGGCAGGGACGACGTGCGCGTGGCGTGGCTCGTCGGCTGCGACGGTGGCCGCAGTCTGGTCCGCCACCAAGCGGGCTTCGAGTTCCCTGGCACGGACCCGGTGATCACGGGCCGACAGGCGGTGGCCACCGTGGAGGGGGCGGAGCGCCTGGGGCGAGGCTGGCAGCACACCTCCACCGGCGTCTACGTCTACGGGCCGATGCCGGGTTGGGTTCGCACCGTCGAGTTGGATGGCCCCCCGGCGGACCGGGAGGCACCGGTCACTGCGGCCGAGATGGAGGCCAGTCTGCGGCGCGTCAGCGGCCTCGACGTCCGCGTGACCGAGGTCATCAGCGGCACGCGCTACACGGACAACGCGCGGCAGGCGACGACCTATCGGCGCGGTCGCGTGCTACTCTGCGGCGACGCCGCCCATGTGCACTCGCCGTTCAGCGGCCAGGGCCTGAACCTGGGGATCGGCGACGCGGTCAATCTGGGCTGGAAGCTCGGCGCCACCGTGCAGGGGTGGGCGCCCGAGGGCCTGCTTGACACCTACACCAGCGAACGGCACCCGATCGGCGCCTGGGTGCTCGATTGGACGCGCGCGCAGGTGGCCGTGATGCGCGGCGACGCCTACAGCCGTGCCCTCAGGGGTGTGGTCACCGATTTCCTCGGCACACGGGACGGGGCGACCTACTACGTGAAGCGGATCTCCGGTCTGTGGCAGCGCTACGACCTGGGGAACGCCCATCCGCTGGTCGGCGCGACGATGCCCAACCTCCGGCTGGACGACGGCACACGGCTCTCCGACCACACCCATGAGGGCCGGTCCTTGCTCGTCGATCTCGCCGGGGACGACCGGCTGGCAGCCCTGGCCAAGCCCTACGCCGGGCGTCTGGAGCTGGTGCGGGGGCGTTCGGACGGCGCCGGGGTGAGCGGCTTGCTGGTGCGTCCCGACGGGTTCGTGGCGTGGACGTCGGCCGACGGCGCCAGTGACTCCGCCGACCTGGAAGCCGCCCTGACGCGCTGGTTGGGGGACGACACGGGTGGTAAATGACCCGAAGAGTGAGCAGCTTTCGCCCCGAAGAGTGAGCAGGGATAGCCCGGCACCTGGAGAAACCGCTTCCCATCTGGTATACTGTTCCTGAGAGTTGTAAATACCGTTTGCCCATAGCAGATTCACCTTTGAGGAACAACGCTGATGGTTACACCGGCTGTCGATGGTATTGATCTGTTCAAAATTGCAGGCCGCTCCATTTCCGGGTGGATTCCCAGTTTCAAGATGGGCGCCGTTTCCCCTCTCCGCCAGCCGTTCTGTCGTCAGTTGGAAGAACGTCTCCTCATGTGGCTTGAATACCATCCCCAGGTGGTCAGCTACGCTCGCGGCGATATTGGCCCGGCATCCAGGAACTCTTTCCGCACCTCAACTTACGGCAATGGACCAGCTTTATCTACACCTGGCTCACCCAGTCACACTTTGACCCGACCCATTCTGGTCGCGTGAGCATGGATCATTTGATGAAGCTGGTCACGACAGCTCTGGAATGGACCTACGAGGCTCACGAAACCGATGTACGGGCGGAAACGCTAGAGCAAGCTGCTGAACTTCTCGTGCTCCGTCGCGATACCTTTGGGATTATTGACGGAGATGGACCGAGCCACAATGCGCTCCCCATGAAGCCTGCAATGGCTACGGAATGATTCACTCATGATGTGGTACTGGCCGGGCCGGGGCTGGTCTACCGGCGGCGGAATGCCGCACTGAGCGCCGACGTGCCGATGTTCCACATGTTGTCGGCGATGTTGATCGTGACTCCGGGGGGAACTATCTGGTCGATGCGGTCCAGCACGTCGCTCGACAGGTCGATACCGTCAGCAGCGAGGTAGGGGTCCAGGTGTTCCATGGTGCGCGGGCCGATGATCGCGGAGGTGACCGCGGGATGGCGGGTGACGAATGCGACTGCCATCTGGATGAGGGTCATCCCGGCCTCGTCGGCGAGAGCGCCGAGGGCGTCGGCGGCGTCGAGCTTGGCGGCATTGGCCGGGTTGGTGGAGTCATAGTCCCCGGAGCGCTGGGCGCGAGCGGCGGAGCCCGGGCCGCTGACCTCCTGGCCCTTGCGGTATTTGCCCGACAGCCAACCCTTGGCCAGTGGGCTGTAGGTCATGACGCCCATTCCGTGGCGCAGGCAGGTCGGCAGCACGTCGTACTCGATGGCGCGGGTCAGGAGAGAGTAGGGAGGTTGCTCGGTACGAAACCGTCCGTGGCCGCGGCGCTCGGCGGTCCACTGGGCCTCGACGATCTGTGAAGCGGGAACCTTCGACGCGCCGAAGGAGCGGATCTTGCCCGCATGGACGAGGTCAGACAGGGCGCCGAGGGTCTCGTCGATATCGGTGTTGGGATCGGGAACGCCCACCTGGTAGAGGTCGATCCAGTCGGTCTGCAGCCGGCGCAGCGAGCCCTCGACTCCCTCCGTGATCCACCGCCGCGACGCTCCGCGATGGTTGGGGTCCTCGCCGAAAGGAGGGCCGAACTTGACGGCGAGCACCACGTTTGCGCGCCGTCCGCCCGCCAGCGCCTTGCCCACGATCTCTTCTGACTCGCCGGCGGAGTAGCCATCGGCGGTGTCGATGAAGTTGATCCCGGCGTCTAGCGCCTTGTGGATGATCCGGATCGACTCGTCGTGATCGGGGTTGCCGAAGGCGCCGAACATCATCGCGCCGAGGCACAGCTGGCTGACCGTGATGCCGGTGCGGCCCAGGGTGCGGTATTGCATGACCGTATTCCTCCATAGTATACTGATAAAGTGGAGCACTGCTCCGATACTATTATACGGAACAACGTTCCGTTTGTCAAGCTCTTGTTTGAGAGAGAGAATGAAGCGATGACCACCATCGACGAGGGAGCGGGGCAACCAGCCCGGCAGAAGCGGGCCGACGCGCAGCGCAACGAGCAGGCGTTGCTCGCCGCCGCCGCCGCCGTGTTCGTCACGTCCGGTGTCGAGGCGCCGGTGCGTGACATCGCGGCGGCGGCTGGCGTCGGGATGGGGACGATTTACCGCCACTTCCCGACGCGAGCGGATCTCGTGGTTGCCGTGTACCGCCATCAGGTCGAGGCCTGCGCCGAGGCTGGTCCGGTCCTGCTGGCGAATGGTGGCTCGCCGCACGCTGCACTCGGTCAGTGGGTCAACCTCTTCGTTGATTTCCTGGTCACGAAGCATGGACTCGCCGCGGTCCTGCAACCCGGCAGCGTCGGCTTCGACGCGCTGCATGCCTACTTCCTTGACCGCCTCGTGCCCGTTTGCGCTCAGTTGCTCGCCGCCGCCGCCCAAGCCGGAGAGATCAGCGCCGATATTGATGCCTACGAACTGATGCGTGGCATCGGCAGCCTCTGCGTTGGCGCCGACAACGACCCGCGCTACGATGCCCGCCGCATGGTTGAGCTACTCATCGCGGGACTCCTCCAAGCGCGCTCGACCTGATACTGCTGATCCAGAGAAGGAGCACCTGTAGTCCCTCGATAAGGTTAGTCAACTTCGTGTACATTTGGAAATTCCGTGGGTCTGTCCCGCATTTGGTGAGCGAGGATAAGAAATACTGCAAAGAAGGACGAGTCTCCCCTTTTCCTGGTCTCTGTGGGGAGAACCAGGTTATTGGACAAACAACACTCAGCATGTTCAATGTTGAGGTGTGCCATTTCGGCATCAGCAACTCACGACAGGCCTCTTTTATTCCCGACTGTCCAACAGCCCTGGATATCAAACCATGACCTCTTCTCATTCCCTTCATTCTCTGCTATACTTTGCGAAAGTTTTCAATATTTTTCAATACTTTTCGATACTTTTCAATACGTGCAAAGTATTGTATAGAGGGGATATGTTTGTAGATGCCGGCTAACCACACTGAAATTGAGAAGAAGCTTTGGGAGTCCGCAGACCAGTTGCGGGCAAACTCGAACCTCAAGTCTTCGGAGTATTCTGTGCCTGTGCTGGGGCTGATATTTTTGCGCTTCGCCGACCAGCGTTTCACACAGGTTGAACGCGAACTGGCAGAAACAAAGCTGGCGGAAGGTAGCCGTCGCACGATTGGCAAAACCGATTATCAGACTCGCGGCGTCCTCTATTTGCCAGCCGTTGCGCGTTTTTCGCATTTGCTCAAGTTGCCCGAAAACGAAAATATCGGGCGAGCCATCAACGATGCCATGAAGGCCATTGAGCGGGAGAACGACGAGTTGCGCGACGTGTTGCCCAAATCCTATCCGCGTATCAATAGCGATACGCTGGTTGCTCTACTCAAAACGTTCTCTGAGATACCAATGGATATCGAGGGAGACGTGTTCGGCAAAATCTACGAATATTTCCTCGGCAAGTTCGCTATGTCTGAGGGGCAAAAGGGCGGCGAATTCTTCACACCGACCGCCATTGTCAAATTGATCGTAGAAATCATCGAGCCATTTCGTGGGCGCATCTTTGACCCCGCCTGTGGGTCAGGGGGCATGTTTGTACAAAGTGCGCGTTTCGTGCTAAACCACCAGCAAAACCCTGATACCGATATCTCCATTTATGGACAGGAGAAAACCGCCGAAACCATGCGCCTCTGCCGTATGAACCTCGCCGTCCACGGACTGTCGGGCGATGTGAAACAGGCCAACACCTATTACGAAAATGTGCATAAATGTCTGGGAAGATTCGATTTCGTGATGGCAAATCCGCCCTTTAATGTGGACGGCGTGGACAAAGAGAAAATCAAAGGCGATCCGCGCTACCCTTTCGGCCTGCCGCGAGTGGACAACGCCAACTACCTGTGGATACAGGAATTCTACAGTGCGCTCAACGCGCAGGGACGCGCCGGTTTCGTGATGGCGAACTCCGCCAGCGACGCCCGCGGCTCCGAGCAAGAGATTCGCCGCAAATTGATCGAGGCGCAGGTGGTAGACGTGATGATTGCCATCGGCCCCAACTTCTTCTACACCGTCACGCTGCCCTGCACACTCTGGTTCTTCGACAAGGGCAAACACGCCAGCGAACGCCGCGACAAAGTGCTATTCATAGATGCTCGCCACACCTATAAACAGGTTGACCGCGCCCATCGCGAATTCACTCCCGACCAGATCGAACTGCTCGCTAACATCGTGCGGCTTTACCGCAACGAAGCCATCGAGACCAGCAACGGCAGCACCACCCGTATGCAAGAACTCTTCCCCACCTGCAGCTATAGCGATATCCCCGGCCTCTGCAAAGTCGTTTCCCTCGCGGACATTGAAGCGCAAGGCTGGAGCCTCAACCCCGGTCGCTACGTCGGAGTCGCCGAACGCGCCCTCGAAGATTTCGACTTCAAAGAAAAACTTGAAGCTCTCAACGAAGAACTGACCATTCTCAATGCCGAAGCAAGGGAACTGGAGGATAGGATTAGCGAGAATGTGATGAAGTTGTTGGAAGGGATATAGATATGCTGTTAGAAACAAATTATTTGGGTGAGATCTATGATAGAGTTGGTGGCATTATTCGTACAGGGCCTTTCGGTTCACAACTGCATGAAGTCGATTATGAAACAGAAGGCATTCCTGAAGATATGCCCAAGAATATTATTGATGGCAGGATATCGGTCGAAGATATTGCACACATTAATGAAGTTGATGTCGCAAGATTAGCACAACTACAAATTATATATAGTTGACATAGTTTATGTCGCAGGGGAATATTGGACGAAGAGCACTAATAACCGAAAAGAAGAAGGGTGATTATGCGTAAAGGATCCTGCTATCAGTTTAGGTATTTCATTGTAGAACCTCTTTTCCTTTATTACTATTTAGGACTACCCAAAGTGATTAAATGGATATACAATCAAGCAATTGGAGCGACAATGCCTAATTTGAATACAGAAATAATCCGCAGTATTCAAATTAATATCCCTCCTCTACCCACCCAACGAAAAATCGCCGCCATCCTCTCAGCCTACGATGACCTGATTGAGAACAACACGCGATGCATTGCTATACTGGAAGAGATGGCGCAATTGCTGTACCGCGAGTGGTTTGTGCATTTCCGTTTTCCCGGTCATGAAAAGAATGGCATGGTAGAGTCTGCGTTGGGGATGATACCGGAGGGGTGGGAGGTGAAAAGATTGGGGAGGTAGCTAAAATATTGACTGAAGAGAAATACCTTTATCCAGTCTTACAAAGAGAAAAATGAACAGGTGAAATCAATTATGTTGATATCGCTTAGTTTCAACAGGCAATAATGTGATATGATTCGATGCGAATTGCTTTCCAGACGCACCAGGTGCGAGGCGTATTGAAAAGCATGGAGATATTAACTGGTATGGTTCGACCAATGGCACGATCGGATAGAATATTCTTGAAGCTCATCAATCATACTACACTTGTATTCAACCGGGAAAATCTGCTATTCCAACAGAATTATCTATCATATCTCTTCATGCAGAACAACAGATGAAATTTCAAGTTACTAACAGGTGCGTGCAACCGGAAGAGTACCCAGCGCAAATCTAAATCTCTTAAACCTTAATTGTTACTTCCAAAACTGCTATTTGAATATGTTTAGTAGTATTATCAGAGATTTATTACAGACAATTGAAACTTGATAGAGAAAAACGCCAACCTGCGGAAAACACGCGATTTGTTGTTGCCGAAGTTGATTGGGGGCGAGGTGGATGTGGAAGGGTTGGAGATTGCGATTGGGGAGATGGGAAATATGGTATATACATGAAAGAAAGCGTAATTCGTAATGAGAGGACGACGGACGTCCGCAAGGGGCAAGATAGCACTCAAATACAGTGCCCAGGACGACGGACGCCCGCAAGGGGCAAGATAGCGCTCAAATACAGTGCCCAGGACGACGGACGCCCGCAAGGGGCAATACCGGTCACATAAGAAGAATGTCGGCGGAGTTCGGTGTCTTTGAGATACAGATTGACATGCTCGGGATGTTTGCGCCGGAAGCGCGTACAGATGCGTTTGACCACCCGGCAATTGAAGCGCAGGCGGCGTGGTTCGACTAAGGAGCCCTTCAAGACGAGGCAGGCGTACACCTGTTGCACCACGTGCTCCAGCAAACAGGGGGGCGTCTGTGTGGCCAGGATCACGACATCGCGCATCGTCTGGACACTGAGGGTAAAACTGATGCGATCAGGGTCCAGATGGTCGTGAGATTGGGCGGCCTGAAACATGACGGCTCGAATGGCATAATGAGTCAAGAGTAAGGCATACAGCTCTTGCAGGGCTAAGATGGGGGAGGTGACTGAGTAAGGGACTCTGGCTGATGCGGAGATGATTTTCGCTTGGTTTCATCGATGCTCGACTCAATCTCCCAGCGTTCATGATAGAGCAGGCAGAGGTCCAGCGCGGGAGCTTGCAGGGGATTCGAGCAAGGTGGTGACCGACCGATGCATTTTGGCGACAGCAGGATTGGTGCCGTCACTGTGGGAGTACATGCGCGACGGGGGTTGTTTGACCAGTACATCGGCCACTTCCGGCTTGATATAATATTCAATGATGCGCACCATCATGGGCCGTTTCAGGCCGCGAGCGCATCTGTGGGGTCAACAGGGTTAGATAACTGCCATCAGCAAGCTCGTGTTGGCACTTGAGGAAGAGACCTTGCGAGAGGCGTGCCAACACATGGGCACCACGGGCACGGATGGCCTCAAAAAAGGGGCCGGAGGAACAAAACCGCGATCAAGCAGGACGAGCATTTCGGCGGTGATGCTGCGCAAGAGTCCCCAGCAGAGCCGCTGTTCACTGGCCCGACAGGGCGCAATGATCACATCGAAGATGAGATGGGTCGCTACCTCGGCTAGATAGAGGCAGCGCGCCTGCGGATAAGAATGGTGGTGGCCCCTCAGACAGGCGGCCAAAGAAGTGTGCATTGGCAGGGCTATCGGCGAACATCTTCCAGTGTGCCATCGATAGCGGTTAAGCGGTAGCCAAAGGCAAAAGCCCCTGGGGTCTCGACGGTGGCCAGTGGTGGTACACCTGCCGCAAGAGGGTGCGAGAGGCGCAGCCCAGTTGTTGCGGCTTTGAGAAAGGCAGTTGGTGGGGATCTCAGAAGCAGACAACAGGCCACACAGGCGCAGACCCGCACTCAGATGCAGAAAGACCGAGCGCACGCTCTCATGGCAGAACAGATGCCAGGCCAGAAGCAGATAGACCATCACCAGCTGACTGAGTTTGCGCTCGCGCTTTTCCCAGCGATTTTAACTGGCTCAGCAGCTCACCAATCACCTCGCGTGGATAGATTTGTCGAGCAGGGACAAAGAGAAACGATGCGAAAACTTGTCATCACACGGCATTTGCGTTATTCTGAAGGACATAGGAAGGTTCCTTTCGGCATTTCTGCACAACGGGTTTTTTTACAGTATGTCAGATTTGAACCTTCTTTTCTTCTTAAGTCACCGGTATTGCCCGCAAGGGGCCCCACACCGCCACCACCCAGCCCCCGTCCCTACGATATCCGGCCGTTCGGCGAACAGCGCGGA
Source organism: uncultured Chloroflexia bacterium (assembly GCA_963717105.1). Classification (GTDB taxonomy): domain Bacteria; phylum Chloroflexota; class Ktedonobacteria; order Ktedonobacterales; family Ktedonobacteraceae; genus DATGJV01. The sequence continues at coordinate 157,775 of CAVQVL010000011.1, forward strand.
CATAGTAGGGACGGGGGATGTGGGGTGAGGCGGGGTGGCCCCTTGCGGGCGTCCGTCGTCCCTCTCATGAGGCGGCGTGAAACCATTTCCTTGCGGGCATCCGTCGTCCCTCTCGTGAGGCAGCGTGAAACATTTTTCTTGCGGGCGTCCGTCGTCCTTTCCTTGTGTGGTAGCGGGGGACACACTCGTTGCGGGCGTCTGGCGTCCTCCTCTTGTGGCGGGTGGATGGATTTACAATGTACGGTTGTGTTGCCCGGCAAATTGCGGGTAGCGGATATGGTGTGGGTGAATGAATTTACAATGTACCGTCGTGTTACCCAACAATTTGCGGGTAAAAGTTGAATGAGGACTATCAAACATGCATAACTACTCCGAATCATCCCTCGTGGAGGCTCCGACGATTGCCTTGTTTGCGCAGTTGGGGTATGAGACGGTTCATGCGTTTTCGGAGACGTTTGGCAAGAACGGCACGTTGGGACGGGAGACGAGCGGGGAGGTGATGCTGGTGGCGCGGTTGCGGGTTGCTTTGCAACGGCTCAACGCGACGATAGGATAGGAGGCGATTGATGGTGCTATTGAGGAGTTGACCCGCGATCAGGGCGTTTGAGCATGGCGAACGCTAATCGTGAGGTGTACCGGATGCTCAAATATGGCGTGCGGGTGAGTTTCCGTGGCGAGGATGACGAGGAGAAAGTGGAGACGGTGCGCGTGATTGACTGGAATGTTCCGGCTAATAACGACTTTTTGCTGGCTTCTCAGTTCAAGGTTTCGGGCGATATGTACAACCGGCGGCCCGACCTCGTGGGTTTCATCAATGGTCTGCCGTCTGATTCTGATCGAACTCAAGGCAACGCACAGGCAACTGAAACATGCCTTTGACGACAATTTGCGCGATTATAAGGACACCATCCCGCAATTGTTCTGGTATAACGCCCTGATTATTCTTTCCAATGGGCGCGAGAGCAAGATCGGCAGCATCACAGCTGGCTGGGAGCATTTTTTCGAGTGGAAGAAGATCAGCGATGAACACGAACGGGGCGTCGTCTCGCTGGAAACGATGGTACGCGGGACGTGCGAACAGGGGCGGCTGCTGGATATCGTGGAGAACTTCACGCTTTTTAGCGACGCGGGGGGTGCGCTCGTCAAGCTGATTGCCAAAAATCACCAGTTTCTGGGCGTCAATAACGCGCTGGACGCTGTGCGCTCCTTGCGCGAAAACGCGGGGCGGTTGGGCGTCTTCTGGCACACGCAAGGCAGCGGCAAAAGCTATTCGATGGTCTTTTTCTCGCAAAAGGTATTGCGCAAAATTCCTGGCAACTGGACATTCCTGATTCTGACAGACCGCCAGGAACTGGACGATCAGATTTATAAAACGTTTCAGAACGTTGGCGCAGTCACGGAGCAGTCAGGTACAGGCGGCAAGCGGCGCACACCTGCAACAATTGTTGCGCGAAGATCACCGCAATATCTTTACGCTGATACAGAAATTCCATATCAAGCCCGGAAAAATCTATCCTATGCTCTCTGACCGCTCGGATATCATTGTGATGACCGACGAGGCGCACCGCACACAGTACGATATTCTCGCGCTCAACATGAGTAATGCGCTGCCCAACGCCGCCTTTATCGGCTTCACCGGCACACCTCTGATGGTAGGCGAGGAGAAGACGCGGCAAGTGTTCGGCGACTATGTGAGCGTCTACAACTTCGGTCAATCGGTGCAGGACGGCACGACAGTACCGCTCTATTATGAGAACCGCATCCCCGAACTGCAACTAACCAACGAAAATCTCAACGAAGATATGGAACATATCATCGAAGAGGCCACGCTGGACGATGCACAAGAGCAACGGTTGGAACGTGAGTTTGCCCGTGAATATCACCTGATCACACACGATGGCCGCCTCGAAACCATCGCAGCCGATATCGTGTCGCACTTCATGGAGCGCGGACAACGCGGCAAAGCAATGGTCATCTCCATTGATAAAGCGACGGCAGTGCGCATGTACGATAAAGTGCAAAAACACTGGAAAAGCTATCTCGACAACCTGAAAACACAGGTGAAAAATAATCCGGCCCTACAGGACAACCTTGCCTATATGGAGCAGACTGATATGGCGGTGGTCGTCTCACAGTCACAAAATGAGGTAGACGACTTTCGGAAGAAGGGACTCGACATCACGCCGCATCGCCGCCGTATAGTGAAAGAAGACCTGGAGACAAAGTTCAAGGACGAAGATGACCCGTTGCGCATCGTTTTTGTCTGTGCCATGTGGATGACAGGCTTTGACGTACCCAGCCTTGCAACGCTCTATCTCGACAAGCCCATGCGCAACCATACACTCATGCAGACAATAGCACGCGCCAATCGCGTTTTCCCGCACAAGGTTAACGGCCTGATCGTAGACTACATCGGCGTTTTTCGCGATCTGCAAAAGGCACTGGCAATTTATGGCACCGCCAGTGGCGGGAGTGTGCAAGAAGGCGAAGTACCTGTCAAAAGCAAGGAGAAACTGGTTGAACAACTGGAACAGGTAATTGCTGAGACCAGCGCTTTCTGTACGGAGCAAGGCATAGATACCGCCGCTATCCTGGCGGCAAGTGTGCAAGACTTCAAGCGCATGAGCCTGATGCAGGACGCGGTTGATGTCCTGGTCTCGTATGATGATATCAAGAAACGTTACCTCTCGCTGACAGGCACTATCGCGCAACTGTTCAAAGCAATCTTGCCTGATGTAGCCGCCAACGTTTTTGTTGCTCGCGTGGCACTCTTCGTTGCGCTCGCCCGCGAAATTCGCCAGATGACCGATGCTACCGATTCCGGTATCCTCGGCATTCTGGACGATATCGAGCAATTGATCGCAAACTCCGTTGCTACGCGCCGCTATGTTATCCGCGAGAGTGGCGAACCCTACGATCCCAGCGCATCCGACAGCAGTACATCGCGTGTAGACCTCAGCACGATAGACTTTGACGCCTTGCACGCCTACTTTGAACACGCTCGCCAACATATCGAGGCCGAGAAACTGCGTGGTGCGATCAATAGCAAGCTCAAACGCATGGTTCAACTCAACCGCAGTCGTGCTAACTATCAGGAGAATTTCCAGCGTCTGATAGACGACTACAACTCCGGTAGCGCCAACATTCAACTGTTCTTTGACAACCTGATCGCACTGGCAAAAGAACTGAACGCCGAAGAGCAACGCCACATTGCCGAGCAACTGAGCGAAGAGGAACTGACCGTTTTCGACCTGCTCACGCGACCCGCTATCGAACTGACGGAGAAAGAGCAAGACGAGGTGAAGAAAGTTGCCCGCGAACTACTGGCAACGCTCAAACACGAAAAGTTTGTCCTCGACTGGCGCAAGAAGCAACAGGCCCGCGCCAGAATAGAAAAGACTATAGAGGAAGTACTGGACAAACTACCCCGCGCCTATAGCAAAAACCTCTATGATCTAAAATGTATGGAAGTTTTCCAACACATATATGACTCCTATTATGGGCTGGGGAAGAGTGTGTACGAGGCGGCGGGGTAATATGGAACAAGTTATCATCGGTAAAGAGGACTACCTCGTTGTTTCGACCAATAAATCGGGCTCCTACAGGTTGAGCGCTTTACAGTTGGATTTGCAGGAGGTGATGAGCAAAGAGTATAATGTAGTGCGGAGCTAGAGGATGGGTAGCTGTACAGCTACCCTGCTGTGTAACATGACCTTCGTAGAGAAATCGGATATGTCTGTATCTGTACCTGGCGCGAGTTCTCCTGCAATGAAGTGGCACGGTGCAGACGTGTTCGCAGGCCATCTGGCTGGGATAGCCGCATCCAGAGAGAAGTGCGTATGGCAACACAAGCACAAACAATTGAAGTCCCCAGAAAAAAGCGAGGTCTACGTGATCGCCTGGATTTGGGCAATGGCTTCACACCGTACTTACTGGTACTGCCTACCCTCCTGCTGACTCTGGCGGTGGCGGTCTCTCCTATCCTGGATTCCTTTTGGCTCAGTTTCCTTGATGGCCCTCCCGGCCCCGGTATAACGTTTATTGGATGGAGCAACTATCTTCAGCTAATTGCCAATAGTGAATTCCGCAGTTCAATTAGCACGACGGTCATCTTCACAACGATCTCCGTAGCCCTGGAGACGATCTTTGGTCTGGGGATTGCCCTGCTTATTAATGGCACTTTTCCAGGTCGTAGCCTGGTACGGACCGCTATTCTGGTCCCGTGGGCCTTCCCCACGGTCATCTCCGCGCAGATGTGGTCCCTGATGTACAATGACCGTACAGGTATCATCAGCTACTTCCTACAGCAGGTCCACATATTGCCAGTAGGTGGTACGTTATTGGAGACGAATAGTGGCATCATTACCGCTGCCATCATCGCCGATGTCTGGAAAAACACGCCTTTTATGGCCCTCTTGCTCCTGGCCGGTCTTCAGGTCATCCCCCATGAAATGTATGAAGCGGCCTCCGTTGATGGGGGTAATCGCTTCCAACAATTTTGGACGATTACCTTGCCCATGCTCAACGGGCCGCTGTCGATCGCGTTACTCTTCCGCACACTCGTTTCCTTCAGTGTGTTCGATCTCTTCTACATCCTGGGTGGCAACCAGGTGCAAAGCGTGGCATCGTACTCGTATAATTACATGTTTACCGGTACTACATTCGACTTTGCGCCGGGAGTGGCAGCCGCCGTTATACTGTTTGCGGTTGTCATTTGTCAGATAGCCTATCGTTTTTCTGCCATGACTATCGTCCTAAAAGGTTTCGTAAGGAAACGCTGACATCCACCCATAAACAGGACGGACGCCCATAAAGGCCATGTTCATATGCCGTTCAAACAATGAGAATGTTCTCGGACGACGGTCGCCCGCAGCGAGTTTGCATACACCATTATGTGGCACAGGAAGAGGACGACGGACACCCGCAAGATCAATGCGTTTCACTTTCACATTCACATTGGGAGAGGACGACAGACGCACACAAAGACCAATGTCCATATCTGCCACAGAGTGGACGACGGACGCCCGCAAGGGCAATGTCGTTCAAATACGGAGAATGCTGAATTCATGATGGATCAGGCATTCCAAACAAGTAGAGGAGCACACAAGGACGACGGACGCCCTTGCGGGCAATGCCATTCAAATAAGAAGAGAGGGGCGTTTATGTGAGAGAATAAGAGCATCGTGTATGTGCTCGTCTCAGCAGAAAGGCCCTTCTTATGCCCTTTAAACTACAACACATTGATCTCGAAAGCAAGTTTACGGCACCATCTCACGATAGATATCCTGGAACGGTTCTATCCTCGTGCCATCGTGCAAGATCTGCTAAGCCAGTGTCTGGCGTGGGAAAAGCGCGAACGCGAGCTCTCGCAGCTGCTCATTGTCTACTCCGTGATCAGCCTCTGGCTGTTTCGCGGCTTGAACCAGCGAGCGGTCTTTGCCCGCATGGCCAGTGGATTACACTGGCTCTGGCCCACTGCCAGCCTGTGTTTGCCGGGAGCCTCGGCTTTGTTGTACCGACGCCAGCACCTCGCTGTGACCGTTATGCGTCAGCTCTTTCGCCGCTGTTGTCGCCCGCTGGGGACCTCTGCCACCCCCGGAGCCTTTCGCTTTGGCCTGCACCTCATGGCGCTGGATAGCACCCTGGAGGATGTGGTCGATAGCCCGGCCACTGCCCTCCACTTTGGTCGGCTCACTTCCGGCAAGAGTGCCAGTCCGTTTCCGCAGGTGCGTTGTCTCTACCTGGCTGAAGTGGGCACCCACGTCATTATTGATGCGGTCCCCGCTCCCTGTGGCAAGAGCGAACAATATTTGTCTCTCACCTTGCTGCGTTCGATTGAGCCTGGCATGTTGGTCCTCATGGATCGCAATTTTCCTTCCATGGACTGGATCACCCATGTGCGGCAAAAGCAGGCGCATGTGCTGGCTCGCCTGGCGTCCACGCGCTTCACGCGCCCTGAGCGGGTGCTCAGGGATGGTAGCACCTTGCACACCTTGCACCCCAGCAACGGGCCAGCTTTCCAGGTGCGGGTGATCGAATATCGGCTCATCCCGCAGTTGGTCAATGACCTGACTCCTCTGCCTCGCTCACGCAATAGTGATCCCGCCAATCCTGGCCAGATCCACCGTCTGGTCACCACCTTGCTTGACCCCGCGGTCGCTCCAGCCCTCGAGGTGATCCTGTGTTATCATGAACGCTGGGAGATCGAAGAGATCATTGGAGAAACCAAAACGTCCTTGCGTTTCACTCCGGCTCCCTTGCGCAGCCAGGACCGATGCTCGTCTATCAAGAATTCTATGGCTTGCTTCTGGCCCATTATGCCGTGCGTGCCTGGATGTTTACGTCGGCGACGCTGGCGGGTCTGGACGCCGATCAACTCAGTTTTACCCACGGTATTGAGGTTTTGCATCAGGCGTGTGCTTACGCGCCATTGGTAGCGGCTGAAGACCTACCCCGTTTCCAGCACCGCATCCTCTGCGCCTTGCGGGAACCTTCCTCGCTCTTACCTGCACGCCGCTTGCGTTTTTACCCGCGCGTCCTGAAACGGGCCCAGGCCTCTTTCGTGCGCAAACGCCCTCATCATGAGGGCTTTGCACTCAAACACACCTCCTTTCGGGACGTTCTTCTTATTTGAATGGCATTGCCCGCAAGGGGCCCCACGCCACACCGCACCACCCCCGTCCCTACTATATACGGTCGCGCTCCGGCAAGTGTGCGGTGGGGGCGAGCGGGCGGGGGTGGTTGGCCGTTGTGGTTTGTGGGCATCCGTCCGCATACATCATGCAATTTATTATATTTCGGGGGAAGAGGAATGGAAAAGAGTGGAGAGCAATGGAAGTTGCCTCAAAGACGTTCAATGCGTTTGCCGGGGCATAATTATGCGTGGACGGCAAGCTATTTTTTGACATTGAGGAGCGAGCATCACGAGCCGGTCTTTGATATACCGGAGCTACGAACCATCGTCGAGGAAGGGTGGGAAGCTCTCCCAGCGCGTTTTTCGCACGTCCGGCTTGACAGTTATATTGTCATGCCGGATCATATGCACGGCATTCTCCATTTTGAGGGTACCAGTAGCAAGGCACCAGCTTTAGGACAGGTCATTGGGGCATACAAATCGTTGACGACGGTCGCATGGCTCAAGTATGTGAAAACGCATACAATTTCCTGGTCTGGGAACCTCTGGCAAGACAATTTCCACGATCACGTCATTCGTGACAACCGGGATCTCGTGCAGAAACGCGAATATATCCGCCTGAATCCCATCCGTTGGCAACAACATCCCAACCGCTATTCTTGAATGGTGTTGAACGAGAAACATCCTCGTTCAACAGCGCGTCACCCATAAAAAACAAAAGGAATTCCTCTACGAAAAGCAGAAAGCGATCACAAATATCCAGCGTCGCTGGATATTTGTGATCGCTTTCTGCTTTTCGTAGAAGTAAAACTATCCGTTCTCGTTATATTTGTCGGAGGCTTGTTGGCCTAAAGATGTGATGGGCGATCGCGTAAGGGAAGTTTCGCTTTCGCGGCCCGCATAGCTTTTCGTGCCGCTTCCAGCGGGAAGGAAACGATTGGCTATACCCATTAGATCGGCGGTAAGGCCGGGAAAGAGGCCGTGGAAACGGGCAAGGAGTTGGGCTTGAATGCTAATAATTAGTTCGGCAGTGCCCAGACGAGTGGCGCGAACGATCTGTTGGGCGGCACGTTTAGCGCTGATAGATGAGGCAGGGAGGGTATCCAGCAAGGTGAACCAGGTATACTCCGCCTGATGTTCGCTGCCTTTCATGGTGGTATTCACATGGGAGCCGGTGCGCAAGAGGCCGGGGGCAACGGTGATTACTTTGATGCCGTCTCTGGCAAGCTCGGCGTGCAGGCCTTCGGAGAAACCGACGGCGGCGAATTTCGCGCTGCTGTAGGAAAGAAGGTGAGGGACACTGACTTTGCCGCCGATAGAGGTGATATTGACGATGCGACCGCTTTTTCGCGCCCGCATCTGTGGCAGCACGGCCATCGTCATATTGAACATACCCCAGAACATGCTATCCATAAATTCCTCAAAATCCTGGCGCGTCAGGGTATGCCAGGGGCCAGCACTGATGATACCGGCGTTATTCACCAGAATATCAATCTGTCCCATTGCCGTAGTAACCTGCTCAAGCAGACGCTGCACCTGCGTTTCATTGGTAACATCGCATGCAACAGGCAGAACGGTGGCTCCTCATAGCCACCAAGTTTTTGTGCTGCTCGCATAAGTTCATCTTCGTCCCGGGCAAAGAGAACGAGTTTCGCGCCTTGCCGTGCGAACTCCTCGGCCATTGCCAGTCCCAGACCGCGTGAACCGCCGGTGATCAGCACAACTTTATCCTGCAATGGCAGCATCGTCGAGTACTGCCAGATTTTCTGTGCTACGGCCAGCGCGATACCCGTTCCTAACAAAAGTTTCCAGTTTATAGATGGCATATTACAATTTCTCCATTCATGTAGGAGCCGGTTAGAGTTCTATTACGACTTTGATGCAATCGTCTTCTTTGTGCTTGAAAATGTCATAGGCGTGGGGAGCTTCGTCTATGCTGATACGGTGTGTGATGATGAACGAAGGGTCGATCTTCCCCTCCTGAATGTAGCCTAACAATGTGGGCAAGTAGGCGGGGACGTGGGTCTGGCCCATCTTAAAGGTCAGGCCTTTGGCAAAGGCGGCCCCAAAGGGAATCTTGTCGAGGAAGCCACCGTAGACGCCGGGGATAGAGACGGTGCCACCTTTGCCACAGGCTTGAATGGCCTGGCGCAACACATGAGGGCGATCCGTTCCCAGGTGCGTTTTTTGCTTGATGAGATTATGCCTGACAGGAAATCAGTGCCGTGCGATTCCATGCCCACGGCGTCAATGCAGGCATCGGGGCCGCGTCCGCCCGTGCGCTGTTTGAGTTCTTCGACGACATCCGTTCCTACCATATGATGACTTCCGCGCCGCCCTGTTCCTTTGCCAGGCGCAGGCGTTCGGGAACTCTATCCATGGCAATGACGCGCTCGGCACCCAGTAGATAGGCACTTTTGATCGCGAACTGACCGACGGGGCCGCAACCCCAGACGGCGACAGTATCGCCCGGTTTGATATTGCAGTTATAAGCGGCCTGATAGCCGGTGGGGAAAATGTCGGTCAGGAAAACAACGTCCTCGTCAGCGAGTTCCGTCGGGAACCTTGAATGGGCCGACGTCGGCAAATGGCACGCGCACATACTCCGCCTGCCCGCCGGCATAGCCGCCATACAGATGCGAATAGCCGTAAAGGCGCGGATCCGGCATAGCCATATGCCTCTTCCAGCAGTGCGCTATCGGTATTGGTGTTGTCGCACAACGAGTACAACCCTTTTTGACAGTAGGTACATTGACCGCAACAAATGGTGAAGGGCACGATCACGCGGTCGCCTTTCTTCAGCTTCTTGACTTCCCGCCCAACTTCGACGACCTCGCCCATGAACTCATGGCCCATAATATCGCCTTTTTTCATGGCAGGGATGTAGCCATCATAGATGTGCAGGTCAGAGCCACAAATAGCGGTGGTGGTGACTTGAATAATCGCATCATGCGGGTTGATGATTGTTGGATCGGGTACTGTTTCGACGCGCATATCGTGAATGCCATACCAGCAAACAGCTTTCATAGTTAGCTCCTTCCTTGTCCAGTGGGTTGTCCTTGAGTTGTAGCGATTTCAGCTGTCTCCATTAATTCTTTGAATTGGCGCAAGCTTTTCTGGATCAATTGCTCAGGCACATTGCCAAGTAGCTGACCAATGCTACTTCCCAGCGGGCCTTGTAGGAGAGGAAAGTCCATTTGAAGTGTGACAACGGTGCCACGGTCGGCAGGTGCCGGGGTAAAAGTTACCTGACCCGCATTGCCAATGGTTGACTTGTCCTGGGTCTGCCAGGCAATGATTTTGCCGGGGATATCCTGAACCAGTTGGGAATCCCATTCAACGGTTCGGCCAAATGGCCCGCTAGCCGTCCAGTGCGAGGTTTGCTTGCCAGTCTGCACCACAAATTCAATATTGGGCATGTAGCGCGGCGCCTGCTCCAGTTGACGCCAGAAGGTATAGAGGTCCTGTGGGGACCGGCGAATGGTGAGGCTTCTACTTACGCGAATACCCCGCTGGTCGGGAAGACTGGCGACCGCGCTGGGGCTATGTTCGGCGGTGACAATATCAATTGCCTGATAGAGAAAGCTATGCCCGCTCACGCCGCGATAAATGAGGCTACCACCCGCAAGGGCAAGTGTGATGCCTGACCAACCGCGCCGTGCGAGGCCATAGCTTGCTAAAATACCTCCGCCAAGGGTGGAGAGCCAACGTTCCGTCTGTCCAATATTTTTACTCGTCCAGTTTTTCTTATCCGCCACAGGATAGAAATAATCCTGCTGAGCTTTTGTTGCTTCCGGTGCCGAAATCATATTGCTCCTCCTAAAAACACTTACAAATAGAGGCTTGACATACCTTACCTATTACGTGAAAGGAGGGTTAAGCGTTTCTCATCCTTAACCGCGACCTGTGGAGGTCGGTTCACCACCGATGATTAGTGTGCCTGTAGCGCGCGTGCCAGCGTTTGTACACCCGCTCGCAGCTCTTGCGGGGAGGCGCTCGCGAAACCTAACAGCAAACCGTCGCGTTGGAGCGATCGCTGGCTGAATTGTGAGATGGGTAGAATGTGCAGGCCATACACTGCTGCCCGCCGGGCGGCTGCCTGGGCGCTTATACCTGCAGGGAGCCAGACGACCAGGTGCATACCCGCTTCTGGCACGGTGACATCCAGTCTATTGCCCAGTTCCTGCGTCAGTGCGTCTACAAGGGCATTGCGGCGTTCTTTGTAGAGCAGGCACATTCTCCGCAAGTGCCGTGCGAAATACCCCTCGGCAATAAAATCGGTCAGGGCCATTTGTTCCAGCAACGGGAGATGCACAGCGATGAGGCGGTGCATCGCGAACAAGCCCTTGAGCAACTCAGGAGGAGCGACCAGGTAGCCCAGGCGCAAGGAGGGAAAGAGCACCTTGCTAAAGGTCCCGATATACAGCACGCGCCCGGCGCGATCCAGGCCTTGCAAGGCTTCTAAGTACTCGTTAAAAAATAACTTCCGTTCGAGTCTCTGGGCTGGTGAAACGAGAAGAGAGGAGGTAGAATAGGCTAGCAAGAAAACTACAGATGAGGGGAACCAACTATGCCGCGAGCAGAGGTGCATCACTGTGAGTGTCCGCATTGCCAGCAGGACACACCTCATCCTGATCAAGAGTTGCATCGGCAAATGAATCTGAGGCTCGCGTCGGCTGGATGAGCAACAACGTCGCTGGTATGTGGCGGTGGAGTCCAACCGCATCGGGACGGGTGGAGATCGCTTGCTTGCGCAAATCACGGGACTGGATGAGAAGACCATCCAGCGGGGCCGACAGGAACTGTCCAGTTCCTTGGCGGAGCGACCAGAGCAGCGGGTGCGGCTGCCAGGAGCCGGTCGGCCCCGCGCCGAAAAAAAGACCCGGCGTGAGATCGCACCCTGGAAGAGTTGGTTCAGCCAGAAACGGCGGGGGATCCGACGAGCGAGCAGAAGTGGGTGCGCAGCAGTCTGCGACATCTCTCCGAGCGCTTGAAGGACGCGGGTCATCCGGCCAGTCCCCCTACCGTGGCTCGTTTGTTACGCAAGCTCGGTTACTGCCTGCGGGTGAATGCGAAAAAGCGCGAGGCGAGCAGCACCCACCCGGATCGCGAGGCGCAGTTTGAGGTCATCGCGAGGCAGAGGCAGGTCTTTGAAGCCGCCGACTGGCCGATCAGAAGTCGGGATACCAAGAAGAAAGAGCTGATTGGCAACGCGCAAGAACGCCGGGCGAGCGTGGGGTCGAGAGGCTGAGGCGCGGGAGTGCTGCATGACTTTCCGCACGATGCCTTACTGCGAGCGGTGCCCTACGGGATTTATGATGTGAGCCACAATCGCGGCTCGGTCTACGTGGGCACTTCCGCCGATACACCGGAGTTTGCCGTCACGGCTCTGGCCCACTGGTGGGAAGACGAGGGTCGGCAACGCTTCCCCCAGGCCACGCATCTGTTGATCCTGGCCGATGCCGGAGGCAGTAATGGCTCTCGCACTCGTAGTTTTAAGTTGCACCTGCAAGAACAGATCAGCGATCGCTATGGACTGAGCGTGACGGTGTGCCATTATCCCACCGGCTGCTCGAAATGGAATCCCATCGAGCATCGGCTCTTTAGTCAGATCAGTCTGAATTGGGCCGGCAAGCCGCTGCGCAGTCTGGACCTCATGCTCAACTACATCCGGGGCACCACCACCCAGACCGGCTTGACGGTTCAGGCGGCGGTGCTCGACGGCATCTTTGAGAAAGGACAAAAAGTGTCCGATGAGCAAATGCAGCAGCTCAACCTTGAATACCAAAGCGTGTGTCACCAATGGAACTATACCATCCGACCACGCCTCGCCGTTCTTTTTGGGGCGACTTAAGCCTTACAGCGGTTTGCGGAAAAGTTGAGCGAGATGGTAGACTGAGGAAAGGAGTGTGAACCTCGCCAAAAGAAGGAGAGCGGGCCGATGAGAGCGTATTCGGTGGACTGGCGAGCCAAAGTGCTGCGCGCAGTGGATCAAGGCTATGCGCGCAAGGAGATCGTCAAGCTCTTAGGGCTGTCGCCAGCCAGCATCAAGCGCTCCTTGAAACAGCGGCGCGAAACTGGAGAGATGGCCCCCACACCCATCCCGGGATGGCCGCCCAAGAAATTGGGACCACTGCAATTTGTTGCGATGATACGCATATGAGTCCAGACAAAACCCGAGTGTATCAAGAAATGCTTGAGGCCGCGTTTCCCGACCTTGTCATAAATACGATGAAGATTCTAGACACTGGCTGGCATCATGACGCCGCTGAAGTCAACGGCTCAATTATCTTTCTCATCCCACACCATACGTACGGCCATGCCATCACTCCCGAGAGAGTTCATCGTGAAGTGGAACTCCTCAAATTTTTAAAAGATAAAGTGCCGGTTCAAATTCCTGATCCACACTATGTTGCTGCAGACGAAAGCTATTTTGGCTATCCTAAATTAAATGGAGTGTTACTCCACGATATTCTTGAGACTTTTAGCCAAGATGATTGGGAACAATTTAAAGTAGATTGGGTAGCTATTGCGAACTCCCTCCATAAGAACGTCACCATTGAGATGGCAAGATCTCTTAAGGTTCCCGAGTTTGAACCGCCTAGTTCTGATACCGCTAAACGTATCTTTGATATTCCAGGTGTTGATGAGGATGTGCTCAACTTTGCCAGAGAGGTAATCAAACAGCTTGAAGCCTACGATCCAGATCCTAGCTCTTACGTATTCTTACACTATGATATGCAGTCTCGTAACATTTTAGCCAATCCAGAAACGAAGCGAATTACGGGTCTCATTGACTGGACCGACTCCCTTGTAGGCCCAAGATCTCGGGAGTTTTCTGTTCACGAGTGGATGCAAGGCGATTTATTGAACGAGGCCGCAGCTTTATACGAGCAGAAGGCTGGGGTGCATGTTGATGTAAAACAAGCACGCATGTGGTACAGCATTGATGAACTTTCTGCTTATGTCGAATACATGTAAGGCAGAGGACTTTGATGAAGCTGCTAAGTATTTGCAGCGTATTAAGGATTTAATTGCAGCCGGACGATAATTCCAAAATCATCTACGATGTCGTCAAGCTACATAAAGGGCGACTATCCCCTGACAGCAAGTAAATTGTGATACGCTTTCTCTATGAAACAGTGGGAAGTCGTCATTCTGGTGCTCATACTACTTACAGCAGAAAGTTATTTTTTAACGAGTACTAAGGGCCGCCCGCTGAAGCGATACTCACTATCATAGTCGTCCTCGACGATCCAGGCCTGTGCCTCTCTGCTCCATTCAAGCAGCGCCAGCCGTCGGCTGAGGTTCATGGTGACTCCAGTTGGGAACTGATGCGAGGGAGTGACGATTGCCAGTCGCGCCCCTGGACTGAGCTGTCGGCCGCTGCTACTGCTGCACGGCAATCTCTCGACCATCGGCACCTCGTTCGGCAAGGTGCTACCGCTGCTTGCCTCGACGCGGCGGATTATCGCGGTCGAGCAGCAGGGACATGGACACACGGCCGACATTGATCGCCCGTTCAGTATCGGACAATGGGCGCAGGACTCCACCGCCCTGCTGCACCATCTGGGGATCGAGCAAGCCGACTTCTTCGGCTATAGCTCAGGGGGCGTGGTTGCCCTGGAGGCCGCTCTCCGTTCTCCCGCTCTGGTGCGCAAACTCGTCTGGGCAGGGAGGACCAGTTATAGACGCGACGGCCTCTACCCCGAACTGCTAACGGCAGGTGAGGCATGGCCGTGTGAGGCCATTCAGTCGGTCAAAGCACCCACCCTGCTCATCAGCGGGGACTCCGATATCGTGCGCCCGGAACATGTTGTCGAGATGTTTCGCCTGCTCGACGGCGGTGTCGTTGGCGATCTCGTCGGTCTGCCGCGTTCCCAGCTTGCCGTACTCCCCGGCACGACGCATGTTCCGCTCGCCGACCGTGCCGAGTGGCTGGCCTCGATGATCAGCGGATTTCTCGACGCGCCCATGCCAGAGACGAAGTAATGCGAGTGCGGGAGGCGAAGGCAGCTACGGGGCGAGGGGATTTTGTTGACAGGCATAATAAAGGCGTCCGCTCCAATCGACGCCTTTGTGGGTGAGGATGCGCCAGGCGGATTCTCCGAGAATGCCGGTGAAGAGAGCCGCCGCCAGTGGGTAGGTGAAGGCATAATACCAGGGGACATCCAGGCTGTGGTCCAACCAGCGGCGATAGGCCAGGACGCATCCTAATTCCAACGCGCTCGCCAACGTCAGTTCATTCGATGTGATACGCCCGGAACGGGTATGGGTACGATGGGCACGATGGGTGCGTCGTGCCAACCAACCAAACAGGGGCAAAGTAAACGGTACGATGGCAACCATTGGCAGGCCGAGCAGTTCGAGCAGAACGAAGGGGAGGCCGCCGCGACTGCCAATGTAGGCATTTTTGCGCCAGCCGCGCCATGTAGCGTGCAGGTTGCTGTACATGTAGACATGCACAAGGTCGCGCCCATCTTCCATACGCAGGCGGAAACCATTCTCTTTGACGACATGGGCAAGGTCGCGGTCATCGAGCAGGGTGTTGCGCAGGTCTGGCCGCGCATAGCCGCCGGTGATATCGTAGACGGAACGGCGAATGAGGATATATTGCCCGTTGGCAATGGCGATGGGACTGGTGGGATCGTTCACTTTGGCGATAGGGTATTGCATACTGATGCCGAGATAGGCAACCGGCATCATGACCTTGTTCCAGAAGCCGGGCAACTCCTGTTTTGTTCCCAGTGTATAGAGGTCTATCTCCTCAGCGGTGGCGCGTGCCAGTGCTGTGCGCAGGGCGTTGGGGGCGTGCCACGTATCGGCGTCGGTGAAAAGTAGCCAGTCGCCGTGGGCTTCCTGCACTCCCGAATGAATAGCATGTGGCTTACCCGCCCAGCCCTGGGGCAGGTCTTTGAGGCGCAAGACCCACAACTTATCGCCGTGCGGGTGATGGCGGGCAATATCGTCCAGGATGCGGGGAGTGTCATCGGTTGAACCGTCATCTACTACAATCACTTCGTAAGACTCGTAATCTTGCTCCAGCAGGGATGTGACACAACGCCAGATGTTGTACTGCTCGTTACGAGCGGGAACGATGATGGAGACCTTTTTCGCTGTTCCTACGGGCGGATGGGCTATTATTACCTCATTATTACCTGTCCCCCGAAGGGGGTGCCCGGACAGGGTGTCTCCCTCAGAGAGGGTGGCTGTCCCTACTTTCTCAGTACGCGCATTGGTGCGGAACCAGAGAATGAGGTAAAACGCGACGATGCCAAAAACATGCGACCACAACAATAGACGCGACCAGGAAAATGGTTGATGTTGTTTGTTCATAATGCTCCCCTATATTTATCATTACCATTCATTATAGTCGTAGCTGGCCGCGGAAACAAACAGTTGCATGTAATACATGACTGATGTACAATTTGCACGTAGGAGTACGGTAATTCATGCAACAAAGACGTTTTCTGCGGCGGCTCTTGTTCATACTGATGAGCGCAAGCCTTCTATTGATATACACGCTATTGCCATGGTCGCCTGATGCATTCCGGGGGCCTGTGGCGTATGCTGCTGGCGCTACGAATGTAACAGAGGACCGCGCCTTCGTGATCGGATCCGATCCGGTGGACGGCTCGACGATTGCCGCGCCGCCAAAGATGGTGCGCATCTTTTTTAACGCGGATATCAGTCCGGCAAGCGTTGCGCACGTCTATGCATTCGACGTTGCCGCTGGGCGGTTGGTGGACGGGGCACACAGTTATATCTCTCCTACGAACGCCCGCGAGTTGGATACACCCCTTATTGACCCGTCGCGGTTGCCACAGGGCATTTACGAGGTCAAATGGCTCGCGGTCTCCAGCGGCGATGGGCAGGTGACATCGGGGCTAATTGGTTTTAACATCGGGCATGGTCTGGGATTGCAAGGAACGACTATTCTGGGGCCAAGTTCGAGCAATAACCCTGTGCAGCTAGATTTCATTGGCGGCCTGAGTATCGCCTGGGAATGGCTGGTGCTGATGGCTCTGACGTTCTGGATCGGCATCCTGGTTGCCGAGGGACTGCTGGAGTTGCTGGTGAGCAACGACGCAGAGACTGACGCCACCGGGATACTTGCTCGTGTACGCAAACAAAGCCTACCGCTGCAATGGCTCAGCCTGAGCGCGTTTCTGGTAGGCGAAGTGGTCATACTTTTCCTGCGATCCATTCAACTCTCGAATACCGCCAGTGGCAATGGCGGCATTGACATGAACGCACTTGGTCAAGTATTGTTTGAGACTCGCTACGGTATTCTGTGGATTGTGCGTATCGTATTGGTCATTATCACGCTCTTGCTCCTGCGCTGGTCGTACCGGAAAAGCGACAGCACAACAAAAGTGGCTCGTGCGCAACAGGGCAAGCGGGCGGGCGGCGGTGGCAGAGGTGGCAACAGTTTCAGCAAATTGCGCCAGCGCGTCACGCAGGAGCCGCACAATACAGAAGAACAACCAGTCACGCTACCGCCGGAAACGCCCTTGCCAGCGAACATACGCAGCTACAGCGTTATTGGCCTCTTACTGGCAGGCCTGCTTCTCCTGACATTCGCACTGACAGACGATGCCACTCAACTGGCACAACCACATATCAGCGCGATTGTGCTGGACTGGCTCTACCTGGCAACCCGCAGTATCTGGCTCGGCAGCCTGAGCTACCTGGGCTATGTCCTGTTGCCTCTCTTGCCGGGCATTGAGCAGGACCGGCAGGCAAGTTTGCTCACTGCTATGCTGCGCCGCTTCCATCCATTGCTCTTAGGTACCGTCGGCATCCTGCTGGTAAGCGGACTTTATTTGAGCGAAAGCAGCCTCTTCGATGCGCAGCAGTTGACCAACGACCCCTACGGTCGGTCGCTGCTGGTAACACTGGTGCTGGTGGGATTGATGTTGCTGCTGAGTGCGTACATCATCTTCGTCCTGCGCCCAAAACTGGTGCGGCAGGCGGCACTCTTGCCGGTGATAGACGCGGAAATGCCGACGCGGCGCACGCGCCAATCGGCACTGGAGCAGACGGAACGCAACATCCGGCGAGTGGCCGTTGTTCTCTCCTGGCTGGGGGCGGGTGTTCTACTCTGCGCGGCCCTGATGGCTTTCTTCGCTCCACCCATCGTCTTTCCCAATATTGACTACGCAACCGCCACCAATAGCAGCACAGCACCGCCGCCGGGTATCAACGCACAGTCAGAACAGGTTGGCGATCTCGCAGTGACCTTACAGGTCTCACCAGGGCGTAGCGGCTACGCCAATACCGTCATTTTGAGTATCAACGATAGCGCGGGCAATCCCGTGACCGACGCACAGGTCCAACTGACCACCAACATGGTCGTCATGGACATGGGTACAGGACACGCCACTATTGCGGGCGGCAACCCCACTTATATCGCGGTCTTCAATGCGGATACGGCTTTCTCAATGAGTGGCCTCTGGGATATCACCGTCACTATCCAACGCCCCCACCAACCCCCCGTGCAAACCATCTTCCAGGTAATGCTAAACACGTAGGAGCCGATTTACCGGGCTCACCGCCGATTTATTGTCGGAAAGACCAGGAAATGCGTCAACACCTTGTTTTTGGTCTCAAAGTTGGGTATGCTCTCAGCAGAGGTGTCCAGCACTCCATGCGGGAATGGCCGCATGAGAAAGAGCAGTGTATAAAGACCTTTGCCTTCTCTAGTCGAAAAGGGATGATATAGCGATCAATACATGGCTCCTGATGAAGTGGCAACACAGATAATTTTGCAGGAACACTATATCATGTTATGTCAAGAGGTTACTTCTCGCGCAAGCGGCTTCACCAAAGTGGCGGAAGACCCGCGCCCGCCCGTCAGGCCCGTGCAAGTAGCGCAGGCTCAGGTTCGGGGAGGTGCGGAGCGGGCCATCTTCATCTCCATATAGCCGCCAAAGAATTGCAACGCCGCAAGCACCAGGAACCACGCTGCCAACCCGTAGCATTTGCGCCGATCTTGGCCAGTTTCCGCCTGACGACCGAGAGAGAGCAAAACGAGGCCGAGGGCGAGAGTAAAGCCGCCGGCAGCAAAGCGCACACTCGCAACGGCGCGGAGGTGGCGGTACTCCCATGGCAACATCGTGCGTCTCATGAAGGACTGCAAGGGCGTGGTGCTGTCATCTGCTGCGTACATCGGGATGCCTCCTGCCATCTACGGTGCCGATTGTCCGGCATATATCAAAGTGATATCATATTCATGGCGGATCGTCAAGAGCGGCACTCGCCGTCAGGCTCGGTGCAGACCACGAACGAGTGCCCGGCCCAGGCACCGGCGGGGACGCGATCCGCCTTAAGTTCCTCGCTGCCACCCGAGGCAATGCCGTTTAGCTAACGCCCTCCCCGGTACCCGGAGGGAACCTCGCAAGAAAGGGCACCAGGGGGATGGCTTCCATCTGGGCTCACTCGGGGCGGTAGTCCCGTCGCCCGGTGCTCGGGTCGTACCGCACCTTGCATCCTGGAATGGAATGTTGGAAAGAAAAGCACCTGGCAAGTTGGAATGATGCCGAACTGCAAAGCGCGAGGAGGGAAGGAGGGTGACATGTCGTCTGTCTCACGTCCGCGCATGTATCGTTCCCACTTTTATTGTATCACCTCCTGTCTACTAGCGCACTGCCTTTTTGGACGATTTTTTTTTGCGCCCTTTCCCCTATACTCAGGTGGAAGCGACGCCACTCTGGCGCACCCGCGGTGAAAGCTCTCCTTTGAGCAAAGAGGCCTCTCGTGTTTGTGCTCAAAAAGCCCTTGCTTCAGCAGGCGTGTGCCAGACCCTCGTCGTGCGCGAAAGGAGTCATCGAGAGATGAAAGGTGAAGAGATGTTATGGCGGTAAGCGAGAAATCTGTTCTATTACGTGAATTCACAAAGGAGGGAAACGTATGAGTTCCTTTGTCCTTGGTTTTCAGGATATTGACAAAACAAAACTCATGGTTGTTGGGGGAAAAGGCGCGAACCTGGGAGAACTGTCCAGAATTGATGGGATAAGAGTACCGGAGGGCTTCTGTATTACTACCGAAGCATATAAACGAACTATCAGTCAAACACCAGAGTTTAATGATCTGCTGGAGCAACTCTCTCTTTTAAAGGTGGAGGACAGGGAAAGAATTTGTGAAATCAGTAAAAAGATACGCAGCGTCATCGAAGGGACAGTCATTGCAAAGGAAATTGCTGAAGCAGTTACACATTTTATGACAAAATTAGGTGATAAAAATGCCTATGCTGTGCGTTCCAGTGCTACGGCGGAGGATCTGCCAACGGCATCCTTTGCAGGCCAGCAGGATACGTATTTGAACATTATCGGAAAAGAGGCAATCCTAAAGCATATCAGCAAGTGCTGGGCATCGCTATTTACCGAGAGGGCGGTAATTTACCGCCTTCAAAACGGCTTCGACCACCGTAAAGTCTACCTCTCTGTGGTTGTTCAGAAGATGGTCTTCCCGCAGGCGGCAGGAATTGTGTTTACTGCCGATCCCGTCACTTCTCATAGGAAGCTGTTATCCATTGATGCCAGCTTCGGACTTGGTGAGGCTTTGGTCTCCGGCCTGGTGAATGCGGATAGCTATAAAGTGCGTAACGGCAAGGTTATCGATAAGAAGATATCCACCAAGAAATTGGCTATGTATGCTTTAAAAGATGGCGGTACGAAAGAACAGGAGATCGAGCCTGAGAGGCAGAATAGGCAAGCGCTGACGGATGAGCAGATTTTGCAGCTTGAGCGCATAGGTAGAAAGATCGAAGAACATTTCGGTTGCCCCCAGGACATCGAATGGTGTTTGGTTGATGATACATTTTCTATTGTCCAGAGCCGACCCATCACTACTTTATACCCCATTCCCGATGCCAATGACCAGGAAAATCACGTGTATGTATCTGTCGGTCATCAACAAATGATGACTGACGCCATGAAACCATTGGGAATCTCTTTCTGGCAGCTAACGGCTGCACGCCCCATGTTTACAGCTGGGGGAAGGTTGTTTGTTGATGTTACACAGGATCTGGCTTCACCAGCCAGAAGAGCAATTGTAGTAGATGTCCTGGGAAAAGATCCGCTTATAAAAGACGCACTCATGACTATCTTAGGGCGGGGAGATTTTATCAAATCTCTACCGGATGATAAGCAGGAACAGATTCCCGGTAAAAGCAATCAAGGTTCGTCGCTTGCGGATTATAAAACACTAAACGAATACGATCCGGCAATCGTTTCTGATTTGATCAAGCGTAGTGAAACATCGATAGAAGAACTAAAACAAAACATCCAAACGAAATCAGGATCGGATCTGATTGATTTTATTTTGGAAGACATTCAGCAATTAAAGAAGAGTTTATCTGGTCCGCAAGGTTTTGGTGTGATTATGACTGCTATGAATGCTTCATCATGGATCAATGAAAAAATGAAGGAGTGGTTAGGTGAAAGAAACGTGGCAGACACGCTTTCTCAATCTGTCCCCAACAATATCACTTCGGAAATGGGTTTGGCGCTGTTGGATGTTGCAGATGTGATTCGCCCTTATCCAGAAGTAATTGAGTACTTGCAGCATGCAAAAGATGACAACTTTCTGGATGAACTGGTTCAGTTTGATGGTGGACAGGAAAGCCGGGACGCCATCCAGGCTTATCTCAACAAATACGGAATGCGATGTGCCGGGGAAATCGATATAACGAGAACTCGTTGGAGCGAAAAACCAACGACACTTATCCCCATGATTCTTAGGAACATCAAAAACTTTGAGCCTCATGCCAGCAAGCGGAAATTTGAGCAAGGGCGACAGGAAGCATTGAAAAAAGAACAAGAGTTATTAGAGCGATTGAGGCAACTACCGGATGGTGAACAAAAAGCCAAAGAGACAAAACGAATGATCAGCCTCATCCGGAATTTCATCGGGTATCGTGAATATCCAAAATACGGCATGGTTCAGCGCTACTTCGTTTATAAGCAGGCTTTACTGAAAGAAGCCGAACAACTCGTACAAGCCAACGTTCTTCGTGAAAAAGAAGATATCTACGCTCTCACTTTTGAAGAACTTCGCGAAGTCGTACGCACAAATAAACTGGATGACCAGATCATCAGCAAACGAAAAGACGAGTACACATTCTATGAAAAACTCACTCCCCCACGTGTTCTCACGTCTGATGGTGAAATCATTGCAGGTGAGTACAAACGAGAACATCTCCCAGCCGAAGCTCTTGTAGGTCTCCCTGTTTCTTCCGGAGTGATAGAGGGACGAGCACGTGTCATCTTACACATGGAAGATGCTGATCTAGAAGAGGGAGATATATTAGTCACCTCCTTTACTGACCCGAGCTGGACACCATTGTTTGTCTCCATAAAAGGCCTCGTCACCGAAGTTGGTGGACTGATGACCCATGGAGCAGTTATCGCACGTGAATATGGTTTACCTGCAGTCAGTAAACGTAGAAAATGCCACCAGGCTGATCAATGACGGACAGAGAATCCGGGTTAATGGAACGGAAGGCTATGTAGAAATCCTATAAAGTGGGGAAGTTGTTATCTTCCTCCCTGGCCTAATCCCAACATTCATGCTACGAAGGGCAAGTGCCCTTCGTAGCATGAATGTTGGTTGGAAAGTATTCTGCACCAATCACGGCGGCTCAATAGTTTGATCGATGAGATGCTGGACATCGCTCGCATTCACGGAGCGCAACTTGAACTCCACAATCGGAAACAGGTCAAGCTTGTTCCTCTGGTACGACGTGCAATCGAAAATCAGGCAGAGATGTCACATCGCTGCATCACGCTTGAAACAGACGTGGAAGAAATTAGCGGCATCTGGGATGAGGTACGCCTTGAGCAGGTCCTGAATAACCTGCTCGGCAACGCCATCAAGTACAGCCTTGAAGGCCGACCAGTCAATGTGCGTATAAGGCATACAGTACATGAAGTTATTATCTCCATGTCATGATCAAGGTCAAGGTATCAGCGAGGAGCAGCAGGCGCACATCTTCGACCGCTACTACCGTGTGCGTACAAATGAAAACATCAACACCGAAGGACTGGGGCTTGGCCTCTACATTGCCCATGAAATCGTCATGTTGCATGGGGGCCGTATGTGGCTCGAAAGCACGCCCGGCGAGGGTAGTACGTTCTATTTCTCGTTACCATTGGTTCTGCAAACATCCGACAAATAAGCAGATATGCTAATGAACATGAACCCCCTACATTAATGGGTGGAGGGCCAAACCGCTTTTGAGCATGGCTAATAGGGTTGCATTGGCCTCTTCGGAGAAAGCGGCGAGACCTGCGCACGCTCTTCGAGCAAAGAGATGCACTGGGCATAACAACGAGTGAGATAGCCGGCGTAAATTTGGCCATTGCGCACAACCTCCATGCTTGCGCAAGCATGGACTGGAAGTTTGAGGTGGCTCTTGCATAACAATCACTCATATAGCCGGGCGTTGTGGCGGCACGCCCCATCTCCTCACAGGTGGCACCCAACGCGAAGTACACTTCAACGAGACTGATCGAAGCGCGCCATTGAATATCAATGGCATCAACAGAAGAAAGTATGCTCGGCAACACTGGAGAACGGTAATCCAAATCATCCAATGTGACGCTGGTGACATTGCGGATAACGTTCCAGAAATCTGGCCGCTCTTTAAACATATTCATTGTTTGTTGGCAAAGATAGGATGCATGGGCTAACTCACGTCCCGCCGTCTCTGTATAGTCCTCGATACGAGCCAATACAGTTCGCTGCAATGCACAGTGAATGAGACCTGCGCAAGCTGCGGCAACAATGTCATTGCGCTGCTTCAAATCAGCTTCAGTTTTACTTCGCTCATCCTGCCAGTTCAGCAGCACCTGGCGGCACTGGTCTTCAGCATCATCCAGCAAGGTCGCGCAATTCATGGGGGTGAGTTTGCCGGTACTCTTCGTCTTTTCTTGCGCAGTCTTCCTGCGCCACTCACTGAAGTCGAGCAAAATAAAGGCCAGGGACAGCCGCACCTGGGCCTCACCTTGTTGGTCATTTGTAACCTGGAAAATAGTCCGGCTCTGTATGAGAAAGCCCACCGCTCGTTGATAGGCACGATCTGTCTCTTCCTCCGTCACATGCACCTCAGTCGTTGTATTCGCAGATGTCTGTAGGGCATTTTTTTGTTGGATATTAGCATAGATGCAATAGCCCAGTCCCAGATAGAGCAGCCCGGCAGTTCGAATGCCATAATTGGATTGCAGACGTTGACGTGCCAGTTCGTAATATGTGACAGCCTGCTCATACATGCCGAGCGCACTATAGCTATCGGCACTGTGTAGCTCGAGTCTAAATCTACTCACACCGTTCATATCCGATTGTATCAATGATAAGGCACGCTGGAAGTACACGAGCGCGGTATGGTGAGCCTTTGTAGTAGCATAATATGTGCCAATTTCATCGAGAATGGCCGGTTGCTGATCTATGGGAGCAAGTACAAGGGCATACTCAAAGGCAGCCAGTGCCGAGCTCAGCGCACCTTTCTCTCTGGCAACAAGCCCCATCAAGTAGTAAAAACGAAACTGCTTATGCGCAGGCAGAGCTCCAATAATTTCCGGTGAAAGCGAAGGCAGATCATGCTGGATGGACAATTGCGACAGATCGGTATTCTGCAGCAGCATATCGAGCAGGGTTATTGTGTCGTCCTGAAAGCGTTGATTTCTGACATCCTGAGCAGCTTGTTGTACAGTCATTTGCCCCTGTTGGTCACTCTGTTCGGTCTCTTCCAACAGCGAGATAAAGTAATCGTCATACTGCCCCAACTGCCCGGCGAAATAGCGCAAGGCATCCTGGGACGAGAGTATTTTATTGCGTTCAACGGCACTCACATATGACTTTGAATAGCGGTCTCCGCCCAGTTCAGTCTGCGTGAGGTTATGCTGGCGACGTACCTGGCGGATAATTTCTCCAATAGAGCGTTGCATATCCTTGTCCTCGTGAAACTTTCACGCTGTGTCGTACTGTATACTTCCCTTCAACGCCACTGATTAGCAATCCAGAGCTAAAGTCTACACTTATTCCAGAGAATAGTGGCAGAAACGATAAACATATTTTACCCTGTAAGTTACTTTTCGTCAAGTTTTGATAGGTGTAAAAGATGCAAGGAGTGAATATAGATGAAAATAGCAGGTATTTTTAGCGATTTTCTCCGCTAAGTGAACGCTGATGTTCCAGGGCTCGCTGGCAATACCCGGCGGCACTGCGGGTGATAGAGACCTGTTCCTCACTGCTCAGGGAACGTACCACTTTCGCGGGTACACCGACGGCAAGCACGCCTTCTGGAATATGTTTCCGTTCGCTTACGAGGGCGCACGCTCCAACGATGGAATGGGAGTCTACTTGCGCATGTGAGAGGACGACGGCTTGCATGCCAATCAAGACGTGGTCGCCGATGGTCGCGCCATGCACGATGGCATTATGCCCGACGGTGCACTCTTCGCCAATGGTCAGTGGGGCATCGGCATCAGCGTGCAGGGTGCTATTATCCTGAATATTGGTTCGTCTTCCAATCACAATGGGGCCGACATCCCCACGAATGACGGTGTTATACCAGATGCTGGCACCCTCGTGAATCGTGACATCACCAATGATCATCGCCCCCGGTGCGATAAACACGTCCGGCGCAATGGTGGGGGTGATGCCGTTGTAGGGTAGGATGGGCATAGGGTGGCTCTCCTTCACCTAAACCACTACACGTTTGATGGCCCAGACGATGGTATCCAGTCGTGGATAGTAGTGGGGGTCGGCGGGGCGGAAGCTGTTGATGATGACACGGTTATAGTTCTGGCCTTCGGCGTGGATGTATTCGTGGTCGTTGAGGGCCATGCCGACATGGGTGATGGCCTTCTGGCCAAAGAAAATCAGGTCGCCTTCTTGCAGATCGGAGCGTTCGACGCTGTGGCTGAGAAAATCGTGTTGCTGGTCGCCGTCGCGGGGTATGATGTAGCCACCCATGCGGTAGCAGAGTTGCACGAAGCCGCTGCAATCTATGCCTTCGTAGGTTGTTCCGCCCCAGAGGTAAGGAACGTTGAGGAACGAACGCGCATGGGCGGTCACGACGCGCATGGGGGCGCGGGGATAGAGCGACTCGTGTTCGCGTATGGCAATGGCGGCGCGGTCGAGCCACGCAACGCGCTCTCCGGGTACAGCGACCTGCACACGCTGCTGTTCCGTGTTGTCGAGAAGCGGCAACGCGGTCGAGAGATAGACATTGCCAGAGGTCTCGTTGCCGCTTGCGTTTTGATAGAGGGGAGCGTGCGTAGTCGTGACGACGGCGAAAAGCGGCAACGGTGAGCTACAGGTCTCGCCCACTTTGCAGAACGAACGGGCAATGGGATCCTCTAGCTGGCGAGTATACACCCAACCGGTATAATCGGGCAGGGTGATATGCGTCCAGTCGCCAGAGGTCTCGCCTGCGCTGGCGGACATGTTCAGCAGCGCCTGCGTCACAAGCTCGGACGTGGCATCGGGGTCACGGTGTACGTCTGCAACTCCGGTGGCTATGGCGTATGTGGTGGCTATGGTGGTCATAGGATATGGATTGTCCTTGTTCTAGCGTAAAGCATTACTCATGACAAACACCAAATTCGCGGGGCGTTCGGCCATGCGGCGCATGAGGTAGGGGTACCATTGCGAGCCAAACGGGACATAGACGCGCATATTGTAACCCTGGCTCACCAGCTTTTTTTGCAGATCGCGGCGAATACCATAGAGCATCTGGAACTCGAAAGCGTCTTTGCTGATTCCGTGATCACGGGCATACTTGCAGGTTGCGTTGATGATAGACTCATCGTGTGTGGCGATAGCTGGATAGTTGCCATGCAGGAGCAATGGCATCATCAACTGCACATAGTTATGGTCAACGTCGCTCTTATTCTGGAAGGCCACTTCTTTGCCTTCTTTATAGGCACCCTTGACTAAGCGCACGCGCACGCCCTGCGCGATCAGTTGTTCGATATCCTCTTTACTGCGGTACATACAGGATTGTATCACCGTACCAACATGCTCAAATCGCTGGTGCATTCGAAGCGTAATATCTACCGTCTGTGCGGTATACGCTGAAGCTTCCATGTCAATACGCACAAAAAGTGGATACTTTTCCGCCCGCTCCAATAGTGTGCGGACATTCTGCTCACAGAGTTCCTGGGAGATATCTAATCCTAACGCGGTAAGCTTCACCGAGATGTTGGCGTCCACTCCCGTCTGTTTAATACGATCCAGAATAGTAATATAGCCCTGCGCGGTTGCTTTCGCCTTCTGCTCATCGGAAACGTTCTCGCCGAGATGATCAAGCGAAACGTGCATAGCGGATGCATTTAAGGCTTTGGTGGCGTCAATAGCATCATTCAGCGTTTCGCCCGCGACAAAGCGGCGCGAAACGCCGCGCGTTGCCTTATTCGAGATAACAAACTCGCGCAAATTGTCGTTTTGAGCCAGATACAACAGTGTATCCCTGAGCATCATTGCCCTCCTTTACCGGTCAAAAACCAGTGGTAACTCATGGGGAAAATTTATTCTGTACATATCATATCACATGAAGCCGGGGCTTGCTTTTTTTGGCGCTGACACCAACACCTGGGGCAGGCCGATAAATCGGCGGTGAGCGCGATAAATCGGCTCCTACGGGGGTTCACACGGATTTCATGGGTTTTCGGGGCCGATGCGGTTCCAGAGGCCAAGACGGATCAGTTCGTTACGGGCTTCGAAGCCAAACATAGTGGGGTCAATGTTGCGCCCATGACGAATGACGAGGCTGCGCAACATCTCTATCTGCTCGGATTTGCTGGCGGTGTCTCGTTCGAACGGTATATGCTGGGCAAGTTGCTCTATGGCTTGCCGGTTATAGTACTGCTCTTGATTCTCTGACATGGCAAAAAAATGAGAGGTAAACATGTAGGATACCGAAAATTCCAATAATTGCGGCTATTTACCTCTCTCCTTAATGGTAACATGCAATGCGGTAAGATTCAAGGTTTCTTTGATGTCTAACACTGTGTGCTTCGTGGCGATACTTCTTAGTCGGAGCGAAGCACACAGTGCTGAGACAAGAAATGTGTTGATATACGTTTATATAAGATGACGATAGCCATTTTGCCCTATATGGAGGGCGAAATTTGACCAGGGGAAACGGTTGGTGCTACAGTGACGAGGGTTGGAAGATGGGATAGTGGCTGGCAGTCCCACATACGCATGGTAGACATAAAGGTGGATAAACAACAATGCTCTGTAATTTCTGCAATATAGCGAGACTTGATAACGAGGCTCCCTGCCCAAACTGCGGTGCGCCATCGCCGTTGCTCAATAGGACAAATGGGGCATTTGGGGCAAGCCAGATGGCGGGGACAATGTCACTAATGCAACCAATGGCACCAATGTCAACAACAGATCAACTGGGTAACCCATTTGCCTCACAACCTGTGCCAATGAACAATGCGGAAGTAGCATTTTTGCCGCAAACACCGCAGCAGTTCCCATCGCAACCCTTGCAGCCGTTACCGATGTCGCCGGCATCGCCGCCATCATTACTTCCCGTGCCGTATCAAGGTGGTGTAACGAACCAGCAAGGCCAGATAGGTTTTGGCAGCGCACTCGTTCCGCTACAAGATATGGATACGAGCGCGATGTTTGCCCCATTGCCGCTTAATGAAGATGCGGTATTTGTTCCGCCGATGTACACGAAGCCGCGTGCAATCATTCCACGCTATCGCGCCATCAGTGGCCTGATTAGTTTGCTGATCGTCACGCTCCTGGCATGTGGAACAATCGGATACTACGCAAAATCCAGCAGCCAGTTCGCTTTTCTACGCCAATTGTATGGCTCCACGTTACCGGCGAACGAGAAGCCAGCACCGGCACCTGTACTGCCCGATCCTAAAAAGATCCCTGATTACGGACCAGCCGCAAAAGTTATTACGTCGGCGACCACCAATACGCGCATTGACCCACAAAATTTTGTTTCGGCACAGCCGTCACAATTTTTTCATCCGGGCCAGACTATCTGGTTGACCTACAGTGTCCAGCCACCAAAAAAGGGTTCTGGCACCCTCACCATCGAATGGTACACGAATGGCAGGCCCTACTTGCCTGGTCCACCAAAAGTTGTGACCGATGACCCAAAAATTTCGGGCTATGTTGTTGATGCTTATACCACCCAGGAGTTTGCGCAACCTGTCGAAGGAAAGGTAGAGTTGGACTGGAATAATCAGATGGGCATCACCCTGTACTTTGTTGTGAGGTGAGTCATACATTCCAGTAGATTGTTTGAGCGAAAATGCATCCGGTGCAACCGGATGCATTTTCGCTCAAACAATCTACTGGAATGTATATTTATTTGCATTGTGTATCAACGGTCACATCGCCGTAGACGACGACCTGGCAGGAAAGCCGCATGTTCGGGTTTTTCTTGAGGTCGTTGCGCAGCCAAAATTTCTCCATAAAGGTGAGGTCATTGGTGTTGACCGCGGGGGAGACGGCAACACGATCAGTGCCACAGAGGCCGTTCCCGTGGCAATTGGCGAACTTCCATAGCCCGCAATAGACGGGGACATCATTTTCCAGTGCCGGGTAGCGCACACGGTCTCCCTCTGGCACTTCAACCTGTTTATTTTCACGCACAAAAGTAATAGTTGGCACGACTCTATCCTCCAAATACTATGATCCGAAAAGAATATGGCAGTTGCTTCGCGCAACGTGTTCTTGACAGAGTGTAGCACAGAGAAGAGGGTGCTGCAAGCCCTAACTGACATTCAGCGTGACAACAATAGTTTGCGGAGGAACGGGCGTACCTGAGTCGGTATCGCTGACCACCAGATTGACGGGGTACGTGCCGGGGAAAGTTCCGAGCTATCACATTCGATATCTACGACAGTATTGCTGGCAGGGTCAACGGTACCGCTGGTGGTGCTGATAGTGAGCCAGGAGACGTTAGACGAAGGCTGTATCTGCCAGTTGAGCGGCTGGGAGCCGGAATTGGTAATGGTCACGAGCTGGAGGTCGGTCGTGACATTACCGTTGTTATTGAAAGTAATGCTGTTGGTCGAGAGGTTGAGAATGGGCAAATCGTTCACCGTTACGCTTACGGCGACGCTCTGACCGGGTACTTTCGGATTCGGAGTGCTATCTTCAACGGTGATGGTGGCCGCAATGGTTCCCCCGTTCGCCTGTTGTACGTTGGGCGAAACAGTTACCACCTCACTGGCATTTGGGAGGATACTGCCGCTTTTGGGGGAAACCGGCACGTAGGTAACACCGTTCGCATCTTCTACAATCATCCAGTTCAGCGTGGTATTGCCGGTATTGGTAATGGTAAACGGTTGTGGTGCTGGATTATTGCCCTTGAGGGTGCTAAAGTTGAGTGCGCTCGCATTCAGTTTGATGCCCGGCAAAAGCGGCAGACTGACGGTCAGCGAGACGGCAACCTGTTTGAGAACACTACCATAGTAGAAATTCAATGTTCCCTGGTAGGAGTTCGGTTTGAGCGTCGCCACGTTGACGGCAATTGTGGCGTCGGCCTGCTCATTGAGGCCGAGATAGCCGTTAGCGGGAGTGACGGTCAGCCAGTTTGCGCCATCGGCCGTTGTCGCATTCGCCGACCAGCTCAATGATTCGCCTCCGCTATTCTGGAGTGTCACCGTTTGGGCGGAGGGATTCTGGCCGGTGGAGGCAAAGTTTAGCGATGGCGGCGAGACGATCATGCTCCCTGGCGCAACCACGGTGAGCGAGACCGTCACCTGTGGGTTGGCCCCACCCTTGAAAAAGATGGTTCCCTGGTATGATCCCAGTGCCAGTTGTTGCGATTGCACGTTGACAGTAATCGTTTGCGCCGACTGTGGCGCAAGATGTCCACTACTCGGACTGACGGAAAGCCACGCGGCACCGTTGCCCGTCACGGTCGCGCTGCTCCAGTCCACGGGATGCTTATCACTATTCTGCAATGTAATCGTTTGGGCGGCGGGATTTTGTGCCGTACTACCAGAATAGTTCAGTGCGACGGTAGAGACGGTAAGGCTCGCTGGCGCGGCAATTACCGACATATGCACCGGCAAAATCAGCGGTTTACTGTTGCCGCCTTGCCGGGTAAACATCACATGTCCGGTATACGAAAGCGGCACAAGGGTGCCACGGTTCACTGTTATCTGGACGACCGCCCTACCGGAAAAGGTACCGCTATTGGGCGAGACGGTCAACCACGGCTCGTCACTACTCGCCTGCCAGCTTAGCAGGCCGCCGCCAGCGTTGATGAGTGTGATGGTTTTGTTTGAGACGACGCCAGGACCAGCCGCTCCCACATCGATATCATTTGCCGCCAGCGCCAGTTGTGGCGGCGCACCCGATGGTGGCAGAATCGTGATCGGCGTTGTCGCTCCCACACCTTGCACAGCATCATTCGCGTGCAACGTATGCTCGCCCGGTAGCCAGTCAGACGGAATGACAATATTCACGTTAAATTTACCGGCAAAATCTGTATGGGCCTGGGAGGCATGGCCGCTCCCATCAAGTATGGGGCTTTCAGAGTCATCATGCGTAAAGGTGATCAGGTCATAGGCCCCAAAACCACTACCGGCCAACTGCACCGTGTCACCCACACGCAACTGATCTGGATTGGGGATGATGCGCGGATTGTAGGTATGCCGGTTCACCAGCAAAAAAGCGGAAATACTGCCCGCGATGAGCAGCAGCAGTACCGCAATAGTGAGGACAATGGGAATAAAACGGCCCGGTTGGCTGTGCTTTCCGGCATGTGATGGCGGAATCTGCGGTGGTACCGGCAACGGTGTAACACGCTGTGCTTGCGCACGCTCAACCGGCATCACAATGCGCGTTGGCGCGTCCGCTGCGCTGTGCATATTGTACACGTCATGGGTATCCACAACATCGGCACTATGCGGGGCAGAAACCTGCTCAGCCGGTGTCGCGGGAGGTGGTTCTACACCTGCCAACACAATCACATCAGGCTCACGATGGAGCGGTATAGGTGAAGGAGGAGAGAAGGATGAAGGAGGTGGACGTAGTGCTGGCATAAAC
Organism: uncultured Chloroflexia bacterium; assembly: GCA_963717105.1. Taxonomy (GTDB): domain Bacteria; phylum Chloroflexota; class Ktedonobacteria; order Ktedonobacterales; family Ktedonobacteraceae; genus DATGJV01. The sequence continues at coordinate 189,456 of CAVQVL010000011.1, forward strand.
GTTGACTGATACGGTTGGTCTTCGGGATGCAGACCAGAATAATGACCGGCCTTATGTGGCGATGCCGGAGGGATCGAGCGTCCAACGCCGCTACGCGAGACGAAACGCCCGGTTCGCACCGGTGCTTTGCTCACGCGCTCTTTGCTCTCGTCGAAGACATGACCACAACGCCGGCAGACATGTGAATCGGCACGCGATAACTTTTGGCAATAATTGCAACGTTTTGTTTCCATATGAGCGTTCAAAGGGGGTTTTCCCCGGCCTCCTTGACCGCAAGCATCCTCTATACTTCTCTAGCGTCTCAACGAAATATGCTGGTATAACAATATACATTCTAACACATTATAAGAGATTAGAGAACAGACATTGTAGTGTGAAGAACCCCATCTGCAGCACAGCCACAGATGGGGTTCTTCACACTACAATGTCTGTTCTCTAAGGAGCGTAAGCATCCACGTTCACGCCTGTTTGATTGCCCGTCACAGATACAGTGAGAGTTCCTGAATATTGCAAAATGCCATCGCTACCGTTCGCAGTAATCGTATAGCTGCCGAGAGCGACATCAGGGAAGGAGTAGTTACCATTACCATCCGCGGTCGTAGTCGTACCCTTACCGCCGGAAGTTGGGGCCAGTGTCACTGTTGCCCCCGGCAGTGGCTTGGGGTTAATGCATGGATTGGCCAGGCAGGCCATTATCGTGCCACTAATCGAATAGCCACTAATCGTCAAGGTAACGGTCACTGTTTGCGGGCTACCCTGCACCGGGGCACCACCACTGCCAGTAGCGGTGATGGTAACTGTTCCCGTGTAAGTACCAGGACTGAGATTCGCGGACGAGATACCGACGCTCACAGTAGCACCGGAACCGTTATCGGAGCCAGAGGTGGGTGATGGGTTAAGCCATGCGGTATTACCTGAAGCTGTCCAATTCACCGGCAGAGCGCAATTGCCAGTCTCGCTCAACGTCAGGTTTTGAGGAGACGGGGATTGCCCTTGACTGGCAGAGAAGGTCAGGCTTGTATTGGAGAGCTGCAAAGTACACGGCGGCAGCACCGTCAGGGTGACGGTGAAATATTGCGGGCTCCCTTGCGCCGTCATATTACTGCTATCAATCGCGGTTATCGCCACATTTACATTATAATTACCAGGTGCCAGGCCCGCAATGTTGGCCGAGACTGCCAGCGTGGCAGATTGGCCATTTGACGACAATGTGCCGGTATTAGGCGATAGCTTTAACCAGCCGGTTCTGCTGGTCGCTTTTGCTCGCCATGAGACGGGCCATGCACAGTTGCCCGAAGCCGTAATTGACTCAGTTTGTGGTGAGGGATTGCCCGAGCCGGTGGTTGCGCTAAAGGCAATAGAACTCCCCGAGGGTTGTGCCAGTGTACACGGCGGTAACACTACCAGGGTGACCGTTACCACCTGCGGGCTACCTGGTGCCTGATTGCCCTTATCATCGAGGCCAAACAAGGTCACCTGTCCGACATAGGTATTGGGCGTCAAACCAGCGGTGGTTACGCCTATCGTCAACGGCGTTGTCTGATTAGGCGCGATGGTGCCGCCACTAGGGGTTGCCCAGAGCCATGCCGACGCAAGAATTTGAACCTGCGTGTGCCAGTAGAGAGCCCCACCACCGGTATTATTAACAGTCACAATCTGTGGAGGAGGATCCGACGTTCCCTGCGTCGTGCTAAAGTTCAGGTTGAGCGGAGCCGCGGCCATGATTGGTGTCGTGGGTGATGGCGGTGCCTGCACCGTCAATTGCACCATCAATGTTTGCGTGCTTTGTGTACTGACAAAGGAAATGCTACTCGTGTACGTGCCGGGTTTGAGATTGTTCGTGTTCACTCCCACCGCCGACACCGTACTGGTCGTTCCCTTGAGTTGACCACTGGCAGGTGTAATTGCCAACCAGCTCGCGTTAGAGACCGCGTTCCAATTGACGGTACCGTTGCAGCTTGATGTGGTGCTGATGCTCAAGGAACGATTGCTGGGGTTGCCTTGACCGGAAACCGCCGTAAAGGACATACCGCCAGTACTGATCATCAGGCCACAATTCCGTTGCACCGTCAGTGAGACGTAAATGCTTTGTGGGTTATCTACAGCGTTATGATCGCCATTGAAGACGAGTTCGTCGGTATAGACCCCTGGCAAGAGATTTTGGCTCTGGGCATACACCCGAATAAAGGCTGTGGTATTTGGAACGACAGTACCCGACGTCTGATCGGTGCTTAACCAGTTCGTATTGCCATTGAGTGACTGCATAATCAGGTTCTGACCCGCCAACATCAGCGAGTTATTGGGGGTGTTGCTCCCAAGCGACCAGTGTAGGGGCTGCGAACCGGGATTAGCAATCATCAACACCTGCGCATTGGGGTTTGCGCCGCCATCCAGCGCCGTAAATGAAAGCAGCGCCGGCGTCACCTGCAGCACAGGCCCGCTATTGGGTGACAACGGTTGCACGGTCATTGTCACCTGAACTTGCTGAACGCCTCCTACGTTGGAGGAGAAGGTGATAACGCCTTGATAATTACCCGGCTTGAGATTGGCCCGTTCTCCGGCCACCTCGATAACCTGACTCGCGCTAAACATGCCCGATGCCGGCGAGAGCAACAACCACGGTTGATTAGTGCTGGCAGACCACGAAATGGAGCCGCCACCAGAGTTTGTTAGTGTCAGTTGCTGAATGGTATTCGCGCCCACAATATCCGAACCTAGATCGAGCGTCGTCGGACTCAGTACCAGATGCGAAGGGCGAGTGGGGCCAGAGCCAGTAATATACAAAGTTGCGCTCGCGGTGTAGCGCGTGGCGTAATCCTCCGCGTTAATCGTGTGAAAGCCTGGCATCCATGATGGATCAACTACCATGGTCACATCATCTGAACCCGTTCCACTAACTTTGATAAGGGCTGTACCCGTCGCGAGTTGCATCGATTCCCCGATATCGTGCGTGAGTAGCACATGTGTATTCGGCGTAAAGTGATTGATGTGCAGCGTCACCATTTGCCCAACCCTGGCGATATTACTGGAAAGCGTCAAGGTTGGTACACCGTTGACAACGGGGGTAGTGCGATGGGTATGGAGCAACGCGAAGGTAATCAGCGCACTATCGGCAATTAAGGCCAGCAGTGCAAAAGTAGCGAGGATGGCGAATGCCAGGCGTACATAGCGTGTTTTCGCCCGTTTTTTACGAGTTGACAGCAGCGGCATTGTTACCACGCCATCAGCAATGGCACGCCGCATATCCTCTTCTTCAATGCGGGCAACTTCGGCACTGTTGGGAAATTGACGCGCCAAAAGCGGGTCGGTACGGTTGGACCAGTTGTCGTTGTCGTTCTCTTCTTGCTCGTTATCCTGGAGCCAGGGCCAGAGATCGGGCATACGTTGCGCCAGGTCTTCTCCATGCCCTGCCCACCATGCCCGCCATGCCCGCCACGTCCTTGAGCTTCTCGTTGTTCGTGAGGCGACACTTTCCTGACTTGCGGCATAGGTGTACTTTCGCGGCGAATCTCAGAGGAAATATCGGGCAATGGTGCGAGGCGTGAGGCGCGCGGAACACGCAGTCCGCGCCGCGAACCATGCCCCTCTTGCTCCACGCGCTCGATGCGCCTGGCAGCTTCGTTCAAAAGGGAAACGGCCTGATCCACTGCGTTCCCGTATGGTGCCACCGGTTGGGGTGTTTGCGGTGTCGGGGTCATTTCTGGTCGAACAATTGGATGTGGGCTGGTAATACGCTCAAGAGGATCAATATTGCCATTCACCCATGCCTGTTCTTCTTCACCCTCCGGTGATATGGCAACGACGGGCAACGCCGTCACTGGAGCAGTGTCCGCTTGCTGCCACATTTGAGTGCGCAAAAGTGTACGACATCCATCACAAAATACAGATGACGCTTCACAAGGCTTCCTACAACGCAAACATAAATTCATACGTACATTCTCTCGTGCGCCTTACCCATTACCACAGCAAAAAATAGCAGACATCCCACCTGGCTCAAAATATATCTATGCTATTAAACGTAGAGATAGTAGGATTTGTCACATCAAGCAGGCGGATATTCGAGCATTAAAATCAAAGGCGAGCTATTTGTACGCAAATGGCTTGCCTTTGATTTTCTGCCTGGGGTATATATTACCGCAATACAGCGTCATACTCCTCGTGCAGAACGCGAATAATGCGATCTTGCAGCGTATTTGCTTCGGTATCGGTGAGTGTGCGATCTTGCGACTGGTAGATGAGCGAGTACGTCAGGTTCTTCTTGCCTGCCGGAATGGGATCGCCGGTATAGACATCGAAAAGCGTGGCCGAATGCAGCAACTCACCACCACTACGCACAATGGCAGCGTGAACCGCCGCCGCCGCTACGTCCTGAGGTAGCACAAGCGAGAGGTCACGCGAAAGCTCCTGATGGCGCGAGATGGGTGTATAGCTCAAGCGACCCGGCACAGCAGCATACAGCAACGACAGGTCAAGCTCAGCGAGGTAAGTGCGGTACGGCAAGTCATAGCGTTGTTGAACAAGTGGATGCACTTCGCCCAGCACACCGATAGGGCTGAACACCTCTTCACCCTCGCCTGTCCGGCGCGGCAGTTCCAATAGCGCACAGCGGCCTGGATGGAAGGTCGGGTGCTGCGTCGGAGTGAAACGGTAGCGCGATACATGCAAGCGGTCAAGCAGCGACTCCACCACGCCTTTCAGATCGTAGAAATCGGCGGGACGCGCCATCTCCGCCAGCCAGGAGACTTCGGCTGGTCCGCAGAGAGCGATACCAACGCTACGAAGCTCCTCCGGCTGCTGTGCCGCATTTTCCGATGGCAGGTAGCGACGCCCAACCTCGAAGAAACGCAGACCGGCACGCACACGTTTACTATTCTCTTGCACAGTTTCCAATAAGCCACTCATCAGCGTCAAACGCATGACCTCTAAGTCACTGCTCAAAGGGTTGGTCAGCGTGACCGCTGGAATGCTGCGTGCATCGAAAGGGGCGACGGCGGTAGACGCGGTACCGTTTTGTTTCGTGGGCGTAGTAATGGGTGTAGTGGGAGCGTCGGGGGACGCGATTATTACCTGTCGCCCGGATAGGATGCGGGCCCCTACAGGTGGACCGCCATTTAGCAATGCCCGTGTAGAGGTGGCGTCGGGGTGCGCTAGAATATTGGCCAGGCGCGTCCGGCTCGTCATGGAGTATGTGAGGATTTCGTTCAACCCGGCACCAATCAGGATATCGCGTATCCGATATTCGCGATCGAACCATGACTCGCCCTGCGGTTCCGGCAATGGGCCAACGGGAATGGTGCTGGGAATCTTATCATAGCCAATCATGCGCAGGACCTCTTCCACAAGATCGGCCCCTTCGACGATATCGGCGCGATACGTCGGCACAGTCACGGTGACATTATTGGTTAATTCGTCGGGTACAACAGCGAAACCAAGCGCACTAAGGGCATCTATCACCTCCTGTTGCGTCACTTGCACAGCAGTCAGCCATTCCACTTCGGCGGGGGAGAACACGATGGTGCGCGGCTTTACCGGGTGTGGATAGCAGTCCACGATGTCGGGATGAACAGTGCCGCCCGCCAGTTCAGCCATCAACTGCATAGCGCGGTTCGACCCGATAACGGTTAGTTCGGGGTCAAGCTTCTTCTCGAAGCGACTGGATGCATCGGTGCGCAGACCCAGTGCGACGGAGGTGCGACGCACATTGGAGGCGTCGAAATTCGCCGCCTCTAATAGTACCCGTGTTGTCTGCTCGCTGACCTCACTGATGGCGCCACCCATCACACCGGCGATAGCAGTTGGCCCGTCAGGATCGGTGATCAGCAGCATATCGGGCGTCAACTTGCGCTTCACATCATCGAGCGTCTTCATTTCCTCGCCCTCGTAGGCGCGGCGCACGATGATATGCTGCTGGCGTATAAGGTCATAGTCAAAGCCATGCAGTGGTTGCCCGAATTCCAGCATGACGTAGTTCGTGACATCTACGACGTTGTTGATCGGGCGCATACCGGCCGCCAGCAGGCGTCGCCCCATCCAGCCCGGCGATGGGCCAATCTTCACATCGCTGATCATACGCGCACTGTAGCGCGGGCAAAGTTTCGTATCCTCGACCGTCACCTGCACCAGTTCCGTGACGGGCGTGCCCTGTTCGCGCAAAACGGGCTGCGGGACGCGCAACGGCTTGCCGGTCAAAGCGGCGACCTCACGCGCAATGCCAATAATGGATGAGAGGTCACCACGATGCGCCTTGATCGCGAAATCCAGCACGACATCGCCCAGCACATCCACTAAGCGCAGTCCGAGCGGGGTAGCGGGTTCAAGGATGTAAATGCCGGCGTGATCATTGCCGAGACCAAGCTCACGCGGCGAGCAGAGCATACCCTGTGAGACGTAGCCCATCTTCTTTGCCGCGCTAATGGTGATATCGCCGACCTTCGCGCCCACCAACGCCAACGGTACTTTGTCACCTTCCTGAATATTGGGCGCACCGCAAACTACTCCCAGTTCCTCAGTGCCGGTAATCACCCGCGTATAGCTCAAGTGGTCAGACCCCGGCACTTTTTCTCGGTGAATAATCTGCGCGGTAATAATTTTCTCGCCCCAATCCGCTCCTATGTAATCAATGGCTTCAACTTCCAGCCCTGCCATTGTCAGGGTATGCGCCAGTGCCTCCGGCGTCATTGTTATGTCAACATAATCTCGTAACCAATTTAGTGGTACTCGCATGAAAAACGTCTCCTCTTTAACTTGTTTTGATCGGAATGAACCGAATTATTCCTCCGTAGGGGCCGGTTTACCGCGCCCACCGCCGATTTATCGGCAATAGGCTCGTATTGCCGATAAATCGGCGGTGGGCGCGGTAAACCGGCCCCTACGGCATTGATGTTAGAATTGGCGCAAGAAGCGCAGGTCGTTGCCGGAGAAGAGACGTATTTCCCCGATTGAATACTTGAGGATGGCAATACGTTCCGGGCCCATTCCGAAGGCGAAGCCGCGATATCTGGCGGGATCGTAGCCAACTTCGCGCAAGACCTTTGGATGGACCATGCCGCAACCCAGCATCTCCAGCCAGCCGGTGAACTTGCAGAGGCGGCAACCGGCCCCATCACAGATGGGGCAATCTATATCCATCTCCGCGCTCGGCTCGGTGAATGGGAAGTAGCTCCCACGGAAGCGCACGCGGCGGGTTTCGCCGAATAGTTCGTGTGCCACCCGTTCCAGGCAACCTTTGAGGTCGCCCATCGTGCAATATTCGTCAATCAGCAGACCTTCTATCTGGTGGAACATCGCTTCATGCGAGGCATCTATGGCCTCGTTGCGGTACACCTTGCCGGGGGCGACGACGCGCACAGGAGGGCGCATCTCTTGCATGGCGCGAATCTGCATTGGTGAGGTCTGGGTGCGCAACAAAATCTGACCGGGGACGACCCAGAAGGTATCCTGCATATCGCGGGCGGGATGGTCTGCCGGTATATTGAGTGCCTGGAAGTTATAGTAGTCGGTCTCGACCTCCGGCCCATCAACGATGTGGAAGCCCATCTTCGCGAAAATTTGCGTCACTTCCCAGATAGTGCGCGAAATGGGGTGCATATGCCCCACCGGCAGCTCGCGACCCGGTAGCGTCACATCAATACGTTCGCTCTCCAGTGCTTGCAGCAATTCGCGTTGGTGGAGCGATTCGCGCTTCTGCTCGAGCCGCCGTGTCAATTCGGCTTTAACGGCGTTGATCTTCTGGCCCACGAGGGGGCGTTCTTCTTTGGAGAGTCTCGCCATTACGGAGGCGAGGGTAGTCAACTCGCCGCGTTTGCGGCCCATGTAGGTGGTATCCCATTCATCCAGTGCCGCCGAAGTCTCTATCGGCTGCAATTGCTCGATTGCGCGTGCCTGCAATGCATCAAGCTGTTCCAGCAGCGAGTTCAGTTGTCCTATAGTTTCTGTGGTCTCTGTGGACTCTGCCATATTGTCCATCCTTCCAAAAGCAAAAAACCGACAAACATTTCGTCTACAGGGACGAAGTTGCCGGCAATCTCCGCGGTACCACCCGTATTGAATTCACTGTACGCTGCTCTTTCTGCACTCACTAGCACAGGAAAGAGCAGGGGAAAATGATTGAATTCCTCTCGGTTTGTCCTGTAACGGGGACGGGCCGGGGCTATCTACTTTTTTACCGGCGATTCTCGCGCTGCGAGAAGCCAGATTCAACAGCCAGCTCTGGGGTGAACTTCCGCCGCAAGGTGTCGCAAAAGGGTTTTCAGCCGCCGACCCTTTCTCTCTAAGCGTTCCTTCTCCGCGTACTCTCCCCATCATCGCTTTTTCTAGCATCTGCTATTGTAACATACAGTATGCCACAATTTGGGGGAAAAGTCCAGTGTTGTTTTCCCCATTTTCTCTTAAACCAATATGGTGTACAATAGGCAACGATCAAAGATGATTTATGCTGAGCGAACAAATTTCACACAGGAAGGTTGCTTATTTTATGGCGCAAGAATCAAGGCAAAATACGAATAATGAAGAACGGATAGATATCGATACCAGTACCCTTACGCCGCAAGCACAGGCCACGAGCGAAGTTGGCGAAGGGGAGACACTGGAGACGGCATTCCGTCCTCTGACACGAGTGGAGAGGCGCAACCTCTGGCTCAAAGAATATGGTGAGCAGGATTTCGCGCTCCAGATGTGGGCGAGATTGGTGGAGCAGCAGGATTTGGAGATCGAGATGATGCTCCAGATGCACGGCATGCTGGTGTTTGGTGTGATGGTCAGCACCGCCCACTACGCGAAATTCTACATTGATTTGAATGAAGAGCTACATCGAAAGGACGATCCCGATACAGCTGACGCTTTGATCGAGTATTATAGTGCGCTGGTGCCACCGGTAAACCAGCCGGAGATTGGGATGGAAGGATTGCCCATCGTGTTCCGCTACATCCATATGCGCGATGTGACGATTATGAGCGCGGGCCACAAGGTGAAAGTTCCCTATTGGCGCGGCAAAGTCGGCGAAGTTGATGCTTTCGTTGTCGGTGCCACCGCCGGCGAATAAAAAATAGGAGATGAGCAACCATGCGCTCCGTTCCGCCGTCGGCGGAACGGAGCGCATGGTTGCTCATCTCCTATTTCCTAGAAAAGGGACATTTGTTGCGGTGGGGGTTCTTCTTTGGATTGTTGAGATCGCTGGGGTTGCGCGGATGCCGCTTGCTTTTCGGCGGCTAATCGCTCAGCTTCAGCCATCACAAGCGGTATTTTTTTGAAATCTTCGCGCATGGCCTCTTTGACGGAGGCAGTGCGCAGACCAGCTGCCGGATGGAACATGGGAATACAGATAAAGCCGTCTTTTTTGCGAGCGCGACCATGAATGACGGAGATTTTCTCGCCACTAAAGAACTTCGCCATTGAGAAACGACCTAATGTGACGATGATTTGCGGCTGAATGGCGGCTATTTGCCGGTCGAGGTAGTCATTACATGCCTCGATCTCGCCTGGAAGTGGGTCACGATTCTCAGGTGGGCGGCATTTGACGACATTGGTAATAAACACGTCCGAGCGTTTCAGGTTAATGCTCCGCAGCAATTCTTCTAGAAACTGCCCGGAAGGGCCGACGAACGGGCGTCCCTGTTTGTCTTCATGGAAACCGGGGCCTTCACCAATGAACAGGATTTTCGCGGTCGGGCTTCCTTCGCCGGGAACGGCGCGTGTACGGCCTTTGCAGAGATCGCAGCGAGAACAGGTAGAGACCTCTGCGGCTACCTCCTTCAGCAACTCCTCTGACGACATATCTTTCAATACCTCTTTTCAACAAATGTACTAGTTCATCAATCTTCATTTGGCTGGTACAAAATAGCTCTGAGAGCTATTTTGTACCAGCCAAATGAAGATTGATGAACTAGTAAGGGCCAATTATAGCAATTACCAGCGGCGGTCCGGGGGGCGGGGCTCGAAACCGCTGTCGCGACGTGGGCCGCCTGGTCCACGGCTCGGTCCACTGGAACTGCCTGGCCCCATTGGGCGGCGTTGACCAAAGTTGCCGCCACTATTGCGGTCGGGGTAGCCACCGGAAGGGCGTCCACCGCGATCACTGCCGCGGTCGTTATAGCCACCACGGTCGCGTCCGCCGCTGAAGCCGCCGCGATCACCGCGATCACCATAGCCGCCACCGCCCGGCCCGCGCCCTGGCATACCGCTATCACGGCCACCGCGATCACCGTAGCCACCTGATCGTCCGGGGCCGCCTCGGCCTGGACCACCACGGCTGGGGCCGCGCTCACTCTCTAATTCTGCCGCCGAAGGCATTTCGCCGCTCAAGGCTGCGCGGCGCGAGAGATTGACACGTCCCTGGGGGTCTACCTCAATCACCATGACGGTGATTTCATCGCCAACGGAGACAACATCCTCCGGGCGCATCACCTGATAGTCCGCCAGTTGTGTGGTACGTACCAGCCCCTCTTTACCGGGCAGAATTTCGACGAAGGCACCAAAGTCTACTAACCGGCGCACGGTTCCCGTGTAGATGCGACCAACTTCGACCTCTTCCGTCAGCGCACGCACAGCATCCATGGCCAATTGCATGGCCTCGCCGGAGGTGGCCGAGATGTTTACAGAGCCATCGTCCTCGATATCAATCTTGGCACCGCTTTCTTCTTGAAATCTTGCGGATCATCTTGCCGCCCGGCCCAATCACGGCACCAATTTTCTCAGGATTGATCTTGATAGTCTGGATACGTGGTGCAAAATCCGACAAGTCCTCGCGAGGTGCATCAATAGTATCAAGCATCTTCTCCATGATGAACATGCGGCCCTCGCGCGCCTGCTGCATGGCTTTCGCCATAATTTCGTAGGTGATACCTTTGACCTTGATATCCATCTGGAGTGCGGTGACGCCATCGGCGGTACCGGCGACCTTGAAGTCCATGTCGCCCAGGGCATCTTCGATACCCTGGATATCGGATAGAACGGCCCATTTACCGGCACGCTCGCCCTCACCTGTGATGAGGCCCATCGCTACACCGGCAACCGGAGCATGAATGGGTACACCGGCGTCCATCAGCGCAAGCGTAGAGCCGCAGACAGAACCCATAGAAGATGAGCCATTGGATGACAACACATCGGAAACGATGCGAATGGCATACGGGAACTCATTTTTCGCGGGTATAACGGCGGCAACGGCCCGTTCCACAAGGGCACCGTGGCCAATTTCACGGCGGCCAGGTCCGCGCAAGGGTTTGCTCTCACCGGTTGAAAACGGTGGGAAGTTGTAATGGTGCATAAAACGCTTGTTCTCGCTAAGGCCCAGCCCATCAAGAGTCTGTTCTTCGCCGGGTGAACCAAGCGTCACAACACTCAGTATCTGCGTCTGCCCACGAGTGAAGATGGCGGAGCCGTGTGTACGAGGCAGCATACCGACTTCACAATTGATCGCACGAATGGTGGTGAGGTCGCGCCCATCAGGACGGGCACCATTATCCAGAATATTGTTGCGAACATACGCTTTGAGTTCTTTTTCGTAGAACGCGACAATCTCTTTCAGACGATCAGGAAACTCTGCACCGATCGTTGTAACGAGTTCTTCCTGCACCTGATTCAAGGCAGTTGCGCGAGCCGCTTTGTTGGGATTGTTGACGGCAGCATCAAAACGGGGGCGTACAAATTCCGCCACCTTGTTTTTCAACTCCTCGTCAACAGAAGCAGCGGCAAACGGGCGTTTGGCGATATTGACTGCCTGTGCCAGTTTCTCCTGCATCTTGATGATATCCTGCATCGCTTCATGTCCGAAGCGCACTGCCTCCAACATGACATCTTCGGGCAGCTCTTTCGCGCCCGCTTCGACCATCATCACCGCGTCGGATGTACCGGCGATAGCGAGGTCAAGCCGACTCCCGGCCATCTGTGACTCAAGCGGATTAACAACGAGCTGATCATCAATATAGCCGACGCGCACAGCCCCGACGGGGCCAGAGAATGGAATATCCGAGACCGTGAGAGCCGCCGAGGCACCGACGATACCAAGAATATCCGGGTCATTTTCCTGATCTGCGGACAGCACCATAATGACAACCTGTACATCATTGCGGTAGCCCTTTGGGAAAAGAGGACGGAGAGGACGGTCTGTGAGACGACAGGCGAGGATAGCGTGTTCTGAGGCACGGCCTTCGCGTTTAATAAACCCGCCGGGGATTTTACCCGCGGCATACATACGTTCTTCTACATCTACGGTTAAAGGGAAAAAGTCAATGCCTTCACGAGGCATATCACTGCCAACCACTGTTGCCAGGATGACGGTATCGCCATAGCGCACTAACGCGGCGCCACTGGCCTGCTCTGCTACGCGACCGGTCTCAATACTCATGACGCGGCCTCCGATGAGAGCTTCTTGACGGTAAATCATATTTCCTCCGACTAAAATCACCCCATACTAACTTGTTTGTCTATTCGATTGTTCATGTGTTGTTGTTGCTATGTTTACCCACGTCATTCAGTTTTCAGACCAGTGCAATGATCGGGGTCACAACAACGCTTAGCGTAAACTCATGTGAGGAGTGGCGTACCTTTTTCTCACTTGCTGTGGGGTCTCGCCTTTGCTATTCTTCGATCTAACTCTTGGCTGTTTCTTTGTTTGTTTCTTTCTTTCAATCCTCAGAAGTTGTGGGGGAACACTTCTGCATCTCGTTTGTTCTGTTCTGTTCTTTCCGTTCGTGTTCAATCTTTCGCCAACGCGCTGCACCAGTCTTGTGCGGTCGGTTAGTTGGTTGGTTTTGTTCGATCCTCATCCGGCCAGAGAAGGCCGGATGGACCTTTAGTGGCGCAGACCGAGCCGTGCAATCAACGCACGATAGCGGTCGGGGCTTTTCTTACTCAGATAAGCGAGCAGCCGTCTGCGGCGACCAACCATGAGCATCAAGCCATGACGAGAATGCAGATCATGCTTATGCACTTTCATATGCTCGGTCATTTGATTGATGCGCCGTGTCAAAATGGATATCTGGACTTCCGGCGAGCCGGTATCCGTTTCATGAACGCGGGAATCTGCAATGATTTCCGCTTTTTCCTCAACACTTAAAGCCAACTTGTCCTTCACCTACCTTTCAACGTGAAGATGTGAAAAAAAACCACTGATGGCATTATAACATGCCACATGGCGTGGCGCAACAAATTGCGCCCTTATAGGAATTAAATAATAATTCAGTGCGGATGAGTTCTTCTCACTGCGTGAGAAGAACTCATCCGCACTGAATTATTATTTAATGGTAACTTTTGCGCCGACTTCGGCCATTTTGGCGGCGATCTTCTCGGCTTCTTCTTTAGAGACGGCCTCTTTAATGGCTTTGGGGGCCTCATCAACGACAGCCTTTGCCTCTTTGAGACCGAGGCCGGTGAGTTCGCGCACAACTTTGATGACATTGATCTTGTTGGGACCAACTTCGGTCAATACGGCGTCAAACTCGGTCTGCTCTTCTACAGGGGCAGCGGCGGGGGCAGCCTCGGCGGCGGCGGCGGGAGCGGCGGCCGCGACGGGAGCGGCACTCACGCCCCACTTATCCTGCAGCTGTTTCGTCAACTGCACAAGGTCAAGAACGTTCAATTGCTCGATATCGGCGATAATGGATTCTACGGACATGGTATGTTCCTCCTGTTATTTACTCTGATTCACTCGGTTGAGCGGCTGCGCCGTTCAATTGTTCGGCGTGCGCTTGCAATACGTAGCATAGATCGCGCAATGGCGCGGTCAATAAACCATAGGTTGCGGCAAGTGGCCCCTGTATGGTGCCAACGACGCGGGCTTTCGCGGCATCTTTGCCGCCGGGTATCTTCGCCAGATTTTCTACCTGCTCGGCGGTCAAGGCGCGACCACCCATAATACCCGATTTGAGAACGACTATTTTTGATGTGCGCGTATAGTCGGTTACAGCTTTCGCGGCGGCTATCTCATCTTCATAGCTCAGTACGACGGCGGTTTGACCATTGAAGATACTGGTGTCCAGTTCCGTCATGTGGTTACGCTCAGTTGCGATGCGCAATAGCGTATTCTTGGCAACCTGGAAATCTACTTTCGCAGCACGCATCTTGTTGCGCATTTCGTTCATATCCTTGACGTTCAAACCTTGCGTCTGTACAAGGATCGTGACGGTTGCCCGCTTGAGCTTGTCAGTCAGTACTTCAAGCTTTTCTACCTTTGCCTGTGTAGGCATGTGTATTCCTCCTTTCCGGGAAAATCTATCATGTGGAGAACTATGCAGGGAACCCTGAACAGTTACTAATTCCACTGTACAGCAAAGTGGCCTCCGGTATCTCACCGAAGGCCACGGGGGTTATCTCATTCTTGCTCTGGCACAGCATATATGGTGATGCTCAGATCACATTGATGCTGCTAAAAGCGCATAATCCCTCGGCAAGCTAGCGCATAAAGCACTATTTACATGCTGTTCAGCATACTTGCTGTCTTCGGTTGGTTGTATTCTGACTCCCGTAGGAGCCGGTTTACCGCGCTCACCGCCGATTTATCGGCAACGTGTGAACAGTTGCCGATAAATCGGCGGTGAGCGCGGTAATTACCGGCTCCTACGGGGCAGGGATGATTTAATGCTCTTTATCGATCGCGGCCATGCTGTTTCGGTTACGGTTTCAATGCCAGTGCCGACGGGATATCCAGTCGGATGCTGGGCGACATGGTAGAAGACACTACAACGCTTCGAACATAGGTACCTTTCGCGCCGGTTGGTCGAGCGCGTACAACGGCATCCATGACTGAAGCAATATTTGACATCAAGGCATCTTCGCTGAATGACAGTTTACCGGCGGGAATGTGCAACAGTGCTGTCTTATCAACCCTGAACTCAACGCGGCCGGACTTGACATCGCGAATAGTTTTCGCCAGGTCAAAGGTGATTGTACCAGCTTTTGGGCTGGGCATCAAGCCGCGGGGGCCTAGCTTCTTACCGAGACGACCGACTTTACCCATAACATCGGGTGTTGCGATTGCGACATCAAAGCCGAACCAGTCGCCTTCAATCTGTTTGATGAGATCATCGAGGCCGACGAAATCGGCACCCGCCGACTCGGCCTCATTGGCTTTCTCGCCCTGTGTAAAGACCAGCACTTTCACTTCTTTACCGGTACCAGCGGGCAGCATCGCAACGCCGCGCACCATCTGGTCGGCGTGACGTGGGTCAACACCAAGCTTCATATGAATCTCGACCGTGGGGTCGAATTTGACATAGTTGATCTTTTTGAGGAGTGAAACAGCCTCTAGTGGCTGATAGAGTTTTTCGCTTTCTACTTGCTTTTCCGCTTCGAGATATTTTTTGCCATGCTTTGGCATAGTTCGCGCCCTCCTTGTGGCAGGATAACCTCAGTGACTTACGGGCAATCCTTTAACTACTTTAACTGTTTAACCGGGCTCACCGGGCTAACTGGGTTAACTGATAGTGATACCCATACTCCGCGCTGTACCCTCAATCATGCGTTCAGCGCCCTCAATATCAATGGCATTGAGGTCTTTCATCTTGAGTTCAGCGATTTCGCGCAACTTGGCGCGATCAATTGACCCAACTTTTGTCTTGTTGGGAACGGGGGAGCCCTTGTCAGCACCAATGGCCTTCTTCAAGAGGTCGGGTACCGGCGGGGTCTTCGTAATGAATGTGAATGAACGGTCTTCGAAAATGGTGATTTCCGCTGGAATGACCATACCCACCTGGTCCTGAGTACGCGCATTGTATTCCTTACAGAACGCCATAATGTTGACGCCCTGGGGGCCAAGCGCGGTACCAATGGGGGGGGCGGGGTTCGCTTTCCCAGCCGGAATCTGTAGCTTTACTACAGCCTTGATACGCTTTGCCATAACTGTTTACAAACTCCTCGGATACATCTCTATAATATATATTGTTGTGCTTAGATTTTCTCGATTTGGAGGAAATCCAATACCACTGGCGTCTCACGACCAAAGAATGAGACCAGCACGGTAACTTTATTGCGGTCGGCATTGATCTCGCTTACCGTGCCGATAAACTCGGTGAATGGACCATCAATGACGCGCACACTCTGGCCTTTCGCGAAACTGACTTTTGCCTTGGGCTTATCGGTTTCTTTCGTGACCTGCTTGAGAATTGATTTAATTTCATGTTCCTGCAAAGGTACAGGACGGGTGCCGGACCCAACAAAGCTGGTAACGCCAGGGGTGTTACGAACCACATACCACGCCTCGTCGCTCATGACCATCTCCACCAGCACATAGCCGGGGAAGACTTTACGCTGCACTGTACGCCTCTGCCCTTGCTTAATTTCCACCTCTTCCTCCATTGGTACAATGACGCGAAAGATTTTGTTCCGCATATCCATTGAGGCAATGCGTGCTTCGAGATGGCTCTTTACCTTATTTTCGTAGCCAGAATAGGTGTGGATAGCAAACCATTCACGCTGCCCATCCGTTGGATTTTGCTGCGTTGTTTCGTTTGTCGCATCAGTTCCAGCTACTTCAGTCTCATTGGTATGTTCAGTAACCACGGCTTTTTCCTTTATGCTTCCTGGAACAGAGCTAAATGCCGGTTAACAGCCGGAATAGCTGGAGAAGCCCATAGTCAACCGCAGCTATCACCGCACCAACTGCCGCGGAGAGCAAAATGACGATAACAGTCATGTTGCGTGCCTCCACAAAGGTAGGCCAGGTCACCTTATGGCGCAGTTCATAATAGGCATCAAGGACAAAACGTGCGAAGCGATTACCGCGCAGGCGCATAAACAACGAGGGCTTTTTTATCTCACGTCGTACTGGCTTGCTCTCCTGCACTTTTCTGCTTTCCTGGACTTTCCGTTCGCGTGCGACTGGCTTGACGGTTTTACTCGGTTCAGTTTCAACCTTACGATTACCGGCCTTTGGTTGTGGTGCTACCAATTGCTCCTGGCTAGCATTTTTCTTTTTGTCGGCCATTTTGTTTGCCACGTTCAACCTTTCTCGATTGTAGCCTGACACCTACAGGGGGATGCCACTACCTCTAATCTACTTGGTTTCGCGATGCGCTCTGTGGACCCGACAAGAAGGACTGGGACAAAACTTCCGAAGTTCCATCCGCTCCGCGTTGTTCCTCTTATTCTTCGAGGTGGTATAATTCCTCTGCTTACACACCGTGCAAGCCAGCGTCACAACGATGCGGTTCTCTTTGCCTTTACTTGCCATGCGATTCTCTCCGTTCATGTAGGGGCGGCATTCATGCCGCCCTCGTAGCCTCATGCAAGACGGGCCTGGATACCATTTCTGCTACCCAGTCCGTCCCGCACCGGGCCAGGAGGGTGCGCTCAAGCGGACCCCTACGGCTTAGCGTTCGACTTTGACGCAGATGCCCGCACCAACCGTGCGTCCACCCTCTCGAATGGCGAAGGTCACGCCCTCCTCCATCGCGACCGGCTGGATCAACTCCACCGTCATCTCGATGTTGTCTCCCGGCATCACCATCTCTACTCCCTCCGGTAAACGGATCGCGCCCGTCACATCGGTCGTGCGCACATAAAACTGCGGCCGGTACCCGTTGAAAAACGGCGTGTGCCGTCCTCCCTCTTCTTTCGAGAGCACGTACACCTGCGCCTGAAACGTCTTGTGCGGCTTGATTGAGCCCGGCTTGGCTAACACCTGCCCCCGCTCGATCTCCGCTCGCTCGACTCCCCGCAGCAAACAGCCCACGTTGTCCCCCGCTATCCCTTGATCCAGCGTCTTCTGGAACATCTCGACCCCCGTCACGACCACCGTGCGCGTCTCTTCCTTCATGCCCACGATCTCCACCGGCTCACCCACTTTGATGAGACCCCGCTCGATGCGTCCGGTCGCCACGGTGCCACGCCCCTTGATGCCAAACACATCCTCCACCGGCATCAAGAACGGCTTGTCCGTCGCGCGCTCCGGCGTCGGGATGTAGCTATCCACCGCATCCATCAACTGCCAGATGCAGGCTGCCTCAGGGTCGCTGCGCGATAGGTCGCCTTTGCTCTCCAACGCGCCCAGCGCCGAGCCCCGAATGACCGGCACGTCGTCGCCGGGAAATTGGTACTTGCTCAAGAGTTCGCGCACTTCCAACTCGACCAGTTCGAGCAGTTCCTCGTCGTCCATCATGTCCACTTTGTTGAGAAAGACGACCATGGCCGGCACTTCCACCTGGCGTGCCAAGAGGATGTGTTCGCGCGTCTGCGGCATCGGGCCGTCAGGCGCACTGACGACCAGGATCGCGCCGTCCATCTGCGCGGCGCCGGTGATCATGTTCTTAATGTAGTCGGCATGGCCGGGGCAGTCCACGTGCGCGTAGTGGCGTTTGGCGGTCTCGTACTCCACATGGGCAATCGCGATGGTGATGCCCCGCTCGCGCTCCTCGGGGGCTTTGTCGATCTGGTCAAAGGCCACGTAGTTGGCCATCTTGGCATTGGCCAACACTTTGGTGATCGCCGCCGTCAACGTCGTTTTGCCGTGGTCAATGTGGCCGATCGTTCCCACATTCACATGCGGCTTCGTTCGCTCAAATTTCTTCTTCGCCATTTCCTAAAACTGGCTCCTTTTGCAATTGTATCTGCGATTCAGATAACAATGGGTTTTGTATAAATGAGACATGCAGCAGCCGTCCCCGATTATCTGATCGCCAAAACAGTGAGAAATCTTCCGCAATTTCATCCGTAGTGTGTTCAATGCGCCCTACGTGGGTGAAACTCTATTGGGAGATGACGATCATTCAGAAGACGGCAGCAAATTATAGTACCCTCAAAGGGTCAACTGCGGGTGTCATGAAGATAGATGCGGTTGAGGCATTCTTCAGGAACCACAGGAGCCCGTGATGGGAATCGAACCCATGACCCCAGTCTTACCAAGACTGTGCGCTACCGCTGCGCCACACGGGCAGGCATTCAGGTGGGCAGTGAGGGATTCGAACCCCCGAAGCTCTCGCAACTGATTTACAGTCAGTCCCATTTGACCGCTTTGGTAACTGCCCAGGATCAAGCTTCACATACCGACTTCATAGAAATGAACGTAACGCTATTTCATCTGTCACCCGGTCCGCTCGCATCAGTACTAAAGTAGTACTTGAGACATGAGAGAGGCCAGAAAAACTGGCCGGTAAAGGAACTCGAAAACCTGCTACTTTTGCCACATTGAAGGAATACATACTGCATACATGCGTGCCAGTATCCCCTGAGTGATGACGGGTTCATTATAGCCGACGAAGTGCGCGATGTCAAGCACTTTGCACCTATCAGGTAAGATTATAAAGAAAGTACGAAAAAGCATTGCGTCTTGCGCAATTTGCTGGTATAATCTCGATTGTTAGAGATACACACAAGCACCTCGCATAGCGTTGCGATTTTTAGGTTTTCCTGCGGATTGTTGATAGAGATTTGACATTGGAACGAAGAGGTAATCTTTATGGCGACGAATTGTGACTTTAGCCGTTCTTCCTTACTTGCAGAACAGTACCAGCGCGACATGGAACTCATAGCAGTAGCTCTCCAGGAAGAAAGTCAGGATGAACGTGAAGAGCGTCTAGATATGGTGGCACGCTCCTGGTCACTTACCAGCGCCTGTTTCCATGCGCAGCCTGAGTCAAATGAAGTGTCGGCCTATGCAGTTTCAATGGCGTATGCCCGTTCGTAGTACATGATATGTAGTAAGTGATAGTATTGCGATGCCTCATCCACCAGACCTTGCAGCAGAAGCACTGACATATCAGACGCCAGTGCAATTTGGTATGGTGTACTGGGTCAATTTTGGCTACCCCTCGCTACCTGCTGGCATAGAGGAGAAGCGTATTCTGGATTGGCACCCCGCGCTCGTCGTTTCCGGCGAGCCATTTTGTCGTCACGCCGGTGCGGTGAATGTGGTTGCGCTTACATCGTATCGCGGCAAACTCCGTCCCTACCATCACCTGCTCCTGAAGCGCGACTATCCATTGCTCGACACCGATAGCCTCGTAAAAACCGAACTCATGTACCCAGTTTTGCGCACGCTATTGGCGGATCAGTACGCGATCTGCAAACTGAACGAACCCGATCTGCGGACAATCATGAGCAAAGTTGCCAACAGTCTGGCGATAACCATGTTTTACGCGCTCCATTAATATGTAATTCATGAGGAAAAGGTGGGCGTATGACAGTTGACAATAATCAGCTTCAGCTTCTTCCTTCAATAGATGAGCTTCTGCAAACACCAACTGGATTGCGGCTCATATCGCTATTTTCGCGTCCCATGACACTGCGTGCGCTGCGTGCCAGCCTCGCGGAGGCACGCCAGTATATCCGCGGCGGCGCAGCTTGTCCCACGCTAAAAGAACTGCTCGGCCGACGCGGAACACAGGCTACATTGGAACAGCGACCTCATCTCCTGCCCGTCATAAACGCCACGGGCGTGATTATCAATACAAATCTGGGACGTTCTCCTTTGAGCCAGCAAGCACTGGCAGCAGTTCAACGAGTGGCTGGTGGCTACTCAAATCTGGAATATGAGCTAGAACCCGGTGAGCGCGGTTCGCGCCACACGCATGTCAGCGCCCTCTTGCGCGAACTGACGGGGGCGGAGGCCGCGCTTGTGACCAACAACAACGCGGCGGCGGTACTACTGGCCCTCGGTGCGCTGGCGATGGGACGCGAGGTGGTTATCTCGCGTGGACAACTGGTCGAGATTGGCGGCGGCTTCCGCGTTCCCGATGTGATGCGCCAGAGTGGTTGCTCGCTGGTCGAGGTTGGCACCACCAACCGCACGCGCATTGGCGACTACGAGGCAGCTTTGAGCGAGCGCACCGCACTGCTGCTTACGGTTCATCCCAGCAACTTTCTCATCACCGGCTTCACCGAGTCGACGCCGGTTCACGCTCTGGCAACGCTAGCCCAGCAGCATAATCTGCTGGTGATGGACGATCTTGGCAGTGGCTGCCTGCTTGCCAGCGAACATTATGGACTTGGCCATGAGCCGATGCCGCAAGAGAGTATCGCGGCGGGAGCGGATGTCGTCTGTTTCTCCGGCGACAAGCTGTTAGGTGGCCCACAGGCAGGTATCCTGGTGGGCAAAGCGGCGGTGATTGAGCGTATCGCCAGGCACCCCTTGATGCGAGCAGTGCGCATTGACAAAATGACACTGACGGCACTCGAAACAACCTTGCGCCACTACCAACGCAACGAGGCGGAAACCGCCATCCCCATCTGGCGCATGATCGCGCAACGTCCAGAAAAACTGGCCAGCCGCGCCACTCGCTGGGCCACAGAACTCCAGGCACACGGCATTGCGGCCCATGTGCAGCGCGGCGAATCCACCGTCGGCGGCGGCTCCCTCCCCGGCGAGACGCTTCCCACCACCCTGCTGGCACTCGATGCCGCACGCACTCCGTTTCCGCTCGCGGACCTTGCTCGACGCCTGCGTCTGCGCAACACTCCCATTATCGCTCGCATCCAACACGATACTTTGCTGCTCGACCCGCGTACTGTGCTTGAAGAACAGGACGAGGCAGTGATGGTGGGGTTGGTGGAAGAGGTTGAGGTAGGCCTCGGCTGATCTGCGGCTTCATGTGTGGTGCAGATGGCCATGGTGCCGAGCAGCTCTGTAAGAGAAGAGGCATCACGATCAAAGCCTCTGTCGTCTCTTTTTTCGTCAACACCCTGAAAATCAACCTGATCGACACCCCTGGACACGCGGACTTTCTCGCTGAAGTCGAACGCTCCCTCAGCGTTCTTGATGGTGCTATCCTGCTAATCTCTGCCGTAGAAGGGATGCAGGCGCAGACAAAAATGTTGCTCATGGCCCTGAGAAAGCTTCGTATCCCCACCATCATCTTCATCAACAAAATTGACCGCGGCGGCGCTCAAGCGGATGAACTCATCTGCTGTGTTGCCAGAAAAGTATTGCCAGAAAGAGTGACTGGAAGCCGATTACATGGCGCTTTTCTCTGCACTTTGCAGGGCAGTTCTCGCGGCAAGGGTAGGCTTCCGATCCGACAGAAGTGGCAGACTACCCTTCGGCCGCGACTTGCTCAAGAAAATCAACGCTCGTAGCCCTGGCGTGCGCTGGGGCCCGCATGGAGGGTCGATTGAGGATATTACTCCTAGCGGCGGTTCAACTCCCAACGCTTTGGCGGCGGATAGACGTATCGGGCAATCGTCGTCGACACCCAGCCGATACAGAAGCCGCCAAAGACCAACAGGATGGGCTGCGCGCCCTCGCTGCCCCGGATCGTCCGTGCGAGTATGAGAACAACCGCCCAGGCGATGGCGAGGCCAGTGCTGTAGATCCAATAGTTTCTGAAGCGAAGCATCTTCTCTCCCTGTTCCTTTCGAAGGACACATTTACAACTTCTCGTCTGTAGGAACCTTGATGAGGGAGAGTTGCATCCCAACCTGAAGTGTCCCATTTTCAGCTTGGGGTGCGGCTCTCCCTTTCCTCAGAGAATCATTCCCCTGTTCGTCCCTTCATGGCCTGTCTTTGAGAATATCGCGATATGTTATATTTATAATAGTATATCGCAATAGTATTAGCAAGGGCTGAACCGCGAAAAATGGGCCAGAATTTGCTGTCTGAGCAACCAACTATTGCATTACTTTGTAAAATGTCCGTTGCTCGCAATGTCTTACAATTTGCTATTGATGCTGATTTGCCAATTATGAACACATTTATCAGATTAATAGATGCGAAAAGGCAAAAGCAGATACGATGAAACAACTTACATGGATATAAGGGCGATACAAGTTTCCCATCATCCGCTAAAATGCACCCGTGTGCATGCATGAATGCGCCATTTCTCCTATACTAGGAATCACCAGTTACCTGGCTTTTACTCCTGTATAATAGTAGCAACTGGCAACGGTTCGGGGCAACCTGAACCGTTATAACCAATGGAACCGTTATCATAAACGGTCTGTCATACAATATATATATGGCTAGAAATATACGATAGAGGATACCTTTCATATGCTGCGAAAACTGAGTGCCATTGAGATTGCGGAGGGGGCACTACTGGCGGATATCGCCATTATTTTTCATTTGATCGCAACTTACTTGCCGGTGGGTAGTGGGATTTTCGAGTTGCTCGTTCCCACCGTTTTTACCGTGCTGGTACTGCGGCGCGGCTTCTATACTGCCATGATGGGTGTGAGCGTGGCGATGTTTGTGGTATGTATGTTGACCGGTCTGGGTGCAGCTGTGTTCATGACATTGGAGTGCGGTGCAGGCGTGTTCCTGGGTATCACGATGAAATACCGGATGCGTCACTTCCCGCTGATTTTGCTGGGCGTGACCAGTTCTTCCCTGCTTGTCTATGGTGGCACCTGGCTATTAGCCCTTCTGATTGGTACGAGCGTCCAGTATTTCGTCCTCCAGTTTCAACAGGTGTACATTACCATTATTCACTTCATCAACTTTGTGGCCCCACAACTTGGTTTCAAAGATGTCTGGCGGCACAACGTGTATCCGTTGGTTGAGCAGGTGGCCAACTTCGGATTTACTTACTGGTGGGCATTCCTGCTTCTGATGTACTGGCTCGTATTATGGCCCGTCGTGATCCTTGTCTATTATGTTACCAATGTGCTGGTGCGATTGCTCGGCTATAAGGTACGCCCCTTTCCCGGCGGCAAGCTTGAGAAATTTCTGCACTGGCTGGTACGCCTTATTATGAAATTTGTGGGTAGGCGCGAAACGGGTAAGCATAAGCGTACTCACACGACAATCAGCGAAAACCACACGGACAGCATCAACGAGAGGAGCAAGGTAGAAGTATGATCAACGCTCCTTTGATTGATGTGCAGAACATCACGTATATTTATCCAGCGCAGAAGACGCGCAAGGGTGAGGCGCAATCCGTTCCGGCACTGCAAGATGTGAACCTCCAGGTACAGGCAGGCGAATATGTTGCCTTGCTGGGACACAACGGCAGCGGCAAATCAACGCTGGCACGCCACTGTAATGCCTTGCTTCTACCCACGAGCGGACGGGTGCTGGTCGCGGGACGCGATAGCAGCGACCCGGCACAACAGCGTACTATTCGTGATACCGTGGGCATGATTTTCCAGAATCCCGATAACCAGCTGATCGCGACGGTCGTCGAAGATGATGTTGCATGGGCTTTGACGGTACGTGGCTATGCCCGTGCCGTTATCGCCGAGCGGGTCGCGGAGGCAATGGCTGCTGTCGGCATCTCCGCGCTGCGTGAATTGCCGCCACAACGCCTGTCAGGGGGACAGCGACAACGCGTGGCTATAGCAGGTGTACTGGCCCTGCGCCCACAGTGTATCATCGCAGACGAGGCAACGGCCCAACTTGACCCACTCTCACGCGCCGATATCACGGCACTTTTGCACGACCTGAACCGCCAGTATGGCCTGACCATTATTCAGGTGACGCACTTTCTGGAAGAGGCGGCCCTGGCCGGGCGTGTTGTAGTAATGGAACAGGGGCGTATCGTCATAGAAGGGCCGCCCACAGAGGTCTTTGCCGATATCGAGCGATTGCGCCGGCTCAAACTTGCCATCCCCGAACCTATCGAGTTGGCACAAAGACTACGTAATGAAGGGTTGGCCATATCGCGTGAAGCATTAACGGTAGAGGCAATCGCACGGGAGATAGCAGGATGAGTAGGATAAACGGGATAAACGGAATGAGCCAGATAAGCGACATAAGCGATGCCATTATTCAGACGCATAATCTTTGCTATACCTACGCGGCGAGGCAAGACAAGGCTTTACAAAAACAGGCGCTGGTGGATATCGATCTCTCGATCGAGCGGGGCAGTTGCGCGGCCATCATCGGCGTCACTGGTTCGGGCAAATCAACGCTGGTGCAGCACTTTAACGGATTGCTACAACCTACCTCCGGCACAGTAGTAGTGGATGAGGTAGCTGTGGGCGCGAAAGGGGCCAACTTGTTCAATTTGCGGCAGCGCGTTGGGATGCTCTTTCAGTTTCCAGAGGCGCAACTGTTCGAGCGCACCATTTACGCCGATGTGGCCTTCGGGCCGAGGCGCATGAAATTGGGCAAACACGAGGTACGTGCTCGCGTGCTGGGTGCATTAGAAGCGGTGGGTCTGCCGCCCAAAGAGTTCGCGCAACGTTCACCATTCGAGTTGAGCGGAGGACAGATGCGGAGGGCAGCGCTAGCTGGCGTGCTGGCAATGTTGCCCACCATCCTGGTGCTTGATGAACCAACCACGGGACTGGACGCCGAAGGGCGAGCAGAGTTTTATTACTACTTGCAGCAAATCCAGCAAGAACAGGGTGTAACTGTTGTCCTGGTCTCGCACGACATGACAGAAGTGGCTGCGTTAGCGGATACCATTTTTGTCATGTATAATGCACACCTTGTTCTGCAAGGAACGCCGCGCACTATTTTTTCGCAGGGGGAAAAGCTTCGCGAATATGGATTGGCGGCTCCTCCGCTCAGCAGCTTGCTGGCACAGTTGCGGCAGCGCGGTATGGCCATCCCAGAGGATACATTGACCATTGACGAGGCGTTCACATTATTGACAAGTTGACTGCTTACCGAACAATTACCGAACGAGAACAGGTTAGAAAAATATGCTGAAAAATATCTCATTGAATACCGTTTCATCGCTGGGCATATACTATCCGGGGAACAGCATCCTGCATCGTTTGCAGGCAAGAACGAAGCTACTGGTGATGTTCTGGTTTCTCGTAGTCTTTTTTATCGCCAACCAGCGCGTCTGGCATTTCACGCCTTATATTGTGATCGGCCTGCTTATGATCATTACCGTCAAGATTTCCGGTGTCAGTTTCCGCCATATGTGGCAACGTATGTGGATACTGATTTTGCTCGGCGCAATTGGCGCGATACCAACGGCCTTCATACCTGATAATCCTGCCAACAATCCCGTCTTAACCATAGGGCCGTTGCCCGTCACCTTCGGATTATTACGCAATGCACTGCTCATCTATGGCACGGCATTTGTCTTGTATTTCGTCGTTTTCTTGCTGCCTGTAGAAAGAATACGCAGAATGAGACACCGGCGTTGGTTCAAGCTACTCCATTCCTTGCTTGTACTGCTCGCCACAGTTGACCTGGTGACACTCTTTCTGATTCGCCTTTTACCCGATAGCGCTACATTTCCCGTTGGCCCAATCATCGCCACGCAGTTGAGCGTCTGGTATTTGATGGACTTTTTCATCATTTTCGTCGTCCTCTATGCACTTGCCCTGTTGCTCACGATGACCACCACGCCTGTTGCGCTGATCGAGGGCTTGACCATGCTGCTCTCACCGCTGCGCCGCTTGAAGTTGCCGGTAGACGATTTCGCGCTGATGACACTCATCGCGCTGCGCTTCATTCCAACGCTGATTGAGGAAGGGGAGCAATTGATCAAAGCACAAACGGCACGCGGCGCCAGCATCTCGCGGGGAAGTCTGCGCGACCGCTTCCTGAGCATAACCGCCATGTTCACCCCGTTCTTGCAAGGAGCGTTGCGCCGCGCCACCGACCTTGCCACGGCCCTGGATGCTCGCGGCTACGAGGTTAAGGATCGTCGCACACCCCTGCACGAAACCTCCCTGCACCTGCTCGATTACACAGTGCTGGGTACGGTCGTGTTGCTGATGGCGGCAGCGTTGGTGGTATAACCGGTGGGCCTCATCTTCTCAGAGAACTGTCCTTTAACTTGCCGGTGACTCGACGAGCAAACCTTGCCTGACCCACACATTCACATTGAACCCACTGGTCAAATTCCTCAATTTGCTGTATGCTGTGAAGGATAACAGCGCAAAACTTATGTACGTCCTTCTTCGTAAGAATCTAGAGATGTATGTACTCTAGAAGTGGTAGAAGTGGTAAAATAACGGCATATTCTGGTTGAGCAAAGGCATGATATCGTGAGTTCTGAAAATAAAGGGTCGGCATCGGACCCCAATCAAATAGAGCGTCGTCCAACGTCTGAGCTATGGGGTGGATCGTGGGGGACATCAGACGAGGGACTGCAAAGCCAGCCCGGTAACGCTCTTCAAGCTAGCTACGCTCAACCGGGCTGGAATGAGGGACTGCAAAGCCAGCCCGGTAACGCTCTTCAAGCTAGCTACGCTCAACCGGGCTGGAATGAGGGACTGCAAAGCCAGCCCGGTAACGCTCTTCAAGCTAGCTACGCTCAACCGGGCTGGAATGAGGATACACAGCCGCACGCGGCTGTTTCCCGATCCGAACAGGAACGCAAACAAGGACAACCGATGCAACCACCGCCAACACTAAATCAGAACGATCCTCACGCCGATTTTACGTATCGCGAACATGGCACAGGAGCTTTACCCGCGTATCCAGTGCCAGTAGTAACTCCCCAGTTTCGCTCTGCCTACCCACCGAACGCACCGTATGCTCCACCCTTACAAGGCACTATGACACAGCAACAGCCCGGAACAGGCTATGCTCCTATTCCGCAAAGCAATCAGCCACGCCCTCCACTGCTACCGCAAGGCATTCCATCATCCATGCCATATCCGGGGCACTCGGGACGGCCAGGGCCATATGGGCAGTATCCTACTGCTACAAATTCAAATTACCCTGGTTATGGCTATGCAGGGTACCCCGGTTATCCTGGTCATCCCGGTTATCCTGCTCAACCCTATGGCTACGCTGCGTATCCTGCCTATCCAGGATACCCCGGTTATCCCAGTTATCCTGGTTATCCTGGTTATCCTGGTTATCCTGTATATCTACCGCAGAAGCCAAAACGGGACGGCTATCTCTTTGGTATGAACATTGTTACGGTAGTGGGGGTTAGCATTGCCCTCTTAGCTGGACTTGGACTTCTTTTGATCACCCTGATCATTGCGTTTTCGCCCAATAGTTCGACAACGGGTCCCGATAAATACTTTGATCTCATTTTGCAACTGGCTGCGTTTACCGGCGCTGGCATTATAGGCGGAGCATTCGGCCTCTACCATAGCATTCGTTCGTTCATGAGGAGACCATCCGCCGACCTGCGGCTGCCGTGGTTCTGGATATTCCTGATTCTCTATGGTATTGTGATCGCGATCGGTTTTAGCTTGCAGAGTAGTGGTAACGCCGTCACCAATTTCACGCTCTCGGCTTTTCTAATTGCGCTTGCGGCGATCTTTCCCGCGCTTGCATTGCTTGCACTTGGTGTGCGGCGGTTGCATTTTCCCGCGTGGCCCACGACATGGCGGCGTTTCGCCATTGCTTTGACCAGTGGGGCCACGTCCGGCATCGGGCTTGCCCTCGCGCTGGAACTACTGTTTGGCTACCTGCTCGTCCGAGGATTGCAAGCCAATGCGCTGAATTGTATAAATGATCCAAGTGGGCCTGGTTGCGGAACTATCTCATCATTTAACATCACCTTCCTTTTCGTCGCTATCATCGGACCGGTGGTTGAAGAGACGGTGAAGCCGTTAGCGGTAATCATTTTTATCGGGCGCGTACGCAGTGCGTCGGAGGCATTTGTGCTGGGCATGGCTTGTGGCATTGGGTTTGCCTTGATCGAGACGGTCGGCTATATCGGGCTTGGCTATCAGGACTGGCTCACGATCGCGCTGATACGCACCGGTGCTGCCCTACTGCACGGTTTTGGCGCGGGCATGGTCGCACTTGGCTGGTACTACCTGTTCCACGCAAAAAGGTATCGCTTCCTCAAGTTCCTTGGCTGCTACGCATATGCCGTCTTCCAGCACTTTGTCTGGAACGCCACCGCTCTGCTTGTGCTACTCCCCGACCCCGTAGGCTCGACCATCAATGGCTGGAATCTCAACCTGGGCTTTATCGTCCTGCCATTCACCGAAATCCTCAATATTGTCGAGGTTATTCTCATTCTGCTTTTCTTCATTTACATAACTGGAAGAATCAGGAAAAGAGCAACCACACAACCCGAGCCGCGCAACCAGCAACCGACTGTCAATGCGCCAGCTTTCGCCCGAACGTGAAAATCTTGTGGAGTGTGACGTAATTCATTGCAGAGAGCTAGAAATTGGTGTTATACTGCCTGTGACAATGATCTGTATATATGCTGTCATTGCCGCCGTTTGTTACAGTTTAACGAGTGTTCTCCAAGTTATGCGAAAACAGCGTTTTTACTTTATGTGACAACCAACGTCTCTCTATAGAGAGTAGGAGAGTAGTGGGTCGCTAAGTGGAAAAGAGTTTCTGAAAAATCAGTTATGAGAGAGCAGCACGGCCCAATCAAAGAGCAGCATGGCCCTGGATTTGACACCCGTCGCACACCCTGTCCGGGGGACAGGTAATAGCCTTTCCGCGCCGCTTCGGCAATTATGATCTGGAGCGTCGTATTGACGTTGGCGGAATGGGCGAGGTCTATCTGGCACGCCAACGCAGCGCATTTGACCGCGAAGTCGCCATCAAAATTATCCGTTCCGACCTTGTTCACGATATGACGGCCCGCCAGCGTTTCCGGCGCGAGGCCCAGGTGAACGCCCACATTAAACACGAGCATATTCTATCCCTCTATGAGTTTGGCGAAGAGCAGGGACGCCTGTTTCTGGTGACGCCCTACGTCGCGGGGGGCACCCTCGCGCAGCGTCTGCATAAAGGTCCATTGACGCTCTCAGAAGTGCATCAACTCTTCACGGCACTGGTGCGGGCGGTAGCATACATTCACCGGCGCGGCGTCGTACATCGCGACCTGAAACCGAGCAATATTCTATTAGACCAGGAGGAAGGGACGGATGAGCGGATGGACGAGCGGATGGACGAGCGAGCGGATGGGCTAAAGCGCGTCCCTACAAGCGCGTTCGGTGATCGCGTGTATGTGCGTCTGATAGATTTTGGCATTGCCACCATTCAAGGGATGTCCGCCAGCCCGCCATTGACAACGGCGGGTACCGAGATGGGTACGGTGGCGTATATGGCACCTGAGCGCATGTCCGGTGTCGCGGCTCCCAGCAACGATATTTTTTCGCTTGGTATCATCTTGCACCAGATGTTGACTGGAAAAATGCCAGACGATGAACCAAAGGCCACGCTGCCCAAACCACTGGCCTATGTCGTCAATCGCAGTATCGCCCCGCAACTC
Source organism: uncultured Chloroflexia bacterium (assembly GCA_963717105.1). Classification (GTDB taxonomy): domain Bacteria; phylum Chloroflexota; class Ktedonobacteria; order Ktedonobacterales; family Ktedonobacteraceae; genus DATGJV01. The sequence continues at coordinate 219,431 of CAVQVL010000011.1, forward strand.
GACGAGCGTTTTGCTAGCGCGGAAGAACTGTTAGAGGCTTTCGAGGAGGCGTACCAGTCGCTCTCCAAAGCCGATCCTGCTGTTGGGCACATCGAGGCCATCGACGCAGGCACGGACTCGCACCCTCTCTGGGAGAGAGGTAATAATCGCTCCCTACGCCGCCAGCGACCTGAAAGAGTAGAGGGAGCGGTGAGCATTGGTCGCATGAACGGCACTGGTACCGCGACCAAATCTGAGCGGAAAGCGGCAAGTCGCGTTGATACGTTATCGCCCGCCCCAAAAAAACCTGATGCGTTCATAGAAGAGGATTATGCCTCACCGACCGTCAACCTTGACCGGCATAGCTTCAACGCGCAGGGGGGTTTTGACGTGGATGTAGATGAGCTAGCGGCTGCGCCGCCATTAGTACCGCTGGCACCGCCGAACACACCGCAAGTGCCGGGCAAGAAAAAACGACGCAATCCTATCCTTGCCATTATCACACTTTTGATTGTCCTGATACTTTTTGTGATGGCTGGCCTCTTTTACTTCGAGTTCCAGACCGTTATTGCGCCGACCGCTACCATTAACTTTGGCCCAAAAGTGCTGGCCATGCAGAGGGTTTATCATATTACGGCCCAACCAACGCTGAAAACCGGCAATGTTGCTACTGCCTCGATACCGGCGAAGTCGTTCAATAAAGATATGATGGCTTCGAGTTCGGCACCAACGACGGGACAAAACTGTCCTACCCCCCTCCCTATAGGCTGTCAACAGTCAGTACAAGAGTCGGATGTCTATAACATTGCTATACAACTGCGACAAATTTTGAAGGCGAAGATTACTACTTATTTGCAGCAACAGGTGCAAAAACACAATGGGACCTCCATCGGCGCCATACAATTCATTGATGTCTCAGTCATATCCAATCCAACCGTTGGTGCGATCAGCAATACTGTCGCGGTCTCTATGACGGAACGGGGAATCTTGAATTATTATAGCCCCCCCGATGCACAGAACATGGCACGGCAATTGCTACAACAGCAGGTGCAAAAGTTGGGGCCAAACTACGTCTTGCTCAACTCTACCGTCGAGATTGGACAGCCTGCGATCACCGGGCTAAACAGCAGCGGCATCATCCTGTCGGTAGCCGCCGGTGGGGATGTGCAATACCAGATTCCCCCGGCGCAACTACACGCTATCGCCGCTCAGGTGAAAGGTATGAAGCGGCAGGATGCCCTGGCCTACATTAAGCAACAACCCGGCATAGACCCGGCGAGCGTTTCCATTCATCTCTCTACGGGAGATACGATGCCAGGAAATGTACAACAGATCACCATTATTCCGGTTAATCCAACCGCGATACCGTTATTCAATTTGCCGACGGTGACGCCCACTGGCACATCTATCGCTACTGCCGCACCGGCGACAACGGGCGGAAATCAATAGGAAAAAGCGAAGTGAACTCGATAAATCAGCCGGACTTGATAAATCGATCTCTACAAACTATTTTGCCGAAAGGGCAGGTGTTCACCGATAGGGCAACACTTATCAGTTATGAGGTGGACGCTGGAAACGATAGAGGGATGCCGGAGGGCGTGGTATTCCCGCATTCGGCTGAGGATGTTGTATGTGTCATGCGCTGGGCGGCGGCACACAATGTGCCGTTAGTGGCACGCGGAGCGGGTACCGGCCTATCAGGCGGCGCCGTTGCTGATCGCGGGGGCATCATCGTTGAGTTTTCGCGCATGAACCAGATCCTTGATCTGGACGAATATGGGCGGAGCGCGGTTGTGCAACCCGGCCTGATCAATCTACGACTGGACGAACGCGCAAAAACGCGAGATCTGTATTTCCCGCCCGATCCCGCCAGCCAGCGAGCCTCGACCATCGGTGGCAATGTGGCGGAAAACTCCGGTGGGCCGCATTGCTTCAAATACGGCGTTACCACCAACTATGTGATTGGCATGGATGTGGTGTTAGCCGATGGGCGGGCAGTGCGCGTCGGCGGGCACGCCCTCGACTATCCTGAATATGACCTGTGCGGCCTGATTACCGGCAGCGAGGGCATGTTAGCTATCATGACCGCAATTACTGTGCGGCTCCTGCGCAATCCACCTGACGTGAAAACTATGCTCGTCGTGTTCGACTCGATTGAACAGGCGGGAACGGCAGTATCAGCCGTTATCGCCAGTGGGCTGGTACCAGCGACGATGGAGATGATGGATTCGAGAATTATCGGCATCATCGAACCATTCGCTCATGCTGGCTTGCCAACCGAGGCGGGAGCCATCTTAATTATCGAAGTTGACGGCTATGCCGCCAGCCTGGATGGGCAGATCGCGGAAATCACGCAGATTGTGCAGGCACACGGCGGGTATGGCCTGCGTATCGCCGCCAACGCTGAGGAACGCAACGCCATCTGGTTTGCCCGCAAGAGCGCGGCGGGCGCCATCACACGCCTCTGCCCTTCCTATTACACCGTTGATATCACGGTGCCGCGCAGTCGCCTCGCGGAAATGTTGGGCAAAGTCAACGAGTTATTGGACCGCCGCGAATTGCGAGCGGGTCACGTCTTCCACGCGGGCGACGGCAACCTGCATCCACTGATTATGATTCCACAACCCGAAGATCGCGACCTTATCCAACGAGTTCACGAGGCAAGCTGGGAAATGGTCGCGATCTGCGTCGGCATGGGCGGCAGCCTCTCAGGCGAACACGGCGTTGGTATCGAGAAACGCGCCTACATGCCTTTGATGCACACAGCCGCCGAATTGAGAACCATGCTCGATATCAAAAATGCTTTCGACCCTGATGCTTTGCTCAATCCTGGCAAGATATTTCCCACCCCGGTAGAGATTGGCGATGATGGACGGACGGGGACGGACGGGCTGAAGCGCGTCCGTACAGATGCCCCTACCAGTCTGCAGACCTTTGGGCAAGTGCATATTGTCAACAACGTTTTTGCTCCTGCAACGGCAGAGGAAGCAGCCGAGGCGTTACATACATTTTCCAAAGCCCACCAGCCAGTTTCCATTCGCGGCTCGCTAGCACGAAAATCGCACATAACTTCTGAAAAGACAGTTATTCTGAGTACGGCGAACCTGAAAGGCATCAAAACGTATGCGGCCGACGATTTGTACATCACTGTTGGAGCGGGTACGCCACTTGCGGATGTACAGGCGTTTCTGGCAACCGACGGCAAACAGGTGCCATTGGCAGACCCGTGGTTGGGTCTGACCGTCGGCGGTCTTGTCGCCACCAACATCAACGCACCGCAGCGTATGCGCTACGGATCTGTGCGCGATATCGTCCTCTGCGGCACCGTGGCACTCGCTGACGGACGCCTCGTGCGCGTGGGACGCCCGGTCATCAAGAACGTCGCCGGTTATGATCTGACCAAAGTCTTTGTCGGCTCGCACGGCACGCTGGGCCTGCTGACCGATATCACACTCAAAGTCGTCGCGCATCCACGAGCCAAACGCACGCTGCTCCTCCCGCTCGATAGTCTGCAACACGGTTTGCGCTACGCCCGCACGCTCCTACCATCAGCGTTGGTAGCGTCCGCGCTCGTCCTCTGCAAAGATTGCGCTATACCTGGCGTATCGCAAGCAGCGCAACCTCCATACACGCTTGTCTATACCGCCGAGGGCATAGCGGAAGATGTAGAGGCAGAACTGGCAGAGGTACGACGAATCCTTCAAAAAGAGCAAGCAGCGCCACCAACAGAGGTTGCTACCTTGTCAGGCACCGATATCTGGGCCGCATTGCTGGGCGATACACAAAGGAACATACAGATGCGCGTGGGCGTACCGGCAAAAGACATGGCAGCGTATATCAATGACCAGTCCGCGCTCTTACAACGGGGTGCGTTTCTCGCCGATATAGGCAATGGTTTGCTCTACGCCACAAAAAACACCAATGATGCAACCAGAGCGCATCGCTGGATCGAACAACTGCGCACACCAGCACTCGCGCTGGAGGGCTATGCTGTCGTCATCACGATGCCGGAGGAATGGCATGAAGCAATTGACCGCTGGGGCTACCGTCCGCAAGCATTGGATGTCATGCGCACATTGAAGAAACGCTGGGACCCGGCAGGGATATTGAATGTTGGGGAGTTTATTGTCGGATAGATGCAAATTACAACAGCGAAGGCATAAAGCACAACTTCCGCGACGCGGAAGTTGTGCTTTATGCCTTCGCTGTTGTAATTTGCATCTACTCTGTTCTTTTAAAATGTTCTGAAAAAGAGTCGTTATAGCTGTTGCATTCTGATAAAGATTCGGTTATTATAAATAGCAACATCTACCTTCGATAAGAAACTAACATTTTTAATTGGGTTCTCAAAAGCGATTCCTGGGTAAAAGATAACACTGAAAATCATATGGCGTTATTCTATTGTACTATTGATATTGCTGATTGGAGTTGAGTCGTGAATTTATCACAAACAAAGGTAGGAGGTTGCTGATGCCAAATAATTTTATTACTCCCAAAAATTTGCGCTGGATAACGATCTATTTGTTCCTGGGATTGATGGTATTGCTATTAGTACTCAATTTTTTCGCATCGCCTGCTTCAGGGGAATCAGTAATAAACTGTCAAGATGTATTACATCTAACATGCAATCAGGTCATTGCAACGGCTACGGCAAAAGCGATTCCAATACGCACTCCCAGGGCAAAACAAACACCAAAACCAAGGCCGACAAATACACCAATACCGGCACCAAGGCCAACACCGTCACCAACAGTAAAACCGTCGCCAACGCCTACAAACATACTATCACCGTCACCAACGACAAAACCGGGCCAATGATACAATAGATATTTAAGTAAGTTTAAGAAGCAAGAAAAAGTCCATCATGAGGAGAACAATATGCTGAACGGTTTTATGGGGTCTGGCTATTTCCGTCGCTTGCCGGTATACTTGTTGCTGGATTGCTCAGGTTCGATGGCAGGAGATCCCATTACCGCCATTCACGAGGGCATGAATATGATTCACCGCTTGCTGATGGCGGACCCGCAGGCGTTGGAGACCGCTTACATCAGCGTGATCAAGTTCGCGGATAACGCGAAGCAGTACCGGCTGGTTGCTCTTGACAGGTTTGTGCCGCCGTCGCTGGAAACCGGTGGCAAGAAGTCAATGGGGGCCGCGTTGCACCTGCTGGCCGACTCGATTGAGCAAGACCTGATTTTTCATTCGTCAGTGCAGAGGGGTGATTATTGTCCGCTGGTTTTCTTGCTGACCGATGGTGAGTCAACAGACAATTACCGCCGGGCGGTGAACCGTCTCAAACAATTGAGCGGCATCCGCAAACCGACGATTATCGCGCTTGGTTGTGGGAACAGGGTCAATACGGCAGTTCTCAGTGAGATAACCGATCATGTCTTTTTAATGCACACGGTCTCACCGGAACAAATCAAGAGCTTTTTCAAATGGATTTCCGGTACCATCGGTACAAGACAATAGCACATGGCATATGCTATGTGGCCTGGATCCGGATATGTAGGGGCATTGTCATGTTTGTAGTTACAGAGATATTTTGAGTACGTCAGTTATGTAGTGTTATTAATGTTCCAAGAGTTACGAAGGAGAGATAGTAATGCAAGGTGGTTTTATGGGGTCTGGCTACGTTCGGCGGTTGCCAGTATACCTCTTGTTGGATTGTTCGGGTTCAATGGCGGGCGATCCCATCCTCGCGGTCAACGCGGGCCTGGATATGATCTACCAGCTATTGATGGCGGACCCGCAGGCGTTGGAAACAGTACACCTTAGCCTGATCTGTTTTTCCAGCGGCGTCGATCAATACCGGCTGGTCAGTCTGGACCAATTCCAGCCGCCACAGTTGACAGCCAGTGGCACTACCGCGTTAGGGGAGGCACTGCGCATTCTCGTACAGTCCATCGAGCAAGACCTGATACTGAACACACCGACGCAGCGTGGCGATTTCCGCCCGCTCGTCTTCCTGCTGACCGATGGTGAGCCAACCGACAACTATCGTGATGCCGTGTACCGGCTGCAGCAGTTGAGCGGCAGCCGCAAGCCAACGATTGTGGCACTTGGCTGCGGCAGCGCGGTCAATTCGGCCATGCTGCACGAAGTGACCAGCAACGTGTTCTTGATGCATAATGTCTCGCCAGAGGCAATCAAAGCCTTCTTCAAGTGGATTTCCGGTTCGATCGTTCAGACATCGCGTGCAGTAGGCGGTGGCAGCGCAGAACAGACGACTATGGTAGCCCCATCAACCATTCCTGGCATTTCATACAGTCCGAACTAGGGAGAGAGAAACAATAGAGTGGCAGCATTTTTCGCCAGTCAAAGGCTGTGTCGCCTGCCCCTCTTTTTTTGTTGGATACCTCAGAGGAGATGAGCGGCACCTTTCAGGTAACGATGCAGGATGGGTTGCAGGTGATCAAAAGCGAGTTGATGCAGCATTCGCTCGCGGCGCAACATGTCTACCATATGGAGTTGTCGTACCGCGTTAGAGGAGAGAAGAATCCATGCTGAATAATCAAGATGACCCCCAGTACCAGGGGCAGCAACCCTGGCAGGAACAGGGCTCGAAATCAGCCCAATATGCCGCCGAGCCAGGAACCTGTACAACTGGATAAACATGGGCAGTGGCACCCCCCATTCATGTCCCGTAAGCAACAACGACCAATCACGCTGCCTTCGCCGCCGACGCGGCAAGCGCAACCAGTGCAACGGCAGCCAGACGAAGACGCGATTAAGACACAACGCCAGGCCGAGCCGCCGATTGGAGCCAACCAGGCCATTGGTGCTAACAGCGGAGGCTTGGGTGGAGCAAACGCAGCGGGCTTGCAGCCCCAACGCACGGCACAGCCACGGGAACAATTTGACACATTCCTGATTGGGATCATCATAGTATTAGTCATCGCAATCCTGGCGGTACTGGTATTTATCATTCAGCATGTTGCTAATGGGGATACGCCTTCATTCTCAAACCTGGGCTTACTGCCCTTATTCCTCATTATTTACGCCCTCTGTGTCTTTGCGGGTATACTCTGGGGACGCTACCAACTGGATACAGAAGCGAAAAAGGAAAGTGAAAGGCTGAGCGGAGTGGTAAACCAGTTAGAGGATGAGATTGCGCATTTGCAGAACGAGAGTAGAAATCTGCAAGGACATCTTCATAAAGCACAATCGGACCTGGCGGCCATGCGCAATATGCCGCCACCAGTGCCACAACCGTTGCCACAACCGCCTGTGCAGGCCGGAAACAGGGTGCATGGACGGCCTCCAGCCAATGTAGTCATTTCTCCTCCACAAATTCAGCAGATCAAACCACAGCAATCAATCTATGATGTTAAAAAGGATCCGCCCGACTTCAATGAGTACGAGCAGAGAGAACACCCACACGAAAAGCTCTATCCTGAACGGGGGAAATCGGGGATGTTACGCAGTGGTTGGAATATCGTCGGGGCCAGTCGGCGCGGCTATGGCCATGCCTATGATGGCAAGTATCGTGAGGACGATTTTGAGGTCAGGAGCTTTCCTGTAGATACGCGCAATCTGCAACTGGATATGATCATGGTGGCTATCGCGGATGGCGTAAGCAGCAAACCGTTTTCACGCGCGGGGCGCGAGCAGCGGTACAAGGCGCACTCAGCATCACCAATACCTCCGTTCATTTACAGGAACTAGGCAAATGTATTGGGAAACAAGCTCCACTTAATCAGTGGGAAAGTGCCGCCTACAATGCGCTGATCGAATCGCTCCATTCGGCGCACGCTTTTGTCGAGCAGAGGGGAATGCAAGACCGCATCCATCCTGATGAAATGCACTCAACGTTGATGGTATACCTTGCCGTCCCACTCGATCAACATCTGTTTGTTGCCAGTGTGCAGGTTGGGGACGGGGCATTGTTCGCCATGCAACAGGCAAAGGGAGCAACGCCACGCGAACGATGGCGATGGCTGCAACAGCCACAAATTCAGGCATCGGGCAATGAAGTGCAACCGTTTATGCGCACAGGGCAGGACATGTGGCGACAATATTTACGCGCCGAGTTGCTGGAAGGCCCAACATTCATTATGGGCATGACCGATGGCACTCTGGACGATATCCAGGCACCACGTGCAACGCCGGAAGAGCCGAATCCCGATCCATTTATTTTTGTGGAGGATTTTTATCAATATATTGCAACGGATGTTTTGAAGGCTCCTCAACCGTCCGAGGCACTTGTGAAATTTCTTGGCTATCAGAAGAAACAATCCTTTGATGACCGGACTGTGGTTTGTCTTTACCGTTGACAGAGGGACTACCAGGCCAGCCCTGCAACGCTGCTACGCGCTACTTTCAGTCAGCAGGGCTGAAATGAGGGATGTGAGATGAAGGTCAAATTCGCCGATGGCTCGGAAGAAAACTATGATGATACAGCATTCGCTTTTGGCGCGGAGGGCAATATCTATCGCTCCGCCGATAAAAGATCCGTCATAAAACTGTATGATAACCCGCCGGATAAGACGAAGGAGGCGGAGCGTATTGCACGCATTGATGTATTGATAAATAACCTCAACCCCACCAAAGGCGACAGCTACTGGGCTGAGTTTTTCACCTGGCCGGAGAAACGGGTTGTGCAACCACATGTTGGGTTCCGTATGCGCTATGTTGAAGGCATGAAGACGCTCGAAAACTATTACCTGGGCAAAGCCTATAAAAACCTTAAACCGGAGGCGCGGGGCTGGTTTATTGGACGTATCGCGGTGGCAATCAAGCTGGTGAGCGCGGCTAATCGGCTCGCCACTATGGGTCTCTGCTACCCCGACTTTTCGGGGAAAAATATTATGGTCGATCCTTTCGAAGGACGTATGGTACTCATTGACTGCGACAGCCTGACCGTACCGGGCAAGCTAAAGCCCACAGTCGAGGGGACAACCACATTTCGCGCACCCGAAATCTATATGCATACCGTGCCTGTGCCATCGGTCAAGACCGACCGTCACTCGCTGGCGGTTCTGCTCTACCAGTGGTTACTGCTGTGGCACCCTCTCAGTGGCGATAAGCACTTTGATGCCGATCCCGAAAAGGACGACCTGATGCGTTTCGGCTCCCATGCGCTCTACATTGAAAATCCAACCGATACCTCGAATCAGGCTAAAGGACAGAAGTTGAAAGCGCATATGCTGGGGCCGGAACTCGAAAAGCTCTTTCGCACAGCATTTGTGGATGGACTGCATAATCCCAATAAACGCCCACTGCCGTTTCAGTGGCAAACGGCACTCTATCATGCCTATGATCAGATTATTCCCTGTTCATCGCCGAACTGCGATTGGCGTTTCTTTATCGCGACCAACACGCCGCGCCTCACCTGCCCGAATTGCCAACAACCGCTGGATAAGCCAGCCACCTTGCCGTTTCTTTACCTGATGCCGCACAAGCGCACCGGGGATCCCAACGACTACGTCACCGACAAATCGAAGGCGCACTATGTTGTAGGCTGGCCTGGCAAAACGCTGCATCAGTGGCATATCCGGCCTGATGCCGCGCCTGGTTATAGCGACGCAAGCAATATTCCAGACCCATCGCCGCGTGCGATGTTCGAGTACGACGAGCATGGCAAACAGTGGTACCTTAAAAATCTCGCCGAGCATACTATGTACTACCGTTTTGCGCAAGACGGCGCCAATCAGTGGCGTCCCTGGCAACCCAATACCATTGCGCCACTGCTGCCGGGCATCATGTTACAACTCGGAAGTCCACCAGTACATTTCCGTGCCAACGTCACTATAGCAAAGATAGGATAGGCAATCCACTAAAAGGGGGGCATATATGCCAGATCGTGTGGGACAACAAATTGGCCCGTACCGGCTCGTCCAATTGTTAGGCAAGGGTGGCTTCGCCGAAGTCTACAAGGGGCAGCATATTCATCTAAATACGTTTGCCGCCGTCAAAGTTCTGTTGACGCAATTAACCGGCAATGAGGTGGATAAGTTTCGTAACGAGGCGCGTAACCTGGCGCAGTTGATCCATCCAAACATCGTGCGTGTGCTGGATTTTGATGTGTATGGTGAGACGCCGTTTCTCATTATGGACTTTGCCCCCAATGGCACACTACGCACCCGTCATCCCATGGGAACACGAGTTCCGATAACCATGCTTGTGCCCTATGTCAAGCAAATGGCCAGTGCCCTGGACTTCGCTCACAGCCATAATATTATTCACCGCGATGTCAAACCGGAAAATATGCTGCTGGGACGCCAAAACGAAGTGTTGCTCAGCGACTTTGGCATCGCGAAGAATACGCAAAACTCCCAGTCTTTGTACAGCCAGACTGTCGTTGGCACCACGGCTTATATGGCTCCTGAGCAAATTCAAGGCAGGCCGTGTCCAGCAACCGATCAGTATGCGCTGGGCATCATCGTCTACGAATGGCTGTGTGGCGAACGCCCATTTCATGGTTCCTTCCTGGAGATTACCGCACAACACATCCATGCACAGCCACCATCGTTGGTGCAAAAAGTACAGGGGTTGCCTCCTGCTATTGAGCAGGTAGTAATGAAAGCATTAGCCAAAGAGCCGCTCTTGCGCTTCAGAACCACGGTAGATTTCGCCAACGCCCTGGAGCAGGCGTGGCGCAACCCCTCTATCATTCTGGCGCCACAACCTGCTCCTGGATCGTTTCGCGCCGCCATGCCACAACAACAACCGCAGCAGCAACAGCCTTTTGCGCCGCCGCGGCCCGCATATCCACAACAACCTATACGCTCTACCCAGCCACAGCAGCCACAGCAACCACAGCAGATACAACAAAGACAACAAATGCAACAACGACAACAAATGCAACAGCAACCTGTACGCTCTACACAGCCACAGCAAACCCGCAGAAACAAATACAACAGCCACAACAGCAGCCAATGACAGCGCAATGGCAACCAATGATCACGCCACCAAACCCAAACTTGCCGGTGACATCCTTGCCCGCGTTGCCGAAGCCCAGCACGGCTCACATCTCCTGGCCCACGTTTTCGCTTTCGCTGAGCGACCGGCAAGCGATTAGCAACGGCAATGTACCACAGGAGCGTCTTACGATAACCGGTCAGTTCGCGCAAACACAACCCGGCCCATTACCTGTCACCGGCACGCAGCCGCTTGTCACGGTGCCGCTCGTTTTCTTCCAGCAGCCAGCCAAACCATCAGTGATCATTAACGTGGCAAATACGCCGGCCAACGTCGGCGGCACCGGTGCCACTGCCCGCACTACAGGCACGATGTCTCCAGTGAGGTACTCATCCGCTGCATCTGGCAGCAAGGCAAGTAGTGGAGGCGGTATGCAGATCGTGCGCTCCTCTGGGACTTCCGGGGCAAATGCACCTGCCAAAACAACGACAAAGGCGGCCTCAACTTCTACTACCACTCAACAGGATGGCAGAAAACTCAGCGGGATGGCACTCGCCGTTGCCTTGATCAGTGCCGTTGCCATTCTCTTAACCGGGTCGGGTGGTCCAAACATTATCTCCAGCGGAGATGTTGCGTTTACCTTTAGCGCAGCATTCATCGCCTTTGTCATGGGCTGCACAGGGAACGCAAGAGGTAGCAAAGCAGGTATAGGGGTCAGCAAGGCAGGAGGGTGGAGTATCGCCCTTTCCCTCATCGTGGCTGCCGGCGAAATTGCTCTCCTGATATATCTGACCCATTCGGGGTTTACGTTTAGCTAATTAACCGGTGGGCCTTGCTGAATACGTTTGCGCATACCTGCGACGCCGCCCTGTGTTTCTGGCGTGGACCAGACACTTTCGAGCCACCAGGTGATGCCAGCTTCTATGTAAGGACGCACGATGGAGATCGCCTGTTCGCGGTCGTCGCCGGGTGTTTCGCCTTCAAAAACGATATCAAAGGGCGTTTGCGCGGTACGTTCCTCTGCTACATATGATTTGAGGGATTGGATATCTGCCGGTGTCATGTTGTCAAAGGAGCCATCATCTTTCATGAGAGCAGGTATAATGCCATCGTAGCGCAGAGTGCGCCGCATGGATTTCATTCTGGGCCACGCTCCCACAACCCAGACGGGGATGCCCGGCGATTGCATGGGTGGCGGCATGAAGGTCATCTCTTGCAGATGGTAGTGTTCGCCGTCGTAGCTGAATGGTTGCCCACTCCACAGGCCGGTCAGGATAGCCAGGCTTTCATCCAGGAGCTGCGCCCGTTGCTTGCGGTCGGTTACCTCACCCACCTTTGAGAATCCGCCATCGTCCAGCGTCCCCAGGCCAACGGGGAGAATCATACGTCCGTTGGACAGGTGGTCGAGCGTCACTGTTTCCCGCGCTACCTTCCACGGTCTGCGTCGCGAAAGGGGCGTGACCATGGTCCCGAAGCGCACGCGCTCGGTTCGCATGGCGATAGCCGCCAGCACAATCCACGGGTCATACGTCGCGTCATCTGCGGGATCCTCTCGCTTAATGGACATACAATCCCAGATAAAGACGCCATCCCAACCCGCCTCTTCCGCGTCATGCGCCAGATCGGCAATAGTACGAGCATCTCCACCTTGACCCATCGTTGGCAACACAATTCCATATTGCATAGCTGTTTGTCTCCTATATTGATGTAACCGGGGCGTGATAATGAACATGAACGAAATAGCCTGATAACAGAGACTCGACATTGCTTCGCTCGTCGAGTTGGGCGCGCTAAAGCGGGCCCCTACAGTTCGGTACATTGTATATAGACAGTATAGCGTATATTTTATGACATCTCCTGTCTTATTTTTCAGCGATCGCCGCGAACGCTGCACGGTATCGTTGTTCGACTTGCCGTTTTTCATCTTCCGAGAGGAAGGCGACCGCGATGGCTTGCAGATTGCAGCGCAGAAAATGCTGTTCGTCCCAGCCAAAGACCTCGTGAAGTTGCTCATATTCCTGGGTGAGGGTCACGTTGGAGATGGTGCGTGCATCGGTATTCACATTAAGTGAAACGCCTTGCGAGTACAAACGAGCAATAGAATGGTCACTGAAGGACTCGCAGATATTCGTCTGGACATTGGATGTCGGGCAGACTTCAAGGTGAATGCGCTCCCGCTTCAAATGGCTAATCAAGCCTGGGTCCTCTATGCTGCGTACTCCATGACCGAGACGCGGTGTATGTAATGCACGCAGCGTTTCCCAGACGCTCTCGGCACCACGGGCTTCGCCCGCGTGAGCAGTAAAAAATAGACCATGCGAACGGGCATACTGAAAAGCTGGAATGTGTGGGGCAAGAGGAAAGCCAGCCTCATCACCGGCAATGTCAAAACCCGCGACAGACGTTCCCTGGAACTGCTCAACCAACCTGACTGTCTGCATACTCTGCTCTGCCGAATAGTGTCGCAAAGTACAGAGGATCAGACGAGCCTCTATGTCGCTCGTTCGCATTGCCTGCGTCGTGGCAGCTTCGACAATCTCTACCACTTCACGAACCGTGAGGCCTTTCTCCGTATGCAGGAAAGGGGCAAAGCGTATCTCCGCGTAGATTACATGGTCTTGCCGCAATTGTTCAAACAGATCAGCAACCGCCATGCGAAGAGATGCTTCAGTTTGCAACAAGGCAACCTCTCGCAACGCTCGCGTAAGAAATTCTCTCAAGTTGACACACTTCGCCGGTGCAATAAAGTCCCGCCGGTAGATATCCTCTGTGATCGAAGGATCGAGTTGATGTACAAGAGGATAGCTCAACGAACAATCGAGGTGCAAATGGAGTTCCACTTTGGGAAACGTTTGGAATGGCATGAAAAACTTCTCCCTTCCTTCTTTGTATGACTACAGCAGCCCCGTCAGGGACGGCGCATAATCAGTACTTTGAAATTGCCCATACCAGCGTGGTCGGTGAGGGCTGCTACGCGCTGTTGCTGGTTCAGCCACTGCAGGCGAGCAATCTGACCTTTGTCGGAGGCGCGATCCGTGTCCATAGCGGCAAATTGGTGAGTGCGCAGTTGCTCCAATGCTGTGCGAATACCCATGCCCTCCAACCATTGGCGTTGTGTGGTAAAGAGGTTGAGGCGCAATCCGTGCCGCCGCCCTTCGTCTATCAGGGCACTGAAATTGACGTGCGCGGTAATATCCTGTTGGCCCGGACGTGCCAGGGGTTGTTCGTTCATCTGGTGCCGGTAGTAGCAGGTCAGTGTGCCATGCATCCGGTGCGGCGTGTATAATGCTCGCGCCCGGTCGCCATAGTCGATCGTGATCAGGTAGCCCTTCTTGAGGGCACTCGCGACCCGTCGTAGCCAGCGCAGGGCAGCTAGATTGATTTCGGCTCGCCAACCGTCACGATAGGTTGTCCAGGGAATCCTATAATTATCAAGATATCCGACGACCTCAGCAGAACTCGGCTCGTCCAACACAGGAAACAAACGCCCTTCCTGTTCATCTACGTATAGTTCATACAGGTGTCTGTCTCGTACTTCCACAATATGTACCGGAAAAGCATCTACCAGTTCGTTGGAAAGGAAAACGTGAACATTTTCTCCTTGCGGGTGCTCTAAAATGGAAGCCTCAGATGTAACATCCACTCCCAAAAGTCTATCTTCCGTGCGATATGCGAGAGATGCGTGAAGGTCAGGAGCTTCATGAGCGAGCCAGGCCTGTACACCAGAGGCAAGATCACCGCGGCCCGCGCCCTGTTCCAGTACGATAAACGGGTCTGGTTTGTCCAGCTTCTGCCACATATGTTGCAACTGGCGACCCATGCAGTTGGCGAAGAAGTCGGCAACATCGGTGCTGGTATAGTAATCGCCCTCCCAGCCCATTTTGGCCGCACCGGTGACGTAGTAGCCATGACCTGGTTCGTAGAGAGCCATGCGCATATAGTCAGCGAAAGAAATTGGCCCTTCGCGTCGGATGCGTTCAACGATACAATCTTGTAATGGCGTCATATACCCTACGTTCCGAAATTGATGACCAGCAAATCCAGTGCCATCTCTGGCGTCATGCGACTGCGTTTGAGGGCGGCATCGGTGGCTAAGAGCTGGCGGTAGGTACTCTCCAGTTGGGATGGGCTGAATTTTGTGACCTGGCGTAGAGATTTTTCGGCGACGTAGGGCGCGATTCCGATGGTAGTAGCAATCTGAGGGCTGCGCATACCTTTCTGCGAAAGTTCTTTGACGAGCAGCAGCGAGCGCACCTGCGACGTAATCAGGCTGATAAGTTTCAAGGGTGGCTCTCCATCTGCCAGCAGGTCGTGCAGGATATCGAGAGCCTGTTTGCGGTTGCGCCCGGCGAGGGCATCGGTCAAGTCGAAGATACGCGCCTCCTGCACCTGCGCGGACAATTGCCGCACATCGTCGGCGGTAATGGTGGCACCGGTACCAACATACGTTGCCAGTTTGTTCAACTCGTTTGCCAGCAAGCGCAACTGATTACCGATGAAGTTTGCCAGCATAGCGGCGGCATCGGGCGTAATAGAAACGCCAATCGCTTTAGCGCGTTTCGTAATCCAATTTTCGACGGCAGCACCTTTAGGCAAGGTGGATTGGATGATCTTCCCATTTTGTTCAGCCGCCTTGAACAGGGCATTCTTCGCATCGAGCAGTTCGTCCAGCAATACGACCAGCACCGTCTCCGCGGGCATGACAGCAATAAATTCCGCCAGCCCTTTTTCAAAGCCAGCACGGGTTTCAGGAGCGTTTTTACTCCCCTTTTTGCCCTTTTTTGCCTTGCTGCCGTTGCTGCCCTTGACGGTTGCGCTCTCCGCGGACTGCTCTGTTCCGCTGGTTCCTGCCGCAGCTTCTCCCTTGCGTTTTTTGGGCAAGCCTTCGACTACGACAAGACGCTGGTCGGTGAGGAAGGGCAGGGTACTACAAGTAGCGGTGATGGTTGCTAACGGAACCTCACCGCCGTTGTAGGTATCCTGATTGTAGTCGAAATTCCCCTGTTGCCGCAGCTTTTTGAGTTGCTCACGGCTGGTAAATTCGTCATCGCCATGCAGGAGATAGAACATTATTCGAGCATTTCATGAACGCTGCGACGGCGGTAGTCTTCCTTGTTGGCACGCGCCACCAGCAAGTCGAGGATGATTGCCAGGGAAAGGCCGAGGGCGGAACAGAGCAGGAGGGAGCCAAAGAAAGTAGACCCTCCGTTGGCACCCGGCAGAGGGGTATCATAGACAAGCGTGCCGACCCAGCCCAGAATGATGATAAAGCCAAGTGCTGAGCCGACGATACCCCCAAGCACAACAACCATTTTATTTTTTACCGCGCTGATCCAGAACGCCAGGAAAGGGACAATCAATAACGAGAGGATGAAACCCCAGATATCGCCAATAAATATTCCGTCTATAGGCACTTTCAGTGTGAGACCCATATGTATGTTTCCTCCAAAAAGTGATGTCAGCAGTAGGGACAGCCACCCTCTCCGGGGGAGACACCCTGTCCGGGGGACAGGTAATCGAGAGGTAATAGCCCGTCCGCATCCCTACGATGCTATGGTTGTCTCTATTATACGTCACTTCCCAGAACGTGACAACATTTCGTCATCAGTCCAGATGAGCAGGCGAGCAAAAATCGTGCGGTGCGCGATTTTTGCTCGCCTGCTCATCTGGACTAACAACAAACAAGCACCCGGCGGAGCCGGATGCTTGTTTGTTGTTGCAAATCAATATTAACCTGGTTGGCGAGTGGTACGGCGGCGTTTGCGACGCTGCGCCTCGGCTTTGCGTTTACGACGAGCCTGAGGGCTTTCGTAGTGGGCACGCCGACGAGCCTCGGACAGGATGCCATCTTGCTGCACTTTGCGGTTGAATTGTTTCAGCGCAAGCTCAAACGAATCACCTGGATTAACTTTGACTTCACTCATAGGATACTACCAGCGCGACCGGCGATCGGAGCCGCCACGGCGGTCGCTGGAGCGACCGGCGCCCTGGGCCTGGTAACAGCTACTGCAATAAACGGGCTTGTCGCCGCTTGGCTGGAAGGGGACTTGCGCCTCATTGCCACAGCTGGAGCAGGTAACGGTGTACATCTGGCGGGGCTCGCGCTCGCGATATCCACCACTGCGGCCGCCGCCGCTATAACGGTCTCCACCCTGTGCTTTGCGTGCTGCACGACATGCGGGGCAGCGGCTGGGTGCGTTCGTCAGGCCACGGCTCGCATAAAATTCCTGCTCGCCAGTGGTAAACGTAAACTCTTGATTGCAATCGCGACAATACAATGTCTGATCAGTTGCCATGTGTTCTTTCTCGATTCTTGGGTACTATTCCCAACTAAAATTTTGTGTATCGCGCGCTTGCAACAAAGAAACTACTTTCAGCAAAAATGCACTATACAACATTCACCTAGTATAACACATAACCATACAAATTGCATTCCTTTTTTTGCTAATCCGCAAAAACTCATTATTTTGGTGCTGTGCATGGTACTTTCAGGCCAATGTCATGGCCATCATGCGCTCAAAGTGCTGCTTATCATGCTCCCAATCCTCTTTGCCATCCTCGCCGGTCTGTATCGGTGTCTCCATTATAACGGCAACATGTTCGAGACGCGGGTCGGTCAGCAACGCTCGGAAACCCTCTTCACCGATGATACCCTCGCCCAGGCGAGCATGAACGTCACGATGGCTAGCGAGTGCCATTTTTGTATCGTTCAGGTGGATCACTTTGAGGCGCGTCAATCCTACAGTTTCATTGAATTGTCGCAATACCTGCTGAACGCCTTCAGCCGTGGAGATATCATACCCGGCTCCCCACAGATGCGCGGTATCAAGGCAGACGCCCATACGCCCAGAGAATTGTGGTAGACGAGCCAGTATCGTGCCGAGTTGCTCGAAGCCGCCTCCGAGCGAATTGCCCGCGCCTACATCGTTCTCTAGAAGCAACATCACCTCCGGCGGCGTCACAGGCAGGATGCGCTCGCTGGCCTGCACAATGCGCTCGATGCCGGCCTCGAGGCCGCTACCCCTGTGGCTTCCGGTGTGAAAAACGACATATTGCGCACCTAACAGCGTCCCGCGCTGCAACGTCCATGTCAACAAGGCGATAGACTTGTCCCAGATAATTTCGTCGGGCGAAGCGAGGTTGATCAGGTAGGGCGCGTGAATGACCACGGGGTCGAGGTCGAGCGTGCGGGCGGCCTCGGCGAAGGCAATGCTTGCCTTCGGGTCGCCTTCCGGCGGTCGCCAACCCGTCGGATTGCTGGCAAATATCTGAATGGTGTTGCTACCAAGTTGCCGCGCAATCTCTGCCGCCCGCACCGGCTTCGCGTTGAGCGGCATATGTCTGCCAAACCGCATTATAGCTCTTCCTTTGTTTGTTCTCTCACTAATTCAACCTGCGGCAATTGATCGAGGCTGGTCAGGCCGAATTGTTGCAGAAACTCCGGCGTGGTGGCGAACAGGGTGGGGCGTCCGACAGTCTGCGCTCGCCCAATTTCAGCGACGAGGCCATGCTGTATCAGGCTTGCAAGGGCACGATCACTGTTCACGCCGCGTATGGTCTCGATTTGCGCTCGCGTTACCGGCTGGCGATAGGCGATGACCGAGAGCGTTTCCAGTGCTGCCGTTGTCAATTTAGCGGTCATAGGGAGGCCGAGCAGCGCAGCAATGAAAGGGGCATTCTCCGGTGCCGTCACCAGTTGCACCTGCGTACCCAGGCGTTGCAAACGAATGCCGCGCCCATTGCTCTCAAGGTCATTTTCCAGCGTGTACAGCCCCTGCGTGAGACGTTCGTCGTCAATATCGAGCAACTTCCGCAACTCTGTACGCTCCAACGGACGCCCTGAGACAAACAGTATGCTCTCAATCGCCGTTGCTATCTGCATTGGAGTGATGAGCATGTGCTGCACGGCTTGCGACGGTTGCACTTCAATGGTCAGTTGTGTTCTCTGTTTCTGCATGGTGAGGCGATTATATCATAGCGAGCAAGAGAGTAGGAAGGGAGGAACGCGCTTCAACCCGTCCCTCCCTTCCCACTCTCTTAACTGCTCACCACATTGATAGTGATATTCGTCGCGTCGGTGGGGAGTGTTGTGCCGGTGGTATTGTCAAGGCGAAATCTTGACTGTGCCGACGCCGACTTGATTAGACAGGATGGTTTGCGCGTTCTGTTCGCTTTTGCCAGCGATGAGCGAGCTAAACTCCTGACGCTGTGCCTTGCTGAACTGGAAGCGTCCGATACTCGAAGCGTTGACGACCAGCACGATGCCGCCGTTGGTACCGGATACCGATAAGATTGACGTGGCTATCCTGCTGACAAGCGTGTAACTGGCATTGGGGGCGGAGGAGACTTGCTGTTGGAGCAGACTCGCCGCCGTTGATAGTGCCGCCTGCTGCTTGTAGACCTCGGCGGAACATTTGGCGGAGACCGAAGTGGTGACACTCGAAACCCTCTGTCCGGCACTATGATTGTAAGTGACGCTGCTGGAACACTGGATAGTGCCATAAAGGGTTTCACCCGCGTATATCTGCCCCTGAACACTGGCATAAGCCGAGGCGATGAGCGAGGCTTTGAGTTGATTCGCGGCACTCGCAGCAGCGTTCATATCGCTGGTTTGCAAGTAGGTGTAGGTTTGCGCGTCCTGACCGCCGGTAAATGCGGTAGTATTATCAACGCATATATTCGTTTTGGTACATCCGACAAAGGTGTTCGCTCCAATATTGCCACTTGCGCCCGCATTGGCTGCATGTGCGATGTCATAACCGGTAGAATAACCAGGAACAGTGATAGAGTTGTTGAGTATTGCTGTAAACGTTTTATCATAAAAGCCCTGACCTGCATTTAGCGTCACGCCGTAGCTATTGTAATTTTTAAGGGAAAGCGTACCTGAAGCGTAGGTTGCTGCTATAGTCTCTTTGCCGGTTGCCGGGATGGTTCTGGCCTGCCAGCCGGTCGCGTCGGAGGGATAGCGAACGCCGGTCGCCTGAATAGTGTAGTTGTAGTTCAGGCTTTTCTGTACCGGCGTAATAGTGACGGTCGCGGTCGGCGTTGGAGCCGGGATGAATGCCCAACAACGGGTATGTTTTTACGAAGGGTGGAAGTGATGTTCGCGGTACTATGCCTGAAAGAGCTATTGGTCGCGTACAGCGCGGCAAAGGCACTGCCGCCGAGAAGCAGGAGGAGGAGAAGAGCGGCAACGCTGATGAACAAGATACGTCTCTTTTTTCGTGGTTTGGACGGCGGCGGAGTCGTGCTGGCTATAGCTGCAAGCGGCACTATGGCGACTGCTGGCGTCATCATGACGGCTGGCAGATCTTCCTCTTCATCATCCTCTTTTGATAGAGAAGGCTGGCCTGTAATGGGCAGCAAGGGAGGAAGAGACCGAGTATCTTCTTCTCGTCTTCCTCGCCATAGGAGGCAGGAATAGGAGTAATTGGCGTCATCTGTCCCAGCCGAGGAGCGAACGCGCCATCAATTTCACGTGGCAACGAATTGGCAGGTGAGAAGGCTTGCGGGGCATCCTCTGCGCCGGTGTAGAGGGGCATGGATGAGAGCATAGCAGCGATGGGCATTGCTCCACTTTCTTCGCGCACTATGGTTGGGTGCAGCGCTGGTTGTGAGGCCGACGGTTGCATCGTTGCGAGCGTGATGCTATCTTCGGCAGGAAAAAGCGCACGCCTGAAAGTCAGATCGCCTTCGTCCTCATCATCCTCCGCGTTATCTACATAGGAGGATTGCAAGGGCGGTAGCGGCACGAGTGGTGTTGGTACCGTCGTGAGTTCAGGTAAGGGAACGCCCAACGCGGCCATGAAGGCGGCAATGTCGGGGAAACGATCGCTACGCTGTTTCGCCATTGCCCGCAGAATGGCACTCTCAACCGAACGCGGCACCAGCAAGTTGAGCTGCGAGGGAGGAATGGGTGTCTCCGACATGTGTTTATAGCCAAGCGAGAAGAAATCAGCAGCATTGAAAGGCAGTCGTCCCGTGACCAATTCGTAGGCGATGCAGCCAAGGGCGTACTGGTCGCCTTCTTTACTGATGGTGCCGCGAAACTGTTCCGGTGCCATGTAGTAGGGAGTTCCAATGGCGGTACCATGTTCGCTGCTGTTTGCCAGCATAGTGGCGACGCCAAAATCGGCCAGCAGGGCATCGCCGCGAGCGTTAAAGAGAATATTGGCTGGCTTGAGGTCGCGATGGATGATATTTTGCTGGTGCGCGTACTGCAACGCCTGCCCCACCTGCCCCAGCACAAGCAACACGTCTTTTAAGGGAAGAGGACGCGGTGCCAACTTTTTCAGGCGCAGGAGCAGGGAGCCGTTGGTGGCATATTCTGTGACAATATAGGGGAATTCTTGCTCGATCCCGACATCCAGCACCTGCAAAATGTAGGGGTGCCGGAGTAGCGTGAGAAAACGAGCCTCCTGCAAAAAACCATTGCGCTCTTGCTGCGAACTCACATGGGATGCATGGAGCAACTTCACTGCTACCAGTGCGTTATTGCGCGAGGTATCCTCGCCGAGATAAACTCGCCCGAAGGAGCCACTTGACAGTTCAGTCACGATGCGATATTTGCCAATAACGGTAAGTGTGTTTGCCATTTGTGCTACCTCATGAAATTAACTCGCTAGAATAACGGTAATACGTGTGGCATCGGTGGGCAACGTTTGCCCATCGCCCCCATTGATGTGTATCGTTACCTGTGTGACACCCTTTATATGTAAAAGCGTGGTTTGCGCGTCCTGAGAATTTTTTCCGGCAATGCTTCCGGCCATATTCTGCAGTTGTGCGCTACTAAATTCAGTATTGAATGCTTTGACCAGCAGAGAGATGGCGCCTTGATTATTCAATACCTGTGACTGCACCACGCTTGCTGTGAAGAAGGGTAAGAGAGACAGCACTCCCGCTTGCCGTGAGCCTGTTTCTGAGCAGATTGATTGCCAGCGTAATTGCTCCTTGCCGGTTGTAGACTTCGAGGGTACAGGTGGCGGTGATCGTTGCGCTCAAGGTTGCCGCGTGATCGCCAATCTGATGATTATAGACAGTATGTTCGCTACAGCTCGTGGAAGCGGCACTTTGTTGGTTAGATTGTATCTGTGCGATGACCGCAGATTTTGCGTTGCGCAAAACAACCATTGTCCAGGGCGTCACCGCCCTGGTAAGATCGCTCTGCTGTACAACCGGATAATACACGGCGTCGTGTCCGCCACTAAAGGAAGATTTGTTCTCTACAACGAGATCACTTTTGGATCCGTTCGGTTTCCAGACATTGATAGCATTCGCCGCGATATTGCCCGCACGCCCAGCTTTAATGGCGTGGGCAGGAACAATGACATCGCTCCATGTAAGGGGGACCGTATTTGGATTACCTGGTGGTATGACGCCACCTTGAGTATTGACAACTTGCACACCGTCACTATCCCTATAGATCATACCGGCGGAAAAGGGCTGAGGCGAGGTCGAGTCGTTATAGAATGTGAGCGAGCCATACGCCACGGTAGCTGGAATGTCACCAACACCGCTACTGGCAACTGTGTGCGTCTGTTGCACTGTCGCGGTCAGCGTTCGTGCCTGTACTTGCAAGGCGGCGGCAACGGGTGTTCCCGTCACGGCGGTAAGAGTATACGTGCCAACCTGCGTTGGATGCGCAGGGATGATAGTGACGGTCGCAGTCGAGAGCGGAACAACCTGTCGACTGCCAAACACCTTCAGGGCGGCGAACAAACCCAGACCCGCGATCAGCAATATGATGAGCAGAATAAGTGCCGCGATCAGCCATTTCCGCTTTCTGCTCGAGGGTCGCTTGCCGGTGAGAGGATAGATGGCAGGCCCAGTGATGGGCAATGCTGGAGTATTGCCTGACTGCGGAGGCGGCATGGGTATGGAGGGGATTGGTGTTATTGGCTGTAGAGATGGTGGAGGTAGTGGAGGAAGCGGGGGTGTAGAGGTCAGCATGCCTTGACCGGCTATACCAGGCATACCAGGCATACTGCTATCATTAGTGAGCATTGGCACCGTCTCATAACTTACATCCTGTCCATAATATTGTGAAAGCGACTGTTGTGGTTGC
>CAVQVL010000012.1:0-277293 GCA_963717105.1 uncultured Chloroflexia bacterium
TTGGATCGACGCGTACGCGCCGGATCATTTTTTGTGCTTCCTGCAAATGTTCCGCACTCAGCACCGGCCTCAGTTCTGCAAGCGGCTGCTCCTCGCGAAAACGCTGCACGATCAGCCGCTCCTCCGACTGTGTGGGATAATTGAGCCGCAAGCGCAGTAGAAAGCGATCCAGTTGGGCCTCCGGCAATGGGAACGTGCCTTCCAATTCAATCGGATTCTGTGTGGCAATCACGATAAACGGACGCGGCAGCAGGATCGTTTCGCGTTCAATACTCACCTGTCGTTCCTCCATTGCCTCCAACAGAGCCGATTGTGTGCGTGGGGTGGCGCGGTTAATCTCATCCGCCAGCACAATTTGCGAGAGCAACGGCCCAGGGCGAAACTCAAATTCACCCAGCTTCTGATTAAAGAATGTAATGCCGGTAATATCCGAAGGCAGCAGGTCGGGCGTAAACTGGATACGTTGGAATGAACACCCAAGAGATTTTGCCAGCGACTTGGCAAGCATGGTTTTGCCGATGCCCGGCACATCCTCAAAGAGGACGTGACCTTCGCAGAGCAGCGCGACCATCATCAGGTCAATGACTTCTTCTTTGCCCACGATCACGCGCTCAACATTCTGGCGCACGGCGCGAGCCACATCCTGCACCTGGCGTATTTCATCAGTTTGTGTCATGTGTTTTGCGTCGCCCTTCATTAAAAAATTGGAAACAGTACGAATAGGAGCGGCACCTTTCTATCCATTGACAGCATTATACGCTAAAACGTGGCAAATTTCACCTGTTTTCATATCCGAGCCAACTATAATAGATGAAACTCTGATGCCCATCAATTCGTGCTGATACTATCTATGTGATAAGCATGTCGTGTTATTCTCTATAATGGGTTTATGCTCGTGAGCATAAGGAGGTTGACTTCCATGCAAACCAGTCTCCGTGAAACTACGACCGCCGCAGCACTTGAGGAAAAGCAAAAACTCCAAAAGGGTTAAGCTACTTCGACATGATCTTCTTTACTTCCGCCGCGCTCATTGGCCTCGACACGCTTGGTGCCTTTTCAGCCAACGGGGCGCAAGCACTCACCTGGCTACTTTTCTCGGCTGTCACCTTTCTATTACCCTATGGCTTACTGACCGCCGAGCTTGGCAGCACCTTTACGCAGGAGGGCGGCGTCTATGAGTGGTGCAAACTAGCAGGCGGACGCTTTTACGCGGCCCTGACAGCCATGCTGTACTGGGTTTCCAATCCCCTCTGGATTGCCGGAACCTTATCGGTTGGGGCTATTGCCGCCATCAAAACTTTCTGGTTTGGCAGCACAAGCTATCTCTTTGGTGGTTCCAGGCTGAGCGATGCGATCATTGAATTGGTGATCGCGCTGCTCTTCATCTGGGGGACGACATGGTGCGCAATTATGTCTTTACGTGTCGGCAAGTGGCTTTCCGTCTTTGGTTCCTATGTCAAACTGACGCTCCTCGCCATCTTCATTATCCTGGGCATCATCTTCATTTTCGGTGGATACTCTAAAGGTGCGCATTTCGGGACTGCTGATCTGATACCCGGCGATTGGGGAACCGTTGCCACCGTCATTTTACCAGTCCTGATCTTCCAGTGGGTCGGCTTTGAAGTGCAGAGTGGGGCAGCCGAGGAGATGCATGATCCGCAGCGTGATGTGCCACGTTCGCTCATCCGGGCGGGTGCCATTGCTGTCGTTACCTATGCCTTGTTTCTGCTTGTCATCCTCTTTGCGCTCCCCAGAATCAATTGACTGGAGTGGGCAGTTTTCTCAATGCTTATCAGGCCATTGATGGCGTGCTTCCCTCGACGATTGCCGCCGTACTCGGCTGGCTTGTTGCGCTAGGCCTGGTGCTTGCCTATGCTTCCAGCGGTGGTACCTGGCTCATGGGTGCTGATCGCACGTATGCGGTAAGCGCACTTGATCGCACTGCTCCTAGCCTGTTCGGACGCTTTAGCCGAAAATACGGTACCCCCATCGCCGTTAATACCATGTCTGGCATAATGGCCTCAATCGCGGTCGCTGCCGCAATTATAATCACTGCCTTTGGCTCTGGCAGTATAAGTACCCTTTTCTTACTGGTACTTGGCTTTACTCTTTCCACGAACACGCTTGCCTATCTTTTCATCTTTCCCGCCTTCCTCATTTTGCGCTACAGATATCCTGATGTGCCACGCACATATCGGGTACCAGGCGGCATGGTCGGCGCGTGGATTGTGACGCTGTTGCCATTTACCTATGCCGCCATTGCCAGTTACTTCATTCTCATTCCCAGCACCTCCTACGTCAATAAAAGCCAGGTAAGCCGTCTAACTTACGAACTTACGCAGTTTATCCCGCTCGCCGTGATTATCTTACTCACCATCGTATTTTACGTTTGGGGGCACCTCGAGAAACGCAACCAGGATGTACCTATTGATCGGAACGCCAACAGGGTGGACGACGTTGCCAGTGGCCTCGAGGCACCTCCCAATTGATTCCTCAGGCAAGGTTCAAACGAACATGACAATTCTAAGCATGGATTATGCTTAGAATTGTCATGTTCGTTTGAACCTTGCCTGAGCTTTCTATGTTACAATGGACTATGTAAGACTAACACCGGAGGATAGCGTATAAATGCATGTTCTTATCTCAAATTTCTTATGGATGAGTTTTAATGTTTTTTTAGCCCTTATCGCCGTTCTTTTTGGATGGCTGATGAAAGCAACAACATGGAAACTACTTCGAATTATTTACGGAGCTGCATGGATCATATTCCTGCCAAATACCCTGTATCTTCTGACAGACATTATCCATTTGTTTGAGAGGATTGAAAGAGTCAAAGGGATTTTTAGAGTTATTTTTATCTTCCAATATCTTTTGTTATTGCTTCTTGGCGTTATTACTTATTTTGCCGCCGTTTACCCGGCAGAACAGGTCTTTATAAAGAGCTTGAAATGGAATAGAACAGTTTTCATGATTATTATAAGCGTTCTTGTTGGTTTTGGTATGACTTTAGGAAGAGTAGAGCGGATCAACTCATGGAATGTTCTGTCGAATATTCCAAATGTTATTCATGCTTCTGCTCAAGTGTTTACCTCAAAAAACTTACTCCTTTTGATGCTATTATTTACCGGTATGAGTATTTTTATCTATATTTCATTACGTACTGTTGTGCTAAAAACAGGGGTGGCCAAGATTGTACGACGCCGGTGATATACTGAAAGTATTACAGGTAGAAGACGACTCGTCAGATGCCAGTGATTGCCCTGAAACAAAAATCGTAGACAAACTGGCCCGGCGGTAACCGCCGGGCCAGCTCATTTTCTCAAATGCACGCGCTGTCCATGTTGACGCTTACTCCTCCACGACCACCTCAATCACCTCTATGTCTATCTCTTCTTGTTGATCATGTCATCATTCTCAACCTGGCATTCCTGCACGGCCAGGAGCACGGGTCCCATAATATGTCCTTCGGCTACACCTGTCGTGGCGGGATCCAGGTTTTGCCATTGTGTCTGTGCCGCACCAGCAGCAGCAAGAACTGCAGCCGGTACGTCACCGACAGGACCGCCTCTGGCTTTCCATTCCAGTATACGCGCTGCTACCGCGCTGATGATCGGGGTCGCAAACGATGTTCCCACCCAGTAGGCCCAACCATTATCGTTCGGGGCCGCATATTCCTGGGCCGGTGGATCGTCCGAAAGCGGTGGGTAGTATGCCGCACTGTAGATGCCGCGCATCGCATCGCTTATGGTGACAGCCGGGTCATTGCTCGGCGGATTGGCAGGGTTCACAGCGGGTATTTCCCCGCCATATGTCGCAATGCCTTTGGGTCCTGGATAACAACTATAGCTGGTAACATTGCCATCCTTATCTACTGCCCCAACGGGGATAACGCCAGCGATCAAATCAGGTGCATTGGCGAAAGCGGCAGGATGCAGAGCCGCGGGACGGATGCCCGTCGGATTTTCGCGCAAGTCCCCTTCATTCCCTGCCGAGGCTGTGATGATAGCACCAAGCTGCACAAGTGCCTGTACCGCTCGCCGCACGGCGATAAGTATGTCATTTGTCACACTACCACCCGGATCCATGCCTGCGGACTCGGCTTCCTCCTTCGTAGGCATGACCAGGCTCATGTTAATGACGACCGGCCTCTGGTAAAGATCTCCTCCAGGTGACATGCGTTGCTGGATATAATACAGTGCGTTCAAGAACAGGTCTAAATCGCCGACACAGTACTCGCTAAGCACACGGATACATTCGACCCTGGCATGAGGAGCGATGTCATGCACAATGCCGCCAATGAAGAGGCCATGATCGGCCATCTTGAAGGCAAAATGGCGGCCATAGACATCCTTGCCCACCGCGTATGGTGGAATGTTCGTATTGTTTCCTTGTGCTACCCAGGCGTTCCAGACATCATAGTTAAACGTCACGTTGCGGCTCACATCGAACAGCAGCAGGTTATCATCTCCCGCTTTTGCCACCGCGTGCGCAATCACGTTGTGTTCTGGCAGCGCATCCAGCACAAACACCGTCACACCCTCGCCTGTCATCGAGCGCAACTGCCCTGGCGAGAGCTGCGGCAGGTGAAAGTGCCAGAAGGAACATGCCTCTTCCGCTGGCACCGGCATAGGTGGATCGAGCGGACATCCTTGCGGCACATAACCCGTGCCGCCCCATAGTAGGTTGGGACCGGCGGAACTGACAGGCATCTTCCGGTCATTGTTTAGCGTCTCCAGTCCTCTATTGAACGCATTAACAATGGGAACAACAGGACTGTGTGCGGGTGGTCCATCCTTGCTGCCATCGTTATCATCGTCATTATTCCCAGGCGAGCCTTTCATTCCAGGCATCTTATCAGCCATGGTAGACTGCATGGCCGATTGCATATTCTCTGGTCCGGGTGTGAAATTGAAAAACGTCACAATACTGGTAGAGACTGGCCCAAACTGGGATTGAATAGGTCTCTGCAGACCAAACAGGTACACGCCAGGCGGGGGAGTAAAGCTGGCTTCACCCCTATCACCCATACCGCCCTCAGGTTCAGTGTCTACTTCCGGTGAGCGCGGTACCTCTAATGAAAAGGAATTTGTGCTGGAGATTGCCCGGCAGATTTATAGAAGTTCAGTGTGTAGTTAAGGCCCTGCTCCGCGAGGTAGGTGTTGAGCTGCTGCCTTTGAAATTCCAGGTTCAGTTTTTCTAAAATGTCAACCCCTTGATTTATTCCCTCGGACGAAACAAGCGGGGTCATAGAATGAAACGTCACAACTACCTGGTTTTCACGCCAGAAAGTATTATGCATCTGGCCCATAGGCATGCCTTGCATACCCATGCCTTGCATATTCGTGCCTTGCATGTCCATTTTTGCCTCCATGCGTAAATCTTTATCAATGTAAGTCGTAGAGGACACTATGAGATGTAGCGAGTACCCGTGTACCCTTAAGATGGAAACGCCAGAAAACTCACTTTTTTAGCGGATCGGCTGACAAGATATCCCACGGATTCACTTTTTGTACATCAACTGACCCACGTCACCGACAAGCCGAAAAGCCGCCCAGAAATATGGATGCGTATAGGGCGATCCGCTTCTATGCAAGAGATTGCATTGCGCGGACTGCAGTGCCTCTCCCTTGCTTTTTCCCTGTAGAAGACCCTCATAAAAGAGTCGCATCAACTCATTGGTCGCGTTATCCTCTACTGCCCACAGGCTTATCACCAGAGAGGTGGCACCGGCAACAAGGAAGGCGCGTCCAAGCCCCAACTGCTCATCGCCACCACCACTTACAGACAAACCCGTTTCACAGCCACTCAAAGTCACCAGTTCACATCCTTGCAAATCCAGGCTGAAAACATCTATCGTATTGAGTTGTCCATCGGCCAGCCGCACATAAGAAAAGTTAGGCGCATCTATTCTGTTCTGTCCATGAGTCGCGAGGTGGATAACCGGGCTGCCAGGAGCTTGCTCCATCAGATGCGCGATGCTTGCCTCGTCTTCAAGATAGCAACGCCCATGTAATAATGATGCTATTGTCTCAGCTTCCTCGCGCACCCGCTGCAAATATCCATTTTCTGAGTAACCCAGCACTAGAGGCGATTTAGTAGCCACCTCCTGCCCTTCATGACCTGCATGAGCCGAACGTCCAGCTCGTTCGCTATTCAGCGTATGCAAATGCATCAGTAAAGTGCTGGCTGGTAAGTAGTTTATCTGGAAATTCTCGACCAGGAAGTGCGAGCCATCATACAGGGCATGAAACGGCAATTCATGCAGAGGACCATAAGGAACAATCGTCACATGCCCTGACAAAGACGGCAATAGTTCTGCTACCGGCTTTACCAGCAAGTCATAGAGCTTGTTGAGGAGTCGGCGCATAACATGCTGAGAGGGATTGTGAGGGTCGGTCCATCCCAGCGGATTCAGATGCGCATGGAGCAGGGGCAACAGGTACTCTAATTGCTCCATGCCCCCAGGCAGTTCACGAATAACCAGGTCTTCTGCTGTCACAACAAAGACTACCAGCTTTTTCTGGTACGAGAAATACGCCAGCATCACCTGACCTGACTCGAGGCATCGCTGCAATTGCTCAATATCAACCTGTTTTGCGGAATTTTGTGAACGTTTCTTCTTCGTTCTCTTCTCTGATTTGAAAACCATGCTTGATTGGTAGAGATAAACACGTTCGAATAATTCGCCAATTTTTCCTTCGCATCGCTTCAGTTCGGTCTGGATCACCTCGCGATCTACGTCAGGAGACACCGTTGTATCAACCTCTGCCAGTAATAGGCTAAAATCGCGATACCTTTCCTGCCACTCTTTTAGTTCCTGTTGTGTACGCCGTATCATCGCACTATTTGCCTGCAACTGAGATAGAGCATGAGCATTCTGTCGTTCTTGCTGTTCTCCTTTATTACCCTGCAAAATGCTCGTTTTATTCAGGTATTGTCGCAAGGCCATAGAACGAGCCTGTTCAAGATAGTTGAATGCTTCGCTAAATCGGTTTTGTGAGAGACAAAGAGCGATCATATCTTCATACACCGACCACGTCGTGTGCAGGAACGAAGGCGAGAGATCGTAGACGAGATCATCTAGAATACGCTCGATCTGGGCAATAGCTGCTTTATATTGCCGGGCAGCCGCGGTCAGATTTCCTTGCAGGAAACATATGCGTCCCAATAGGTAGTGACTCCTATAAATCTCTTCCTGCAAGTTGTGCTGCCGTGCCTGCGCGTCCGCTTGCTTACAGAGTGACATTGCTTCTTTTAGTAGCATCGTTTGTTGTTCTTGCCCCTGATGTTCCCCTGCTTTCCGCGCATCTTCTACTCGTGCCGCGGCCATGATGAGACTGGCGCTCACAGCACGTGCTACCAGACCTTGCGAATCACAATAGTCCTTGACCCGCAGAGCAGCAGCATACGCTTCGGCAACAGACCCTATCGCCAGCAGTATTTGCGCTTGCTGGAGCCTACTCGCAAATGCATGAGGCTCAAATCCCCCTCGCGTGAATAGCATCCGTGCCTCGTCAAGAGCAGAGAGTGCTTCCTTTAATCTACCAGCAGCTACCAATGCCGCTGCGTGTTCACTCAACGCACTAGCTGTATTGAAGGATAGACCGGACTGCCGGCACACCTCGACTGCTTGCCGGGATAAAAGGGCGGCTTCCTCTGCCCTGTTGAGTTTTACCAGGCAATTTGTCATACTCAATTTGATTCCAGCCAGCAGCACTGGGGAATCGATACTATCCTGTACTAGCGTATCGTGGGCTAAGTAGTAACGTCGCAATGCCGACCCATAGTAGCCCTGAGCATAGTCAAGATCCGCCAGGTCCTGCTCTACGCTCATTACCAGTGCTATTTCTCCTAACGAGAGAAAGTTCGTCTGTGCCTGCTCTAGCAAGCTATATGCATCTTTAAAGTCACCCATCATGGTGAGATTGCGAGCATGGTTTTCCTGGGCTATGGCTATTGACCGCTTAATTGCGCTTTCGCTCTGATCGCTTGCCGTAGAATAAGCGGTCAGCATATCTTCATACAATTTACTTGCATCGTGATATCGCCCAACATATGCATAGATGATAGATGTATTATTATCTATGACCCCGGCCCAGTAGTTTTCACCGGCTTGCAAAAACACGTCGCGTGCGCGTGCCGCTTCCTGCAATGCCTCTTCTGCACGCCCAATCCATGCCGCAGACAGAATCCAACTGATACGTGAGCGTGCCGCGTTCCCTTCATCGCCCAGCAGCCGGAACTCATCTCTCGCGCCATCCAGGGCATCCATAGCCGCTTGAAAATGTCCGATTGCCATCAGTGCGTCGCCTTTGGCTTTCAGTCCAAGTGCGTGGGACGACATATGCCCCGTATATTCACCAAACGAAATCAACAACTCAGCTACTTTAAGCGAGACAAATGGGGTATACAGGAGGCGTAACGCCTCTTCTTCCAGCAAATTACCCACAGTATGATAGTCTGCCAGTTCAGTGCTGTGTTCACGCAAGTAGGCGCGGCCCTCTTCCAGTGGCAAGTCACGCAAGTGTTGTAAAAATAGCTCTTTCTCCACGTCTGCTGGTTCCCTCCACTAACCAACTTACGATAAACCTGTACTTTGTGCTAGTATACCATGAAGGCATCGCATCGGGAATGGGCTCAACATCCTTGCCGGAGAGCATAGGGATCGCACAGGCGAGACGGCCCTGATAGTACTCCTCCTAAATAGCGTATGCTGAAAGCCGCAGGTACGTGTTTATAGGTTGTTTTCGTATACAGGAGAAAGAGAGAAGATGAAATCAACGAAAGCGGAACTCACTTCTGCGAGTGTCAGGCATCTAGCTCATCAACTGTGCGGGTGATCAGTTGTAGCACAAGCTGAAGTATTTCTTCGTCAAAAGCGAATTTCGCCCCGGCAGCCGCGTAGAGTTCTGGCACCGTCCCTGTCGCTCCCAGAGAAAGTGCGTAACGATACTGCTGGATCGCCCTTTGTGGGTCGCGCAGATAGTTATTCCAGATCTGAATAGCACCGAGCGCGGCAAAAGCGTACTCGATGTAGTAGAGTGGATCGGTAAAAAAATGCTCTATTTGCCAGCCATTTTGCAGTTCAGACTCCAGTCCACTCCAGTCAATATCCGGCTGATAACGCCGCGTGAGTTCTGCCCACTTCTGCCGGCACTGTTCCGGCTCCATTGCTTGTTCAGGATTGTCATAGACCCATTGTTGGAAAGCATCTCCCATGATAATTACCGGCAAGTAGCCCGTAAGTCTTCCTTCCAAATGCTGGATGCGCAACTGCGTCTCCTCTTCTTGCGTGCAAAGTCCCGCCTGCTGGAGATACATTGCCCCGATAAACTCCATGCTCGTCGAGGCAACCTCCGCAAATTCCATCGGTACCGCCCCCTCTTTACGCTGCTGAATATAGGGCAACGGGATTGTCTCAAACACATGAAAGGCATGGCCCGCCTCGTGAAAGATTAGCGGTACAACGTCTGTAATCGCAACCACATGCCCAAAAATGAAGGGACGCCGCCGCACTTCCAATGGGAGATTATACCCCCCACCCGCCTTGTTTGCACGCTCCTCCAGGTCTAAGAGTTGCTCCTGGAGCATCATATCAAAGTAGCTACCGAGTTGGGGATCGATGAGATGAAAAGCAGTGGCGCACTGCTGCAACAACCCATCTACATCAGAGACAGCGCGTGGTGCTTCGCTCATGCGTGGGTTCACGTCCATATCCCACGGACGCAGGCTCTCTACCCCCAATCGCTGCCGCTGCTTCTCCAACAACCGGCTGGCAGCTGGCACAATTACGCGTGCAACCGCCTCGTGCAATGTTCGGCAATCTGCCGGTGTGTAATCAAAACGCAATAATTGCTGCCAGCGATAGTCTCGAAAGTCCTTAAAACCAGCGTTGTGGGCAATCTGCTGCCGCAAGCGCATCTTCTTTGTCCAAATAGCATCGAGCTTCTCACGGTCCATAAGTTGCCGCCCTGTAATGGTACGCCAGGCCTGTTCGCGTCGCGCACGATCCGGGTCGTTCAGGACGGAGTACAGAGCAGTTATTGCCACCTCTTGCCCTTCCCACATCACTACCTGTGACCCACTAATTTGCACATATTCGTCACTCTGCACCTTATCTTCATTCAACAGGGGCAAATTCTCTTCACGGTAAAGTGCCGCCTCAGCACGCAGGTTGCGCAGGGGAAGCGCAAACCCTTCCGGCTCCAGCCCACTGGCCAGCAACCGTTCTTTTATCTGCTGATCCAGCGTCTGCAACGGAGCATATATCTCCTCTCGAAACTGCTGCTTGCGTTGCGCTCGCTTTTCATCTGCCGTATTCTGCGTGCAGGCAATCTCGAATCTCATCATCACCTCATCAACAAGTGCGCTCAAATTCGACCACTGCATTAGCCAGGCTGGCAATGTCTCCTGCGTAAGAGGGCTATCCAGCAATTCGCGATACCAGGGTTCAATCTCTGCCCAGCTTAAAACTTCAAATTCCTCACTTGTCGAAGGAAGCGGTGTAAACATAACCGAAACCTTTCTTCTTTTTGTAAGTGCTGTATTTCACATCTGAAGGGCAGTAGTAATGTTCTCGCGTTAAAGTCCACCGCCGCCGCCCTGTATATAAACCTGCACAAAGACGGGTTGCGAGCGCACGGTTTGTCCATTCTGATCGCGAACAACGGCGTAAACAGATGCTTCCACCACGCGGTTCGTAAACGAGCGGATGGAGACGAACCAGTTCAGGTTTGCATTTCCGTTACCGTCGCTGGTAACAGGTCCAGCCGTACTTCTGTAGGGGAAAGCGGGATAGTAGATCAGCAGCAAGACCTGGGCATTGGCCGCGTTCGTGGAAACACCGACGTTGACAATAGTATTATTCCTCACATGGTTGGGAATGCTGGTAATTTGCACCGATAAGCCGCCTTGCGGTGGAGGACTGGGGCTTGATTGCGGCGGAGGCAGTGTGGAAGTTGGTTGCAAAACCGGTGTGCTTTGCATTGGCGGTTGACTGGTCACAGTACTCCCTTGACCACCACCCGGCGTAGGAAACGCCGGTTTATGATCCACTGTTGCAATTGGCTGCGCCGTTCCGGCAGGATTTTGTACTACCGCCCCGCCCGCAGCAAAGCCACCGAGGCTATGCAACAGCGTACTGCTGACAAGCATTGTCAATAGCAGACCGGCGATAACCACCATGGCAACAGCGATCATCAGCACCTTATAGGCCGGGTCTTTGCGCCAGAAATAGACCAGTTTCGCGAACGGCGAACGCGGAGGAGGCGGAGTATTGTGCCGGATCAACATCGCCTGCGACACGTGCAGGCGTGGATTAGTATAGACCTCTGGCGGCTGTTGCTGCTGTAGTAGGTGCGGCTGCTCAGACGGAACAGCAGGCAATACCAATTTTTCTTGCGGTTGCTCCAGCTCATGCATCTCAGGTTGGTCAATCATTCGCTCATCTCCTCCTGTTCTATATATCTATCCTATCTACATGTGTCAATACCGTTCAGTGTACGTCATGTTTCAGAATATACACAAGCCACTAGTCAAATATGGCTATATGCGAGGGCGTATGAAGCACCGATGGCCGCTAAATCGGCGGTGAGCGCGGTTATTACCTCTCCCCGGAGAGGGTGCGGCTCCTACGGGATCCGATATGCGAGTACTCTACAGAAACTTTTCTATAACAGTATGAACGGAGAGATGCGCCAGATCGGGGTTATGAATAACCTCCACATAACGTCCCACCGGATGCCACACGCCCGGATCGCTGGGACCGAACAGAGCAACCGTAGGAATACCCAGCATAGCTGCCAGATGCGTAATGCCTGAGTCATTGCCAAGATAGTGACCGCATAAAAGCAAGTGACGTGCCACTTCCAACAAAGGCAGATTTTCCAGGATTGTGAGATCGCCAGGAGGCCGAAAGCCAGGAAACCGGCGAGAGGTACCCCTACCATATGCGAAATCATCCGTCGCCTGTACCTTTCGTGCATAGTGAGGGTATCCCTCGCGCATACCCTCGTAGCTATCCTGAATATCGGCAGGAAGATGTTGTAGCACCTCTTGCAAGCGTTGTGCATCCGCTGGTCCACTGAGCAATGTGATAGACATGTCATGTCGCCAAAGATACGCAATAACCTCGGCGAACGAGGCCGGAGGCCAACATTTTTGCGCACTACCACTGCCGGGATGAATGGCGACAGAATGCCGACGTGCTGGCTCCTTGCCGGGAAAATTCAGGCGTAAGATGAAACGCTCATCCTCGAAGAAACGCGCTCCTACCGTTCCCGCGAGGTATGACGCTGCATG
The DNA here is from genome assembly GCA_963717105.1 of uncultured Chloroflexia bacterium. Classification (GTDB taxonomy): domain Bacteria; phylum Chloroflexota; class Ktedonobacteria; order Ktedonobacterales; family Ktedonobacteraceae; genus DATGJV01. Next base: position 12,301 of record CAVQVL010000012.1, read on the forward strand.
GTATCCCTTTCCTTCCGGTGGACGACCGGGGCCAATGGCGATACGGTGGACACCAGCCTCTAACAAGTTGCGTTGCACAATGCCATCGGGATCGCGCAACCAGCAGATGACGCGATCCGCCTGCCGGAACATGTCGCGCAGTGCCGGGCTACGAATGCCGCCGGACGAGAAGAGCGCACTCCAACGCGCTTCGTCGTAGTCATAAGTCTCGTCTACCAGACCGGAGGCCAGGAGTAGAGGCAACACGGCGGCATTGCCGACAAAGGTGATATGCGGACGATCGCGGGTACACCGGATGAAGAGGATCCTCATTGCATTCTGGCTGAGCGGAGCTAGATGTGCTAGCATCGTTGCCAGAATGGATTTCAAGTCCCTGGTAATGTTTCCGCAACTTTTCAATAGCTGGCAAGGTCAGCAGTGTATCGCCGATAGCACCCGGACGAATAATGATCATGCGCAAGGTTCGCTCCCCTATTTCCTCTATTTTCGCGCCAGAGAGACGATTTCGATAATGATAGCGGCAACAAAAATAATAATGGCCGTGATCACATTCCAACTACGCAATGCAAGCAGGATGAGGTTGAGGACAATACAGAGCGACAGCAAAATACCCTGGCGTAGGGCATGACGCATGGTAGCGCGATACAGACGCGAAGAAATGAAACGCAATCCGACAACATAGGCAACCGGCGCAAATGTGCTGACAAGAGCCACTTCCAGCAATACAAAGAAGGCCACAAAAGCCATTATGCTCTGCGGCGGCACATAGCGAGTAAAAATGACTATGCCAGCCCATGTGAAAAGGGCCAGTACAAACAATAGAGATATGGTAACGCGGTTGGTAAGTTTTATCATGTTTATCTCATCAAATTAAATCCTTTATTGCCGTTCAGGGGAGCGTCGGCGCGGCGGCGACTCTCCTGAGCTTCGGGTGCAAAATAGTCTTGCCACATTCCCGGCGCGTCCTTGCTTTCGCCGCCGTGGCGAGTATAGCGCGTGCGCACGCGACAGATGACCGGCGTGTTGACGGCGGCTCCCGCCACGATAACCTGTCCTTTCGAGAGGGCGGGCAAATTGTTTAGCAGGTCGCGCCCGACCCCTTCGATGGCGGCGGCGACGCTTTTCTGGTCGATCTCGTTGACGATACGCATAATGCACTGCGTCTGGCATTGGCTCAGCACATCGGCATTGAGCTTGCCAGGTCGCTGGCTAATGAGGCCTACACCTATACCGAATTTGCGACCTTCCGACAATACTTGCTTGAGAATCGCTGTCGAAACAACGTCGGTGCCGCCGGGGGCAAAGTGGTGCGCCTCCTCCAATAGTACAAAAACGGGATAGGGCAGGTATTTTTCGCCGGAATGAACTTTCCCGCGCTCGGTCTCCATACGTGCCTGATAGAGGCGGCGCAGGAGCGTTGCCACAACAACCTGCTGATCGCGCTCGTCAATATCGTTGAGTTGCAGTACGGTACACTGTCCCGGCTTGAATATTTCTGGCAAGTCGAGGTGCTGTGTATCATCGAAGGTGAAGCTATCCCGGAAACGCTGCTCAACGCGCCATGTCAGCGCGTGGACAGTGCTGGAATCGTCGGCACCTTCGCTGTCTTCGTCACCCTTTTGTTTAGAGACGGATTTGATCGCTCCCAACAGGTCATCTACACCCCACGGCGTGCCGCGTTTTGTCTCATTGACCTTCTTCATGGCCCGACTGAGTAGATACTGCTGTTTCTCGGTCATCTCCGTCAGCAAATGGCGCATATCGCCCATGTTGAGCGACGAGAGGCGCACCTTAACCTGATCAGGCTTATAGACCTTCACCTGTGCGCGATAATTACCTCTCATTACCTCTCCCCCGGAGAGGGTGCGGAGAGGGTGCGCGCCCCTGCCATTGCCTTGTTCAGAGAAGTGAGGCCCGTTGGCGATTTCTTCAAGCGTGCCATATTCACCATGCGGGTCGAGAATGAGGACAGAGGCTTTATTTTTAGGCTGCATCAGTTCCTCTATGACGACGCTGGCAAGATAACTTTTGCCCGCTCCTGTGCTGGCGATAATGGCAAGGTGCGTACTCACAAGGTCTTTCACCGTAAGCACGACGGGAACAGCATCAGGGTCGCGAGTGAGCAGCGAACCAATGGTTGCCGAGCCAGCTTGCGCCGACTGTTTGCGGCTGAGGATAGTAGCCAGCATAGCATCGTCGGCCAGGAAAATTTGCTTGCCCGATTGTGGCGGAATCCAGGGGTTGATGAAGGAACCAGTCGTCGCGTCGTAGTAGCCCATAATGGCGACATGGAGTTCAAATAACTCGTTTGCCCGCGAGTCGTAGCCGACCATTGCCGCGACTTCCGATGGCGCAATCTCTGGTTCAGCCAGAAACGTGTCGGGGTACAACTGCAAGGGAACACGCTTGAGAATACGCCCCAGCACGCGGCGCGGTGCCGTGTTGCCGTTCAATCCAATCCCACTGGCACCCACATTGGCTAGCTCGTAATAGACATATTCGCCGTTTTTGAGTACCTGCTCGTCGTCCCGCGACACAAACGTATACTCGTGGGTCGTCTCACCCGGCCCCTTCGTAATGCCCACCGGTTTGCGGGCCAGCTGTGCTGTAGATGCAACAGGCGTGCTAGAGGATGTATTTGTTGGGTCAATCATGCTGCGGTCCTTCCATTAGCCGGTGGTTTCAACTTTTAGTCGCCAGGCGAAGTTGCGCTTGACGATGGAGAGCAGCGAGAGGTGTTGCGGAAAGAGTCGCTCCAACTGGTCAATGATGCGCAACGTCACCATCGGCAGCAAACTATTGCGTTGCGTGATGATATGCGGCAAATAGCCCATATGCAGATACTTTTCCGTGCGGCCTGTTCGCTCAGGATCGCCAAAATAATGAAACGCCTGCACCTCTTCATCATTCATTGTCTCTATCTCGCTGTCCAGTTCGAGCGAGAGCAGTGGAACTCCGTGCATCGTCGAAACAACCTCCATCGTACCATCCGGCATTGCCCTTTGCTCGACCATACCCAAAATCATAATATTGATAAGCACGGCCTTTTCGGCAATATAGTCAGGCGAGAATATCTCCACCTGTATCTCATTTGAGAGACGCGGCCCCAGCGCACCGAAAGCAGGATTCTGCAAAATAGTATCGTAGATGACGCCAACCGCATAACTGGTCGGCTCGTGGCTCTTGCCGGTGCGAAAGTCTATTCCCGCAAACGGATCATCGTTCGCGCCCTTTGGATTGACCGCGATACGCACAAAACGTCCGAAAGCGTAATCAGCAGGCTCCGGTTCCACATCAGCCTCGTGCGGCCCAAAGATGCGACAAATATAATTGATGTGCGATCTCCGATTTGACAATTTTCCCGATACTCATGCTATCCCTCTAACACCTCTGGCTTGCAACCAACATATATTAGAGCGATTGTACCAGTACTACGCCCTGACCGCAAGGGGGTATTGCGTGTGCCAGTGCCAGTAGGGACACGCAAGGATGTTGACCTGGGATATAATGAAGAAACAATTAACCGCTATAAAGGAATGATGAATGACAATCCTCAAGAAAATCTTGCTCTTCGTTGGCCTGTTTGTCGCGAGCCTACCCATTATCGGTTTGATTTACCAGAACATCGCGGAACGTATTGATATGGCCAAATATCCGCCACCGGGAAAACTCGTGGATGTTGGCGGCTACCGGTTGCACCTGTACGAAATGGGTACAGACAGACGAGAAGGCCCCACGGTTGTTTTCGAATCCGCTCTGGCCAGCTCGTGTCTCGATTGGTGCAAAGTGCAGCCAGAGGTAGCGAAGTTCGCCTGTACAGTTTCCTATGATCGCTCCGGTCTGGGTTGGAGCGATACAGGCCCATACCCGCGCATCAGCGAGCAGATGGTCGCGGAACTGCATACCTTGCTCACGAATGCCCACATTCCCGCACCATATATCCTGGTAGCCCATTCCTACGGCGGCTTGAATATACGCCTCTATGCCGACAGGTATCCGCGAGAGGTCGTAGCCATGGTACTCGTTGATACATCCCACGAAGACCAGAATGCGGTGCCTGCCATCATAAAAGAAGTGAGGGAAGCGGAACGGAGCAGTGCCGCCAATGCCGCAACAGCTCCCTTTGGCATCAATCGTCTCAAAATAAATTTTAGCCCGCCCCCCTTGCCAGACATGCCGTATCCTGCTCCCCTTATCCCTCAACTCAGGGCGTTTTGGAAGCAGACACGCATTTCGCGTATAGCTTACCTGGAGATAAAGAACTTTGAGAAAAGTGCCGCGCAAGTTCGCGCATCCCGCCATTCCTATGGCGCCTTGCCTCTAATTGTGTTGACACGGAAACTAAAAACAGAGTTTTCTTCGCCCGATGAGCAGCAAATGCAAGAAGCCTGGCAAGTATTCCAGCGAGACCTTGCTACACTTTCGTCCAATAGCGCCCATATCATCTCTGAAGAGAGCAACCACTCCATTCAGTTTGCTCAACCCGAACTGGTCATCAAAGCGATCAAAACAGTGGTGCAAGCTGTACGGGAGCAACCGCAGTATTCAGAAAAAGGATCATAGTCTCAACAGATGTATGATGAATGACAGGAACAGTAGGCCGTAAAGACTCTACTGACGCAAGGTATGTTGTACAATAAAATGTACGCACAAAATAGATGGAGTATTTTATGAAAATGTTCAAGAAGGTCTTGCTCTGTGCTGGCATGGTTGCCGCGATCTTGCCAGTACTCGGCTGGCTCTATCAGACCATCGCCGCACGACGTGATGCCGCCAAATATCCGCCGCCAGGAAAACTCGTGGATGTCGGGGGCTATGGGTTGCACCTGTACGAAATGGATAGCGACAGGCAAGAAGGCCCAACGGTCGTTTTCGAAGCTGGTATGGGTTGTAGCTGTCTCGACTGGTGCAAAGTGCAACCGGAGGTGGCGAAGTTCGCACGTGCCGTTTCCTATGATCGTGCCGGTCTCGGTTGGAGCGATAGCGGCCCCAATCCTCGTACCAGCAAGCAGATGGTGGCGGAACTGCACACCTTGCTCACAAACGCCAACATTCCCAAACCCTATATTCTGGTGGGCCATTCCTTCGGAGGCCTGAATGCACGCCTCTATGCCGACACGTATCCACAGGAGGTAGCGGGTATGGTGTTCGTTGATACATCGCATGAAAACCAGACCTCAGTGCTTGCGCTGGCAAAAGAAGTGAAGCAAGAAGAACGGCTTGTTACTTTCCTCACCGCAACTGCTCCCTTTGGCCTTATCCGTCTGATAGTAGTTTCCGGCCAATCACCATTGAAAAATATGCACTATCCTGCTACCATCGTTCCCCGGCTCAAGGCATTGTGGAGCCAAACTCGCTTCACGAGCATGGGCCATCAAGAAATGCTTAACTTTGAGACAAGCGCGGCACAGGTTCGTACTTCCAGGCACTCCTATGGCGCTCTGCCTCTGATTGTGCTGACCCAACAGCAAAAAACAGAGTTTTCTTCATCTGATGAACAACAGATACAGGATGCATGGCAAGGCTTTCAGCGTGATCTAGCATCGCTTTCGTCCAACAGCACCCATATCATCGCTGAACAGAGTACACATTATATTCAGCTTGACCAGCCAGAACTGGTCATTTCCGCCATTCAGTCGGTGATGCAAGCTGCATTAGAACAATCCCAGGGCCAGAGAAAAGGATAAGCTACTGATGTCAACACAACAGCGTCCATCAGTCGGGCCACGGGAAGGTACACCTGCACTCGACGTGCAACTACGAGATAAAGATGGCAAGAAAGTGCGACTCTCCGATTACTGGCGACGTTCGCCCGTCGTCCTCGTCTTCTTGCGCCACTTCGGCTGACCATTTTGCCGTGAGCATGTGTCGCAGTTGCGACAGGACTACCAGCAATTTCAAGACCTCGGTGCCGAAATCGTGGTGGTGACAATGGGCAACCTGGAGCAGACAACCGCTTTCTGGCAAACATACCGTCTGCCATTCCCTGGCCTATGCGATCCGGAGCAACGCGCCTACTCGACCTACAGTCTGCCCGATGGCGACATTCGCTTGCTCGCTGGCCCCGGCATTCTGGGCAAAACACTCACCGGCTTCTTCAAACACGGCGTCAGTAAACCCATCGGCAGCGGCCTTCAGATGCCCGGCGTCTTCATCGTTGACCAGCAAGGCATCGTGCGCTACAACCACCCCTACCAATCGTCGGCAGACAATCCGCCCAATAGCCTGATCCTGCAAAAGCTTGCCGCGCTGCAACAACCACAGGAGAGCGCAAAGACTCAAAAAGGGGATGGAAATGTGTAGGTAGCCAGCGAACATGGCAAAATGCCTGAACTGGCAAACTGACGAAAAAAAGGATTGACAAAGAGCGGCGTTTCCGCTAAAATAACATGCGTAACCCTCAGGGGTTTTGCCCTCGTGGCGGAATGGTATACGCAGCAGGTTGAGGGCCTGTGCCGAGAGGCGTGATGGTTCGAGTCCATTCGAGGGCATTTCATTCAATCTTATCCACTCACAGCATACACAACTAAGGGCGACTAGCTCAGTTGGTTAGAGCGGCTGCTTTACACGCAGTAGGTCAGGGGTTCGAATCCCTTGTCGCCCACTTCTTACCCCTCTCCATTGCCTTTGCAAGCCGTTCTAACTAACATCGTGTCATTCTTTCTTTCGGCGGTTATTGTCCAAAAAAATCGCTTTGAGAACTGCTGATTTCCATTTTTGTTTTTTGTGCTTGCTTGCTTATCTACCTCGGCGATACAATAGTTCATTCTTGCTTTTTGAGACATTATAAGAAAGAAGTATCAAGAGACAGATTTGGTTTGGCGTGTTTGTTGATGTTCATTGCAAACTATTTTATTCGCTCTATATTGTAAATTACGCTATTCGTTTTCAGCGTTGCTGTGCTACTATGTATAAAGTGCCGATTATGGAAGAGCAATACTAAAAGAGAGTGCATCCAAATAGATATTATAGTAAATAGCCAAAAACTCCATTTTGCTCTTGTAATTATGAAAATTTTCTGCTAGACTAAGTCATAGAAGAAATTTCACAAAGTAGTTTCCCGCTCTTTGATTTCCTAAAATATTTACTGTGAAAGGATTCTCGTATGGCAAATCGGTGGATAGGTATAAAAACGCGGCTTATTTTCGGATTTTCATCTTGTGTTTTTGTACTTCTTTTATCAATATGGATTGAAGGATGCAATAATAACAATAGTCAGCCCCCACCAATAAATACGCCTATTGCCTCTGTTCCAGTCAGTACACTGACAGCTTCTTTATCACCGACTCCTACTCCAGACCCAACAACAGCACCTTTTCCGACTGCGACTCCTACTCCAGACCCAACAACAGCACCTTTTCCGACTGCGACTCCTACTCCAGACCCAACAACAGCTTCTTTATCACCGACTCCTACTCCAGACCCAACAACAGCACCTTTATCACCGACTCCCACAGCACCTTTTCCGACGGGTACCCCAACAACAGCACCTTTATCACCGACTCCCACAGCACCTTTTCCGACGGGTACCCCACCACCTACTTTTACTCCTTAGGGCTCATCCGCAAATAACTTCCATGCACGAGGAAATATGCTGAAGAAGAATGACGACCCAGCAACAGTATGAGATTTTGCGCATCGAATTGAATGAACAGCAATGGCGCTTGTCTCTGGGAACAGAAGCACTCAAGAGAGGCTCTGGAGGCATCAGCCAGGTAGCCAAAGCCTCAGGAGCGGATTGGAAAACGGTGCAGCGAGGAGTCAAAGAACTCACGGGCGAGCGTGCCAGAGTGCAAGGGAGGATCCGGCAAGTTGGGGGTGGGAGGAAAAAGGCGACGGAGACGGATCCAACCTTACAAGCAGACCTGGAAGAGTTGCTCTCTGCCAAAGGGGAGCCGATGAGCCTGCTCAAATGGACGTCGCGTTCGTTGACGCAGCTGGTCAAGGCGCTCTCCCAGCAGGGACATCGCATCAAGCGAACAGCGCTGGCCGACGTGCTGCACGAGCAGGGCTATTCGCTTAAAGTCGACAAGAAAACGATGGAAGGCACTTCTCATGCCGACCGCGATCAACAGTTTGGGCATATTACGGCCCTGTGCAAGCAGTTTGAGCAGAAGCACGCGCCAGCGATCTCGGTGGACTGCAAGAAGAAAGAATTACTGGGAATGTTCAAGAACCAGGGACACGAATGGCAGCCCAAAGGGCACGAGACGCGGGTCAACGTCTACGACTACCGCTCGTTAGCCAATGGCAAAGCCATCCCGTATGGGATTTATGACCTCGTACACAACCAGGGGTTTGTGAATGTGGGCATCGATCATGAGACGGCCGAGTTTGCGGTGGAAAGTATCCGAAGGTGGTGGAAGCACTGTGGCAAAAAGCTCTATCCCCAGGCGCACGAATTGCTCATCACGGCTGATGGGGGCGGTAGTAATGGCGTGCGCAACAAGCTGTGGAAGAAGGCTTTGCAGACCCTGGCCAATGAAGAACAGCTCACGATCACGGTTGCGCATTATCCGCCTGCGACGAGCAAGTGGAACACGATCGAACATCGCCTCTTTTCCTTCATTTCCATCAATTGGCGTGCCAAACCGCTCACGTCTCTGGAAACGGTGATTGAGTTGATCTCGCATACGACCACCGAGGAAGGATTGCACGTCACGGCTCTCAAGGACAGCCAGACGTATCCGACGGGTCTCACCGTCACCGACGCTGAGCTCAAGGCCCTCAACATCGTGCGCGATGCTTTTCATGGTGAGTGGAACTACACCATCAAACCTCAAGACGCGGTTTCACCCTAGGTCAGGAAGTTATTTGCGGATGAGACCTTAGCTAGCTTCATTATGTAGACGCAATTTTTGAAATCAAATATGATGAGGATCAATCAAGTTATTGGTTTTGATCGTCATTCCTACAACACAATGGCTATTATTTGTGACCAAATTGAGGTTAATGTAATGCAGGATTTAAAAGGCCTATTAATGAGGGAGACATTTGCAAAAGAAAACCAAGTAAGGTCAGCCCAGCACCAATTCGTCCCAAGTGATCATCGGTAAGGCTGTTTGCTCGCCAGAAGATGAAACGCGAAATACCTCCTGTAAGTGCTCCTGCAGGTCCAATAAGCGATGCAGCAGTTAAAGCCGCTCTCAGGCTCCCCATGAGATTAATCCCAAAGGTGATGTCAACAATCAATGCAAATATAAAGCCGAACATGAAAGCTGAAATGAGTCCTATTAAACAACCTCTTAATGAAAATAAAGGAGCTTTGTCCGTTTCCATTGATTTTTAGATGAACTAATTTGTCTTGCTTTACCCTTTTGCACAAGAATACCTTCTTTAGTATATTCCCACTCAAACAGGCTGTTGAAGAAGGAAGCGCTATTCTCGATGGGAATTAAAGGTGCATTCTCAAAAATTTTCAAATTTGTTAACAAAGTATAATCTGCTTCATTCAAATTTGTTATTAAATTACCTCTTTTTTCATGTGCCTTTCTCAATAAGTCATTTTGTAAATGGCTGTTAGTTTTAATGTTTGAAGGTCTCAATTTTAAAAAAGAAGAATCCTTTGTAAAAAACTGCCAAAGTCCACCCGCGATTATACCTGTCGGAGCGAGAAGACTTGCAGATACAAGACTAAAAATAGGAGAGCGACCCAAAAGAAGGCTAATTACAAAACCAAATAGAAAAGTAAAAACAAGTCCAACTAAACAGCCTTTCCATGAAATTTTTGGTGCTTTACCAGTATAAGTGGATGGTGTCCAATTGATAACAGGCCAGAAGCCCCCTGTAACCGCACCTAAAGGAACTAAAACAACTCCTTCAATAAAACTTCTTGTAAGAGTAACACTGTATTCAAAGGTAATCAACGAACAGATGAAAGACATGAAGATGAGCCCTATGAAGCTACCCACTGGTGAAAAGCGATGCGGCTTTTTACTTACTAAAGGCCATTCCACGAAATATCCGTTAAATGCACCTATGAAACCTCCTATACATGCGTAGATTGCTCCAGTACGTATAACGTTACTCGGTTCTGCACTAACCGGGTCTACAAGACTTGAGACATAAACAATCTCTAAAACACCTACGGATGCAAGAATGAAAGCACCAGATATAGTGGGAGTAATGATACGCACAAACCATTTGAGCGGTTTACGTTCAAAAAGTACATAGCTCAAATAAAAGAAACCTACAAAGCTTAAGAGAATTCCAGCAAGATTAATTGCGTCTATTTGAGAACGACTAATATTGATTATCATGAATTCTCTCAACTTCTTGTAAAATTTCTCATTTCTCACGATACATTTTAATTTACTTAATTTCATCCTTAACTAGTCACAATGCTCGTTTGAGAGAAACTAGGTGGGAAGATGTTATTCAAAGATGAATAGCACGTTGTCATTGCGACTTAAATTAAACGGCAGGGCAAGCTAGATAAGGTCTAACCTCTCGGTGGGAACGCAATCACTTAGAACTTTGAGATTGTCCCAATAGTAGAGACTTTTTTCTATGATGTGTTGTCCATCAATGTGCTCCGTCATGCTCTGTTTACTCACTATTCCTATGGATGTATTATGTATGTGAATATAATAACACAGAAAAGCCCTAGAATCTATAATGTATTCTAGGGCTTCGTAGTAGCTAATACTAAGTTAGTCTTCTCTAAACAAGTTTTTGTTCCATTTTTACTGGCGACGTAATTTAAGGAAGCTCCTTACCGTCTGAAGATAGCGTTCTGTTTCTTCAAGGTGGGCCATATGTGCACTTTGCTCGAATACCGCAAGTTCTGATTTTGGCAACAAGCTTTGGTACCATGCCGTTGCTTCAGGGGTAGCTTCATCGTAGCGACCGCAGGTAAAAAGTAAACCGCGCCATTCTATCTACATTCTTTTTCTTTTAGGCATGGTTCAAATCAATGTGACAATTGAACGATAAAACAATGGAGATAAAATGCCTCTACAAGGCATCAGGCAATTTATTTGGCTGTTCAAATTGTCACATTGATTTGAACCATGCCTAACATATAATACTGGAAAAGTCAACGTTTTTTGAGTGTTTTTCACTCGTAGATTGTTATTAAGGTAAGGATAAGTTTTGCCACTTTATCTTTGCACTTTAATTGTGTTGTGGTAAAGAAGGAAGGTGAACTATGGAAAAAAGTGTCAGGCTGGTTGGCTATGGTGTGGATACACTGATCCTCAACGTGCGTTATTCCGACAAACAAGGACAACCTGTCAAGCAAGAGCTTGATGAACGATTGGTAGCGGCATTTGACGACTTACAATTTGCTGCTCGTTCAGCAGAAACGGCGGTGCGTCGGACTGGTCGTTCATGGGCGTACTGCTGTTTGTGGAACCACACGGTGCAGGGAAACAATGGCGCTGGCTGCTCACCTGTCGGCTGCTCTCGGTGGCGGTCTCGCGGGGTCGCTTCAATGACCTGATTGCACAGGTACGCTTTTCCTCGGAATTTCTCTGGTCGCAGGAATGTACGGGTGATGCGCTCTACCGGGTGCATGATTTTCTGATGAGTATCTTTGGTGAGAGTATTCACCTGCAAGTCTCCGAGATACACCTGTGTGCTGATGTGGTGGGCTATGACTTCTCTCAGTGCGACTATGAAACGTTGTTCGTGACACTCATCCGCAAGAATGAAGCATTGTTCGGGGTGGATAGCGTTTCCCTCAACTGTCACCGGGTCGCTACTCTCGCTTTCAGCAAACATAAGGCTCCGCTCTCCTGTGCCATTTATAACAAGTCCTTAGAACTGGCGTTCCGTAATCTGAAAAGCGAACTGGCGATCCTGAGTCTGCGCGTCTACGACTGGGAGGGGCGCCTCAAAAAGTTCAGGAAGCTTGCTTTCCCTTTTCGCCAGTCATCCCGGAAAATGAAAAAGGACGAGCTTATCGTTGATAAGCTCGTCCTTTTTCATTTTCCGGGATGACTCATGTTTACACTTTTCATGTTCCTGCTATGATCTGCCAGCGTCTTTGCGTCTAAGGATGTAGCCGGTAAGCAATCCTAAGAGGAGAATGGTTGCTATGAGCGTCAGCCAGGTGAACAGCAGATATGAGATATTGTGTTGATAGGTGCTGCAAGTGCTGCAAGTGCCGAATATGTTATCTCCATTTTGAGGAAGATTCACTGTGGACCCCAAAGCCGCCATAGCCCAGCGCAGGGAAAAGAGCGCACCAAAAATTTGTAGAGGGTAGCCCTTCAATGTGAACAGGGTGCCGGAAAAGATGAGTTGCGGGATGAGCACAAGCGGGACGAAACTCATCGCCTGATCATTATTGCGCACCAGCGCCGAGATTGTTAGCCCGACCATGACTCCAGCAATGGATGTCAGGGCAAGCGTAATGTAGATTTCCCAGATAGACGGCAATAAAATACCGCTGTAGAAGTGTGCCCCCAGAGCCATGACACCAAGCAGAATCGCGCATTGTAGTAGGCAGAGAATCCCCAGGATAATGATCTTGGAGAACAGATAGGGGATAATGCCCAGGTTCACAGTACGCTCTCGCTGGTAGATGGGCATCTCCTTGATAATTTCTCGCGCCGAGTTAATGCAGCCGAACATGAGCGCAGCAAAGGACAGGATGAGGAGGAACTTCTGCGCGTCTCCCAGATTGAACAACGAAATAGGCGGCTTGAATATATCCGCTTCGTTGAGTGTGCGAATCAGGATAAGAATAATCAAGCCGATAATGGGGGCTTGCAAAAGCAGAATCGCCAAATTCCATGTGTCGTTCCAGAGCAATTCCAGGTACCGCTGACAGAGAATGAGGAACTGCTTCCAGGGTTTGCCTCGTTTTGCTGCCTGCACCTGGCGTTGCTTTTTCTGCTGTCCCTGCTGCACCTGTCCTGGCCGTTCGCTCAGCGGTTTCTCGATGGAGAATTGGTATTCAGGGGACTGCCTGAAGCGTTTTTCCATTTCTTGCGGGATATCTGGATGTTCCTCGGTTGGTTCCAGCAACGTGTATATTCCGGCGAAGTCCGGCTGGTGAAAATAGGTTTTTGCTTCTTCCGGCGGTCCGAAATAGGCTAACCTACCCCCTTGCGTCAAAAAGCAGACAGCGTCGCAGACGTTGATGTTGCTGGTGGCATGAGTGACGAGTAAAATAGTATGGCCTTTATCGGCCAGCTTTCGCAGGAGTACCATCGTTTTGCGGTCCAGGCCGGGATCAAGCCCGGAGGTTGGTTCATCCAGGAAAAAGACGCTGGGATTCGCCAGCAATTCAAGGGCGATCGAGACGCGTTTGCGTTGTCCGCCGGAAAGCTTCTTGATGAGCAGTTTGCGGCGGTGCTTCATCTCGACATCTTCGAGCACCTCGTCAATACGCTCTGAAATTTGCGTCTGGGTAAAATCACGTGGCAGGCGCAGTTTAGCGACGTAGTACAGTGCACGTTCCACGGTTAAATCACGATGCATGATATCTTCCTGTGGAACGTAGCCAAGCTGGGTTTTGAAGGCGGCGAAATGATGATAATAATCTTGCCCATTGTAAAACACCGAACCTTCCTGCGCGGGACGCAAGCCATTGAGCGCATCCAACAGTGTTGATTTGCCCGCGCCGGAACCTCCAACAAGGGCGATAAATGAGCGCGGCGGGATACTGAGGGAGATATCATTGATCAGTACCGTCTTGCTATTCCCCACTTTTTTGAGATGGAGGGCATCGATACGGATGCTGCCGCTCTCGTCATATTGTGTCAGTTCCGTTCCTGTATAAATGAATTTAAAAGGCCCGATACGGATTTCATCAACAGGTTTCAGCAGAATGCTTGTGACTTGTATGCCGTTGACATATGTATGGTTCGTGCTGTTCAAATCAGTGAGACGGTAGGTATTCGCTTCAGGGGTGATCTGTGCATGGTGTCCCGAAACCTGGGGTTGGGGCAGGACCACATCATTATCGGGCAAGCGGCCAATGGTAATTTGTGCAGCCTGCAATGGAATGGGATGAACGTGGGTTGGCGCAATCTGCGGCGCTCCGCTGCCATCATGATAGGTCAGGGTGATCAGTGTGCCATGTTCGTCACCGACGCGAAATACATCACCGGGCATCAAGGATTTGCGGAACGCTTTGTCTCCTCGAATGGTACGACCTTGATAGAGAAGTCCATTAGTTGTGTGTGGCTGTTTGGGATGGGGATGAATCAATACCCATTGATTATCCTGGCGCACAATTTGCAGATGAAAGTCTGAGATAAGGTCGTCATCAATGACGATATCATTGCTGCTCTCTCGCCCAATGCTCATGACCTCTCTGGCAATCGCATACACCTGACTGACTCCGGTTATGTTGTTTGTCACCTCAAGTGAAGGGATGCCCATCGCCGTGTAGGATGCAATCTCCGTTCCAGTTGGCTGCTGAAGTGCTGTTAATGCTCGCTTCGCCCCATCTGAAGATGAAACTGCAGATGGGAGGGGTGCTAATAGTTCACCTGGGATCATTGGTTCCGTTGCCAGAGAGGGAGCTACGAAGGAAGCCGATGGCGAGGATTGTTCGGTGGGCGCTGGCGGGAATTGAGTCTGAGTTTTGTTGATCTCCTCATCATGCACTGGGAGCAGGAAGAGAAAGGAGGTGTCTTCTCCGAGGTCTACTGTGCTGTTGTGCTGAATGACCGCCTTCTCCTCCACGCGTTGTTGATCGACCATGATGGTAGCGGTTTGAGAGAAGCATTCGATGCTCCATACTTCGTCGTTGTATACTATCCGGGCGTGATGTCTCGAAACTTTAAGATCAGTGATGAAGATATCGTTGCTCGAACTACGTCCTATGACGATAACAGGTTTGACAATGTCAAACGTTTTGCCTGCCTGCGGCCCTTTCAGAAGCCGGATGGAGGCCAGGTTTTGTGGTTCATGTGCGCTATCCGAGTAATGTGTCCCCTTGAGAGTGAAGTTCGTTGTACCTTTCACGAGTGCTGTCAACACCTTTCCGGCTATCATTATATTGCATAGCTTATAAAGTATGCAATGATTATCAATGCGTGATACCAATCCGCATTCTATTCTAAAGGAGTCATCCATGCCTGACACATCCATCCCGGCCCAGACCCGCATTGGACACGTTCACCTCAAGGTTGCCGATCTTGAACGCGCTATCGGCTTCTATCGCGACTACCTGGGCTTCGACCTGCTCTCCAACCTCGGCAGCGCCGCCTTTCTTTCCGCCGGTGGCTACCACCACCATATCGGCCTCAACACCTGGGAGAGCAAAGATGGGCCGCAGCCTGCTTCCGGCACGACGGGCCTGTACCACTTCGCCATCAACTATCCAACACGCCAGGACCTGGCCACTGCGCTCAAACGCTTGCTCGATCATGGCTGGTCGATAGATGGAGCGTCCGATCACGGCACCCACGAGGCTATCTACCTGCACGATCCAGATTTCAATGGGATCGAGTTGGCCTGGGACCGGCAATCCGACGAGTGGCCGCGCAAGGATGGAGCAATTACATTCAGTCGCAAGCCGCTCGACTTCGCAAGCCTGCTCGCCGAACTTGGAGAGCCAGACCACGCAGGATATCTGACAGTCCTGTCAGCATACAAGTAGGGAAGGAAGTCTGACACTGGCAAGGGGCATCGCTACACATGCTGCAGCGTGCAGCATGTGTAGCGATGCCCCTTGCCAGTGTCAGAGCCTGTTTTTGGATAAGCACTACCGGCTCTCATAGTATCAGAGTATAGGAAGGAACTTGCCTACTCCATCCAACTGCAACACGTTATAGACCTGGCTGGCACCCACATGGGGCAACATACCAAAGGATTCGCTGACGATGGCAAACGTCTCAAATGGCTGCTCGTCCGCGTCCCCCATGGAGACAATTGGTAGAAGGATGGTCAGAATGGTTGCTCCGGCGTCAACAGAGGGTTTGAGTGTCACTGAAACCAGCATACCCGGCTCGCTCTGTTGTGTGCGAATCTGATCGGAAGTAAAGGTAAGCGTCTGCTCTGAGTCTTGATAGTTGATAGTCGGCTGTAGCCCCGGTTGATCGACAAATGGACCTCGTGCGGAGTAGGAAATCTGGACATCCTCTCCGGTGAATTGAAAGACATTTGCATTTGCCATGGATAGTCCTCCTTGTACATGCGGTACATGTGGTACATCTAGAAACATACAGTATATTGTAGTGCCTTTGCTGTTGACACACCCAATTTGCCAGCAGCAGCACTCACTTGAGTAAGACGCAGCAACCGTGGGTTTTTTTGGCTATCTTTTGCCACCTTGCATTATGCGAATATGTCAATTCTTATCACTACACAATGAGCATTTCAATCGTGTTTAGGAGGTCGTCGAGGGCAAATGGTTTTTCCAGGCACTTGAGATTGCGTACTTTTGCCGCTTCTCTACACAACTTATAATACGCGCTTATGATGAGGGCGGGCAGGTATTCAAACTCTTTTCTTGCGTGGATGCGGTCATAGAGTTCGACACCAGTCATAACAGGGAGATTGTAATCCAGAATGAGCAAGTTCGGCAGCAGGCGTTGGTATTGCAAAAGTGCCCATGCCTCGTAGCCATCAGCATATCGTATTACCTGATAAGGTGTTTCTTGCTGTATTGCCTGGACAATAAACTCAGCGATGCTGTCATCATCCTCAATGACAAGGATTGTTTTGATATTCTTGTCATCTTGCCTGGAAGCGTGTGTGAATGTCATTGTGACCTCTCAACCTTTTATGAATTTGGCTATGCTGGAAAAGGCTACACATTCTATCACGGTTGGCTATGGACGTATGGATACACAGGCAGCATGTCCTGCTCAAGCAATAGCTACCATCGAATGAGCGTTGTACAGATCGCTGGCTGAAATGATGAATAGAGCTCTGCCATTTCTGGCGCGTCACCCAGGGAATCCTAACTCTTCGTTATCTTCGCCCAGTAGCGGCGGTGCTTTATACAGGCGCGTGGGTGTCTCGGAGAAGCGCATGGGCGAACCGGATAGCTGGATGGTTCCGGCGGTGGGATGCTCGCATTGCCAGATGAAGCTACGGGCTTGCAGTTGTTCGTCGTTGAAAACCTCGCTGACGGTGTTGATGGGGCCGCAAGGGAGACCGGTGGCGCGTAGTTCCGCCAACCAATCAGCGGAGTCACGTTGTAAAAAGAGATCTTGCAGGATGGGGATAAGCTCTTTGCGGTTGCGCACACGCTGCGGATTACTGATAAAGCGCGGATCAGAGGCGAGGTCGTCACGGCCCAACAGGTGGCAGAACGATTGGTACAGGCGGTCGTTACCACAGGAGACGACAATATAGCCATCGCGAGTACGGAACGCCTGGTACGGGACAATGTTGGGATGGCCATTGCCATAACGTACCGCCTCTTCCCTTGAAATCAGATAATTGGCGGAAACGTTGCCGAGCAGCGAGACGGCGGACTCGAAGAGCGAAATATCTATATGCTGCCCCTTCCCCGTACTTTTGCGCACATAGAGTGCCGCCAGAATGGACATACAGGCGAACATGCCGGCGGAGATATCACCGACGGGCGTCCCGACGCGCTGTGGTTCGCCGTCAACCTCACCCGTCACCGACATGATGCCCGACTCCGCCTGAGCCACAAAATCATAGCCGGGCCGGTTGGCATAGGGACCATCCTGTCCATAGCCGCTAATAGAGCAGTAAATCAGGCCGGGGTTCAGCGCATGCAGCGCCTCGTACCCCAATCCTTGCCGCTCAAGCGTGCCAGGGCGGAAGTTCTCTACCAGCACAGTTGCCGTCTCGATCAGTTCAAGTAATCGCCGTTTATGCTCAGGATTGCGGAAATCGAGCGTGATACTGCGCTTGTTGCGATTGAGTCCCAGGTAATAGGCACTTTCGCCCGCGATGTAGGGCGGGCCAAATTGGCGCGTATCATCACCTTTGCCCGGTTGCTCAACTTTGATAACCGTCGCGCCCATATCGCCCAGCATCATCGTACAGTAAGGTCCGGCAAATACCCGCGACAGATCAAGAACGACAACATCTGATAAAGCGGCATCCATATTTCCTCCTACAGTAACTTCTCAGGATATCCGCAAGAGGAATATCTCTACACTATGCCGGGTCTTTCTACAGGGCGAGATAATCATCCCTCTGGCGTGTGAGCAGTAGCAGGAACTGGTACATAGCGAATAGCTCCAGCGCAAAAGGTAAATAGCCAATATAGCCAAGTAGAGGCATTTCGAAGATTTTCCAGAACCCGACATATGGAATAGTATAATACCATTTTGGCAGCGCGTAGTAGTTCCACATCTCCCAGAAGAAGCCGCAGGTGATACCGCCGAGGGGAACAACGAAGAATCGCCAGTCGTTGACCGCAATATGCGCCAGGGCCGATTTGCGACCAAAGAAGTTGTTAATGGGGTCGAGGATTAGCACGACGCAGAGCCAAACAAGCCCAAAACAATAGTGTGGGAATTGCCATGCCAGGATGAAGCAAAGAATACCGCACGCCTCGACAAATGCCAGTAACCAGAAAGGCAGGCGTGGGCCGGGTTCAGAGGCGGCAAGGCGAGGATGCAAAGGCCGAAAGGTCGAGAGTAGCTCCGCGGTTTCCATGACCGCCGGTAGCACCGTACTGAAATTCAGGCTCGCGATAAGGAAGAAGGCCAGTGGACTGTAGGGCTTGTCGAGTACATAATGCCAGTTTTGTACTGGCACATTCAGACCCTCGAAGACCCACCAGAAAATACTCGATATGATGAAGAGCGGAATAGAATGCCAACGAGCGCGGCTCAATAGCGATTTCCCATGCCGTGCAACGACGAGCGCATCAATGAAGACAATATAGCCAAACCAGAGCGGAAAGAAGGTGTACGGATAAAATGGCTGAATACGCAGCCATGAACATGCCCACATCGTCAGGCACAATGCGAGAGCCAGAAAACCATAGAAAGGGAAACGAGGATGATGCACGAATTTCTGCTCTCATTCTTTCTAGCGTGACTTCTATTCTGTGATGCACCGGCCTGTGCTACTTACAACTATAGCATATTTCTCTGTTACCAGTCCATTACTTACGAGAGGCGAAATTTGACAAAACGCCAAAGGTTCTTTATAATAGGGAGGCTCAGGCTGTACCCTTGAGGGTACTTCTCCAGGACATAGTAACCGTACAGGATGGCCCCCACCCACGCCACCTACGTATCTGCCTGGTGCCTTTTTGCGAGGATTGTGAAAGGAACAGAACACTTACATGTTTGCAGTAATTAAAAGTGGTGGACGACAATACAAAGTCTCTGTCGGTCAGACCCTTGAGGTCAACCGGCTCGCGGTGGAAGACGGAGCGCAGGTCACGTTTGACGAAGTGTTGCTCATCTCAGACGAGGATACCTCAATGGTTGGCACACCTTTCGTAGACAATGCACAGGTGCTTGCAACCGCGGTCAAACAGGCACGCGGCGAGAAGCTGATTGTTTTCAAGTACAAAGCGAAGAAACGCTACCGCCATCGCCGTGGCCATCGCCAGGAACTGACCGTGTTGGCAATTGACGATATCATCGCTGACGGCAAGAGCCTGATTACCGGCTCGGCTCCCGTGACGAAAGAAACACCTATCGAAGATATCGAAGAAGACGATGAGATGGTTACTCCTACCGAGGAGACCACAACTGAGGATGAAACGACCACTTCCCCGGCTGACACTGGCTACACCGGCCACACGGGCGGCACACGCCGTCGTCGTACAGTAAGGGCAGAGGAAACAGAGACTGAAGACGAGACAGGGGAATAAATAAGCCATGGCACATAAAAAAGGTATGGGTAGCTCCCGCAATGGTCGGGATAGCAAACCTAAAATGCTCGGCGTCAAACGCTACGATGGACAACTGGTCACCGCCGGAAGCATCATCGTGCGCCAGCGCGGCACAAAAATTCAGCCCGGTGATCATGTCGGCGTTGGGCGCGATCATACCTTGTTCGCGTTGATTGACGGCTATGTCAAATTTGGGCATGCCTCACGCGACCGCCGCAAGGTTAGCGTCTATACCGAGTTTGCCGGTCGTCCCTCGATCAGCGAGCTCTTGCGCTCCTTAGAGGAACCCGCCATTCCCGCCGGAGAGGCATAAGGAAAAGAGCAGAAAACAAACACCCGCCGACGTGGTCGGCGGGTGTTTGTTTTCTGCTCTTTTCTCACACACAAGGCCGGGTCGCGGTTGCATCCTGGGGGGAAAGGTATGCAACTTGCTCACGGGAAGATGAGCACACGCGACCCAGCCTTGTAGGAGATGGCGGAACGATGTCGGCAAGTTCCCCGGAGGGCTTACCATCAATCGCTCAACACCGGCCTCCAGATAGCGAGAGAGAAATTCTGTTTGCACACTGTCGTACCATAACTATCACTTCCTTTCACCCGTTCACCCATTTACCCGTTTACCCATTTACCTAGGTTGACTCGTGTTGCAAGTTTCTTTTATTCCAGAATATCTCTTAATTATCGTTATTTTAATGTTTATTGCGGCCCGTTCTGATTGACGCAAGCCCAGGCCCCGGCTGCTGTCCCGGTTGCCACCCTGGTCGCGGCCATGTGTTCTGCGTATGACACATACCAGGTGGTACATTTACGGTAACTGACGGCGTCTCAAAATGGCGCGTCAGGTCTTGCGCGTAAATATAGTCAGATACCGTGCGACAATTCGTAATCGGCCACACCTCTACAAAAGAACCATATGCATCCGCGAAAATCACAGATTTTAGCTTAAATTCCATGCCGGGTACAATTCCAATCAGCTCAATCTTGTCGCCCGGTTTAAAGTTATGACCGCAGATTTGCAGATGTGAATGCGCCTCCTCTGCCTCGATTACTACATACTGCCAGATAAGGTTTTGCTGCTTCCGATCCTCCGGTGCCGGGCGTAGCGGCAGATTTCTTTGGCGTCGGTTTCGATGTCGAATTTGGCTGCGGTGACACTGGCGTTACAGGAGACGCAACAGAGCCAGCACCAGATGAATAGCTCGGTATCGTTTGCACATACTTTATTATTGTGAACGCCAGTACAATCGTCATTGCCAGTAAAACTAACTGGAGCCGGACAGGTATACCTGATGTGAACGCTATCGCCCTACTCTTTTGTCTCTCTGTTCCCTGTTTCTGCCTGCGCTGTTGTAATGCTACTTGAGCGGCAGCCGGATTATCTATCTGTTCACCCAGCATCTCCACGATCGAGGGATATGCTGGCATCTGGTATGTCAGGTTATTGCGTAGTGTCGCACAAACCGGCGTGTACTCTTTGCACTTTCGTTGGCAATCGGTACAGCGTACAATATGCTGATGAGTACGCTCCCAGGCTTCACCTGCCAGTTGCCGTTGGATATTTTCCCAGCTATCAGCAAACAGTTGCTGCGATGTATACACCAACAAATCGCTGTCATCTGGATGGGAATTGCCATCTTTGTCCTGTTTCCACATGTGTCCTGACATAGCTCTACCTTACCTGTGCATCCCACTTTCACGCGCCGCCTGTGTGGGTGAATTTCCATACAACGCCCGGAACTTTTCCACACTGCGTGCCACCCGTTTACGAACCGCGTCTGGACTCATTGCCAGCACCAGCCCAATCTCTTCATACGTAAAGCCGCTACCGAAGTGCAGTTGTAAACATACTGCATCTTTCGGCTTTAATTGAGCGAGGGTCTGATGTACAAGAATACGTGTCTCCGCCTGGTCTTCCGGTCCAGCTACCACCAGATACTTGTTAAAATCTTCTGTCGTATCGTTGGGGCCTTCTAGCCTTACAAATTGTCGCAAACGCCTCCGATTGAGATAGCGCAAGCCATAGTTGGTGGCAATACGATATATCCAGGCGTCCAGCGAAAGGTCCGAAGACGTCTTCCCTATTTCTTTATACACCTGCAAAAAAGTGTCCTGCGCCAGGTCAAGGGCCACTTCACGATTACCCACGAGGCGATGCAGGTAGCCGGTGATGGGTTGCTGCCAGCCGTTCGATCAAAGTACGAAAGGCCTGTGCGTCCCCCGCCCGTAGACCCTCTACCACCCAAACATCTGTCACCATTCTGGCCTTATCCGCTCCAACAAGGTCGTTCCCGTTTTCTTTTTTCTCTTTTCAAGCCTCTGATAGAATAATCCATGAGCGAGCCCAAAACCGGACACTTTGTTGGAATATTCAAAAAATTGGTAACTCCGTAGGATACCCACGGAGTTACCACATTGGTATATTGCCATGTATTAAGAGACGGATAAGTCAATCGCATGGTAGCCGGATGACCCATTTGGGGCAGGTGGCTCTTCGCTGGGGTCCTGCACATTGCCTTCCAGGTCTACGGCGCGGACAACGGCGGTGTAATCACCTGCCGTCGTTGGTCGCCACGGGAGTTCCCACAACACCCAGGTAAGGTTTGAATGAGGTTGTTTGAGGGTAGCACGCTGCCACGTTTGTCCCGCATCGAGCGAAACATCCACTTCGCTGATGCCTTTATTGCCTGAAAAGGCGACGCCGGCGATATACGTCACTTTATTGACGGCGACCGTGCTGCCGGTAAAGGGGGTATCAATACGCGAGGTGAGACGAACATTTGCCGCGTCGCTCCAACCGCGCTGCTGCCAGTAGCCCTGATAGTCCTGAGTGACGACATCAACGCGCGTCAACCACTTGGCGTGTTTCATGCCGTAAATGCCTGGTACCAGCATACGGGCCGGGAAGCCGTGTCCCTGTGGCAATGTCACGCCGTTCATGCGCACGGCAATCAGCGTAGTTGGCTCCATCGCCTTCTCTAACGGAATGCTATCGCTGTAGTCATCCACCGAGTAGAACACCACTTTTACCGCCTGCGCTTTGACGCCTGCTTGGTTGAGCAAGTCTTGTAGCCGCACGCCTTCCCAGAGCGCGTTGCTCATATAGGGTCCGCCGACCTCGTTGCTGATACACATCATTGACTCGTATTGCTGCTGCATTGGTTGGCTCAGCAAATCCTGATAGGTGAGCGTCAACGGTCGCTCTACCGCGCCGGTGATGGTCAGACGCCAGGGTCCCGCGTCCACCGTCGGGTCGGCGAAAAGATTTTTCGAGACGATATAGTACTGGTCATTCGAGGTGATTTCCGGCGAAAGATTTGGCGCGGGATAGATCGTGCCATAATTGGGTGTCGGCGGCGGCACAATTTTACTCTTGAAGTTCTGTTTTAAGCGTGCCACCGGTACACTTACCGTGCCGACTCCTTGCGTGATAAAACGCCACGCACCCACGCCGAGTAGCCCGACGCCTGCTATAACAAGACCACGTTGCAAGACGCGCCGCCGCGCTATGACCTTCTCTTCATTACTTTCCTCAGCCTCATCCACCGCGCTGAGACGCGAGGCCAGCCAGTTCTGACTGTAGACGTAGACGGCTCCAAAAACAATACCCACAATGGCGAGGCTCAACATGGTACTGGTCATGCCAACCGCCAGCGCGGAACCAAATATGCCACCGCCCGTCAATGGTAACAAGACGAGTCCGCTTAGCAACCATAATATCAACGCCAGCAGCGTCCCATGATAGGCCGCTAACTTCTCAGAGGCAAGTGGCCTGTTGATCCGAGTGGCTATTCTATCCAGCGCCACAGCATACAGGCCGCCACTTAAGGCAAACACAAGACATTGGCCGACGAGTATACCATAGAAGAGGTAATGTTTCGCATCACCGCCGATGGTCTGGTGCAGGTAATCAAACATGCTTGCTGGCATCAGTGCCGTCAATTCTGAGCCAAAAACTTCCGGCAGCGATATGCCGTTAAAGGCAACGCTGAGCAACAGCATGACGCCAGTCGCGATGACGCCAGCCAGCAGGCCCGCGATAAATCCTACTCGAAAAGGCTGCCTTCTCAGTTTTTTTGTTTTCGTTGCGTCAGTTGCGTCAGTTGTGTCCGCCGTGTTCGTTGTCTTGACGTTTGTCGTCTTCATCTTCTTTATTGTCTTTGTCGTCTTCATATCGTACTCGCGTCTTTCAAGGATATTATCTATTATACAGATACGTTTCATTACGGGAAATAAGTCACTAAGTTACACGCTTCTCAAGACGAATTTTTACGGCTCAGTAAGGTATATCATATCAGTGGCAAGAGTGGATGGCAAGCCTCCCAATTTGTGGTATTATCAAGGTAATTGCGGAACTAGCAAAGCGCAAAAGAAAAGAGATTGGTGGGAACTGGTCGTATGCAACAGAATACTATATTTCCAGATGATACTGCAAACTTACCTCTGGTCGTTGGTGTAGACCTGGGCGGGACGCAACTGCGCACGGCAGTGCTACGGGGCCCGACGTTACTTTCGCGGGTGGGTATGCTGACGGGCGCGAAACCAACGCCGGAACGGATATTGCCCCGCGTTTATGCCGCGGTAGAGCAGGCATTGGCCGAGGCGAAAGTTGGTTTTGATGCTATCGCCGGTATTGGTATTGCCGCCCCCGGTCCGCTGGATTACCGGACGGGCGTCGTCTTTGATCCACCTAATATGCCCGGCTGGAAGAGAGTTCCATTGCGCGATCTCTTCATGGAGCGTTTTCATGTGCCTATCTACGTGGAGAATGATGCTAATGTTGCCGGCCTCGGCGAGCATATGTTTGGGGCTGGGCGGGGCTACAATATCCAGGTCTATATGACTATCAGTACAGGTATAGGTGGCGGCGTCATTATCAACGGCGAAATCCTTGAAGGCGCATCGGGTATGGCGGCGGAACTGGGGCATATTACGATTGATCGCAACGGCGAACGCTGCAACTGTGGTAACGTCGGCTGTCTGGAACGGATCGCATCGGGTACAGCAATTGCCCGCCACGCCAACGAGATCATTCGCGCTGGCGAGGGTGTTGAACTCCTCAACTTCGCTCGCACGATGTTCGAACACAGCACCGACGTTGCCGACCGCTCCGGTCTTCCTTCGACGCCTGTGCAGGAGGGCGAGACCGTTGAACTCCGCTTTCCACCGGCACCAAACCCTACATTCGAGCAGCCTCAAGAGACGCAGGAAATACCAACGGAGGATGAATTGCTCGTCAATGCGCGAACTGTGGCACTGGCTGCCGAAGCGGGCGTTCCGGTGGCGCGTGCGATTATCCAGGACGCGGCGGAGGCTCTGGGCATCGGATTGGTCAACATCATCCACATCTTCAATCCAGAGGTGATTATCCTGGGTGGCGGCGTAACGCAAATGGGACCAATGCTAATGGAACCTGTTTTGCATGTTGTGCAAGAGCGTGCTATTAAATCGTCGCGTGAGGCAGCGCAAATTGTCCTGGCGCAATTGGGCGAGAACGTGGGACTGATCGGAGCGGGTGCGTTGATCTACCACTATGATAAGCGAGCGTAATGATGGCGGGACAGAAGGAGCGGCTTGATGTCGCGGTCGTGCGGCGCGGCCTGGCACCCAGCCGCGAACGCGCCCGCGCTCTGATTATGGCGGGACAGGTCTACGTCGGCGAACGCCTGGCAGACAAACCCGGCACAATGATACCGCTCGCCGCCGATTGTCACTTAGCAGCAACGCCTCCAGAGTTGAAATACGTCAGCCGCGGCGGCTTGAAACTCGAAAAGGCCCTGGATACCTTTCACCTCGACCCCAACGGCCTCGTCGCGATGGACGTGGGTGCCTCAACTGGCGGTTTCACCGATGTCCTCTTGCAGCGTGGCGCACGAAAGGTCTACGCCGTAGACGTGGGCCACGGACAACTCGCCTGGACGCTGCGCAACGACCCGCGAGTCGTCGTCATGGAACATACCAACATCCGTCACCTGACTGCACTGCCGGAACCCATCGAATGCGTCGCGATTGATGTCTCGTTTATCTCGCTGCGGTTGGTCTTGCCCGCGCTGGTGCCGCTTTTAACGGGCGTGATAGATAAGGGTGGGAACCAGGGCGTGATAAATCAGGCCCCTACATTGGAGACGCCGTGGATTGTGGCACTGGTGAAGCCGCAATTTGAGGCTGGCAAAGCAGAAGTGGACCGCGGCGAAGGCGTCATCAGCGACCCGGCGGTGCATAGCCGCGTGCTGCAAGAGTTGAAAGAATGGATTCCCCAATACACGCCGTTTCGCGTGTGTGGCCTCACAGATTCACCCATTCACGGACGCGACGGCAACCGCGAATTTCTGCTATACTTGCATATGCGCCTCTAGTTTGCTCTCCTTCTGTCTCTGTGGGAGCGATATAGAAGCCAATGGTACGCAGGAGATCTCGAGAAGGTGCCTGGATTGCCTGTGACGAACACGCCCTCATTCAGGAAGGTCTGCTGCTTCCTATGGGATAGTACTGTGCTCGTGTCTGCCTGTTTCATGGCTGATTCTCCTTTTCGTTGCTTCATTAGGACGTCTGCGTGTGTGAACGCTCCTGTCCGATGGTCGGCGCAGGTTCCTCACCTGCATGGGCCGGTGCTACTTCATATCTGAACTTCAGCATCGCCAGGGCAGCGGGGATGCTGCCAATGAACAGCAGCGCGAAGGTCACGGTTTCAGTGTCGTTTGGATTGATATGAGTCGGGAAAGCGGCGACCTGGAGCAAGCGACTGAGGATAATGACCGTGACCGCCCAGACAGGGATCATACGTGCCCGACCAAGCGCGATCCCCAGGAGGATTGGCCCGAGAAACAGAGCACCGACGACGAAGATGTACAGGTAGACGGTCATCACAGTATCAACGTTAAACCGCTCCCACAGGGCGACGAACTGCGAGCTGCTTCCGAGTTGCGCCATGTCGGAAGTCAGGTCGTCTTGGGCCACGAACGCGGCTGTCGCCATCACGCCCAGAAGCGTGATCGCGCCACCGATCGTTGCCAGCCAGGGCGAACGGCGCATAGCGAGCAGTGCCATACCCAGGAACCCAAAGAGCAGCAGGAATGAGGCGGCGAAGCTAAATATGAAGTGAAGCTGGACGGCAGTAGCATTCGCCGCCGCTGCGTTGGCGATGGCGACGCTCCCTCCGGGCGGGTTTATGCGATCCGCCGTGAGAACCTCCAGGACCGCCATCAGCGGCCCCAAGGCGATGCACGCCGCGTAGAGCACGCGCTGCAGCTTGCGGTAAGCGGGCAGGGGCGGGATGTTTTCCTGGTCGGACTGGACTTTGGAGAGTACCATTTCGATTTCCTTTCACGAGAGGCTTGCCGATGCAGGTCTTCCCTTGGGCATCTCAGGGAATCCTTGTGCCTTCCGCTGCTCCAGTGCCCTCCTGCTGCAGATGAGCGACAACCTGCACACAAAGCGACTGCGCCCATGTCACTTCGAGCTGCCATTGGTCGGCCTTGAGCCGCATAAAAGCAAGTGCTCTTTCCCGAAATACACTGCTCATGTGCTCTTGTTTGCGGAAGCTCTTGGCAAATGCCTGCCCCTCAGCCTCTTTGTCGCGGACGATCGTCTGGCAGTAATGCAGATAATGCTCCACCAGGAACAGTTGACGCTCGAGGGATAAGAACTCCAGGTGCAGCGCCTTGATGTGAAAGAACCTGCAATAGGATCCGGAATGCGACCTGGTATCCAGCATGAGGTGAGAGAAGCGCTCGCGTCCCGCAAGGGTAATGGCCAACGCACGCGAGGGACGATCCGAAGGAAAGCGAACCTGCTCTGGATCTGCATCGGTAATGAGCCCGGCCTGCTCTAACTTCGCAAGCAGAGAGGAAAGCGTTCCCCGGCTGATCTGCTCCTCAGGCCCAAGAATGTTATTGGCCATCTTCGCGATCTTGTAGGCATGCAACGGCCAGTGCATCAAGAGGGCAAGCACGAGCAATTCGTTCATAGTGTGTACTTTTTCACCTTCATCTCACAAGAGAATAGCTTGCTACAAATCGTTTGTTTGAAACTATCCCTCTATAAGTATAGGAGGAGGAGCGCGTTTTGTCAAGGGGAAAACAGGAAGCTAGGAGTCAGATTGCTGCACGGGATACAGCCGCTTCAGTTTGATGCGTGCATCAGCGGTGCGGAACTGCCAGTTCACAGTGCCGATCTGCTGATTGCGATGATCCTGCCATTGCTGGACTTGCCGACACAGTTCCTGCATGGTAGCATGTTGTGGGCCAGGCCCTGCCGCGCTAGCGCACTCAGTTCGATCTCGGCGATATTCAGCCAACTCGCGTGCTTGGGTGTGAAGTGGATCTCCAAGCGATCAGCCAAGGCTTTGGCCTGTTTCGGCGGAAACACCTCATAGAAGGAAGCTGGCGTGTGGATATTGAGATTGCCCATCACTACGACTACCTTACTCAATCTCACGGATAGCTGTAGTGATACGTCCTCATGCTTGACCGCCTTGCTCTCTTGTGTTCTTCTTTTACGATTCTCCCTTGGCTTCTGTGACAAGCTTAGCTAGTTGGTACAGTGACAGGAGACCTCCGTTCACACGAAGGTCCCCTTTACTACTGTCACAGGCCTCTGATCAGGCATCAGGCGGTAGTGACACTGGCAGCGGAATGTGCGACGATGATGTGCGTGCCGATGGGCAACCCGAAAGAGTTAGACATGGTCACGACAATATCAAAGGCGTTCACCGAGGCCGAGGCACCCGTCGAGGTGATGGTGATCGTTTGTTCATTCACCACGACGTAACCCAGCCCTGGGATGGTGATGCTGGTATTGGGAGCTGGATTGGCTGAAAGCGAGACTCCCAACACCTTCGCATTGAGCAGCGTGGTCGTGGCTGAAGCCGACCCTGTACCGCCACTAAAAGCAGCCTGAGCCGTGGTGGTGACCGCGTCAGCAGTGACGGTCGTGTTGAGCAGTTGCACATTCTGGACATTCGATGAACTGTTGGCGTTGGGACCCGATGAGGTGATCTTGCCGAATGCCGTGTCGGTGATTGTGCCCGTACTCCCCACTCCTGCGAGGGTGACACTCGCTACACTGACGGTCTTATTGCCACCTGTGCAGCCTATCGTTGCCAGGGCCCATGGGCCGCTCTTGACAAAAGCTGACCCAACCTTGGCAACGCCCTTGAGCCCGTAGGCTTTGGCACTGACGAACGCCAGGACGCTTGTGCGGTCGAAGCTGCTATTAGCATGCGCGATGATGATATGGGTACCAACTGGCAGACCCAGGTTATTGTTCAGCGTGACGTTGACATCAATGGCGTTGACGGACATGCTCGTGTGGTTGACGCCGTTGATCGGCCCCGTCTGTTCATTCAACACAACGGACCCAAGGCCAGGAAGAGAGATGGTCGTATTGGGGGCAGGATTTACTGTAATGGGCACGCCGAGGACAACCAGGTTGACAAAGGTCGCGCCTCCGTGACTCGTGGCAGCGGTGGCCGTGGCATGGCTAAACGCATCGGCGGTCACATTGTCGGCCGTAATCAAGCCAGATAGGATATTGGCGGACTGGACGGTCGAGTTAGCATGAACGTCAGCAGTAGTGGCCGTATGGGTACTGGTCACGGTATCAGTGACTGCGCCGGAACTGGCAAACGTCCCGAGCTGCATCGATGCCCCGGTAGCACTGACGGTATTATTGGCGATGTTACATCCCAGGGGCGCGGGAAAGAGTGGGCCGACACTGGCGATGCTCGAGCCAGCTGGTACCTGCAGGTAGCCGCCATAAGCGTAGCCGTTGACCACTCCTGGTAACGCGCCGGAGGCGGTGGGAACCGCAGTGGAAGCGCTGGCAGAGCCAGCAGAGAGTACTACCATTGACACCACGATAAGTAGGGACGCGAGTAAGGTAAGAACGGGTTTCCGGATAGTTTTCATTCTTTGTTCTCCTTCTATTTGGGTCGCACTACAAATTTGAGCTCTCCTGACCATGGTCAAGGGAATAAAGCGATGAACGATACGCCAACGATCCCAACGATGCCATCCATAGTCCATCTTTGCATTGATGGAGCAACAAAGAGATGGCAAACTTGCCGACCGATCAGAGTACACAGATAAAGTAGAGATTAATCGTAAACTTTAGGTCTCGGTCACCTGACCCGTTTTGTGAGATGTACTACTATGAAGTATAACATATAATAACAACGATAACAACAGTCTGGCAGTAAATAAATAGTAAAACATCAGATAACACAAACAGAAGTATAGCCAGGATTTGTGCATTTTTGGGCCATGCGGACTTTGCGTAAAAGACATTCAACTCTAACCGCAATTATAATACCGTGAAAAGCCATCCCACTTTTCGCCAATTCGATAGTTTAGTCTAGCATTAAAAACTCATATATGCTATTATTAAACCCATCAAACTCAGGTAGACATTTGGAGGACAAACTTTCCATCATAGGAGATTTTTATGGCAATTCCAGATTTTCAGAGTCTTATGCTTCCGCTACTAAAACTTGCCAGTGACGGTGCCGAACATAATACAAATGAAGCCATAGAAAAATTGGCACAGCAATTTAAACTTGGTGAGAATGATAGACTCGATTTACTTCCAAGCGGGAAACAACGAAAATTCGACAATCGAGTAAGTTGGACAAAGACGTATTTACAGAAAGCTAATCTTATCTCCAAGACAGGAAAATCTAAATTCTGTATTACAGAGCGTGGTATTGACATACTGAAAACAAATCCTCCCAGCATTAATGTCAAATTCTTAATTCAGTTTCCTGAATTTTTAACATCTCATACTACTATAGATGATAAAGGGAATAAAACAAACGGAACAGACATTGCAACGCAAGAAATAATAGAAAAAACAAATCAGACTCCCCAGGAAATATTAGAAACGACATACATGGGTTTAAGGCAAAATTTAGCAGATGAAATACTTGAACGAATTAAAAAGAATTCTCCAAAGTTCTTTGAAAATCTCGTTGTGGATTTACTTATAGCTATGGGCTATGGTGGCTCAAGAAAAGATGCTGGTCAAGCTATTGGTCAAGCAGGTGATGAAGGTATCGATGGGATTATAAAAGAAGATAAATTGGGACTGGATGCCATTTATATTCAGGCAAAACGATGGGAAGGAACAGTGGGAGGTCCATTAGTTCAGGGCTTTGCTGGAGCACTCATGGAAAAAAGGCTCGAAAGGGTATTTTTATCACAACATCTACTTTCTCACAACAGGCAAGAAACTTTGCAGCCAGCATTGATAATTTAAAAATTATCCTTATTGATGGCGAGCAGCTTGCGCAATTCATGATAGACCATGAAGTAGGAGTTACAGAAGAGTCTAGATACATTGTCAAGAAGATAGACACCGATTATTTTGGTGACGAATAGCTGACAGAAAATATTACGCCAAATTGTAAAATACGGCCGTATAAGATAAATCAGGCGATGTACGCGACCTGCGCGGCACCGTCGAACGAGAAAAAGCCACAATGGGCGTCTTCATCACGCTTGAGGAACCAACCCGCGACATGAAAACCGAGGCCGTCAGCGCAGGCTACTACAAATCGCCGGGCTGGCACCAGAAATATCAGCGTATCCAAATACTCACCATCGCCGAATTGTTGCGCGGAGCAAAAATAGACATGCCGCCGCAGTACAGGACATTCAAGCAAGCACAGAAAGTAAAACAGGATGGAGCCGAGCAGTCGGAGCTAGAAATGCATTGATCATCATGCCTTGTAACCTGTTAGAAAAAGGCGGAAAATCTGAGAAGATGAGCAGAGAGTGAGCAAATCAAATGGCAAATCCAGATAATGATCGGCAGGTTATAGCTATCCTTGCTAAAAAAATCAATCTAAGTGAAGGCAAAGTTACCTATGATCGTAACCATAACGTTATAGGGTTAAATCTTTCAGAACAAAACTTGGAGGAAATTCCCCCAGAGCTAGCGCAGTTGACCAGCTTGCAGAGACTTTACCTCGGCTATAACCAGTTGACCGCTATTCCTTCAGAGCTAGGCCAGTTGACCAGCTTATGGAGACTATACCTCATGGATAACCAGTTGATCATCATACCACCAGAGCTAGGCATGTTGAAATACTTGAAGGAACTGTATCTCGACGATAACCAGTTGACTGCTCTTCCTTCCGAGCTAGGACGATTGATCGATTTGCGTGTACTTAGCCTCAGCAATAACCAATTGACCGCCCTTCCCTCGGAGTTAGAGCAAATTGATCAGTTTGCAGAGTCTTTACCTCAGCAATAACCAGTTGACCTCCATTCCTCCAGAGCTAGGCCAGTTGACCGACTTAGAAGAATCTGACCTCAGCAATAATCAGTTGACCTCCATTCCCCCAGAGCTAGGCCAGTTGACCAGCTTGCAAATACTTAACCTCAGCAATAACCAGTTAACCGCCACTCCCCCAGAGCTAGGCCAGTTGACCAACCTGCTGCAATTTTACCTTGACAATAACCAGTTGATCACCATTCCCCCAGAGCTAGGCCAGTTGACCAACTTGAAGCAACTGACCTTGATAACAATCCTCACTTACTCACGGTCCCACTCGAAATTATCGCACGAGGTACAGAGGATATACTGTCCTTTCTACGAGAATTGCAGATCAATAGCGTCACACGCTATGAGGCCAAACTTCTCGTTGTTGGTGAGGGTGGAACGGGTAAATCTTCCCTGTTGCGTGCGCTGCGCAACCAGACATTTGATCCTGCCCTCTCAACTACTCATGGTATTGAAGTTGATCTCCTACAGTTACCCAACCCGAACCAACCTTCTCTGAATATTACTCTCAATACCTGGGATTTTGGTGGACAGCAAATTTACCATGCTACTCATCAATTTTTTCTCACAAAACGCTCGCTCTATCTCCTCATCTGGAATGCGAGGCTGGGCGCGGAACAGGGCCGACTGCATTACTGGCTTGAAACAATCAAAGCTCTTGCACCGGAAGTTCCTGATATTACTTGTTGCCACGCATATTGATGAACGCGCACCCGATCTCAACTACCAGTTGTACAAAGACACCTATCCTCAGATTATCGGTCATATCAATGTCAGTAATGCAACTAACAAAGGGATTGCTGAACTGAGGGCATTGCTGGCTCAATGTGCAATCAAGCTACCGGTCATGGGACAACTTCAGCCAGAAAAATGGTTGCGGGCAGAAGAATTCACTTGCTAAACGTCCAGAACATCATATTGATACTGAATTATATACGCAAATCTGCCGCACTAGCGGAGTAAGAGAAGAGCTTGCCAGAGGCACTTTTGGCAATTATCTGCATGATCTGGGGAAAATTCTCTATTTTCAAGATGATTACGTGCTGAGAAATCTTGTGGTCTTAAAGCCCAACTGGGTTACGAAGGCCATTAGTCGCGTACTCACCGACGAAGGAGTGAGAAATATGCATGGTATTCTCCTTCATGCCGAGTTGCCGCGCATCTGGGCCACCGATGAAGAGGGGAAAGCGTATCCATCCGATCTCTATCCTGCTTTTTTGCGCTTAATGGAACGGTTTTATCTGAGCTATCAAATAGAATTTGATGCACCGGGTGATTATGCAAAACGGAGCTTGATCCCGCAGTTGCTTCCGTATGAACCACCTGCAAATCTCGCATCCTGGCCGATAACGCCCGCGCCTGGACAAACGCAGATTGAAATGGTCTATCGCTTTGATTTCCTCCCAGAAGGGATTATGAGCTGGTTCATTGTACGTACCCACCGTTACACGCAGAATCAGCACTGGCGCGATGGTGTGGTGCTGGCATATCAAGATCACTATGCAAGAGTAGAACTCAATCCCATGAAGCGCGAGCTACGCTTGCTGGCATGGGGCGTCCAGCCCCATAACTTCTTTACCATCTTGATGAATACGGTAGATACGATCCTGGCCCGCTTCGAAGGGCTGAAGGTACACCGTGCCATTCCCTGTATCTGTCACTGGCAACAACCATCACAAGAGCCATGCCCGCATTTCTATTCATATGATGAGCTTACGCGCAGGATGGAATTGCAGCGGTATAAAATCGAATGTCCAGAGAGTTTCGCTTATGTGTGGGTTCCAGAATTGCTCTACGGTATTCACATCAGTACAGATCAGCAGGTAATGAAGGATATACATGATGGGCAAGAAAAAATTGTCGAACTCATGCAAGTAAAAGAAAAGGAAGATCAGCGAAGATTTCGAGCAAATTCAGAACGAACTGAAACAACAAATCATTTCAGTACAGCAACTATCTGAACTTTCAATACGCAATTTCACCCGTTTATGGAACGTGGAAATGCATAAAATCGAGGTGAACTGCCCAAATACCTTTATCTTACTGCCAGGGAGTGATACTATCTTCAATCCTAAAAACTGGGTGAGCAAAGCATACAAATTGCGTTTAGTATGCCAGCATCCCTCGGCCCCACATCCTGTAGGAGAGGCATATGCTTTAAGAAAGGATGCAAAATGGTGGGCCACGATCAATCCCTGGCTCAATCGTCTGATCGAATTTCTCAAATTTGCCGTACCGATGGGCAAAGCCATTGAAGCCCTGTACGATATCAACACACCAGATGTGAAGCAACTGCAGGCGACCATTGGTCTGGTGGAACAAATCACGAATGACCTGAAAGACCTACCAGACCTGGACGAGATGAAGGACATAGCGAGACTTCCTCAGACAGGCTACGATTCGCAATACATTGGTTCAGCCCTACGCGCTCTTCATCACTACCTGCAAGAGGTCGATCCAACCTCGGTCTGGGGAGGACTGCAAGCTACGCTGACTCCCGACGGCAATATCCTGTGGTTATGTGGGAAACACCGCGAGGAATATGAGGCGAAGCCGCTCAAATTGGATATTGTATGAGAGGCACAGCTAGACAAATCCCTATCACAAGCCATATACTTGAGACTGTGAGATATAATTTTGTAGGGAACCAGTGTAACGCTTTCCTACTTACTAGCGTAAATAACACAGGACGGCACATGACCGAGAAATGAGGTTTGCCATATGTTTGATATCCCTTCAGTGTACATACCCGACCAGTTTAATGCCGCGAGCGAGTTCCTTGACAGCAATCTGGCAGAGGGACGCGGGGCGAAAACAGCCATTTATTATGAGGGAAACGCTTTTACGTATGCGCAGGTGGCGGAACTCGCCAACCGCGTCGGCAACGGATTGCGCGAACTTGGCCTCGATAGCGAGCAGCGTGTCGCATTGCTGTTGCTCGACTCGCCGCAATTTGCTGCCGGCTTCTTCGGCGCGATCAAAATAGGTGCAGTACCGGTAGCGATCAATACATCGTTACGGCCCGATGATTACGTCTACATGCTCAACGACAGCCGCGCTCGCATTTTGCTTGTTCACGCCCCGGTCTGGCAACAGATGCGGCAGATTATGCCACAGCTCAAATATTTGCGCCACGTCGTTGTCGTTGGACTGGCACAGGCGCAAGAACGCGAAAGCGCGACGCTGCATGATTTCGACAATTGGGTCTCCCATGCCTCGCCGAATTTGGAAGCCGCCGAGACCAGTAAGGATGATAGTGCCTTCTGGCTCTATAGCTCCGGTAGTACGGGCTTTCCCAAAGGCTGTGTCCATTTGCAACATGATATGAGCTACTGCACCGAGTATTACGCGAGGTCTGTGCTTGGCATACGGGAGGATGACATCACGTTCTCAGCCGCGAAACTGTATTTCGCCTATGGCCTCGGCAATAACCTCTACTTTCCCTTCGGAGTGGGGGCCAGTGCCGTGCATTACCCAGGGCGACCATTGGCTGAGGATATGTTCAAAGTCATTGAGCAGTACCGGCCCACCATCTTCTTTGGTGTGCCAACGCTTTACGCCAGTATGCTCGCAATGCCTGACGCGGCGAAACGCTTCGATCTCTCATCGCTGCGCGTCTGCGTCTCGGCTGGTGAGGCGTTGCCGCCCGATATCCTGCGACGCTGGCAAGACGCTTTCCATGTAGATATTCTTGACGGTATCGGCAGTACCGAAATACTGCACATTTTCATCAGCAACCGGGCGGGAGAGATACGCCCCGGCAGTACAGGCAAGCTCGTACCGGGCTATGAGGCACTCGTCGTCGATGAGGCAGGCCATGCGGTCGAGCAGGGCGATATCGGCAACCTGCTCATTCGCGGTGACAGCACCGCCGCGTACTACTGGAACAAGCATCAGAAGACAAAGGATGTCATCAACGGTCACTGGATTTATACCGGCGACAAATATTATCAGGATGCCGACGACTTTTTCTGGTATTGCGGGCGTTCGGATGACATGTTGAAAGTAGGGGGACAGTGGGTCTCACCAATTGAGGTCGAAAACGCGCTCATCGCTCACCCTGCCGTGTTAGAAACTGCGGTCGTCGGCGATTTCGACGTAGACAGGCTGGTCAAACCCAAAGCCTACATCGTATTAAATAGCGGCTATGAACCATCGGACGCGCTGGCGACCGAACTCAAAGCCTTTGTGAAGGGGAGGCTCGCCCCGTTCAAATATCCACGCTGGGTAGAGTTTGTGGCGGAATTGCCCAAAACGGCAACCGGCAAAATTCAACGCTTCCGCCTGCGCACAGGCGGCGAAACCGAGCCGCTAGACCCGGCCAACGTCGGGTTATAAGAACGATGAGACCATTCAGGATACCTACGAGGGTATCCTGAATGGCTACATAAGGACAATTTCATGACGCGACATGAACCCTGGAAGACACTTTCTTATTCGCAGATTCTCGATACGCCATACTTGAAAATACGCTGTGAGCAGGTTGCTGTACCGGATGGCCCGGTACTAACCGACTACTACATTATCGAGAATCGCGGCTGGGTGGGCATTGTACCGCTCACGCCGGATGGACGTTTTCTGATCAACCGGCAATATAAGCACGGCATCGGCGAGGTTGTACTGGAATTTCCGGCGGGCGGCATTGATGTAGGTGAAGAAGATAGCCCACAGCAGACGGCCCGTCGCGAA
The DNA here is from genome assembly GCA_963717105.1 of uncultured Chloroflexia bacterium. GTDB lineage: Bacteria > Chloroflexota > Ktedonobacteria > Ktedonobacterales > Ktedonobacteraceae > DATGJV01. The sequence continues at coordinate 49,013 of CAVQVL010000012.1, forward strand.
CTGATGGAGGAGACCGGTTACAGCTACGACGACAAGGATGTTGAATTTCTCGCGCACATGCTCGCCAATCCCACCGGTGCGCATACCCGCATCTGGTGGTATCTCGCTCGCAACGTGCGCAAAACCGGCGAGCAGAAACCCGACCCTGTCGAGGTTATCGAAAATCTGCTGGTCACACCGCGAGAACTGCTGCAACTGATTCACGAAGGCAGTTTTGCCGTGCAGGGACAGATTAGTGCAGCGTATATGGCGTTGGAACGGCTGGGGTATTTAGAGTTTAAGGAGTAGGGACAGCTTATGCAGTTTGACAAATACTATGGGAATCAGAACAGACTGGCACATTGCTGCGCTCGTCGCAGTTGGGCGCGCTAAAGCGGGCCCAACTCGACGAGCGCAGCAATGTCGAGTCCCTACACATTACCTGTTCCTGCCTTTCCGAGCTTACAAAAACTTTACATATCGCTGGCATATTCCTGATATTTTGCTTGTATACTGTTTGGGATAGATATAAAATGAAGATTACAAAATAATACTTACCTGGAATGAAACATGAAAATACTTATCATTGAGGATGAAGCGAATATCGCGCAATTGATCCGGCTTTATTTGGAACAGGCCGGATATACTGTTTCTGTTGCCAGCGATGGTGTGGCGGGCCTGGAATTGCACGCCCGCGAACATCCCGATCTGGTAATTCTTGACCTGATGTTGCCGATGATGGATGGCATGGAGGTATGCCGCCGCATTCGTGCCTGGGCCAACACGCCCATTCTGATGCTGACAGCGCGGCAGAGCGAGGAAGACCGCATCGAAGGGTTAGAGTTGGGAGCGGATGATTACCTTGTGAAACCGTTCAGTCCCCGCGAGGTTGTTAGCCGCGTCAAAGCTATTCTGCGTCGTACTGCCAATGTGGGAGCGCAATCCTCCGCGTCCGATTCTGTAGGGGCGCAATCTATTGCACCCAACCCACACGACTCCGCGAAAGATGGTGAAGAACGCCGTTTTGGGAGCCTGTTTATCAACATTCCCGAACGGCGCGTCGAAGTACATGGGCAGAGAATCGCGCTGACCGTCAAAGAATTTGACCTGCTGGTCACGCTTACGGCCTCGCCGGAGCGTGTCTTTACCCGCGATTCGTTGCTCAACTCGGTCTGGGGCTATAGCTATCTTGGCGATGGGCGCACCGTTGACGTGCATATTGGCACGCTTAGAAAAAAACTTGAGGCAGTCCCTGATGCCCCACATTCAATCAAAACTGTGTGGGGCGTTGGCTACAAGTTCACACTTGAGGATGTGGAATGAGTAAGCCTGTAAGTTTTCCAAAGGTAGGGACAGCCAGCCTCTCTGGGGGAGAGGTAATAGCCCGTCCGCCAACCTTTAGTTTGCGGCTAAAACTCGTCCTGAGCTATCTCGGTGTTGCGCTTGGTGCGATTATCATCATGGCCATCGTCGTCTCGTTTGCCATACAGAGCTATTTTGTCAGTTCGCAGCAAAATCAGTTAAGGCTACAAGCGGAGGATTTCGCTCAGGAACTGGCCATCGTCTATTCTGCACAGGGTGACGCCTGGGATTCCGCGTATCTACAGAGAAGTATCGAGCCATTTGGCCCTTCCCTACTAATCATTGTAGATGCACACGGCAATGATTTATATTTTCGCCAACCTGATTTTATTACGTTAAACGATGGTGATAGAACGGCCATCAGCCAGGCTCTCTCACAGGCATTGCAAGGCCAGGAAGCGCAAGGCCAGATACAGGCTACTGAACATGATGGAGATTTCGTCGGGCTGTATATCAGTGTGCCGGTACACTACAAAGGATTAGCTAATAATCAAATAATAGGTGCTATGCTGCTGGCCGAACCACAACAGTATCCGCAAGGTTTTTCTCCAAATGATTTTCTGGCGAACGTCAATCAAGCTATTCTTATTACAGGACTCATTATCGCGCTGGTGGTCATCATCTTCAGCATGATATTGGCCAGCCGTTTAACCCGTCCGCTCGCATCGCTCACGGTAGCAGCCGAGCAAATGGGTCGCGGCGATTACGCTAAACGAGTTGAGCCGCCCAGAAGTCAGGATGAGATGGGCCGTTTAGCCACCAGCTTTAACGCGATGGCGGATACGATCGAGGCCGATGTGAACGAGTTGCGCCGACAGGAACAGCTACGTCGTGATATGATCGCCAATATCGCCCACGATATGCTCACGCCGCTGACCGCTATTCAAGGCTTCAATGAAGCCTTGGCCGACGATGTGATTACGCGACCAATCGAACGACAGGAAACGGCCCAGTTGATCGGACGCGAGGTGCAACGTCTGCGCCGCCTCGTCGTTGATATGCAGCAAATGACCTCGCTAGAATCGGGACAGGCACATCTCGAATTAGCTCCCCTTGATATGCACGCGCTGGTAGACGAGACGCTGGCGGTGATACGCCCGGAATGCGAACAGGCCCATATAACAGTATGCAATGAGATAGACCCGACAACGCCTCCCGTCCAGGCTGATAGCGACCGCATTACGCAAGTCTTGCTTAACCTGCTCGACAACGCCCGTCGCCACACACCCGTGGATGGCACGATTACCGTGAGTGCCGTTCCCAAAGGCCCTCTGCTGCACGTCTGGATTCGCGATACCGGCAGCGGCATCGCCCCCGCCGACCTGCCACACATCTTTGAGCGTTTCTACCGCGTAGATAAATCGCGCACCGGCACAACAGGCGGCAGCGGCCTCGGCCTCTCCATCGTCAAAGCCATCATTACCGCGCACGGTGGCACCATCACTGCCGAAAGCACGCCTGGACAGGGTACACGCATCTCGTTCACTTTGCCGTTAGCACAAACACATGATAGATTAGGATAACGGACGATAAGGCGGTGAGTAGAAAGATTAGACGACGGACGCCCGCAAGGGGCCCCACTCCACGCCGCACCGCCCCCGTCCCTACTATACACAACAAAACGGCATCGTAGTATAGTAGGGACGGGGGAAGTGGTGTGGATGGGTGGTGCCCCTTGTGGGCGTCCGTCGTCCTGATGTGATCCCCGGTATTAAAATGGTCTTGGCTCTTGCGGGCGTCCGTCGTCCTAATATACTACGCGGTATTTAAATGATCTTGCCACAATGACGTGCAACCGCTTCCGGTTATCACCCCTTCGCGACGATCGCTCCCACACGTTGCCCCAGAACCATGCCCGGCAAGACGCCGAGCGAACCTAGACCTTCAATAGCATAGGCGGGGGCGAGATTGCCGGTACTGTGCAGCGTTGGTATCATGTCCGCGGTGACAGACAGGTCAACCGCCCAGGTGTACGAGGGTTTTGTACCCGTCAGTTCCGGCAGCCAGTGCCGGGCGGCATTGGCAAGCCGTTTGTAGTAACTTGCATCATGACGGGTCACGCCAGCTTTACCGTAACGCCCACCGCTGACGGTGAGACGCCCATTGCCTGGCCGAAAATCGGCGTAGGTGTAGGGAGCGGCATCCCAGAACAATGGGGATGTAGCGGGCAAGTCGGCGGCGAAGGCCAGCGCATAGATGCGTGCGTTGGGCTGCGCCGTTGGCCCAATAGCACGAATAAGCATAGCCGCCTCGATAGTCATGCCGTGGCGCAGCGTGACTTGCCAGCTATGACCACTTCCCCGTTTCTGTACCTCTTCGCTGCTAATCACCTCGGCCTGTCCGGCAAATTGCACGCCGATAGCTCGCGCCTTTCGCGCAAGATGCGCCAGCAATGTCAAGGGATGCAAGCGCCCCTCGTTGGGGAGCCAGAGTGCGCTCACGACCGATTGTGTGTTGAGACGCCCACCGGTCGCCTCCGCTACCTGCGCGGCCGTCCACATCTCCGCCTGCAGTCCCATTTTGACGCGGGCGCGTGCTTCACGAGCCAGTTTGCGTGCGGCAGAGGCACTTTCGGCGAGACTGAAAGCTCCGGTCAAAGAAGCAGCAATGATCGCGTCCGGTTGCGCTGCTTCATTCACGAGCGAAAGGAGCATATCTGTGGTCGCGGGCCAGAACGCAGCCTCCGCTCCATCGAGCGGCAAATCTACCAGATGCATGTTGATACCCGCGCTCAGAATACCCGCGTTGCGCCCCGTGGCACCATACCCTAGCATCGCTTCTCGTTCAAGTATCAGTACATTTGCCCCTACTTCCCGCGCACTTAACGCCGCGCTCAAGCCCGCCACACCACCGCCAATCACAACGACATCAAAAGGGCGTAGCGGAAGCGTCTCAATTGCCGGTATTTCTAATTGGGCATAAGCTGCCTCATCCAAATCCTGCCACCAGGGAATGTATTGCTGTAATTCGTGCGTGCCGGGTTGTGTCTGTGCGTGCGTCTGCATAAGGCTCCTTGTATAGTGCTTAGGATAAAGCGTGGGCATTGGACAGCCAGTGAAGCTCCTTTAGCTAAAAGTACATCTCGTTGCGCATCCCGTGGGATCAGCCGCTTCATTTCAAAATTTACGCGTTGCCATAGATACCCTCCAGCTCATAGTTGCCGAGGGCTAAGGAAAGCTCACCCCCATGGTGGATCTCATGTTCGAGAACATGCCAGATCATCCACTGCCGCGTGCGTTCGCCGAAGAATTCTCTGCTCTCTTTCGCTCAAGAATGCTGGAGGTGGGAAAATATGCCCAAGATCAGTGGGAGTCCAGCGGGCAAGTGCATCGGCAATCATCTGCCAGGTGGCCTCAAGTCCGGCAACCAGTTCGGCGGACTTCAGCGCGGGCGCCGCCTCGTTGTCCCCAGGGTCCCAGTGCATGATGGGAGCAAGATTGGGACTCCCTTCGCCCATCCACCCCTGGAACCACCAGACACGGTTGGCAACGATATGTTGCGCAACCATTCCGATCGACCAGTGATGTGATGAGGCAGGTAAAGCCAGTTGTTCGGGGGAAAGCGGCGCGATGATTTCGACCAGATTTTGCTGGTAGACATCCCAGCCTTTGTAGAATGTGGTGAGTGGGAAAGCCTGTTCCGTCATACTTGTGTGCTCCTTACTTCTGCTAATGTGTCACCAACCGGCAAGCACAACCAGCCACAATGGGTGGTGGCTTGACCATCATAGCATGGCGCACAAGCACAAAACTTCTCCTATCTTGCTCTTCTACAACTCGGAAGCGCCATTGAAACTGCTGGATCTCTCTTCCTCCGTTTGGTTTCGCCTGCCTCTCCCTCTTTGCAAAAACGTGTGGCGCACCCATCTGTGCACTTGCTGTGAAATCATCGCAACCATTAACGTATATAGAATGTATCTATTTCCTGACACTCGTGGCATTTCCCCTTTTATTGTTCGCAAAGCGCAGGTGTAAAGGGACTACTAAGCCAACCCTGCAACACCACTAGCGTGGTTAGCTATCGCTCAGCAGGGCTGAAAGGAGCTACTATTGTGGTCAATATCTCGCAGAGAACATTTCTTCATCAATTCCTACAAGCGAACATGCGGTTCCTGTCACGAACTATCTCGGCTATCCTCGCCGTGTCTGCACTGGGGAGTACGCTCTTCCTTCTGGCTGCTTGCAGTTCGCAGAATAATATCGTGAACCCCTCCCCTTCACCCGGCACCTGGAGGATTGTTGCGAGCAGAATCCTGGCTCCGCGCAAAACATGTTGAATGCGGTCGCGGCTACCTCTGCCACCGATGCCTGGGCTGTGGGCAGCTTTTCTAATATGCATCTTGATATACATGGTGCAAAAGCACTGATTGAACATTGGAATGGCTCCGCGTGGAGTGTTGTCAAAAGCCCCAACGCGCCGTTAGGCGACAGTATTCTCAACGGAGTCGCTGCTATTTCGCCCACGAATGCCTGGACCGTTGGGTACACTTTTACTGATAACGCCAGTTACGTAAGACAAACACTGATCGAACACTGGAATGGCACCGCCTGGGTCGTTGTTGCAAGTCCCAGTCTTGTCAATGGAGCGCAACTCACCGCGATCTCTGCCCTTTCTGCTACTGACATCTGGGCAGTAGGATATGGCAATGATAATAATCCCGCGCAAACGTCCCTCGAGCAATCACTTATTATCCATTGGGATGGCAAGGCATGGAGAGAGGTGCAAAGCCCGAATCCTGGCAGCGGATTTAATTTACTCACCGGGCTAGCCGCCGTTTCAACGAACGATATCTGGACAGTGGGAACCTTTTCTAACGGGAATAGCGGCGTTGAAATGGGTGAAGAACTGATTGAACATTGGAATGGCGCGTCATGGACGGTAGTTCAAGGCCCGAATGCTGGAACGCAAGGGAACTCCCTGTCCGCAATTGCGGCGATCTCTACGAACGATATTTGGGCTGTTGGCAATTCAAGTAGCAATTCTCCAACAGATACACTCATTGAACACTGGAATGGCACCACCTGGAGTATTGTTACAGGCCAGAATCCAGGCAAAGAAAGCAATACCCTGGGTGCTGTCGTGACTTTCTCAGCTCACGACATCTGGGCGATCGGTTCTTCGAACAGTGCATTTACCGGTCAGCAAGCACAACCTTTGATCGAGCATTGGAACGGCACTTCCTGGAGTACGGTCGCAAGCCCTGGCATTGGGACAAACAATACCACGCTGGACGCAGCAGTGCTGGTGCCGCACGCCACGAACATCTGGGCAGTGGGAATAGGAGCGACCTATGGCACTCCGGTTGAGGTATCTTCGCCCAATACCAACCAGACGATAACTGAAACGCCTGTCACTGCTCAAACGCTTATCGAGTCCTGTTGTTCCTGAACACATTGATGTACCCTACGGATTTCGTGATTGGCAGAGTATGTTGTTCATCAGCATTATAGACGCGGTTATTGCAACAACAGTGCGCGTTTGTCGCGTAAAAACTGCGCGATATCTGCCGGTGCGTTTTTGTCGAGAGCCATCTGCTTGAGGTCTGCCAGCACAACGCTCCATTGCTCTTTGTTGGGAAGATAGCGGTTATCGCGGCTGACCAGCTCTTCAAAGATGCGACGTTCGAGTTCGTGCCATGCGGAGCGGTCGCGTCCATCTATGTCGTCGCCTTCGGGAATGTAGTCCTGATCGTTGGTGTTGTTGTCGACACGCACGTAAAGGGGCTGGAAGTAGTTACGCACCATTTCTTCCATACGTGGCATGTCGAGCGAACCGGCGTCGAAGCCGAGCGTGCCGATAAGGTGAATTTGCACGAGCGGGCGCAAGGTCTCATGCGCGTGTTGATAGCCTTCGCGACGACAGTAGTCCTCAAGACGTTCATAGAGCATCTCCGGCTCATTGAGGCCATCCACGCGCACTTCGTGGCGGATGTAGGGACGGCGATGGCTCAATTTACGTTCGGCCCGGTGATATCTGGCCTCTTTCTCAGGGTCGATGACGCGCTCTGGCTCGTCGGTATCAATCTGGACGACGTAGTAGCCGCGATCCTCCCAGCTTGCCTCTTCGGCACCGCAGGTCTCGGTTGAGCCAGGATTATACATCCAGCCCTCGAACTCATAGGGTTTGTGGATGTGACCAAGTGCCAGGTAATCCACAGAGGAACGCAAAGGCTGGAAATGCGACATAGAGGGCAACCCCTGTGTACGTGGCACAATGCCTTCGACGCCTGTATGCATCATCAACAGGCGATACTGGATGCCTGCCGCGTCCTCTTCTTCGCGAGCGTTGCGCAACGCTGTTGCCAGCCCCTCCATACTTTTGACGGTGGATGCACCCTGCCAGGGGAGACCGTAGATGCGCAGACGCCCATCCATGACATCCACATGCGAGCCACGCATATCTTCCTGTTGCCACATGGTCAACATTGGCGCACCATCGCGCATAATGGGGGCCAGCAGTTTCAGGTAGCCCTCGTGACAGAGAAATTGGAGCCAGGAGACGCCTTCGCGATAATAGCTGCGGTCATGATTGCCCTCAATAGCCACGACGGGAATGCCCTTATCACGCAGCTTCTTCAATCCCTCAATCGCGTGAATGAGCGTCAAAGCATCAATGGCCCGTTTATTGAAGAGGTCGCCGGCGATGACGACGAAATCTACCGGGCGTTGTGCCGCCTCGTCCATAATGTCCCAGAAGGCGCGGCTAAAATCGTTAAAGCGTTCGCGCTGACCGTACTGCTCATACCCCAGATGGGTATCCGCGACATGAATAAAAGAAGCTTTCATCAATCTCTCCAACTTGTTACGCTATCACATCTTTTGGGATGTCCGTTGTAGTGTATTAAACAGGAAAATAATTGGGCCAGGCTCCAACGGGGGGACCGGTCATCCAGCCGCGGAAACCGGCGGCAAAGATTACAAGTGCCGCAAGACTATATATGAGTACATCGCGGCGCGGATTCTTGCCACTGGTGGCGTAAGTGACGGCAACAGGAATTGCCAGCACAACGATGCCGCCATAGACGAAGTGCAGGTAGTAAAGCGAGTCTCCTGCACCCGGTTGCTGGCCCAGCAGCAGCAAAAGCACACCGAATACACCCTGCAACAGTGCCACGATTGCAGCCACCCAGAGGGAAATGCGCCAGGGCTTATTAGGAGCCTTCGTTGTGAAAAACAGAATAAACCCCCACACGGCTGATACCAGTCCGGCAGCCAACACCAGGAACAGGTTAAAATAGTGCAGGTACACGATGACATTCAACATCATACTCTCCAATGCCGCACACAAGCAAGACAGGCATGACAAGCACGCATCTTATGTACAGCATATCTCTTTGCGTAGTTCTTTTTCAGAGGAAGAATTACGGAATTTCTTCAGCCCTACTATAGCGCGTATGAGGTCGATTGGCAAGTAGGAGCGGCTTTGCCCGTCCGCGTGCCTTATGTTTCATTGCTAGAATACATCGTTAGATAAGGCATGCGGACGGGCAAAGCTGCTCCTACTGGTGTGGATGGATGAAGGGTCTGTTCATTCATCGTGTATTGTATGGCCGAGGATCAGACGGCGTAATTGCTCGGCACTGAGTTGGATGCCGCAGAGGCTTTCCAGTATCTTTACAGTCGCGGAGTATGAAAAAAGTGTTCCCGCCAGTGCGCCGGTCTGTGCGAGAGAGGCGGTGATATTGGCGTCGCCAAGGCAAGCCAGAAAACCGTCGGCGGGCCGGAAGCGTTGCTTGCAGTGCTGGCAGCGCAATCGGCGGGGAGTCAGTACTACGCGCCCAAAACTCATCAACAAGACGCGACGATCGGTACCCACATTGCGGATTGAGTCACAGCCGCAGTGCGGGCAGCTTTTCTGTTGTTCCTCATATTCGCGCATACTGGCCTGGATGGCCTCGGTCATTGCCTGCCGCCCAGCCGCCATGACCAGCGTTTCCAGCGCATTGATATCCCCATCAGGCGGTACGTCTACCACAAGCGACACGGCTACTTGCATGTGGGAATTCCTTTTCACCATTATTTGCGTATATTACTGGGTTGGGACGCGGAAGCGATAATACCTACCAGCGTAAGCGTCGGTTGACCGGCCATACATTAGCGGGACAGGCCCCAGCGTGCGCGTACACGACGCTCAGCCGGCGCGAAAATCAGAGTTTCAATCATGACGCCGATGAAGATGATGACCAGCATAACGGAGATGATTTGCGAGGCGTCGTTTAGCTCACGCCCGGTCTCCAGCAAGTTACCGAGGCTGACTGTGAAGAAGAGGAGTTCACCGGCCATCAACGAACGCCATGCAAACGTCCAGCCCTGCTTGAGGCCGTTGATAATGGCGGGCAAAGCAGCCGGTAAAATGACCTGTGTATAGAGCCGAACGCCGCGCGCACCCATGTTGCGGGCCGCCTTGAGATAAACCGGGGCCGTATTCTTTACGCCCGCGTCCACGCCCAGCGTAATCGAGAACAACGCACCCATTACTACGACAAAAATGATGGCTTGCTCGGTCAGACCAAACCAGAGAATAGCCAGCGGCAACCAGCAAACGCTCGGTAATGCCTGTAAGCCCAGTATCAGCGAACCAACCGTTTCTTCAAGCAGACGAATGCGCCCGATCAGGGCACCAAGCACCATGCCAATGACCAGCGATATCGCATAACCTATCGCGAGCCGTTCCAGACTTACCATTGCCCCTTGCACATATATACCGCTACTGATGCCTGTTACCAGCGAATTCAGCACTTCAAGAGGGGTCGGCAAAACATAATCAGGCCAGGTACCGGTAAGCGTGACAACTTGCCACAGGCCGATCAAGGCGGCGAAGAAAATGATACGTCTCACCCACGGCATCAAGGATGCCATGCTCACGCGGGAAGTAGCGTTTGTGGCATTACTGACGCTACTTGTACCATTCATACTGCTCATGCTATCTATTGTTTTTGCCATTATTGTTCATCCTCCCGTTCGCGCTCCTGGTGCCCTTCATGTTCATTGATTGCCCCTTTTAACACCGCTAAGACTTCCGCCGCCACGTCTACCAACGTATGATCTTCCAACGCCCGTGGACGCGGAAGATCGATGCGAAATTCACGCACTATGCGCCCTGGACGCGGAGCGAAAACCAGCACGCGGTCGCCCAGTGCCACTGCCTCGCGCACGTTATGCGTTACAAACAAGATGGTTTTGCGCGTAGAGGCCCAGATAGATTCGAGTTCCGCGTGCAAACGGTCACGAGTCAATGCATCCAATGCACCAAATGGCTCATCCATGAGCAGAATAGCAGGATTCAGCGCAAGTGCCCTTGCAATAGCCACGCGCTGGCGCATACCACCTGAGAGTTGATGCACATAACTGTGTTCAAAACCTTTTAAATGAACAAGTTCAATAAAACGACGAGCAATTGCGTGCCGCTCTTTGCCGGGCGTGCCAATCTGGCGCAGGCCAAACTCGACGTTCTTCTGCACATCGAGCCAGGGAAACAGGGCCGCCTCCTGGAAAAGTAGCACACGATCGGTACCGGGCCCTCGCACCTTTTGTCCGTTGGCCCAGATGATGCCCGTACTCGCGTCCTCCAAACCCGCGATAATGCTCAGCAACGTAGATTTCCCGCATCCGCTTGGACCGAGCAAGCAGATGAACTCACCGGCTTCTATTTCCAGGTTGACTGGCTTCAATGCCTCTACAGGCTGTGTACGCCCAGGGAAAATCTTACTTACATCCTCGATTCTGAGCGGAATACCTCCAGGTGTTCCGTTCTCTTTGTTTGCCGTAGGGGCCTGATTATTACCTCTCCCCCGCAGAGGGTGCGCGCCCTCCTCGCTCAATGTCGCCTGGCGATTCATCTGCTGTATCCTCTCTCATAACGAACTCTCAATAATCTCTGTAGGGGCCCGCTTTAGCGCGCCCTCGTCTCGTACCCACCGCCGATTGATTGGCAAGGGAAGGGCGGGCGCGCTAAAGCGGGCCCCTACGAATTATGTTGTTACATTTATGGGCCTGTTACTGAAGCCATGCCTTTGCTCTGAAGCACCGTGTTTAGCAGCGCGAGATCATAGATACCACTCAAATCGGGTTTGCTGGTACCCAGATAGCCGAGCGCGTAGGCCCTGTCGGCAGAAACCGTGAGCGTACTTGCTAACGGATCATAGGTGATTTGAAGATCGCTGAATGCCTGACTAATTTCGTTGCTCGCAATAGCTTTGCCTGTGATGCTCTTGAGTTCGCTATTCACAATCGTCATGGCACTCTGTGGGTTGCTCTGGATGTACTGCACTGTCTCAACATCGGCCTGCAGAAATTTGTTCACCAGGTCGGGATGCGCATTCAAGAACGCTGTGCGTACCACAATATCGGTCGTCACGAATTTGCCGTCGGGCCATAATGAACTCTCATTGAGGAAAACCTGCCCCTTGCCTTCGACTATCAGGCGCGTCGCCCAGGGTTCGGGTACCCAGGCACCATCAACCCTGCCTTCTTTGAAAAGCGTGAGTATGGTGGACGGGTCGGTCGGCACAATCTGCACATTGCCACCTTTGTCGGCAGGCGTCAGACCGTGTTGTTGCAGATAATAGCGCAAGGCCACATCCTGCGTGCCTCCAACCTGCGGGTCAGCAATTTTCTTACCGGCAAGGTCGGCGGCGGTTTTAATATTTGCGCCTGGGCGAACAATAAACTGGACACCGGCACTCGACGCGCCCGCTATAATACGCAAGGCCGCGCCGTGACTTTTCACATATCCATTAATCGCGGGATTTGGCCCAACGAAACCAATGTCAATATCACCGGCGAACAATGCCTCGATCTCCGATGGCCCCGCCGTAAAAATTTTCCGGTTCAGCGTTACATTTGGTCCCAGCGCATTCTTAAATGTCCCGCGCTGCCAACCGACAAGCGCAACAGCATGCGTAAGATTGGGGAAATAGGCCAGGTTGACGGTTACATTGGAACCGTTACTGGACGAAGAATTGGAGCTACATGCGCTTAACACAAACGCAAACACGAGAATCAGTGCAATGTAACGAAGACGATGCACGAAGCGTGTATTCATTCAGTTCTTCTCCTCTTGATAATAGCCAACTACAGTAAGCTCTGCTACCAGTACAGCATGGACATCTGCTCATGTGTACGTCCGTATCTGATGACGACTCGAAAAGTGCATTCGGACAAACTCTTCTACACAACTTATCGGTTCAAAACAGGTGGTAACGCTACCTCTACCTTACATTGCCAACAATACCATAAGAAATCCATTCTTTCAAGCTATTATAAGCATTCTTTTTGGTTATAAAAAGTTGGTATTGATCAGTAAGGTTATTATAACCATTGCTTATTGATGAAATTACTTTTTATTATACTTGAATAGAGGCGGATGCTCGCAAGGTTCGTTCCTTGCAAGCATCCGCCTCTATTGCGCTATTAATCTGGCCCTACTTTCGCATTGAATTGCTTGTGGTGACAGGCTCGCCGTGTGCCAGGTCCGCCAGCAACTGCTCACGGGCAGCTGCCAATGCAGGTAGCGATATGCCTGTTGCAAAACCCATTGCTTCCAGGTACTCCACCAGTGTCTCCGTCGAGAGATTGCCCGGCGCACCGGGAGCATAGGGGCAGCCACCAAGTCCGCCGATAGCTGCATCGAATGTCGTCACACCCGCCTGCAGCGCGGCGAAAACGTTGGCGAGACCATAGCCCGCCCGATCATGAAAATGTGCCGAAAGCGAGATATTCTCAGGTAGCTCTTGCCGTGCCTGTTGGAACAATTCATAGACCTGGTGTGGATTGCCAACTCCGATGGTGTCGGCCAGTGAGACTTGCTGCACCTCCATCTCCGCGTACGCTCGCACGATACGCAGTACCGATTCAGGAGCGACTTTTCCCTCGAAAGGGCAGCCAAAGGAGGTCGCGACCGCACCGCGCACGGCAATGCCATCCCCTCGCGCTCGCTCAGCTACTTGCCGCAGTTGTGGCAGCGACTCTTCCACGGAACGATTGAGGTTAGCCCGGTTGTGCGACTCACTGGCGGAGATGACCAGCGTCACCTCTTTGATATTCGCCGCTAACGCTCGCCCATAGCCGTGCATATTGGGTATCAAGGCACTGTAAAGAACATCCGCACGCTGTGGCAAATGTGTTGCCACATAATCGGCATCGGCAAGCTGCGGTATCCATCTAGGATGCATGAAAGATGTCGCCTCTATCGCTCGCACCCCGGCATCCACCAGTGCGCGAATGAAGGCCAGCTTCTGCTCAGAGGTGACGAAGCGGTCCGCGTCCTGAAGGCCATCACGAGGCGTAACATCCACGATGGTAACTTGCGTGGGCCATTGGTTTAGATTTAGCATATTTAGATAATCCCTTCTGCCTTTAAGCGTTCCAATTCCGCCGTGTCGAGGCCCAGGAAATCGCCATAAACGGCAGCGTTATCGGCTCCGAGGGCGCCACCGCTGTGCGCGATTACACCGGGGGTCTCCGTCAAGCGTGGGACGATGCCAGGCATATAGGTGACGCCCCCGGCCATGCGCTCATCGGGTATGGCGGCAATCATGCCGCGCGCCTGGTATTGCGGGTCGGCGGCGATGTCGGCAATGCTCATGACGGGGCCGGCGGGAACACCTGCCTTGTCGAGTATTGCCTGTGCCTCGTCGTGTGATAGGGTAGAAACCCAACTGCTGATAAGCTCGTCAAGTTCGCTATGGTGGACAATGCGGGCAGTGTTGTCACGAAATCTCTCGTCTTCAACCAGGGCTGGTTGTCCCATAGCCTGCGCGAGGCGGCGGAAGACGTTCTCACCATTACCACCGATTGCCAGCCAGTGTCCATCACCCGTCTGATAGACGTTGGAGGGGGCCGCACGCAGCATACTGTTGCCCATACGCTCGCGCACAATACCAGCGTGCTTGTATTCGGTCAGCATAGCCTCGGTTAGCGCGAACACCGACTCGGTAATGGCAACATCCACTACCTGCCCCTGCCCATCGCGTTCGCTGGCACGCAGAGCGAGGATAGCACCAAAGGCCGCATGTTGGGCTGCCAGGGCGTCGCCGAGGCTAACGCCGATACGCACGGGAGGGCGATCGGGAAAGCCGGTGATGTAGCGCAGACCGCCCATTGACTCACCGACGTTGCCATAGCCCGCCCGCTCACGATAGGGACCACTCTGCCCAAAGCCGGAGATGCGCACAAAAACCACGCGAGGATTGACGGCCCGCATTTCCTCATAGCCGAGATGCCAGGCCTCCAAACGCCCCGGTCGGAAGTTCTCAATGACAATGTCGGCATGTTCGATTAAGCGGCGGGCTAGTGCCTGGCCTTCTGGATGATGCAGGTCGAGTGTTATGAGACGCTTGTTGCGTGCCTGCGTCAACCACCACGCGGATACCTGTCCTTTATTTGTAGGTAGCATGGTACCCCACTCGCGCAGTTCATCGCCGCCTCGCTCCCCTTGTCCGCGGGCAAGCTGCGGTGGCTCCACTTTTATGACATCGGCGCCAAAATCCGCCAGGATACGCGAAGTGAGCGGGGCCGCGACGAACGAGCCAAGCTCCAATACCCGCACACCCGCGAGCGGTGGTTGCCGGTGTATATTTCCCTTTACCTGTGATTCTGAAGTCATTTCAGGCCGAACCTTCTGATGATGTTGCTGATAACTGTGACAGCGGCCGGTACTTTTCCCGCGGGATGTATCCCATATCGAGCGATGTACGATGGGCCGCTTCACAGACCAACGGTGCGTATCTGGCACGCTCTTTTGCTCCCAGCCGTATACTTGGAGCGGCAAGCACCATAGCTCCGACGATCTGCCTGCTGCCATCGAAAATAGGGGCCGCGATAGCCGAGATGTTGGCCGTGCGTTCACCTTCGCTCGATACCCAGCCAACGGCGCGTATCCTGGCGAGCGAGTTTTTTAATGCCTGCATGTCTCGTATCGGACGCTTAAAATGTGCGATGCTTGCCTCGATCAATGCGTTCTGTTCCTTTTCGGGCAACCACGCGAGCAGTACTTTGCCACCGGCACCAAGATGCAACGGCAAAGGGGCGCCGATATCAACGAAAGCACGCAAGTTATGTGGACTGCGCACGACCTCTATGGCGACTCGCGCCTCTTTATAGCATATCTGCAACTCTGCATTCTCGTCTGTCTGGCCATTGAGCCAGCGTAAATGAGGCAAAGCCCGCGCACGCAGATCAATGCCGTCGGCAACCATTGCGCCCAGGTGTAAGAGGGTCATGCCAAGACGAAAGCTCTGCCCCTCTTTCATTAATATGCCATGCTCGCACAACGACTGTGCGAGCCTGTACACCGTCGGTAACGTCATTTTCGTCTGTCTGGCAAGTTGCAGCGGGGATAAGGCAACTTCCCCGTTGGGGAATGCACGTAAAATGCTCATCGCTTTATCAAGCACGCCAACTTTCGTATCTTGTATCTCCGTTGAACCCATACATCCCTCAAGCTCACACTAAACACACAATTCATCTATTTACTCTTCCATAATTTGGAATTTAATCCAAAAAGTGGAATAGCATGGTTAAAGCATACTTGCAAAGCTTGTTATTGTCAAGAGACGCCAGGGCAAGTGATCATTCAACAGTTGGTAAAAGTGAGGTAAAATAGAAAAAACAGTAGTTGCTATTTTGAGGAGACACGGCTATGACTTCCACACCAACGGCGCATGTATTTCAAAATCTGATCGGGGGTAAGCGATTGCACGCGGAGAGCAATTCGACGTTCCCCAATTATAACCCGGCGACAGGGGAATTGTTGGGCAACTTTCCTTTATCGGGCGCGGCTGAGGCCAATGCCGCGGTTGCCGCCGCTCGTTCCGCGTTTGATAGATGGCGATTGGTTCCGGCCCCCAAACGTGGGGAAATACTCTATCGCGTGGGAGAGTTACTGGCGCAACACAAAGAGGAACTGGCACGTACAATGACGCAAGAGATGGGCAAAGTGCTGAAAGAGACTCGCGGCGATGTGCAGGAAGGCATAGATATGGCCTACTATATGGGTGGCGAGGGGCGACGGCTCTTTGGCTACAGCGTACCCGTCGAGTTGCCCAATAAGTCGGGCATGGCTATGCGCGATCCGGTCGGAGTTGTCGCCTGCATCACGCCGTGGAATTTCCCCATCGCTATTCCAACCTGGAAAATGTTTCCCGCGCTCGTTGCCGGCAATACCGTTGTTCTCAAACCTGCCAGCGATACGCCATTGAGCGCACTGCGGCTCGTCGAGATTTTGTACGAGGCTGGCCTGCCCGACGGCGTTGTCAACATCGTCTTTGGCCCCGGCGGCACCGTGGGCGAAGCTCTCCTGCACCATCCCGATGTCGCGGTCGTCTCCTTTACTGGCTCAACCGAATCGGGCCGTCACGTCGCCATCGAGGCGGCAAAGTCGTTGAAGCGTGTCTCACTAGAGATGGGCGGCAAAAACGCAGTGATTGTGCTGGAAGACGCTGACCTCGATCTCGCGGTCGAAGGTATCCTATGGAGTGCCTATGGCACCACGGGCCAGCGTTGCACCGCGTGTAGCCGCGTCATCGTCCACAAAGCGGTACGCGACACCTTGCTTGAAAAGCTGGTGCCGCGCATCGAGCAACTGCGCCTCGGCAACGGCCTTGATGAGCAGGTGGATGTTGGCCCCGTCATCAATGCCTCACAGCTTGAAAAGATACACAGTTATACCGCTATTGGCCAGGCCGAGGGCGCAACGCTGATTACAGGAGGCGAAATTGCCACTGAAGGAGAACTGGCAAAAGGCCATTACTATCGTCCCACACTCTTCACCGGTGTA
This sequence comes from uncultured Chloroflexia bacterium, assembly GCA_963717105.1. Classification (GTDB taxonomy): domain Bacteria; phylum Chloroflexota; class Ktedonobacteria; order Ktedonobacterales; family Ktedonobacteraceae; genus DATGJV01. The sequence continues at coordinate 66,131 of CAVQVL010000012.1, forward strand.
CGCCCAGATATGCGACTGGCGCAAGAGGAAATCTTCGGCCCTACGCTTTCGGTAATCGAGGTGGATTCATTCGACGAGGCGATTGCGATCAATAACAATACAAAGTTTGGCCTCTCCAGTGCCATCTACACGCAGGATATCAACCGTGTGCAGCGTGCCATGCGCGATCTCACGACGGGTATTCTCTACATCAACTCAGGCACAACAGGAGCCGAGATACAACTTCCCTTCGGCGGTACACGCGGGACAGGCAACGGCCATCGCGAAGCAGGCATCGCCGGTCTGGATGTGTTCACCGAATGGAAAGTAGTTTACACCGACTATAGCGGCAAATTGCAGAAAGCTCAGATAGACAGTTAAAAAACGGCCTCATTGTAGATGAAGACTACAGCGTTACTCTGTTGCCACCTGCTGGCATGGTGAAGCGCAAGAAACCGCCCATGGCGAGGCGCGTACAGATCACATCAAGCGTGAAAAGCGCGAAGAGCAGGGCAGCGGATTTCAGTTCGTAGAGGCCCAGATCAACAAAGCTGAGGTGATTGGCACCGCCGGTAAAAAGACGCCACAACGCCGGGCCTTGCTGCACACCGCCAAGAGCATTGACGGACATACCGAGGGCCAGCGTAATCACAATATCTATGCCCAGACAAATCGCTGCTATGCGCGGGCCAAGTAGCCAGAAACGCCTGCTGAGACGCTCTCGTCTGGTGGATGTGATACGCCGCGTCGCCCATACCGGCCCCAGTAAATATTGCAGAAACAGGAAAAGCAAGGGGGCCGCGACATACGTCCAATCGGGAAAGACCTGCGGCGCAATCAGCGCACCAAGGCGACCAAGCGTGTAGATCACAACGCCCTCCACGATACCCCGGCGGTACGTGGTTTTATTCCACAACCAGTGGACGGGTTCGGGAGGTCGTCTATATTTCTTATATTTCGCGGCAGGTTTTGGTTGTTCCGGCACCAACTGTTCTAACGGTTCCTGCTGCTCGCTTACATCGTTAGACATGAGAAACCATTTCAGTTAATGGCAACCGCAACCGCCTTCGCCGCAACCGCAATTACCCATTGCAGTCGGCATCTCGTCGTAGCTGACATTCTCACTGGCACCGCGTGGAGAAGCAAAAATAGAGAGCAGGCGACGCACATGTTCGCTGCGACACTTCATGCAGACAATATCGTCGGCGTGCTGGTGGCTGACCAACATTTCAAATTTCGATTTGCAATTTGAGCAGTAGTACTCGTACAATGGCATGGGACGTTACCTCCAAAGGTGAGAAACATTTATAATCATAGGTATTGTATTGCTTGTTTCTGCTAACGTCAAGTGAATAAGGAATAACAAAAGGAAATACACATGGCTCTTACGATAGGTATTATTGGTTTGCCGCAAAGTGGTAAGACTTCTCTGTTTAATGCGCTGACGAAGGCGGGTGCGCCTGTCAGTGGCTATGCGACAAGTACAGTACAGGCGAATATCGCGGTGGTGCAGGTGCCGGACTCACGTCTGCAACCGCTCGCGGATATATTCCATCCCAAAAAGGTCACTCCGACAACCGTCGAGTTTGTGGATGTAGCAGGCATGGGGCAAAACACCACCAGTACAAAAGAAAAACAAGGCTTGAGTGCCGAATTCCTGGGACATATTCGCAATGCCGACGCTCTCGCTATTGTTTTGCGTACCTTCGCCAATAGCAATGTTCCCCATATCTACAACGATATTGACCCCAACCGCGATCTGGATAGTCTCAACGCAGAACTGGCCCTCACCGACCTGACCACCGTTGAGAAACGTATCGAGCGCACGACGAAGGCGGCGAAATCGGGCGATAAAAAGTACCAGCAAGAATTGGAAGTGCTGCGGCTCCTCCAGAGTGCCTTGAACGATTTACGCCCAATTCGCCCGGATGATTTGCTGGCACAAGACCGCGCCGTCCTGAGCGAACTCTTCCTGCTAACCCTCAAGCCACGCATGTATGTGCTGAATGTGAGCGAGGATGTACTGGGTGCCGCCAACGATCTGCTGGCGCGTATTGCTGCCGGTGAAACTGGCGATAGTATCCCACTGGAAGCCACAACGGAAGACGAGCTACAGGGCATTGTTACTATTGCTCGCCATGCTAGAGATGAAGGGGCCGAAGTTGTCGCGGTCTCCGCACGGCTGGAAGCAGAACTGGCGGAACTGCCCGCAGAGGACGCGCAGGAGTACCTGGAGGCACTTGGTCTGCCGCAACTGGGAACCGACCGCGTGATTCAAGTAGGCTATCGCCTGCTCAACCTGATTACCTTCCTGACCGCCGGTGAGGATGAGGTGCGTGCCTGGACGGTGACGAAGGGCGCGAAGGCACCGGAGGCCGCCGGAAAAATTCACTCCGACATCGAACGCGGCTTCATCCGCGCCGAAGTGACGCGCTTTGATGATTTCATGGCCTGCGGCTCTTTCGCCGCCGCCACCAAAAAAGGGTTGTTACGTCTTGAGGGCAAGGACTATGTGATACAGGACGGCGATATCGCCCACTTCCGCTTCAATGTAGGGAAATAGGGAAGCAAAGAAGCAGGGAGCGGTATTACGCGACTTTTTTCCCGTACCGGATATAGCGTACTCCCCACCAACAGAAGAGCAGCATACTGGCGGAGATCAGCACAATGAGTTGGTTCAAGCCAATAAACTGCGCGAAGACGCCCGCGAAGAGCAGGATGGGGATCGAACCGGTATTGTATATCATGAATTGCAGCGATAAGACACGCCCGCGCATTGCCTCCGGCGCATTTTCCTGTAGCATGGTCTGGGTTGGAATATTGACACAGGCCATTGCTACACCTAGAATAAAGACTAATAGCAGAGTGGTCAGCAACAAAAATGGCGACTCTGAGCCGTGCAACGGATCAATGAGCAAAGCCAATTTCTGGCTACCAATCAGCATAACAAAACCTACGGCAACAGCGATTAAGCCAATCACCGTAAGGCGTATTTTGCCCACACGATAGGAGATGCCCGGCATGAAAATTGAGGCACCTACCAGTCCTATGGCGGCAGGAGCCAGAATAATGGACATCTGCGCCGCCGGGCGATGTAAAACCTGCTGGACAAAGGGGCCAGCCAGCTCACCGATCAGTAAGAGGATGTTGCCAACAACCGAGAGTTGTATGACTGAAAAAAACAATATACGTTCGTTGCGCACGAAACGCCATCCTTCGACGATCTCTTGCCATAATCTCTCCAGTGCCTTACCCGCCTCATCTCGTGTATCTTGAACTTTGTTGACCAGATGGGACTCGTGGAAAACACTGTTGGAAATACAGAAAATGAGGATAGCACAAACCAGGTAGAAGAAAGCAGCCAGTATAAAGAGCATATCTATCGAATGCACCATTACATTCAATGCGCCCAGATGTAGCGTGAACGGTGGGAAGAGGGTCGCAACCAGACCGCCCAACAGGAGAAAACCAATCGCCTGTGAAAGCGTCATCGTGATGTTGAAGAGCGAAAGTGCGGGCATCAGCTCTCGTTCACCCACCACCAGAGGAATAGCTGAACCTTCCGCAGGTGTGAAAAACTGCCCGATAAGCGAGGTCATGAACGTGAGAATATAGATCGGCCACAAATCGCTACGGTTCGTCCACAGTGAAAGCACAATCAATGCCATTGTGACCATACGTAAGACATTGCTAACCCACAGCACCAACCGCTTGTTCAAACGGTCTACCACAACGCCTGCTATCGCGCTAAAAGGCAGCGCGGGCAACGTAAACGCAATAATGGCAAGCCCGGCCATAAAAACAGAGTGGGTCAGATCATTAACCAGCACGATAATGCCAAAATTCGCGGCATTCAGGATAGTAAGCGAAATCAGCTGCGCCAGCCAGAGCAATACAAAATTACGGTTTTTCAGTACCCGCCGGAAACTTGCGGCATTTTGCGGCACTTGCGGCACTTGCGGCGTCTCTACGGGCGGTTCTGTTGTCGTCGTCATGCGTATTGCATCCTATTCTTGGAGTACTTATGCCGGGTATCTCAAAACATCAGGCCTCTCTTCCCTCCTAACTCTTTAATACGAATGAAAGGACGCAAAAGTCAAATATTATGTTGACTATTTCGCTGTATCAACAGGTGTTTTAGAGTGCGGTGCGCGAATGTAGAACCGTGTCCACACCTGGAAAGCGATTACCGCTACCGCCAGGATAAACAGCACTGTCTCAATACCGAGCGTATCAGCAATGACGCCGACAAAAAGGATCACCGGTATCGAACCGGCATTATACAGCATGGATTGGAAAGCAAAGACGCGGCCCCGCACATCTTCGGGTGCATGTTCCTGCATTACTGTTTGAGCGGGTATATTTACCATATCCAACGCCAACCCTATAATAAAGGCCATTGTTCCTACGAAGAACAAGAGCCACGGCATAAAAATGGCGTTATGAATGATCACGAAACGCCCAAGAGGGAGCAATATCAAGCCAGCTGCGGTAAATACGCTACCCAGCGCAATGATACGCCCTTTGTGTAACCGCTGTGTCAAAAGGGGCATTAGCACTCCGCCAAGCACTAGCCCAACACCGGCGGGGGCAAAAATTAACGAGATGTTATTCACAGGCAAATGCAACACATTCTGCACATATGGCCCCGCTAGCTCGCCAATCACCAGCAACAACACACTGATATACGATACATCGAGCAGCGCAACAAATAACCGGTGATCGCCGCGAATAATTTGCCAGCTTTCCCGCGTGTCATGCCGCACAATCTTCCACATGCGCCTACCAAGCGAGAGGCTCTGCTCATGTTTCACCGCCAACTCGTGTTTCCAGGCTCCCGGCGGGATCGCCAGGATGAGCAGTGAGCAAACGAGGTAGGAAATGGTGACAACAACGAAGAGCATGTCTATCGGTTGCACAAGCACTCTGGTAAAGCCTAATGCAAGGTGAAATGGAGAGAATATTGCCGAGATCAGCCGTCCCAGCAATAAGAAGCCGATGGCCTGCGCGAGGGTCAACGTAATATTGAACAGGGAGAGTGCCGGAACCAGTTCTTTTCTTCCCACCAGCATGGGAATACTCGATGCTTCGGCAGGCGTAAAAAACTGCGTGATCAACGAAATCACGAACGACAACAAATACAATGGTATAACTGTATGCGGATTCCAGATGAGCGAGACGACGATCAGTGCCGTAGCAATTGCCCGCAAAGCGTTGCACGTCCACAACACAAATCGCTTGTCCAGATAATCAACATAAACACCCGCGAGCAGGCTAAACGGCACCGCCGGCAATGTGAACGAGATGATCGCCAGACCAACCATCACCGTTGAGCCGGTGACTTGCGTAACAACCACAATGACGCCATAATTTGCGGCATTGAAGACTATCTGCGAAAGCAGTTGCGCCATCCACAACAGTAAAAATGGGCGGTTCCGCAAGACGACACGAAACGAGCCACGCCCTATTCCCTGCGCACCTGCGGATTGGCCTTCAGCAGATGTGCCATTCATTTGTTCTTTTTCTTTTGTATCCATTAACGATGTTTGATCACTTTCAAAAAATCCCCACTCTATAGCAATCTTACAACATTGTTGCGAATTTCCGTTTTCGTTTCCGCTTTTGGCAACATAACAGGTATCTCCTGAACCGCTAAAAACATGCTATAATGAGGCATGGCTATAACATCTACAAATATGCAACAAAAAACAGATATTCTTGCGTTTACCCTCCCACAGTTACAGCAGTGGCTGGTAGAGCGTGGAGAGGCGGCGTTTCGGGCCAAACAAATCTATAACTGGCTCTATCAGAAACTTGTAACCGACTTTTCGCAGATGACTAACGTACCGCAGGCGTTGCGCCAACGCCTCTCGGAAGAGGCGAGCATTGGGCCGATGATTGTGCGCAGCGAATTACATTCTAAAGATGACCGCACGCGCAAAATTTTGTTGGAACTGGCAGACGGCAAACTGATCGAATCGGTGCTGATGCTCTACCCGGCCCTCGGTGAAAGCGGTGCGCGTGCCACAGTCTGCGTCTCCACGCAGGCAGGCTGCGCCTTTGGCTGTACGTTTTGCGCCACGGGGCAGATGGGCTTTGATCGCCACCTGAGCGCGGGCGAGATTGTCGCGCAGGTTCTCTACTTTGCACGCGAATTGCGTGCAACCCCCTGGACGGCGGCAGGTCTGCCGGGTAGCACACCCATTGACCACATCACCAATATTGTATTAATGGGCATGGGCGAACCTCTGCACAACTATGATAACGTCCTGCAAGCATTGCGTATCCTGAACAACCCCGACGGCTTTCACCTGGGAGCACGTCACATGACGGTCTCAACGGTGGGGCTGGTTCCCGCCATTCGTAAGCTGAGCCAGGAAGCACTGCAGGTCAATCTGGCAATTTCGCTGCACGCCCCGACCGACGAATTGCGCGGTCGCACCATGCCGATCAACCGCAAATACCCGCTTCAAGAATTGCTGGCCGCTTGTTCGGATTATATTGCCGCTACCAAACGTCAGGTCACATTCGAGTATGTACTGCTCGCGGGAGTCAACGACACTGCTGAGTACGCGCGTAAACTCGCTGAATTGCTGGCACCGTTGGGGCAATTCGCGCACGTCAACTGTATTCCCGTCAATGCCACCGCTGCCGACTACTCGACGCCGGGGCCGGACGCCATTCGCGCCTTTCGCGATATCCTTTTTGAGCAGGGGATCAGCAACAGCGTGCGCGCCGAACGTGGCGACGACATAGCCGCCGCCTGCGGGCAGCTAAGAACGCGCTTCGCGAAACTTTCCTTACAGAAGTAAAAGGGTAATCTGAAGAAGCCGCCTGGATGTTCCAGGCGGCTTCTTCAGATTACCCTTTTACTTCTGTGTTGGTATTTTTGGTACTTTGTTCATAGTACGCATACAGCGCGTGCAGATATTGACAGTCTTTGGCGTACCATTGATAACCATATGCCGGTGCTGCACATTGAGTACGAAGCGACGGCGAGTATGACGCTGCGAGAAACTTACATTATTACCGTGCAGTGGCTTACGCCCACACACTTCACAACGACCAGACATGTATGTATTCCTTCCTGTATTCTGTTGCCGGGGCTGCGAGAGGATACATAATCGCAAGGCTTTCTCGCAATCACTTACATTCTCTTGATTATCCCCAACGCCTTTGATATACTATTCTCGTCTCAGATGCGTCGCCATTCGTAGAGCAACATCTGAACATAAAAGTAAGAGATTTGAGCGTGCCATGCGAGTATACCACGATGGTGCTTGTTTTGGCAAGAGCAAAAAGAAAAAGAAGCGAAAAGTATGCACCTGTCAAAAACGTCCGCCATCCAGCCGCCATTGGGGACACGCCCCCTCGGCAAAATTGAAGTGTTGCCTAACGCGATCCATACTATCGCCATGCAAGCGACTAGCGAGTGCTACGGCGTTGTTGGGTTGACAGCTCCCCGTTTACACAATGGGCAAGCCATCTTGCTCCCGCCGGAAGAGAGCAATCAAGGCGTACAGGTACGGGTGATCAAAGAGCATATTATTATCGAGGTATATGTCGCGCTCGAATATGGGTTACGTATGTCTGAAATCGCTCATAATATTATGAGCAGCGTCAAGTTTTCGGTCGAGAAGATGCTTGACGTTCCCGTCGCACAGGTGAATGTGAATGTCCAGGGGCTGAGCCACGGGCCAACTCCCCAATCAAAACAACGCTAGGGACCGACTTATCGAGTTTATCCGATATATCGTATCCATACAGGAATAAAGGAAGGCGGCCCTCTATTGTCGCCGGTGGGAGTTATTATGCAGGACCAATCACAATTACCGCGCTCCAGCGTTCGTACACAACGTCCACGCCACATCAGCGTATTTGATGGCCAGGACCTGAAGAAGGCGATGCTTGTCGGGGCAACCTGGTTAGAGGAGCATCGAGAGGCTATCAACGCCCTCAACGTTTTCCCTGTGCCGGACGGGGACACTGGCTCGAATATGGCGGCCACGATGCAGGCAGCTATAAAAGGCATTGCAAATAGCGAAGAGACATCCGCCGGCATTATCGCGGCGAAACTGGCGCATGGTGCCTTATTGGGGGCTCGGGGCAACTCCGGTGTTATTCTCTCACAAACGCTGCGTGGGCTGGCACAAGGGCTGGATAAGAAGTCGGTTTTTGGCGCACCTGAACTGGCCAACGCTTTTCAAGAAGCTTCGCGCCTGGCCTATCGTGCAGTGATCAAGCCGGTGGAGGGTACTATTCTCACGGTTGTGCGCGAGTCGGCGGCGGCGGCAAAGACGAGCGCGGAACGCGGGGATGATCTGGTTGGCTTGATGCAAGAGGTGGTTATCGCGGCACGACAGGCTGTCGCCAATACACCTGAATTGCTACCTATCCTGAAGCAGGCGGGCGTGGTGGATTCCGGCGGACAGGGCTTTTGCACTATTTTAGAGGGCATCTGGCGCTATATTCGCGGTGAGGTCAGCAACGCTGGCAATGCTGGCAATGTTGGCAATGCCGATGCCACCGGTACTGCTTCGCCTTCTCAATCGACGAGCGGACGTGATAAATCGGTCCTTGCGGGGCCAGGTGCAGCCAAAAAGGGGCGCGTGACGATTGAGGAGGAGTTTGGCTACGAAGTGGTTTTCCTCTTGCGCGGCTCTCAATTGAATGTGGAGGCAATCCGCCAGGCGATTATTGATATGGGTGGCGTCTCCACGGTTGTCGCGGGCGATGAGAAGATGCTGAAGGTGCATACGCATACACCAACGCCCGGTAAAATTCTTGATTACGGCGTGAGTCTCGGTAGCCTGCTTGATATCAATATCGAAAATCTGCAAGAGCAGAGCCTGGCGTATGCCGCAGAGAGTGAGGCCGAACACGCTGATGAGGCGGGACATACCGAGGAAATGGTGCAAGTTGCCACTATCGCAGTGGTCTCCGGCGCAGGCTTTGAGAAGGTCTTCGAGGGCTTTGGGGTCAATGCCATTGTTTCAGGAGGGCAGACGATGAATCCGAGTACGGAAGAGTTGCTTGCCGCGGTGAATTCGGTCATGGCCACTCAAGTGATTGTGTTGCCTAACAATAGCAATGTTATTTTAAGTGCCCGCCAGGTTGTGAACTTGACCGAGAAAGAAGTCTATATTGTTCCAACCGAGACATTGCCACAAGGTATTGCTGCTCTAATGAGCTTTAATTTCGATGCCGATTTCACGGCCAACTGCGAGGCCATGACAGAGTCCATCAAAAATGTGCAGACGGCGGAAATTACGACCGCTGTGCGCACAGTTCAGATCGGCGGCGTGCGCGTGCGTGAGGGTGACTTTATCGGTCTGATCAACGGCAACCTGACAATCGCTGGTTCTAATAAGGAGCGTGTGGTTCATGACACACTCGAACGTATGGATATCCGAAAGTACGAGATTCTGACGCTGTACTACGGCGAGGATGCAACCCGCCAGGAAGCTGAAGAGGCCGCGAAGCGCATAAAGGGGCAATACTCCCGCCTGGAGATTGAGATTGTGGACGGCGGGCAGCCGTATTACACGTATATTTTGTCGGCTGAGTAGGACACATTGCGCGTGGTATATTGCCTGTGATGTGTGCCAGGGTACCCGGAACTGAAAAAACTCGACAATCATGCCTAGCCATTGTATACTTATTTTACATTTTTGTGAGGCACTGAGACGTGCCGGTCGGAGGTATTTATGGCGGTTCGTATTGTGACCGATAGCACCGCTGATATTCCACCAGAGCAGGCGAAAGCTCTGGGTATTACAGTTGTGCCGCTGACGGTCTTTTTTGGCGATGAGGCGTATCTGGATGGCATAGAACTGGATAATGCATCGTTCTACCGGAAACTTGCGACAAGCAAAGTCACGCCTCGCTCCTCGCAACCGTCCCCCGCAGCTTTTCTGGAAGCTTTCACCAATCTTATTAACGATGGTGCAGATGGCATTCTGGCCGTTCTAGTCTCCGCGAAGTTGAGCGGCACGTTTCAGTCCGCCTGCACAGGGCGTGATAGCTTACCGGATGATCTGAAAACCATTCCCATTGAGATCGTGGATTCAGAGACGGTGAGCATGGGTATGGGCCAACCGATTATGGAAGCGGCAAAGGAAGCACAGGAGGGTGCCAGTTTAGAAGAGATACAAACGCACCTGCGTGACCGCCTCGCACGTACGCGCATTCTATTTGTGTTAGACACCCTGGAATATTTGAAGCGTGGCGGCCGTATCGGCGGAGCAAAAGCGTTGCTGGGCAATATGTTGAGCGTGAAACCTATCCTCGCCATCAAAAATGGCATGGTTACTGCTGTTGAGCAACCGCGCACACGCAGCAGAGCCAATGCCCGTATCGCGCAACTGGTCGGTGAAATGGGGCAATTTGAACAATTCGCGATTGTTGAGTCCGATGCCGAAGCAGGTCAGCAACTTATACAGGCACTTCAAACGGTCTATCCTCACACGATACCTACTTACAAATTAGGGGCAGTAGTTGGAACCTATACGGGCCCTGGTACCGCTGGTGTGACGCTCGTTTTGTCTGGCGGGGAGAGCAAAACTACGAAATCGACTCTGTAAAAGAGAAAAGAGGTTTTTCTATGGCGCAGCAATACGTTGTCCCGAGCATCTATGAAGATATGAGCAATCAGTCACAGGGCTACTTCGCATTTCGTTTCATCTGCCAGGAGTGCAGATGGTCGGTTGATACACAACCTATCCGCTCGTCGGTGAGTATGGCGACCAATGTGATGGATATTGGTGTGGGCCTATTGGGTGGTTTCTGGGGACGTGCCGCGCAAGAAGGTGAGCAGATGTATGGGTCAAAGTGGCATAGTGAGCAGGCGACGGCACTGCAGAAAGCCTGGGCGTCAATCCAGCATGAATTTCACCTCTGCCCAAGATGTCACCGCACCGTCTGTATGCGCTGTTTCAATACCAGGTTGAACCTCTGCACCGGCCCTGGTTGTGCGCCTGATATGAAAGCCGACGGTGCGCAATTCCAGCATGAGATGAATATCGAGGCGCAACGGAAGCAAATTGAGGCCAATTATCATGCACCACAGTTTAATACCGACGCCATTCCAAACGCCGTGGAGCCGGATATGATTCGGCCAGCTGCCCAATCGCAGCAGCGTCTTCCACAGCAAGCATCTATGCCACAACCGCAACCGTTGACACCGGCTGCACTCGCGGGTTTCAGCACGCCCGGCTATCCGCAAGCCGTAATGTGTCCTACCTGCCGCCGTATGGGACCGCCGGGGAAATTCTGCCAGGATTGCGGAAGTAAACTGCCCCTGCCCGATCTGTTCTGCCCGCAATGCTCGGTACCCGTCGACAATACCGCTCGCTTCTGCCCGGAATGCGGCGCGAAATTACAAATGGCGACCTGAATTGGCAGTGATTCAGGGTATTCCTTTGCAGATAGCCCGAATCATTACCCTTGACTAACGTCACTATCTTGCGTACAATAGTAACAGCAGTTGATATACGAGTATAGTTTTTCTCAAACCTGGGCTAAGAAACTATCCGATAGAGCAAAACGTACCTGTAGTATATCTACTCTGTACCTCGTAGTTCGTTTTTGTAGACGAGCGTAGAGCGTGTCCGTTGGAGCGTATCTTCAGTGGGCATACGAGAACCGCTCAGTGTAGATGTTCGTTGAAAGTTGCCAACAAGACGGCGTATTCTACGAAGGAGGAACGACTGTGGGAATGTTACGGGTGATGTCACGGCGCGGCGATGACCGTGTCACCTGGGACGGGCAGAAAGCTCTGGCGGGCGACCCCGAGGCAACTGCTGCTATACGCGAAGCCGAGCGTATTTTTGCCCAGGAGCGGGCAAAGGGTGCAACTGCTTTCCGCGTTGAGACCGGGAAACCGACACAGCGCATCGAGCAATTCGACTCCACTGCTGAACAAATTGTCATGGTCCCGCGAGTCGTTGGCGGATGAGCTTTGTGACTCAGGTGCTCATGGCCCTGGGTTGGGTTGTTGTTGCCCTCGTCATCTCACCAATGCTCTGGCTGATGTTTCAGCCTTACTTCAAGGGATGGTCGCGAGCAGAACGACGCGCAGCTAATCTTTTACGCGATACGCTCACTCCTGAGCAATTTCGTCAGCTTGTCTGGCGTGGCTACCTTGAGGTGCCAAGCCCCACCGAGCCCCTGCGTGTGTATCGTGTGCCACGAACCAAAGGCTATGTCCAGGTTATCGAAAATGGGCGTGCGGTTATGCGCCTTTGCGTACAACCAGTAGAAAGTTTGCCGGACGCCGATGTTGTTGTGCTGCATAAGCTTATGATTGAGGCAAACGAAGAGACCTATCTTCAAAAGGCAAACAAATACGTATGCATTGACTGAGTGGTTTCAGCAAGAGACTATCAAACCGGAAAGATCAGCGTTGCTTTGCGCGATATGTTCCGCCCAGGTATAACACAATGAAAGGGCACAACGTATTAAAAACGTTGCATGCCCTTCCATTTTTTACTCATCTTCCTCTTCATCGCCAGCATCCTCGTCTTCTACTTGCACGATTTCGCGGTGTCCGTTTTGCTTGACGCAGGCGTGCGGGCCACCGTCCAGCGGTGTATGGCAGAGGGGGCAAATGGGGCGACCGGAGGCCACTACGGCGGTGATCGCACTCGTTAGCTCATGCGCCTGCTGCTGGGAGAAACGGATTGATACGGCGTCCTCTTCCTGCACTCGCACAACTGGTTCTTGCCCAGGCTCCATGATAATTTCCATTGGCATAGCGGTGAGCATGAACATTTCGCTTTGCTCTTCATATGTCAGCCCGATCTGCCCAACTTGAAAATCGTGGTCGGGCGTGCGCGGAAAATTTGCGGGCATTCCTTCCGGTGGAGCGTACCCTCCTACCTGTGCCTCTGTACGCAAAAGTTGGCCTTCGGTAATCTGCGCCAGCGCGTGGTCAATCGTCAAGGATAGATGATTCAGGTATTCCTTCTCCATCCACATAATTGTAGTGCCGCGTGCGCTGGCGGCAAAGAGTCGGAAACGGCGTTGACCGGGTTGGCCGACCGCTTCCACACCCAGTGTATGAACGGTTCCTAAATTTGCACTCATCTCTCTTCCCTCATATCAGCCCGGTTGAGCGGAGCTAGCGCGAAGCAGCGTTACCGGGCTGCATTGGTAGTCAGCCCGGTTGAGCGGAGCTAGCGCGAAGCGGCGTTACCGGGCTGCATTGGAGCCCTCATATCAGCCCGGTTGAGCGGAGCTAGCGCGAAGCAGCGTTACCGGGCTGCATTGGTAGTCCCTCATATCAGCCCGGTTGAGCGGAGCTAGCGCGAAGCAGCGTTACCGGGCTGCATTGGTAGTCCCTCATCAATATCCACGGGCGGGATCATACAGGTTACGCAACGGTTGTCCCGAACGATAGCGTCGCAAGTTATCGGCAAAAAGCGCGGTAAGACGCGCATCGTAGTGTACGCTTTCCCCCGAAATGTGCGGTGTTAGAATGACATTCGGCATGGCGTAAAGCGGGCTATCGGAGGGCAAAGGCTCTTCCTCCGTGACATCCAGTCCCACACCGGCAATCCACTGTTCGCGCAACGCACGAATAAGGGCGGCCTCGTCAATGACTTTCCCACGGGCGATATTGACAAGATAGGCATTACGCCGCATGGCCCGCAATTCAGGCTCACCGATCAGTCCCTCCGTCTCTGGCGTCAACGGTACTGCCAGTACAACATAATCGCTCTGCTGAAGGACTTTATGCAACTGCGCCATCGAGTAAAGTGTATCCACATCGGGTTCCTCACGTCCATCCTGTCCATCCTCTGTATTCACCGAACGTCGCGTCGCGACTACACGCATACCAAAGGCTTTAGCAAGATGGGCTATGCGCCGCCCGATGCTGCCCAATCCAATGACACCCAGCGTCTGGTCGATCAATTCGCGCCCACCGAGGTTATACCAGCCAGGGTTACGCGGCCAGACGTGCCGATCTTGCAAACGTACCATTTCAGGCCACGTCCGATTGAACATCAACATACTGCCAAAGACATATTCGCTAATGCTCGTCGCATGAATACCCGATGCCGTGGTGATAATGATGCCGCTATCCGTATGCAGCAGGCCGGTAGGACGCAAGCCATCCACACCGGCTCCTGGATATTGCAACCAACGCAGATTGGGTGCCAGCTCTTGTACATTGTTTGGCACGCTATAGGCGCAGAGAATTTCTGTCTCCGGCAGGCGAGCTAGAAATTCTTCGGTACGCGTCACAAACACCACCTCCGATTGAGCTGCCTGGCGCAGCACCTCCTGCGACTCCGGAGCAAACCGAAACGTACTTAACACTATGAGATCATTTGGCACAATACCCATTCCCTCCTTAACACCGGCGCTGAGCAAAGCTAGCTCGATAGAGCCATCCTGTCCGCACCCTCTCCGGGGGAGAGGTAATGACAGGTAATAACGCCGGTGGCTTAGTAGTCCCCTTCGCATGGATTGGAAACATCTCGCTTCCACGTTGCTCCTCATAGTCTAACGAATTTTATCCCCCGTGGCAAGTAGGTACACAATATCCCAAATCTGCCGATAGTACATTATGCACAGACAGCGCCTCCTTCCACCGGCGTTGACCGAAGGTAGCACGTAGCAGCCACCCAGTCCGCACCCTCCGGGGGACAGGTAATAACGCCGGTGGCCTGGCAGTCCTACCGATGCACTGTTTTGCGATATCATAAGAGGATGTGTGGGTACAAAAAGCAGCATTCACGCGGTATGAACGCGCTGAAGGTACCCAAAACATGACCTATGTCTCACTACATGGCTCGCTCGTGCTACTGAAACGTTTAGATATTTACATACATAACTGTGCTTTCTATATTTTCAACATGAAATAGTTATGCCTGGGGAATAAGGAATTACTCATTGCATACTGGCTGACGCGCAGCGTAGGCGCGATAGCACCGTTGCCAGTATGAATAAGGAACTGCATGATGACAGTCAATAAGGACGCAACGAAAAACGGCACAACGCAAGCAGCACCGGGCGCCACTCCATCTGGGCGCCCTGTCCGCACCCTGTCTGGGGGACAGGTAATAACAGGTAATGAGGCAATAACGCTCGGTTGGCGAGAACTGACATTGCAACGTGGACCATCAACTTCTAAGCGGCGACGTTTGCTTGCCTTTTTGAGTGTAATACTCTTGATCCTGCTGATTTTCGCGGGTGTGCGTTTCAGTACCATCGCCAGTTCCACGGATGAGCAACTTACCGTACAGATCGGCAACCAACAGGTCGCTACAGTAGACCTGCGCCAGCACCTGCCCATCAGTGCGGATCTCTTCGGAGCCAACGTAGGGCCGGAAATCGGCTCGAGCTCACAGGATAACGCCACCGGCACGATGTACTACAGCCCTGCACTGGTTGCTGGCCTCAAAGATGCCAATATCGGCCTGTTGCGCTTTCCTGGCGGTAGTTGGGGAGAGAGCCATTATCTCTCACTCGACCAATTGAAAGATTTCGCGACTCTCCTCAATGAGGTCAACACCGATGGCATGATGCAGGCCCGGCTCTCCGGGCCAATTGAGGGTCGTTTTCCTGAACTGACTTCCCTTGCGCAACGCGCAACTGTCGCGGGTGGCTGGGTTGATTTCATGAACAATCCCCACAGCTTCCTGCGCGTCGGCAACTATGTTCACGCGGCCTTCCACCCCGTCAAATTCTGGACGGTTGGCGACGCTCCCGATACCTTGATCAACCCGGCAACCGGTAAACTCTATACAGTGGCGCAATATGTGCAGGATTTTATCCAGTTCTCGACGGTGATGCACCAGCATGACCCGAATATCTCCGTCTTCGGGCCGGATATCAGTCAATTCGATGGCCCCGGCGCAGGGCCAACCGATGCCGATGGTCAACTCTGGATGGAGGGCTTCCTCAAAGGTGTTGCTGCCTACGAGCAGAGTCATCCTACGCTCAAATTTCACCTGCTTGATGGCGTCTCCTTCCATCAATACCAGTTTGGTGCGGTCAGCAATGACCCCGCCATGCTCTTGAGCAGCACCGACCAGTGGAACTATCTTATTCCACAGGTACACCGGCTGATCGGGCAATACCTGAAACGCGATGTGCCGATCGCGGTGACCGCGATCAACACCAATCCGCCGGGTCAGCAATCACCTTCGCCAGGACTGGCTGCGCTCTGGTGGGCTGATACGCTGGCGAGCTTAATGAATCAGCAAGTGGCTTATGTAGCATTTTCCTCGGCATCAGGTACAGGCAGCCCATATCCACTCTTCACGACGCAAGGGCTACAAGAAACGCCGATGTTGCGCGTGATGCAAATATTCTCGCAGTTGCAACATTATTTAATTTCGGTACAGACCCAGCGTGAACCGATCAGCCTCTATGCAACACAAGATGGTACACATCATACCGTGAGTTTGTTGTTCATCAACAAATCGGATACGGCGCAACTCGCACATATCAGTTCCACCAATCAATTTTTGTCGGTGAGCGCGTGGCCTACGCTTGATGTCACGATCGCGGGCTATAGTATGGTTGTGATTACGCTGCACCGCAATGGCGGTGCGGAAGCCTATAGCTATATTCCGCCCACGAGCAATAATGGCAATGTTACACCTGTACTACATACTATATGCGGCAACAAGGCAAACGCGCTGGCAAACAATATACCATGTTAATGTAGGGGCCCGCTTTAGCGCGCCCAATCGCGCACATCGCCGGTACGAAAAAAGGAAAGAGAGAGCAGGAGTGTTTTTGAGCATTCTCAGTATGGTTTTTGCAGGTCTCTATCTGGTCATTATCCTGGGTATGACTATGCAGGCTATTTTTAATATTCGTCTGCGCCTCTACATCTGGGAAACACCCGAACACGCCTGGCTCAATCATGCGCCGACGATCTATCGCGATCCGTGTCTCTCGTTCACTATCCTGCTACCGGCGCGCCATGAAGAAGACGTCTACCGCGAGACGATTCAGAAGGTGTATGATCTCAATTATCCACGCGAACTGATGCAAATTCTGCCGGTATGTCGTGAAGATGATCCCGGTACAATCGGTGAGGCGCAGGCGAAAATTGATGAACTCGGCGACCCCAATGTGCAACTGGTCATTTTCAACGATTTCCCCATTAACAAGCCACACCAGTTAAATATTGGGCTGCAAGTGGCACGCGGTGATATCGTCACCATTTTTGATGCTGAGGATGAACCACATCCCGATATATTGAATATTGTCAACACGACGATGCTCAATGATGATGTGGATGTAGTACAGAGCGGCGTGCAATTGATGAACCATAACACAAAATGGTTTTGCTTTCTCAATGTGCTAGAATATTTCTTCTGGTTCAAATCATCCATGCATTTTTTCGCCAGTGTTGGTATGACACCGTTAGGCGGGAATACGGTTTTTGTGCGGCGTGAATTGATGGAGCAACTCGGTGGCTGGGACGAGACGTGCCTGACGGAAGATGCCGATCTCGGTATTCGCCTCAACCTTTCCCATGCGCGTATGCGCATCATTTACGATGATGAGTTTGTGACACGGGAAGAGACGCCGCATACGCTTGCGCAGTTTGTTAAACAGCGCACACGGTGGAACCAGGGCTTTCTCCAGATTCTTTTTAAAGGCGAATGGAAGAAATTGGGCAAGTTTTCGCAACGCTTGCTGGCAATTTATGTATTGACATTACCAGAGGTGCAGGCATTCCTGGCACTTTTTGTGCCAGTATCTCTGGTGATGTTCTTTTTTGTCAAGCTGCCACTGTGGTTTGCGATGCTAACGTTTCTGCCGTTGTACTGCTTCATACTGGCGGCATTCATAGATTTAGCGGGCTTGCACGAGTTTCTGAAAGTTCATAAACGCCCGTGGCGATGGCGCGAGCCGTTCATTCTGCTACTGGCCTTTTTTCCTTACCAATGGTTGCTCAGTATTGGGGCTGTGCGAGCAGTGTTCAGGCACATGCGCGGCACATCGAACTGGGAAAAAACCGCCCATATCGGGCAACATCGTACTGTCCGTGGACAGGGGGAACCAGGCAACAGCGCAATACCCCTGACGGGGACACGATCATAGATCAGGTGGTACATGACAGCATTTCAACCGATACTGACCCACAATCTGCTTGCGGGCTTTGCCTGCGGACAAAGGGAGCGAGAGAGGAGAAAAATTTGAATTCGGAGATCTCACCGGCAGACGATTCTCACGCTCCCCATGCTTCCCATGAAAATAATGGTAAGCCGGGACAACACAGCCCTGTCCTTAATGTAAAGGGGGCAGTGCACGGTCATGCCGCACCAGCAGGAAACACTGTTCCACCAACACCGGTGCATGATAATGGGTTACGGCTCAAATCCTTCGTTTCAAATGGCGTTGATTTTCTGCCAACGACCAACTTACCTGTACACAGTGGCAATGGGAGTGGACAACCCGCTCAATTTGCCAACAATTCGCTACCTGAGCCAAATTCGCAGCAGCAATATCCTGCTACCTCGCAAACGATGAATGCAAGGAAGCAACAGATACTGCCAATGACACCTCCCGAAGTTGCCAGTATACAGCATGGCAACGGTCAATCCGCAAAAAGTGGATTACCCGATTCCAACGGGAGCGGTACGCACAACGGTGGGCACTCAGAGACCGCAGGTAATGGGCACGCACGTAATTCTGCATCGTGCAGCCAACTTTTTCGTCGCGACCGTCGCTCGTCAAGGGATAGCACCACCGTCGTTGCGCCGCCGTAGTGGGCAAACAACAATTTTGCCCGCCTTCGCTCCACAGCAGAGGCAACGGGTCGCTGCCAGTGACACGCGCATGATGCCGAAGGTAGGGCCGATCAACCCTATTTCGCCCAGCTCGATTCCTCTGCCAAACTGGGTGGAGGCCATCGTTGTAATCATTGGCCTTATCGCTGCTGGTATCGCACATGCATATAACATGTTCAACTACCCGCAATACAGTCTGGACGAAGGCACCTATATGTCAAGCGCGTGGGCCATCGTCCACGGAATGCTTGCCCCTTATCCTTACGGTTATGGTCATCCGCCGCTGGGCTGGATACAAATCGCGGCATGGATACAGCTGACCGGTGGTTTCTTTACCTTTGGCGATACCATCAACACGGGGCGAGTTTTCATGATGTTTATTGACGTCGGTTCCACCTTGCTCGTCTATCTTGTCGTGCGCCGCCTTGATGGTAGCCGTATCGCGGCCTTGCTGGCAATGGTTATTTTCTCGCTCTCCCCCCTCTGCATCGCATATCATCGCCTCGTGCTGCTCGACAATATCGCTACCTTCTGGTTGCTCCTCTCGCTTTACTTCATTGTCGCGAGCAATAGCCGCCTGCTCTTCATAGTCTTTGCGGCAATCGCCTTTGGTTGCTCGCTGCTCTCAAAGGAGGTGATGCTACTCTTCTTCCCTGTCATGATATACGCGGTATGGGTGCATACGACGAGGTTCCAGCGCAAATTTGCTCTCGTTGCCTTCACCTATTGCTTTGTTGCGCTTAGCTCGACCTTTATCTTGATGGCTGTCCTGCGTGGTGAACTCCTGCCAACCGGCTGGCTCCCGTGGGATACACATGCTCACCTGAGCCTCGTGGCTACCTATCTGGAACAAGTGCAGCGCGGGCAGTCGCAAGGAAGCTTGAGCATTAGCTTCGGTATCTGGAGCGATCAGGACCTACTCTTTATCGCCCTGGCTATCTCAACAACTATCTTCAATCTTATCATTGGCTGGTGGAATCGCAAAATACTCCTGCTTGCTCTGTTTGCCTTGAGCTTCTGGACACTGTTCATGCGTAACGGTGTCGTCTTTGCTTTCTACATTATTCCTTTACTCCCGTTGAGTGCATTCAATATCGCTGTCGCACTTAATACCATTATGAAATGGCTGAGTAAACTATCCCACTTCTTGTTTACAGGCAAGAGGAGCATGGATCTCATCCGTATTGTACTGATTGTCGCTATCATTGGCTTTATCAGCACTTACGATCTCCAACATTCCGCCACAACCTATACGACGAATCTGACAATTGTGCAGACAAATGCACTTACCTGGGTGCGCAACAATGTACCACACAATGCGGTAGTTGTTATCAATAGCTACTTCTACACCGATTTGCACGAAGAGGGCGGCGAGGGTGTTGGTAATGGCACAACGTTCCAGCACGCCGATATCTATTGGAATGTGGCCTACGACCCGGAACTACACGATGATCTGTTGAGCGATAACTGGGATAACATTGACTATATTATCACCGATGCACCGATGCTCTATGATATTGAACATCTCGGCGGCGATATGAATCTGATTGATGCAGCTCTACAACATTCGTTCCTGCGTATCAGCTTTAGCCCGTCAAAATATGATATACAGGATGCGATTCAGATTTTTCAGGTGATTCATAAAAATGCTCCTACGATCACCTATGCCGGACATGATAAATCGATCTCTACTCCTTGCATCCATGCTGACACGCAGTGTAGCCACGATAGTGGCGTTGCATGGATGAGTACGAGCATCACAATGGTTACAAATTCACCCGTAGGATATGAAAAGGATTGGTTAAACTATGGTAGCAATACAATCTGATACTCAGACTATCGCCATCACACGCACGTTCGATGGTATTGAGACGGCGGCCCATCGCATTATTGAGCAGGTGGGCGGCATGCAGTCGGTGCTGCGTGGGGCGAAGGTGGCGATTCTCAAACCTAACTTTGTGGCGGGCCGCAACGCGGAGACCGGCTCAACGACAAGTTTTGCTCTACTCAGGGCGGTTGCCGAGGAGGTACGCGACTGTGGAGCGGAACCGGTTCTCTGTGAAAGCCCTGGCACGGAGTTTGACCGCGAGGCGACGTATACGATCCTCGGCGTCGAAAAGTTCTGCGCTGATAATGATATCCGCATTTTGCGTATAGACCCGGAGGGTGGCACCGATGATTGGGTGGAACTGCGTCCGGCGGGTGCAAAAAAGCTGCGCCGCTTCTCTATTCCGCGCATTCTCAACGAGGCATGCCTGATCAATTTGCCTGTGCTGAAATCCCATGTAGTTTCGATGATGACGCTGGGCATGAAAAATCCGATGGGCATTTTGCCTCGCCCCGATCGCCGCGCTATGCATACCTTTGGCATTGACCAGAGCATCGTTGATATGAATCTTGGTATTAAGCCGGGGCTGACTATTATTGATGGAAGCGTGGGACAAGATGGCGAGGGGCCACTCTACGGCGATAAGGCAGATTTGCAGGTTCTCGTGGCCGGACGCGATAGTCTCGCCGTTGACCTTGTGGCTTGCCAGCTCGTCGGCGTCAAACCTCGCGCTATCCCGCATCTGAAACTGGCTCTGGAACAACGCGGCAAGCCGTCCTGGTCTATTGTGGGCGAGGAGATCAGCGTGATCAAGCAGTTCCGCCTACCCCAGCAGAAGCCGCTCTACAAGTTTATTTTCTGGATGATGTATCCGCTGGACTATCCCTACAGCTGGGTTGCTGAGCGCGGCAAACACCTTTGTACGACGCTCTACAGTACCGGTCTGGTGGGCACGCGCCCGCACATCAAAGAGGAACAATGCACCCGTTGCGGCGTCTGCGTCGAAGCCTGCCCGCTGCCGAACGTGATCGATCTCAAGACGCTCAAGGTCAATCCCGCAACCTGCCAACGCTGCCTGCTCTGTTACGAAGCCTGCCCTGAAAATGCCATCAGTGTCAAAGGCTATTCAGGAGCGCGAACATGACGATACTGGTTACGGGTGCAACAGGCTTTCTGGGTTCCGCGCTGATCGCGGAACTGCTGCGCCAGCAGCAAGAAGTACGCATTTTGGCACGCGATGTGCACAAAGCGCGTGCGCAATTTGGCGATGCTGTGGCGATAGTTGGGGGCGATATTACCGACAAGCAACAGGTGCGACAGGCGGTTGATGGTGCAACGATCATTTACCATCTGGTGGGTCATCTCTATCATCCCAGCGTACCAACAGAACTATATCGCGCAACGCATATAGAGGGAACCCGCACCCTCCTGGCGGCGTGTGAGGGGCAGCAACAGCTTGAGCGCATTGTGCATTGCAGCACGACCGGCGTGCATGGTGTGACGGGCAACACACCAGCAGCCGAGGATGCGCCTTTCGCGCCAACCAATCCTTACGAGGCAACAAAATTGGAGAGCGAGCTGCTGGCACTAGCAGCCTACAAAGAGCGAGCATTGCCCATCAGTATCCTCCGCCCTGGCCTGGTTTACGGGCCAGGCGACCTGCACCTGCTCGGCTTCTTCGCATCCATCAAGAAGGGACTGTTTCGCGTCATCGACGGTGGCAAGGCTTTGTTGCATCCTATCTACATTGATGATATGACAGCGGCGTTCTTGCTCGCGGCAGAAAAACCACAGGCCATTGGGAATAGCTACAATATCGCTGGCAGTCGCCCGGTCACTATTCGCGAACTGTCAACCGCTATCGCCCATGCGCTCAATAAAGAGTTGCCCGGCGGTAGTATTCCGCTCTGGCTTGCCAACCTCGCCTCCGACCTGTTCTCGATCATGCCTGGCCTTAAGGGCGAGCAAGCTCCTCTCACCCGCAGTCGCGTTCAATTTTTGACCAACAGCCGCGTCTATTCCACAAGCAAGGCAGCAACCGGGCTTCATTTCACACCACAGGTTGATCTGGAAGAAGGGATGCAGCGCACCGCGAAATGGTACTATGCGCACCAGTATTTATGATGAAATATGCCATAATAGCATTGTAGAGATCGATTGATCGTGTCCACGTTCCCCTGAACATATGCAGCACCCTTGTCGCGTTCTCGTTCCTCCCTGAGTATGTGTATCATTCCCAAGCCAGACCCGCTCAATCGACCCTACCCGAAAATGGAAAACTGCCGAATATATCGTTAGGATTGAATGCATCAATCGTTGATAGTTAAGAAGAGGGAACTATCCTGTACAAATAGTTCTGGTTTATGTGTAATGAGGTTTGTAATGCAGCATGAGCAAGCAACACCACCGCCTATACGCCGTCCCCCGCGTCTCATCAAGGATTCACGCTTTATAGAGAGTGAGCAACCGGTTATTGAGACGTTGGATGTTGCTGCTCAGCCTACAATCTCTCAACCTGCGATCTCCGCTCAGTCGCCAATTCCAATAGAACAGATGAATACGCAGGCATACCCCGTCACA
Organism: uncultured Chloroflexia bacterium; assembly: GCA_963717105.1. Classification (GTDB taxonomy): domain Bacteria; phylum Chloroflexota; class Ktedonobacteria; order Ktedonobacterales; family Ktedonobacteraceae; genus DATGJV01. Next base: position 89,279 of record CAVQVL010000012.1, read on the forward strand.
TCAGCACACAGTTTTGATGAGGTTACAGCCAGTAAATCTGCTATGTTTGCTACGCTGGCTGCAGCTGATACGCCAGATGTGAGCGAGCAAGCAACCATGCATTTAATGCGCTTGAGCGGCATGATGCCAGTTGTACGTATTTCACATCCAACCGCTCCAAATGATCAACCATTGCCAGCGATGCCAAAAATGCCAAAAATGCCACATACAGACACTATTGATACGCTTGATCAGGAAAAGGGGTGGTGGCCTAACGGTATTCAACAGACGGGTCCGTTGCCTATTGTGAACCTGTATGGTCGTGAACCTTTCGGCAAAACGCAGCCATCGGCGGCACTACCTGTCACACCTCAACCGGGCAAGCAAGAGCCATCATGGAAAGCCATACTTCATAAACCAGCCGTGAAGGTGACGATTGGACTTGCGATTGGCATTGGTATGCTCTTCCTCGTCGCACGCTACGTAGACATACCAGAGACCGTGCGGGAGCTACAGCAGAATCTGGCAACTCCTCGCGGTATGCTGCTGGCCCTGCTGTGTGGCCTTGCCTTTGTCATATCGCTGGCAATTCGTGGTGCCCGCTGGGGACTTTTCTTACGCCCAATCAGTAATATCAAAACATTCAAAGTTATCCAGATATTCATGATTGGCTCATTCCTGAACTTCCTGTTGCCCATTCGCGGCGGCGAGGTCGCTAAAAGCCTCATTCTCAAAAAGACGGCCAATATTCCTATCAATCAATCGTTGCCCACCGTGGCAATGGACAAGGCTCTGGACCTGATGCCCGCGCTTTTCATCATCGCCATCGTGCCATTTCTTGGCGTGCAAATGAATTTCCAAATATGGCTCATCCTGGGTCTGGTTAGTGGCATCTTATTCGGCCTCGTTTTCGTGGTCGGTCTCGCGGCATGGAAACGATCTATCGCGGATGTGTTCATTCACAAGATAACGGGCCTTTTCCCTAAAATTCTGGGCGACAAAATAGAGGCGTTCGCCATCGGCTTCGTAGATTCGCTGTTGATGGGTGCCAGGCGTCCCCGGATATTCATTCCTGCAATCCTACTCACCGGGGTCGCCGTTCTCTTCGAGGGTCTCTTTGCCATGCTGGCCTTCTGGACCATCGGCACACCACTGGATTTCGGCACCGCCATTTTTGGCTATACCCTCTATAACATGTTCTACATCTTGCCCACGCCGCCGGGACAGGTTGGCAGCAACGAGGTGATTGGTCTGCTCGTCTTCGCCGGTTTACTGCACCTGTCCAAAGACGATGTGCTTGCCATGTTCGCCTTCTCTCATCCTTTTGCCGCCCTGCTCATGGCAAGTACCGGTCTCACCTTCCTCAGTGCCCTCGGCCTGACTATCTCCAGTGCCATGCGCGTGCAAACCGAAGGCGAGAAAGCCCCGCAACCACCAAAGAAGAAACTGCAAAGGCAACCGGCAGGAGTGTAATTAATCCGTAAAACCTGGGCTTCCTGTTTCATTAAATCGTCTCCCGTCAGTAGACGAATAATGCCTGTTGCCCAGAATAGAAATCGCGATGATCATGCCACGTATTGAAGACATGCGCGTTCTCCTTCAACTGGTGAGTTCCTTCGTTGGTTGATAAGTGGATTGGTGGCTATCAGGTAAGTATATGACGTAGTTTTCAAAAGTCAACCGCTGGAATGTCTGAGAAATTTTGCCACTTTTCATGCCGACGTCAAAGGTCTTTACTTGCTGCAAATCGGCCGGAAACACGTAAGCAGGGTGAGGAGCATTTCTCACTATGGCGCGATAGGGAGCGTAGCGGTCAAACCCAGGCTGAAGGTGCTCGTCGAGGGCGCTACAGATAATTTTTTCCTGGCTCTGGAATGTAAGACGGTTGCATGTCCAATACTCGGAGTAAATACGAGTGGCGCCAATTTGCAGCAATTTTTGCACCAGGGCATCTTGTTGCCTGTAATACGCCTGAGCGTCTGGTATCTGCGCGAATGTTCTAAAGGTACCAGCTACAAAGACAAAGAGGATGAGTAAAAGGAAACATCCGCGCAAAAGAAACGAGATTTGTGTCCGCCAGTTCCAGCCAGGTATCTTCAGCCCTGTCTGCCCCGTTGGCATACCTTTCCAGAGAGGCCATAAGACGGCAGGCAAGGCAATAAGCAGACAGATAAGGTAGCGTGCAGTAGGGGCTGGCACGGTTGCTCCTTTGGGGCTGAGGGCATACAGAAGGAGCGTTCCAAACGCGCTGATCAACAGCATAAGCCGCCCGCACTGGCGTATCATATGTTGTCGCTCTTCAAACGTCCAGGCGGGATGCAGCAATGAATTTCCTCGCCAATGCAGCCGGACGAAACGAGCCGCGAGGACTGTCGCAAGCGTCAATAAGATCAGGTAGCCCGTACTCCATCCTCCCTGGAGGACGATACATTGGATATTCGGAGAACTGCCAGGAGGAACGAAATAAGGGAAGGCGGTAGGGTCGCAGAGAGGATTGTAGCCCGTTGCATTCGGCAAACTAATGAACAGCGTGCCAACAATTTGTTGTAGAAACGGCAAATGCTGGGTGGCACCGCCACTATCTATCTCCAGGAGCACAAGTAGCGAATTTCGAGCCAGGGGCGCGGTGACGTTGTAAAGGATCAAGGGAAAGGCACCTATGACGACACCAAGCAGCAGGGCAATGCCCGCCCACGACCGTAATTCGCGGCGACAAAAGAGAAACAGGAACAATGCGCCAGTACCGACAAATGGCAAGATTAAAAAATCGACCCAGAGAGCAAGCCCCACAAGCATACCCAGTAAGCCATAGAGCAGGATGCGTCTCAGAGGTGGTCGTGAGGGTGCGTCGGCGGTTGGCATAGTGTATGCCAACCGGACAATGATAAGACAGATAGCGGCTGCGAAAAACACGATCTCAGGATATTCGCCGACCGCCCTGATCTCGCGTCCGATGATTGCATCAGAGCCAAAACAAAGTAGTATGACGGTAAACAGAGCGAAGCCGCGCGTATAAAGCAGGCATGTCAGGTAATACATACAGATGGCAAACAGAAAAAAGAAGGGAAGCAGACCGAGTCGCAGCGTGAAGGTAGACGGGCCAAAGATATGAAAGAGCGGCGCGGCAACATACCCTTCGACCGGCCCCAGATAGGGTAGACCATAGAAGAAAATGGGCCACTCGCCATTGTATGCGACATGACGAGCGAGCAGAGCCATATTCCCTTCGTCGCTGTTTGTCGTCGGCCAATTTTGCGAAATGAGGACAAGACGTGCCAGAGTGGCTACTATAATGAGCGCAAATATAAATATTTCATAGCGTTTAATGCGTTTAGAAATCATGAATTGCTCAACCATCAACAGAAAATCAGGCTCTGGCAAAGGCGTTGGCGAGAGCTTTATTACATCACCTGTGTTCATCATAGTACAACGGATTGGACGGTCAAGAAGTAGCACAGACGGAAAGATACGCGGCCTGATTACTGTAAATCGTAGCAAGGGTGCCAGATTAAGCTCATCATCCCGCAACCGCACGAAAAAAGTTGACAAGTTTAAGACTATAAGGCATAGTACAATCGTAAACCACACAAATAAAAGCAATAGGAAACACATGTATACAGCTAACATACGAATTCTCCTGTGCGAAGACCAGACGTTGATGCGACAGGGATTGCATACTGTTCTTGAACTGGAACCCGGCTTTCAGGTGGTTGGCGAAGCCGCCAATGGCGAAGAGGTAATCTCACGCTACCTGCAACTCCAGGCGCAAGACAACGGGCCGGATGTCGTGCTAATGGATATCCAGATGCCGCACAAGAATGGCGTGCAGGCAACGGCGGCAATTATCGCCCATGATCCCAACGCCCGTATTATAATGCTTACGACCTTTGACTACGACGATTACGTCTTTGAGGCAGTCCGGGCAGGCGCGGTGGGCTATCTACTCAAAGACGTTCCATCCTCCGAGCTAACGGCGACTATTCGCAAAGTACATGCGGGCGAACCCTTTATTCAGCCAGAGGTCGCCAGCAAATTGCTGGTGGAGTTTGGACGCCAGGGACGCTCAACTGCCTCTACTCCTGTAACAACGAACGCTCAAGGAGAGGATGAGCTGAGTGGGCGCGAAGTTGACGTTCTCAAGCTGTTGGCGGCTGGTGCCAGCAATCGCGATATAGCAGACAAGCTTGTGCTGGCAGAGGGTACGGTAAAAAACCACGTTTCGAATATTTTAAGCAAGCTGCACGCCGAGAATCGCACGCAGGCCGCGAACATGGCGCGCGAACGCAAGCTTATTTAGCATAGAATTTTGTTGCATATCTTTTGTTCCATGTGCTATAATCCTCATGGTATAATTATGAGAGACAACAGATGGGGTTTAACGGATGAAAAAGAAAGAGCCGCCCTCTGTTTGGGGGTCATTGGCGTTAATGGGACAACTAGGACTCACTATCGCTATTCCCCTGGCTCTAGGCACCATCTTAGGCAATTATCTAGATGGGCTTACCAATATGAAAATACTATTTGTATTACTCGGGCTGCTGCTTGGCCTGATCGTCGGTATCTATGGAGCGTACCGTTTATTTAGAGGCCTACTTTAGACAATAGGGTAGAATGATAGACGGGGATAGACGAAGCCATCTACAACGAACTGGACTGAGCAGGGCGCGGTGAATAAGGGAGGACCGAGTGCTCTGGAAACTTCCTGGCATAGCCCAGATTCAGCCGGAAACCATTTTTCATATCGGCGGCTTTCCGGTTTCCAACACACTACTTTGTACCTGGATTTCTATCCTGATTCTCGTGGTATGTTTCTATTTCGCCACTCGCAAACACGCTATCATCCCTTCGGGGTTTCAGAGCGCGGTGGAGATAACGGTTGAGTACATGCGGGGACTGGTGGAAAGCGTTTCGGGAAAAGAGAAGGGGCGCAAGTTCTTTCCGCTGGTTGCCGCACTTTTCCTGTTCATCGTTGTCTCCAATATGCTCGACATCCTTCCCGGTGTAGATACAGTGGGAGCAATTGATGGCGCGAGCATTCAGCAAATGAACCTGCATGGCTCAAGTTGTCAGCCGTTCCTGGGGTTCTTACCCAACTGCCAGCCAGTGGCAGGTTTCTTGCTATTCGGCAACATCTCAAATCAGATTATCCCCTGGATACGTCCCAACACCTCTGACCTGAATCTGACGCTGTCGATGGCCCTTGTTTCAGTAATCACCTGCCAGGTATTTGGCTTCGCTACACTGGGCGCGAAGGAACATTTGAACAAGTATATCAATCTGAGAGCGTTGCGCCAGTTCAGTTTCACCGGCTTCATCGCATTCTTCGTTGGTATTCTTGACATCATCGGTGAGCTTTCACGCATTATCTCGTTCTCCTTCCGTCTCTTTGGCAATATCTTCGCCGGGAGCGCAGTGCTGGCGGTGTTCGCCTTCATCCTGCCGTTCGTTTCCGATGTTGTCTTCATTCCGTTTGAGATGTTTGTTGCCGTGGTGCAAGCACTCGTCTTCGCCATGCTCACACTCGTCTTCTTACAAATCGCCACAACGAGCGAACATGGCGAACCAGAGAGTGAACACGAAGCACGCGAGGAATTTGTGCATAACGAACAAAACCAGCGCAACGAACAACAACAAATACAGTCCGCGGCAGCACGTTAATGCATGTATCCCGCGTTGATTGTACGATCACAGAGATTGCTACTCGCAGAAATTGTTGCTGCGATTGCATAAATTAATTGAATCAACAGCTTTATCCACAAGGAGGATCTTTCTCATGACTGGTAGTATTAATACACTTGCAGTTGCGCTGGCAATCGGCCTGGGAGCCATTGGACCGGGCGTCGGTATTGGTATCGCCGCCGGTCAGGCACTCAGTGCCATCGGCCGCAACCCCGAAGCCGAGCCAATCATCCGTGTAAACATGTTCATCGGTCTGGCGTTTGCCGAAGCTATCGCTATTTACGCGCTGGTTATCGCCTTCATTCTCACCGCTAAATAGCACTCCTCTTGCTTACATATCGTGTAGGGGTACCCGCTAACAGGTACCCTCTCTATCTCTAGCGAAAGGAGGCGCACATAGTGGTGCAGATACTTAGTGCAGCCGTTGTGGGCGATCTATTAGGTGGGCTTGGCATCAATACGATTGCCTTCCTGTCACAGCTCGTTAGCTTCGGCATCGTTTTCTTACTTCTGTGGCGATGGGGCTTACCCGCTATCACCAGAACCATTGATAAGCGTCATGCCATCATCTCAGAAGGCGTTGAGAACGCGGAAAAGGCTCGCAAAGCCCTTGAGGATGCGAAAAAGGATGCTGAGCAATTGCTGCTCGCTGCTCGTCGGCAAGGGCAAGAGACTATTGCACAGGCAACCAAAGCCGCCGAAAACGAGGCCAGTCGCATCCATGAAGAGGCACAGGCCCGCGCCCGGCAGATCGAGCAGCAACAGGAAGAGCGCATCCGGCAGGAGGCCGCCCGCGCCAGCGCGGAACTCAGTCGCCTGGTGGTGAACCTTTCCATTAACGCCGCCAGCAAAGTTATCAGCAAGTCCGTTGATAGTAGCGATAATCGTCGTCTGGTTGAAGAGTTTGTCACTAGCAGCAATAGCAGCAACACGAACAACCAGGCAAAGGAGCAGTAATGCCTACAGGAGCGATAGCACGCCGCTACGCCGGGGCAATGTTCGACATCGGGCTGCGACAAAACAAGCTCGACCGCACACTTGAGGACGTGCAAGGAATAGCGCAAGTGTTCCAACACCGCACACTGGCCTATCTCTTACGCGAGCCGAAGGTTCCCGCGAAGCGCAAAGAGACAGCTATACGTCAAGCGTTGACGAATAAGGTGCTGCCATCATCGCTCAACCTTGCACTGCTCGTTGTCCAGCGCGAACTGGTAGATGTCATGCCGAATATCGCCAGGGAACTCGAACAACTGGTCTTAGACTACAAGAACGAGGCAAAAGCAGAAGTTACAACGGCAACGAAGATTGACGATGCGCAGCTTATGGAAGTCAAGCACGCGCTTGAGCGTATCACTGGTAAAACGATTATTACACAGACGAAGGTTCAACCCGACATTCTTGGAGGCGTCATCGCTCGCGTCGGTGACCAGGTCATTGATGGAAGTGTGCGTTATCGCCTATCGGTGCTCAGAAAACAACTGTTACGGGATGTTTCCAGTAGTGACATTGATTTTTTTTCTGAGGGCACCGGTAATAGCGATCATACTCCTCAAAAGTCCGGCAATGCTCGCATGAGCCCTCCCGAAAATTCGGTCGAACCGAGCCACATGCAATAAAGAATAGAAGGGTACTCATCGTGAGTACCCTGTCATGGTGTTCAAACGGTATACTCATTGCACACCGCCTGAGCGGCCTTCTTCATCCCCTGGATGCGGCTAGCTAGCTACGAAAGTGGCGTTGGCGGGGTGTTTTGTAAGGGTAAAGAAACCGAGGAGGAGCGACGATGGCATCTTGGGCTGATGAAATCAGTGCCATTATAGAGAAAAACATCACTGGCTTCGGTGGAAGCGAGACGGAAACCGCCAGCGTGGGGACCGTTATTGCGGTACAGGACGGTATCGCTCGTGTCTACGGCCTGCAAGATGTGCAATATCTCGAACTGGTAGAATTTCCGCGCACCGGTATCATGGGCATGGCCTTCAACCTTGAAGAAGAGACGGTCAGTTGCCCCATCCTGGGCGATTTCACACAAATTAAAGAAGACGACGAAGTGCGTACCACTGGCCGCGTGGTCGCCGTCCCCGTTGGCGACGCGCTGATCGGGCGCGTGGTCAATCCTCTCGGTGAGCCGATTGACGACCGCGGGCCTATCAATACCAGCAAGATGCGCAATGTCGAGCGCGTCGCCCCTGGCGTGATCACCCGCCAGAGCGTGGATACACCGGTACAGACCGGTATCAAAGCTATTGACAGTATGATTCCTATCGGGCGTGGTCAGCGCGAATTGATCATCGGCGACCGCCAGACTGGTAAAACCGCCATCGCACTTGATACCATCATCAACCAGAAGGGCAAGAACCTCATCTGTATCTACGTCGCCATTGGTCAGAAGAATTCATCCGTGGCGCGTACCGTCGAGATTCTCAACCAGCATGGCGCGATGGAGCATACGATTGTGGTGCTGGCAGGAGCCTCCGAACCCGCTCCATTGAAGTACCTTGCCCCCTACGCAGGGTGTGCAATGGGTGAAGAGTTCATGGAGAACGGTAAAGATGCTCTAATCATTTATGATGATCTGACAAAACACGCGGAAGCATACCGCAACATATCGCTGATCATTCGTCGTCCGCCAGGACGCGAAGCCTTCCCTGGCGACGTGTTCTACCTGCACTCGCGCCTGCTTGAGCGTGCTGCACGCCTCAACAAGGACTATGGCAATGGCTCATTGACGGCTCTGCCGCTCATCGAAACTCGCGCCAACGACATCTCAGCCTACATCCCGACCAACGTCATCTCAATTACCGACGGGCAGATCTTCCTTGAAACCGATCTGTTCAACTCCGGCGTGCGCCCGGCTATTAACGTCGGTCTCTCGGTCTCGCGTGTTGGTAGTAGTGCACAGACTCGCGCTATGAAACAGGTGGCAGGTTCGTTGCGCCTCGACCTCGCGCAGTTCCGCGAACTGGCAGCCTTTGCGCAATTCTCGTCCGACCTGGATAAGGTCACGAAGGCTCGTATTGACCGCGGTCAGCGGCTGACAGAAATCCTGAAGCAGCCGCAGTACCGGCCTGTACCAGTTGAGAAGCAGGTAATGATCATCTTTGCCGCTACCAACGGCTACCTGGATGATGTGCCGGTTGATGCGGTCAGCGCGTGGGAGAACGCTTTCTATCGCTACATGGATGCCAACCATCCAGAAGTTGGGCAGAGCATGATTGAACAATCCGTCACCGGCAAAAACAAAATGTCCGATGATCTGTTGAAGCAGTTGCGCTCCGCCATCGAAGAGTATAAGCAGACGGCGGCACCGGACATCAACAATGATGCAAAGGTGCAGCAGCAAAAGCAAGCGGCACAGCAGGCAGCTGGCACGAATGACAGTATGAATGCACCTGAAGCTACCAACACGTCCCGCTAGGATCTAAGGAGGGCAAACTTATGCCATCAACCCGTGAAGTCCGGCGGCGCATACGTTCGGTAAAGAATATGGCGCAGATAACCAAAGCTATGCAAATGGTGGCGAGTAGCAAGATGCGCCGGGCACAGGAGCGTGTCAGCGAGGCACGCCCTTATGCCGACCAGATTCGGGCGCTCGTCTCGCGCCTCGCCAATGCCACCGGCGAAGATCTCGGTGAAGGTGTCGCGCTGTTGAAAAAACGCTCTGTGCGCACGATTGGCGTTATCGTTGTCACGCCTGATCGCGGACTGTGTGGCGCGTTGCCCAGTAATATCAACCGCCGCGCCGCGCTCACCGCACGCGAGGAGTCGGCGGAACTGGCACAGCAAGGCCAGAATGCTGGCGTTGATTTTATCGCCGTCGGTCGTAAAGGACGCGATTTCATCATACGCACACAACAAAATATGATTGCCGAGTTTGTCAACTATGGCGACAGACCATCGCTGGCCGATGCGCGCGCGATAGCGCAGGTAGCAGTAGACTCGTTCCAAAAAGGCGAGGTTGATGTTGTCTACCTGGTCTATCCTCAGTTCGTCAACACCGTCACGCAAAGGCCGGTCTCTGTGCAACTGCTGCCGGTGCAGCCGCCTGAAAGTAGCGACGAAGATAAACAAAAGCACATCGAATACATTTACGAACCCGATGCCCGTAGCATCTTTGAGGCTTTGCTGCCGCGCTACGTGGATGTACTGGTCTACCAGTCATTATTGGAAACCATCGCCAGTTTCTATTCGGCACAGATGGTGGCGATGAAAAACGCCACCGACAATGCGCAAGAACTGACGAAAGACCTGACGCTTGCGTACAACAAAGCACGCCAGGCCGCCATCACCACCCAGATTCTGGAAGTCGTCGCCGGTGCCGGTGCGCTATAATATGTTCGGGCAATCCTTGCGGTTGCCCCACAGTGGAGAAAATAAACACATGGCAACAGAAGTAGGCACGAAAGGTAAAGTCGTGCAGGTGCTGGGGGCCGTCGTAGACGTAGAGTTTCCCCCCGATAAAGTACCGCAAATCTATAACGAGGTTCGTGTTCGCCCCGCGAATTCCGATCACGATCTCATTCTTGAAATTGAGCAACTGCTGGGCAACAACTGGGTACGTTGCGTGGCAATGGGTGCTACCGATGGCCTCCAGCGCGGCGTAGACGCATACGACATGGGTCATTCCATCTCGGTTCCCGTTGGCGAAGAGACCCTCGGTCGTATCTTTAACGTCCTCGGTCTGCCGATTGACAACAAGCCCGACGTTCCCAATGCACCCCGTCGACCCATTCACAGAGAGGCACCCACGCTGGAAGACCAGTCCGCGAGCGTCGAAGTCTTTGAGACTGGCATCAAAGTCATTGACCTTGTCTGCCCCTTCATGAAAGGCGGCAAGATCGGTGCCTTCGGCGGTGCCGGCGTCGGCAAAACCGTTATCATTCAGGAACTGATTAACAATATCGCCAAAGGTCATGGTGGCTATAGCGTTTTCGCCGGCGTGGGTGAGCGCACCCGCGAAGGCAACGACCTCTACCATGAAATGCAAGAAGCGGGTGTTATTGGCCGTCTGGCAATGGTCTTCGGCCAGATGAACGAACCTCCCGGCTCTCGTCTGCGTGTGGCACTCACCGGTTTGACTATCGCTGAGTACTTCCGCGACGAAGAGGGAAAAGACGTGCTGCTCTTCATTGATAACATATTCCGCTTCACACAGGCGGGAGCGGAAGTGTCAGCATTGCTCGGTCGTATGCCGTCCGCCGTGGGTTATCAGCCTAACCTCGCCGAGGAAATGGGCGAATTGCAAGAACGCATCACCTCGACCAAACAAGGTTCTGTCACATCCATGCAGGCCGTGTACGTCCCTGCTGATGACTACACCGATCCGGCGCCGGCCACAACCTTTGCCCACCTCGACTCGACCATTGTGTTGGAGCGTGCTATCTTTGAGCAGGGTATCTACCCAGCCATTGACCCGCTGGCCTCAACCAGTCGTTTGCTCGACCCGACTGTTGTCGGTGAAGAGCATTACGATGTCGCCCGCGGTGTGCAGCGCGTCTTGCAGCGTTACAAAGATCTGCAAGATATCATCGCCATCCTCGGTGTTGACGAACTCTCCGATGATGACAAACTGACCGTGGCCCGCGCCCGCAAGTTGCAGCGTTTCTTCTCGCAGCCGTTCACCGTCGCGACCGTCTTTACCGGCCTCGAAGGGCGTTACGTTCCGGTAAAAGAGACCGTCGAAGGCTTCAAGGAAATTCTCGATGGGAAGTACGATCACATTCGTGAAGACTACTTCTATATGAAGGGCAACATCGAAGAGGTCGTGCAGACGTACGAAAACGACCAGAAGAAGGGTTAAACGATGGCGACACGCGATACACTGCATGTCGAGGTAGTTACCGCCGAGCGCGAACTCTACAACGGCGAGGCCAATCTCGTCAGTGCCCCCGGTACGGAGGGGCGCATGGGCATTTTGCCGCGCCATGCCGCTCTACTGACAACGCTCGCCCCCGGCGAACTGCGCATCGAACTGAATGGAGCCAATGAGCCACTGTTCGTCTCCGGCGGCTTCCTCGAAGTCTCGAACAACAGCGTGACGGTGCTTGCCGACACCGCGGAACATGCCGAGGAGATTGACGCGGCCCGTGCCGAAGAAGCCCGCCGCCGCGCCCAGGAGCGTCTGGAACACGTACAATCCGAAACGGAGCGTGCAGAACTCCAGGCTGCCCTTGAACGCGCCCTCGAACGCCTTCGAGTCGCGGAACTGGCGCGCCGCCGTGGCGGACGCCGCATCGAAATGCCCCGTTCAGAGCAATAAGTGAAGGAAAGCGGATGAGCGCGATGGCAGATTTCACCATCGCGCTCATCCGCTTTCCTTCACTTATTAAAATGCTCTACGGACGCTTACTCTCTGGCACGTTACCTGACTTGTTTGTGCCAGTTCCCGTAGGACTATTCATCTCGTCCTGTCGTTGCTGATACGGGTTAGTGCCATTCGACCCTTCAAGATTTGCATTATCCAGGTTATTACCATACGTGGCATGCGTTACCGGGCGGCCCATTTTATTGCGCCGTACAACGCCAACGATAACTGCGAGCAGCACAATAATGAATATCACCGCCAGTATGATAAAGAAAATTATCAAACCTGTATTCTGTGACATGTTGTCTCCTCTTCTTCTAGATACACATAGTACTATCACGCAGAAACCATCCGTTTGGATACTCATGCATTGGTAGGTGATTGGACAGAGCGAGTCTACATGCGTGATACAATAAAGCATGACAAAACCATATATTTTGACATTATGGAGTAGACTAACAGATGAGTACGACACCACATCAAACACAAAAACGCCCGCGTCCTTTTGTGCTGATTATTATGGACGGGTGGGGCATTAATCCGCGCAAAGAAGGCAACGCTATTGCTCTGGCACACACGCCCAACATTGATAAATTGGCTCGCGATTGGCCCCATACGGCGGTCAAAACATCTGGCGAGGCGGTGGGTTTACCCGAGGGGCAGATGGGCAACTCGGAAGTTGGACACCAGAATATCGGGGCGGGTAAGCGCGTTCTACAGGACTATACCCGCGTCTCTGAGTCCATTCGCGATGGCTCCTTTTTCCAGAATCCCGCCTTGCTCAAAGCTATTGAACACGTCAAAAAGAATTCATCGCAACTTCATATTTGTGGCCTGCTCGGCAATGGCGGCGTTCATGCGCACGAGAGCCATTTAGAAGCTCTCTTGCAACTGGCACAGAAACATGACATTGAGCGCGTTTATATCCATTCCTTCACTGATGGGCGCGATACCTCACCAACCGGCGGCGTCGAGTTCATGCGCCAACTGGAAACCCGCGCCCGCGAAATTGACAGCGCACATTCCGCGAAAGTAGCCACAGTGACCGGGCGTTATTACGCGATGGACCGCGACAACCGCTGGGATCGCACCGGCGCAACCTATATCGCAATGACCCGCGGTGAGGGGCGTCGTGCCAACTCGGCAATCGAAGCCATTCAGCACTCCTACGATAAGAAAGTTACCGACGAGTTTATTTTGCCCACCGTCATCATGGAAGACGGTAAACCGGTCGCCGTGGTCAAAGCTGGTGATGCACTCATTCACTACAATTTCCGCCCCGACCGCGCACGCCAGCTTACTAAAGCCTTTGTCATGAAAGAGTTGCCGCCGCAGGCCGAGGGCAAGTTTCAGCGCGGCCCTCGCCTGCAAGACTTGCTCTATGTGATGATGACCGAATACGAGGAAGGTCTCGACGCCGAGGTCGCCTATCGCGCCGATGAGGTGGAAATGCCGCTTGCGCGTGCCATCTCCGAAGCCGGTCTGCGCCAGTTCCATACCGCCGAGACCGAGAAATACGCCCACGTCACATATTTCATCAACGGCCGTCGCGAAACACCGTTCCCCGGCGAAGACCGCTACCTCGTGCCATCGCCAAAGGTGTCAACTTACGATCTGCAACCAGAGATGAGTGCTGCAGGCGTCACCGATACCGCCATTGAGCGTATCCGCAGTGGTCAATACGACCTCGTGATCATGAACTATGCCAACGCCGATATGGTCGGACATACCGGCGTTATAGAAGCGGCGATTCAGGCTGTCGAGGCCGTTGATACTGGCGTCGGGCGTGTTGTTGACGCCACCCTGGCGGTGGGAGGCGGCCTACTGATTACAGCCGACCACGGTAACGCTGAGCAACTTATTGAATACGACACAGGCAAGCCCTTTACCGCCCACACCACCTATCCCGTACCGCTCTATCTCGTCGTGCCGCAACTCGCTCAGGCTCACTTGCGTACCGACGGCATCCTTGCCGACGTATCCCCCACGATCCTGCAAATCCTGGGCATCGCACAACCAAAGGATATGACCGGAAGTCCGTTGATTGTACCGTAATGTGATAGTCTTTACACAGCAAACGCTCTCCGACACAGGAGGTATAGGAGATATAAGTATGCGAGCACGAGAACTGGGTATCATCATTGGAAGCCTACCAGCGGGTCCCAATGATGCTATAACCGACGTGCCGGGCGTGCGTGTTGGCTTTACCACATGCAGCGACGAGAAAGGGGTTGGCCGCGGTCCCATTCACACCGGCGTAACGATGATCATGCCCCATGATGGCAATATCTGGAAGGAGCCGTTGTTCGCGGGCTGCCACAGGCTCAACGGCAATGGCGAGATGACCGGATTGGAATGGCTGAGGGAGTCAGGAATGCTCATGTCGCCGATTGCGATCACCAATACGCATAGCGTGGGAGTGGTGCGCGATGCGCTGGTCAGCGATGCCATAGCTCATCACGATGCAGAGGATATCTTTTGGGCTTTGCCGGTAGTCGCTGAAACCTATGACGGCCTGCTCAGTGATATCAATGGGCTGCATGTCAAGCCTGAACATGTTGCACAAGCGATAAAGAATGCAGCGAGTGGTCCGGTGGCCGAAGGCAATGTTGGCGGCGGCACCGGCATGATCTGCCACGATTTCAAGGGCGGCACCGGCACAGCCTCGCGTGTGGTTCCAGCAGCATCCGGGGGCTATACGGTGGGCATACTCGTCCAGGCCAACCACGGGCGACGCGAACGCTTGCAGATCGACTGCGTGCCGGTTGGCGAGGCCATTCCACACGCGGAGGTGCCCATTCCAGAACCCCCGTTACCCGGCCAGCGCGGCATGGGTTCGATCATCGCGGTTGTCGCGACGAATGCGCCGCTGATCCCCATACAATGTACGCGACTGGCGCAGCGTGTAGGACTGGGTATTGCGCGTACGGGCGGCGTGGGCGAGCATACGAGTGGCGATATCTTCATTGCCTTCTCAATCGCCAATCGCGGCCTACCGGCCAGCGAGTACAGCGATGTGGAACCCCTGACCGTGCCACTGACGATGCTCTCCAATACTTACATCACGGATCTCTTTGACGCTGTTGTGGAGGCGACGGAAGAGGCGATTGTGAATGCGCTACTGGCCGGCCAGACGATGACGGGGAGTCGTGGGGTGACAGCTTACGGCCTGGGGCCTGAGCGGCTGGTCGAGGTGATGAGGCGATACGGGCGGCTTTCAAGAAAGTAAGCTTCCTGGCAAAAAAAGAAAATACACAGCACACTTATCCACATACAGCGAAACAATATGTGGATAACCATTGATAATTGTGGATAAAATGGCCGCTTTGTGCCTAACCCACCCGTTCAAAACTTGTTAATGGCAGGACCAGCAGCGAACCGTCTTCGAGTCGGAGACGGGCTGCGCGAGCGCGTATACCGGACGAGAAAAGTTGCTGGTGCGTAAAGAGGTAGTCCACCTCACCTATCATCCCCACATAATCACCACTACAAATGCGTACTTTTGCCCCCATCTTTCGTGTTGTGTCTGGCCTTTGTGGATGCCAGTGTTGCTCCACCTCATGCGGTGACAACGAGATAACCAGTTCGGGAAATAACCCTTGTCTTACCGATGTCGCACCCGATAATAAAGCAATAGACCCTTGATAATAACTGAGCAGGTTGATGGTGCGTACTGGCATGGCTATATTACCAGAACCTTCGGTAAAAAGCAAGCTCAATTTGGGCAGTTTAGGTAATTTGGCCTGTGCGGACTCAATATCGTTGCTATTTACCAGCCGTAACACGTCGGTCTGCAAAAAGCCTTCGAGATCGCGTAAGACAACACTGCTGGCAATCAAACCAACCACGCCCGAGACGCTGGCCTGGCGTAATAACGCAAAGTTGACGGGACCCGGTACGACAAGCAGTGCGCCAGGGGGTATGGTCAATCTTCCACTTGTACTGGCAAAAGAGGCTTGCCACAGTGTCAGCACGCCCGTGACCTGGCTACCGGCTCCTAACGCCCCTTGCAGTACTGCTGCCCGGCTCTCGATAACGACGCCGCCACGATGAGTAATAGACACCACACGCCCGCGTAACCCCGCCGCAAGCATCTCGACCCGCATACTGGGGTTGATTTCTCCAGGCACGTGTTCCTGGCCGGGGGAGTTACCGGTAATAGGTACCTGCGGGATATGCGGGATAGTCTCCATCGTATCAATGGATGCTGTCCGCTCAAAGCGCAAGATGGGTTGATCCGGTAGAACATACTGACCAGGGGATACCAACGGTACCCCCTGCATGTTTCCACCGGGCCAACGCTCTCTTTTTATAAGCATCTGTGGTACGACGGACCATCCCAGCCGATAGGTCATATACAGTGCCTCCTCCCCTTCACTCCACATCATCGACATTACCCGATATCACCAATATCACCAATATGAGCCAGCATTATTTACGTCAATTGGTAACAACGCAGAGTATTCTGCATTGTCTTGTTCTTTGGTTTTAAGCTCCTAGAGCTTGCATCCACTGTTGTAGACGCGCCTGGCGTTCCCTTTCATTGGTGGGCAACGCCAGTGGTCGACCACGAGCATCAATGATCAGGCCAATCAGCCCACCATCTATCTCCTCGGCGGCACGAGCGCGCTCGCCCGGTCCCAGCCCTACATCTACGCCGGGAGCGGGGAATAGCGAGAGCAGTGCCTGCTCATTTATACGCAGTGGAATGACTTCAATAGAGCCGCCTATCACATCTACCGTCAGTTGCCGCCCATTGCGGTACTCAATACCGACGCGCACAGCTATCTGGCCTTGTGGTATCGCTCCAAAGGGAATGACACACGTTCCCAGGCGATGCGTCACAGCATCGTTCTCATTGACTTGAACGGCGGCCACCGGTGCTACTGTGGCGACTGCGCCTAGCTGCGAGACCAGCATGGTGCGATCCAATACCAGAGACGTGACACCCTGTGGTTGGAGTGCATCCAGCAACATGAGAGCCGCCTGCCCGTATCTGGGCGCGTGAGACAGTGCGCCGCCCGTTGCTAAAATCAAATCCGCATCGAGCCATTCAACATTGCGCTGCTTTGCGGCTTCAACTGTCAACATCAGGGCTTCGCGAGCGAAGGCCTGACCTATCTGAAGTTCGCGTATCGTCGTTGATAGTACTTCGGGGTGCAACATGTGGTTCAACACGTATTCGCGCAACTCTTCCTCGGTCGCGGTGAACGGCAACCAGCGAGCGAGACGCTGCACACCTACCTGTTCCAGTACTGCCCCCAGCCCTGTGCCAACACCAACGCCTGAGTTGACCATTGGAATGAATTCCCCATGCTCACCCGCCAACATGAGTGTTGTGGTAGAGCCACCGATATCTACAGCCGTAACGTTCATGGCATAATGCTGTGCTAGAAAACGCACGAGGCTACTTAACGAGTTTGCAGTGGCGACAGGTGCGGAGGTAGACCAACGATTGAGCGTGGCATAGCCGGGAATCTGCTGTATCACCTCACGCTCATATAACGCGCCTGCGGCTATGCTCGTGGGGCCAAGTTGCGCCGTGGATACCAGCGGCTCGACGCGAGTTACTTCTGCCGCCTCACTTACCATGCGCTCTACCGCTTCGACATACTGTGGTGCACCACCGTAGATCACCGAAGTGTAGTGTGTCCCTGCCTCTTTCGCTCCTGCCCCGATATGCGCGGCACGTTGTTTATTGCGTTCTTTGGCCACCGTCACCAGCAACTGGCACGCCTCCTGGAGAGGCGCGGGACCAGCCGCGCCGTCCGCCATGCCAACGATTAAAGCACCATGTGGCCGCAGCTGGTTTAATTGCGCTATCTGTCGCTCCCATTCTAAAGCGACCCGTTCAGGTGTCCATTGTCCAGCGTCGCTACTACCCGCCCCACCAGCACCACTCCCAGTGCCCACACTACCTGCGCCCGCGCCGACAGGAACCGGTGCAGGTACCGAGGTTGCAATAAACGAGGGCGATGGAAGCGTGCGCGTTTCGGCATACAGGCCAGAAACAGCCTGCTGGGCCAGATATTCCATTTCCGCGCTCACCGCCCCTAAGACGGCAAGGCGTAACGGACCACCAGCGCTGAGCGTCGCGATAAATACGTCAACGCCATCGCCAATAGACTGTTCCGGGGAGATGATACGCCCTTCAGTAACAAATTGACGTCCGGTAATGAATTCGATTACATTGATTGCCTGGATTATACCTTTGGTAATATCCTCGTGTGGAGCGGCCATCGTTGTCGCTGCTTCGCCTCGCGCCATCAGGCGATATTGCCCTTCGACGAGGCCAAAGAGAGAAACCTTCGTAAAGACAGCGCCACAGTCAGCAACGAGTATCGAATTGACTGGTGGATAACCGGGGCTATTGGCAGGCCCCTGTCCTCCTTCCGAATAAGGTTGTGCGTTCATCTCGTGTCCTTCCCCTGTATCTGCTTCGTTTGGATTCGTGCAGTTTAACGCGAAAATGGGAACCAGTTTAGAATAGTTTCAAGAAACCCGCGTTTCTTCCCGCTTTGTTTTTGTTGACCACCCTGCGGCTGTTTGCTCTGGAAATTGTTCGCCGTCGACGGTTGCGGCATAGGAGACTGCTTCCCCTGGAAGTTATTACCTGGCATCTGCGGCAGCACACCTTGATTTCCTTGATTCCCCTGGAAATTGTTCGCCAGCGACGGTTGTGGCATAGCGGGTTGGTTGCCTTGACCACTTTGGCCGTAATGACCATATTGACTATTACTCATGTTCTGCTGCATTGGCATAGCATATCCCGGTGGTGGCACCAGAGGAGGCAATTGCCCCGCCATCGAGCCTTCAGGGAAGCCCGACCAGTTGGCCCCGCTGGCACCATTATTTGTACTGGTCTGCGGGGATGCAATTGGGTATGGTGATTGTGCTGGAAGCGCCGACTGCGGAATTTGTCCATTTTGCGGTTGTCGAGATTGCCCTGGTTGCCCGCGCCTCAATGCCTCATTGGGCGATTGTCCGGGAACATTGGCAGAGGCAACACCAAGCATCGAGGCAAAGACATTGGCAGCCACTGCGCTCTCTTCGATAGAAGGCATCTCCACTCGCGGGCGACTGGGTACGCGCATATTCTCGACACGAGCAGAGGGGCCAAAGGCCCCCGCTCTGCCTTGTTCCCCAGTATTCCCGGTGTTCCCACCAGTGGCACCATGCTGCTCTTCGGCAGGACGGAGCCAGTTGGGAAGCGCATCCATATCTATAAAAGAAGAAGCGGAGATATTGTTATGTATATTTGGTGCTTGCATCGGTTGCCTCGATTGGCCCGGTTGCCCGGCTTGCGGCATTGGTGCTGCCCCCATACCGAGTATGCCTGGAGCGACATTGGTACCCGCGCTCCGTTGTTCTTGCTGCTCACCTTCACGGAGCCACAGCGGTAAAGCGTTCGCATCAATGAGCGAACTACCATTTACCATTCCCTGTCCTACTCGCCCGTTCCCTTGAGCCGACATCCACGGGGGCAGTGCCTGCTGATCAATCAGATCATTGCCGGAGAGCCCTTGCGGGGGAATGACAGGAGGCGCATACTGCGTTTGTTGAGAGATGGAAGCGGTTGTGGGCTGTTGTTGTGGAGGAACCGCTTTCATCCAGGTTGGCATTGCGTCCGGCTGTACAAGGCTTGCGGCAGAGATACTTTCCCGCACTACCTGTGACGGTGCCTGCGGCTGTTGTTCTTGCATCCACGAAGGAAGCGACTGCTCATCAATCAACGAACTGGCGGACATGCCGACTGGATTGGCAAACCCACCTTCGGTATTTGGCGCGGGTCGCGATGCTGGACGTATCGCGGGCAATTTGGCGGATTGCGCTTGATCTATAATGTCCGAGCGCATCCAGCTCGGCAAGGTATTTTCATCGATAGAATCGCCGATGGAGTACTGCGACTCGCTTCCACTAGTAGCGGGAGTCGGCGGTCGCTCGCTGCTGCGCAACGTTTCCAACCACGCCGGCAGTTCTGGCTGTTTCGGAGCATACGTATTTGCACCTGGCCTATCCATCGCATTCGTTACGTCGGGTACAGGCGTTCCACAAAATTGACAACTTGCCAGAACATCTGGGACCTGGCTTCCGCAGTTACTACACAGAATCAATTGGCTCCTCACTTTCGCCAGACTCGACGTTTTACCGAGACTTTCGCAGGGTTTCACTCTTACTTTGACGAACAACACATCTATGGTGACAATATAACAACAAAATAATACACGGTGATATGATACAATATGTAGCGTATACGCGATACCTCTGTCCCAAAAGTACTATCTTCGCTCATCGGGAGGCTTCTATGCAAGAAATACCCACGTCTCGGAGCGCGTTGCTGCGCCTCACTCTTCCTCTTCCTCCCAGCATCAACGAACAATATGCGACCGTCAATGGACATCGCGTGAGTTCTGCCATTGCCCGCACCTTCAAAAAACAAGTACGTGATACGTTGCGGCGGCTTGAGCAACAGGGTAAGCTCACTACCGCACTACGCAGAGCATTACACGAGAACTATTTGACCCTCTTCCTCGATTTCTATTTCGCCACACCGCTCAAACGCGACCTGGATGGCGGCTTGAAAATCACGCAAGACGCTCTATGCGATGTGTTGGGATTGAACGACAACCGTGTCGTTGATATCCATCTGACCAAACATATTGACCCGCTTCACCCTCACCTGTACGTCGAATTAGAAGCCATACCCGATTGGCAATTTGACAGGGAATACGTCTTATTGACATGATGCTTGCATCCCTCTCTTATGATTAAACTGGTTACGCGGAATTTCTGTAACAAAACGGACGCAAATTCTCAGAGGTACTAGCATATGTTCTTTATGTGCAATAAAAAGCCACAATGGCAACGCTTGCTTATGGGCCTGTTTTTGAGTACTGGCATCGGCCTTGTTGCTTACCGCCATCGCTCTTTGAGCCGCAGTGGTGTCGTGGGTGCGATGGCGACAGGGGCAGTAACGGTAGGTATGGGCGGCTGGTCGTGGGGACTGTCTCTTATTTACTTTTTTGTCTCTTCCAGCTTGCTTTCGCATTTTCGTAGTAGTGATAAAGAGCGCACCGCCGCCGATAAGTTTAGCAAGGGTTCACAGCGCGATTTCTTGCAGGTCATGGCAAACGGCGGCGTGGCAACTTCGCTATCGTTGGCTCATGGTTTGACCCGTTCGCAGCCAGTAAAAGAACTTTTACAAGCGGGCTATACCGGCGCATTCGCCACCGCCAACGGCGATACGTGGGCCACGGAATTAGGCGTGCTGAATACACGTCAACCGAGACTGATCACGACGGGTAAACCGGTTGCCCCCGGCACGTCCGGCGGTATCACGCTGCTCGGTACCGGCGCGGCGGCTGCCGGGGGCCTCTCGCTTGGTCTCGTATTTTGCCTTTTACAAGGTTTGCGCAAACCACTTGACTCATTCATTTGGCGCCGTAGAGGCCAATTTATCGTACCCACCGCCGATTTATCGGCCCCATCTGCAATGGATGATCACCAGCAGGTCGATAAATGCGCGGTAGGCAGGGCGGACTCGCCCAATTGGTCTCTACCGTTGATCGGATTGCTCACAGGGCTGGTGGGCAGCTTTGCCGACAGCCTGATGGGTGCTACCATTCAGGCAATGTATTACTGCCCTACATGCAAGAAAGAGACGGAGCGGCATGTCCATAGCTGCGGCACGCCGACGATTCTCTTACGCGGCATCCCCTGGTTCGATAACGATGTGGTCAATTTCCTCGCCACATTGGTCGGAGCGTTGGTTGGCATGGGATTGCATTCTGTCATCCCGGGCATACATTTCAATAAGAAAGGTACACATACATGAATATACTCCAACGCATCATTCGTAAGAACTGGCGTCCGGGGCGTGCGGCCAGTGCTGGATTAGCGGCAACCGCTCTCTATAGTGTTGCGATGGAGAGCGATATGGTTATTACAGGCAACCGCTTTAGCGATGTGCGCTTCATTCAAGGATTGATGGGCTGGAAGGCGACGACGCAGAAGAAGTTTCTGGCTTTGGCCTGGCTTATTCACTTTCTCAACGGAGTTGCACTGGCAGAGATATACGCTGCCGTGGCCAAACGTTTTTTGCCTGGGCCAAACTGGCTGAAAGGAGCTATTTTTGGCGAGGTTTTCATTGTTGCCGCGTGGTGGCTCACTCCCCTCGCTGATAAGTACCACCCGCTCATTCAGGATGGCGAACTGCCCAGACTATTTAACTGGCCATCGTTCCTGCAAAACCTTGTCCGCCACCTCGTTTTCGGCCTCACCCTGGGCTTCCTGTATAAGGAGTAATTTCATGAATGAAGAGCGACAACAGGCGCATTTTGCTGCGCAAAATGCGCCTGTTGTCGCTCTTCATTCATGAATAATCTAATAAAGAGACAGGACGCTAGAATGCGGCTGCGCCGCATTCTAGCGTCCTGTCTCTTTATTAGATTGATTTTGTATTAGACCAGGTAACGGATCCAGTCGCCAATCAAGGGCAGGCGATAATCCGGCTTAAACCAGGCGTTGATCATCAACCAGACCCAGAGGATACCGATGACCCAGCCCAGAACGCGCATCAACAGACCCAGGCCCAGACTCGTCAGACCGCCCAGGATGGGTATCCAGCTCAGGAAGTTGCTCAACATACTGACGCCGAACATCAGCAGGAACAGCAGACCAAAAGTGACCATTGACTGTGCCGCGTGCCAGCGCACAGAGCGGTCTTTCCTCTCCACAAAGAAAAGAATAATGCCAGACACCCAGAAAAATGCATAAGCTAGCACACGTTCCAGGCGCGGATCCATGCCCAGAGATGTCTGTGGACCAAACCTGTTCGTCTCCCTATAGTTCATAATAATGCCTCACTCAATGTTATGGGCGTTCAGACCACCGTATGACTATCTACCTACAGCGTGGCCTCTGCCTTCTTGTTATCGTTCTAGTAGGTATACGTAATATCCCTGGGACATGTTGCAGAATAGCAAGCGAAGCACCGCCAACCACAAGAGTCGCCATCTTCCATGACTATTCTGCAACAACCTCACGATTGAACTTGACTTACTTCTGCGGTGCCTTCATAATGGGTAGTATCGCAAAGAGGACTGCTACTTGTTGCTCGTTTGAGATGTGCTAGAAACTGCGCCGGGAATGCTTGCATACTTTACATGACTACGCTCAGGTAGTTCGCTCTATTTCTTTTCAGGAAGAATATAATGGCAACTTTTGATGAATTTAAAGGTAGTGCTGGAACAGTCGGTAGAAAAGGTACAAAGGGTAGAGGATGAATTAAAGCATGTAGCTCCAGGCAGAGCGGGTCGCGGGAAACCAGAAGAAACAACAAAATCAAAACTACTGGAGCCATTCCTTGAGGCACTTGGCTATGACGCGGGACCATCGCACGCCTGAAGCTTCTATGCGGCGTTCAGGGGTAGGTCAACTGGTATGGGTGGATTATGCACTCAAGAAAAGTCCTGATGATTGGAAAGGACTGGCTCTTTTTGAGGCGAAATCTCTACTGGAAAGAGACCTGTGGCGTCGGTATAAAAAGCAAATTCGCGATTATCTGCACGACTATCAGATATCTTTGAGAACAGAAGACCCGGTGAGATGGATAGTTCTCAGCAATTTCCGTGAGCTATATATCCTCAATATTGCCGATTACGAACCTTTCTTCAAGCTCATGTATGAGCAATATGTTGAAAACGCTCCCTTACTTTTCCGCTTGCTTCATCGTGAACAGTTGAGTAATGATCAGATTACAAGTATTTATTATGAAAAACGCCACATTCCATTGGGCAAATCTTTCTTAAATGATCTGAAACTATGGCGTCTGCTGTTAGCGAATGGTCTCAAGCAGTCACAGCCGAATTTAACGTTGGAGCAGGTGAAAGCACTTTCACAACAGGTACTCAACCGAATTATTTTTATTCGCGTTTTAGAAACATTTGGGCTGCATCCATACTATTCTCTGGTACGGCAATATGAAAACTGGAAACGGGATGTACGCAATCAGGATAGTTTTCCTTTTTTTGATAACCAGCCGATGCGAACATTCATGGACATTGAGTTAGACCTCAATACAGAGCTGTTTAAGAACAGTCTTGTAGAGGATGTTTGCGCCGAGCTAACCGGATTATTAGGCCATCCCATCAACCAACTAACCATCCAGAATAAGTATATTCGTCCACTGGTAGACCCGGATGTGTATTGGCCTGACAAAGATGCAGAGTTGCGCGAACTGGTTGGATATCAGACAGGGCAACAACGCTTCGCGCTCACTACCCCGTATAATTATGACTTTCATACATTGACACAAGACATCATTGGGCAGGTATATGAGCAGTTCTTAGCGCATAATCTCATTCAAAATGGCAACTCGATTTTCGATTTTAGACCGATCAGACTGAGGCAAACGGAGGGTGCTTATTACACCGACCTATATTGTGCGCTACCTCGTGGAAGGTACGCTGGGCCGATGTGTTATGCGGATACTGAGACTGCAAAAAGCCATTTGCAAAACAAACAATATCAAGAAGCACAGGTCAGTATTCAGCAGATACAGACCTTAAAGATTTTCTGATTTAGCATGTGGTAGTGGCCCATTTTTAATTGCTGCCTACAATACGCTCGTAGAGGCGTACAAAGCATGGAATGATACGCTTGACGGTATATTGTCAAAGGACTTCGGGTTTAATTTCATCAGATTTATTGAAAGTGGTCTACAAATAATAGAAAGCCCCGGTGATTTTGTACTCCACTACAAAATTTTCGGCGTAGACCGTGATGCACAGGCCATTGGTGAAGCGAAATTAAACATGTGGCTACTATTGTTACGAACTTAACTGGAAGATTACATGCGCGATAGCGACCATCCTCCAAAAGAAAATACTGCCCGATCTTTCACACAATTTTGTGATAGCAAATTTGCTTGATGTTGCCTTTGATATTGATGCATGGTTAGGAGTAGAAGCACAACAGCGTATTGTGCTGGAAAATCCACCATGGAGCAACAGTGACAACCACCAAAACATCGCTCGGTAGTTATAGTTTAGCAAAAGGTCAATATGATTTATATGACCTGTTTATCGAACGTGTCACACACATTTTACGCCCCGGTGATGCTTTTGGATATATTGTTCCTGATAGTATACTGCAACTTCCGCAGCATACTCTGTTACGTAAACTTATTTTAGACATATTACCAGATTGACAATCTCATTAAACTCGGTGAAGGTGTCTTTGAGGATGTATTTCGTGCGGCAGTTGCCTTTATATTTACACGGAGTGAGAAGGCTCCTGATGAGCATACATTACGAAGCCGCATTATCGTAAAAACAGAGCGGGATCAGCTTCTCAAAGCGTCTCGTAACAATGCGATACAAGAACTGCTTGACAGTGATGGCACCTCGATCTCTCAAACGCGCTTTAATCAGAACAAAGAGAAAGAATTTGATATTTTTGCCAGTGATCAAGATGCAAACATCTTAGAGGCCGTCAATAGAAAAGCAATGGACTGGGACGAAACGACACTATCAGCGCGAGGAGTCGAACTATCCAAAAATGGATCAGTGATGGCATGTCCCTTTTGTGGCATCTGGCGACCTATTCCTGAAAAACAGAAAAATGGCCTGTACCAGGCAGTAATCTGTAAAAACCCTGCGTGTAAACAAACAATTCGCTATGAAGATAGCCCGCACGCAACCATCATTACGCCTGAACGTACAATACAGTGTACTCAGCCAATCATTGTTGGAGAAGGCATTAACCGTTATTCAGTTGTCGAAATGCGCTATATTGATACCACGAAAGTGCGAACTTTTCCATGCTGCCCAAAACCTAAACAGGGTAATCCAAAACAGAGTTGCTCGTTCTATGACCTGACCGCGCCCTCGTTTGTACCAGGAGAAATACGCATATGTAAACGGTGCGGGAAGCAATACACTGAATTTGAGGTAAAAAATTGGGTATATCTGGGCATTGATTATAAATCACCGAACTGGTACGAAGACGAAAAGTTGTTGGTACGAAAAACTGGTCGTGGCATCTATGCGACTATTGACCGGACAGGAGCATACACTGTTCAGGCAATTTACATTTTCAAACTTTGCCCCGACCGACTAGAGCATATGAAAAACTGCGTTTAAGCTATATACTGGGAGTAATAAATTCGCGTATGATGCTTTACCGCTATTACAAAGCTCTTGGTGATATTGAATGGAAAAGCTTCCCATACATGACGCAGAAAACCATAAAAAACTTGCCCGTTCGCGCTATTGATTTTACAGATGTTCGTCAGACGTACTTTCATGACAGCATAGCCAATTGCGTTGACGAAGTGATTGCTAGCGGCAGAACCCTTGACCCGGCGATGGATGCGAAGATTGAACAGCTAGTACGGGAACTCTATGGAGTAAATACACCAGTCGCTAACGCACGGATCGATGCTGAGCTTGAGCGCATTAGTCAATTTGGCTCACTCTTAGGTTCTTCTGCCGAAGAGTAGGACGTTGAAAACAATAAATTTGTCCAAACAAGTGAAAAAGTCAGGGATAATTTGACAGCGACAGCCATGAGCAACAACCATCAAATCAGATCGATCCGAACTGGTTGAATTATATGACGCAACTTCTCATGTATGATCTCGTGATCGTTCCAAACGGGAATTTATGGAAAACTTATGGCCCACTTCATATCTATGCTCCACCCCATGAATACATTCTCGCCCTCAAGATATTTGCCGGGCGCGAGAAAGACATCGAAGACTGTAGAATACTCCTTCAACAAGGAACGATCACAACACGGCAACAAGCCCAAATGTTACTTGACCGGTACATTTTACCTGATGCACAACAAAATAACCCTGACACAATCGAAAGATCACTGAATACCCTTTTTGGGAACCAACGACAACCGCGAGCAACAAACGGCGGAGCAGAACAATGATACCCACCATGAAAACAGTGCAAACTGTCGCACGAGCCTATTCACAAATCTGCACGGGAGAAGAGCCCTGGGTTGCTTTAGGCAACTTTCGGAATGCCTGGTATGGCTACGCAAAAGACTATCGTGCCGCTCTGGTGAACGACCCGTTACAAGAACCAGCACAAAACACCGAGTACACCCGCCGCTGGGGAGCCTTCTGTGCAGCTTCAGCCGAATTTCTCTGTAGCCGCTATGGCGTCCCCTGTCCCGAATGGGTACACCATCCACACTATATCCTCGCTACACCCTGGTGGCCTGAACATGTCTATGATCTCTCTACCCGCAGACAGCTGATGCTGATCACCCCACTGCCCTTTCTCCAACGTCATATTTTTTGCGGCAACCGACTCTACCAGAATAAATATGAAATGAGTGCCTGGGTCCAGGAAGCAAGAGCCAAAGGAATGACCAACCCGGGTGAAATTTTCCGCTATGCTCGTCAAAAAGAAATTAGCATTCATGGAGGCTAAGCAGAGAAGCCTCCATTTTCTCGCCGATAGTAATATAGACTTCCCAACGGTGACTGCGCACAATTTCGGAGCGACGACGCAGGCCGTGTTGTTCCAGGGGAATACGTTGACCAAACTCTGCATTGGGTATTTCTCGTGTGGTCATACCACTGCCAGTGCTGCGGTCGGTGCGCAGTATTGTTACTTCTGGGTACTCTCCCTCTTGACTATGTCCCTCAGGTTCCCTATGTCCCCGGCCTCCTCCAAAGAGCGTAGAGGGGCCATAAACAAGCATCTGAAACAATACCAGGAAAGGTTGCAGGAAGCCAACGGGGAGCAGATTGGCACCCTCGATGACGATCAGACGTCCGCCGGGACACAGGACGCGCTCGGCTTCAGTGATGGTGTCGGGATCATAGATGTATTCGGAAGGAAAAGTGCTGATAACAGTATCGAAGGAGCTATCGGAGAAAGGGACGTGCTGCGCGGAGCCTTGAATAACTGTCGCCGACGTACCGAGTTGGCGGCTCTTCAAGGTATCACGGGCGGCAGCAACCATCTGTGGGGATTGTTCGACGGCATAACAATTGTAGCCTGCTGCGAGCATATCTGCCAGCAGATCGCCGAGACCGCACCCGAATTCCAGCACATCGTGTCCCACGATGCGGGTTAGTACCAGTCGCTGCCAGACACGCCATTGGCCGGCGAATGGCACCGTACTGGCGAAGCGGTACAGGTAGCGGTTTTTGTAGAGTGTTTCAAACAGGTACTTACGTAAATTAGGCGTCATGCCACTGCTCCCCAACTTCGACAAAGATATCAAGCAGGTCGCTCAGGTTTTCGATGCGCAGATCGGGCTTGATATCGCGCTGCATATGTTCATCCCATTTACCGGCGCGGCTCTGAATATGCGCTAGCACATAATCATCGTCGGTAATGTGCATACCGGGCGGCAAGTCGCCAGGCCGTTCGTCTTCCTCTGTGGCGGGTGCTGATAGTAGTTGACCAGGATTAATATCAGTGATGGCA
Source organism: uncultured Chloroflexia bacterium (assembly GCA_963717105.1). Lineage (GTDB taxonomy): Bacteria > Chloroflexota > Ktedonobacteria > Ktedonobacterales > Ktedonobacteraceae > DATGJV01. The sequence goes on from CAVQVL010000012.1 coordinate 117,701, forward strand.
CCAGCGGCGATTTTACGAGCATACACCTCGGACCGCAATGAAGGTGCGGGTTTCCAGATAGTAAAGATGCCCAGCAGTTGCGCACCAAGCACATCTGAACGCAGCGAATCGCCAACCATCACCGCTTCCTGTGGCGAAATGCCGAGTGCATTCAAGACATGCAGGAAAATCGCCGGGTTTGGCTTGCGAATGCCCAGGTCAACTGAAATCGCCATGTAGCGCGGATCAAAATAATCGAGCAAGCCGAGTAAGCGCAAGTCTTCCTGAAAGATTGCCCCGCCCCAATGACGATTGGTGACGACGCCGAGTTGAAAGCCGCGTCGTTGTAGCTCTTTCAATGTTGGAAGTACATCATCATAGAGCGGGCGTGATCCTGGCACACGCACGCGCAGACTCTCGAAGATAGCCTCGCATTGCGTGTAGTCAACATTCTGAACACCCCATTGCTGGAGGACATAAACAACGGCAGTGGCTCCTTGCGGCTCAATCTCCAGGTTCTGGCGCACAAGCGTGCGCAAGTGCTTCTCAACAGATTTGCGCAAGCGTTTACCCAGTGCCACGTCATCCAGCTCTGGCAAACTGGAAGCAATGGTGCAGGTACGCAAAGTTGCCACAGCCCGCCCATTGGCGGCATTTTCCATGCTCTGCCAGGCGTGCAAATCTTTTCGTGACCAGAGTGTATCACCAAGGTCAAACAGTATACAGCGAACAGTGCGCCCTGTGAGGGATGGTATCAGTCTCCTGGGCAAGTAACCTCCTGTAATATGTGCTAGATAAAGAATATACACAACGAGAGGTAGCAAGTGTGCTTGCTACCTCTCGTTGTGTATATTCTTTATCTAGCACCATGAATTAGCGAGAGGTAGCAATCTCGTCGGCGGTAAGTACTTCGTCCACGAGACCATACTCCACGGCCTGCTCTGCGGAGAGGTAGTAGTTACGGTCGGAGTCTTGCATAATGCGCTCAGGGGTCTGCCCTGTGTGCTTGGCAATAATATCGTAAATGCTACGGCGCAGACGCAAGATTTCGCGTGCGGTAATCTCGATATCAGCCGCCTGACCTTCCGCGCCACCAAGTGGCTGGTGAATCAGTACAGTACTATTGGGCAGACAGAAACGTTTGCCTTTTTCACCGGCGGTCAACAGAACGGCACCCATACTCATGGCCATGCCCATGCACACCGTTGAGACATCCGGCTTGAGCCACTGCATGGTATCGTAAACGGCGAGACCAGCGTAGATGCTACCACCGGGTGAGTTAATGTACATATTGATATCTTTTGTCGCGTCCTCACTTTGCAGGTAGAGCAACTGCGCTACTGTGATATTGGCGACGGTATCATCAATCGGCGTACCAATGAAAATGATGCGCTCTTTCAACAGACGAGAGAAAATGTCCCAGCCGCGCTCGCCGCGTGGTGTCGACTCGACAACGTTAGGGACATAGACGCCTTTAGGTTCCAAAATTTCGCGTGTTTCCTTTTTCCACTTGGGATCGCGTGGGTCAAAAAGTGTACCCATTATTTGCTCCTTCTAAATTCAAACGGTGTTGCTTTTGCTACGGATATTGAAAAGCGGCACCGTTAGTAAAAAACAAAATGTGCAGAGGTCCCCCGCTCACACGGGATATTACGATTATGATAGCACCTGCAACAGACAAACGCAAGAATCCTCTGCCATATCTTCAGGATTTGCCAATAATTGTGGTGGACCCAGGCATTTTTTAAGCGGTACCCGTTCCATGACAGGCATCGCATGTTACCTCGGTATAGATGATGCCATCTTCGCATGAAGTGCAAGCCTCTAAGCTATCATTGCCATCGTCGTCACAGGTAATGATTTCGCCGGTTCCCTGGCATTTGCGGCAGCTTACGATAAGGCTGAGTGTCCCTGTGCCACTACAAATTTCACACTTGAGCATTCATTACTCCCTGGCACAGCGGCTATTTGCGAGGATTTCGTGGGCGGTAGTCTACTGCTCCAGTCATTTCGATAGTGATTGCAAGAGCAGTATCGGACATGCGCGATAGAATGCGTTCATCAAGCCCCCTCAAGCCTTGTGGATTTGCGGTGATCACGGTCGGAAAACCGGAGTTGTAACGATAGTTGAGCAGCTGGAAAAGCTTTTCGTTGGCCCACGGCGAGCTTTGATGTGCGCCGAGGTCGTCCAGTACCAATAATTCGGCCTCGCGCATTTTGGCGAAGCGTTGATCGTATGCCTCGGTTGCATTGTGACCAAAGGTTGAACGCAGATGTGCCAGCAGGTCTGGAACGACCGTGAAAAGCACGACAGCTCCCTCTTTCAAATTCTGATTCGCAATCGCTGCTGCAAGGTGCGTTTTACCACAGCCATTTGGCCCAATCAGTACGAGCCAGCCATGTGGGTTCTGGGCAAATTGATATGCATGTTTATAAGCTTCTCTCACCGATGGAGAGATGCCGGGAAAGCGATGAAAATTAGTAAAATTACTGTTTTGGAACGCGCTCAAATCAGAAAGTTCAAGCAACTGTTGACGCCGCTTTTCGCGCCACTCCGCCTCTTTACATGCACAGGGAACGGGTTTGCCAAAATTTGGCTCACTCACGGGAACATTGGCGCGCAAGAAGCCCGCACCCTTGCAGACGGGGCAAACGTTACGAGCCGATGGAGATGTATTAGCGGTGCTGTTGGGTTGCACCTGTCTAGCAGACAGTCGTGCTGGTTGAGTCTGGCGTACCCTTTCCTGCGGCATTTCGCGTGTCATATCCGCGACGGTTTGCGGGTCTAATGGCTGCGTATGGCGATGAGAACGCATTTCCTGTGGCGTGGCTTGTGGTGCTGGCAAGGCAGGGGGTGTCGGCGTTAGTGGTGCTGCTGATACAGGTAGTCGCGCTGGTGGCACTTGCGTTTGCATCGCGTGTAAATTGCGCGTAACGGGGGAATATGGTACACCTCTGGGATGTAGCTCTATTTCTCTGATCTCTCTATCGCGCCTTTGCATTGGAGGCATCTCACGAGGAGTAGATGGATAATCAATTTCCCAATCGCCATAGCGCATTACTGCGGCATCGTCTTCCCATTCTTCCTGTACATCTGCAACATCTGCCTGGGACATGGGCATAGGAGACGTGGCGGGATAAGCGTTGTAGTAGTCATCTGCTGGAGGGGTTGCCTGCACAGTATGCCGGGGAGTGCGGTAATAGCCTGTCGACCCGGCACCATCAGGATTGATATCGCTTCTCGGAGGTGCCTGCTCATAACCATAGAGTGGACGTGTTGCGCTTGCCTCACCGGGTGCAGGTGTGTTATATGCTTTTTGTATTTCTCGCTGTGGATAGCGCGAAGGCTGCGGGTAATCTGGTTCGGATAGGGTGCGATTGCGTGGCGTATGCTGGTAATATTTCCGCGTTGGCTGTGTGGGCGGTGTGGGCGGTGTGGATGATGTGGGATAGGATCGCAATTGTTGAGTTGGTGTTCTCTGTTGTCCCAATCGTGCCGTCTGCTCGCGCAAAGGTTGAGGACGGCGCGGCAAGGACTGTTCGGAGCGCTGTTGGTTCTGTTGGTTCTGCTGGCCCTGATTTGTGCGTTGCTCTTGCTGTCCTTGGGGATCTCGCGGTCCCTGCGTATTGCCGCTTTGTTGACGCCGTTGCGCCGTTCTATTGATAATATCATTCAGGCGTTCCATGCTTGCCTGCCTTCCGTTTCCCAGCGTCTCAATATGGCGCTGATATATTTCCAGCTACGTTTATTATACTGCACCGCTTCGCGAAATGCTGCCTCGATCCACTCTTGCGGATACAGATTTGCGGCGTCCCGCAGCTGATCGGCGATGAGCGGAGAAAGTAAGCCAATATTTTGCTCATATAAGACAAAGATATTCGGACGATCAAATTGTACCTGGACGGTTTGGGTTCTCTCTTGTTCAGCTGTCTGCCTCGCTGAACTTCGTTGAGAACCGTTTCTGTTCTGTGTTCCCTGAATACTCTGGATACTTTGGATACTCTGTACACCCTGTGAATACTCTCCCATTGGTACCGCTATCTCAGTATCTTGTTCAATCTCCTCCGCCTGATTTTTCAGGAGGCGCATAGACATCATTTCGCCGCCCTGTAGCTCGGCAACGACTTTGCGACTGCGGGCCGTGTTAAAGAAATACCATTGAATGACCTCCGCCAGATCGTTGCCTTCACTTACTAGCTTTAAGTGTATCCGCAAAAGGGTACCTCTTGCAACCGCCTGTTCTAATCCCTGACGCAGGCGTTCCTCCACCGGGCGTGGGTCGCCACGCCGTTTGAGACTACCCAGCAAGAGGCCATCGCTCAGCAAGTCACCCTCGCTGACGCAGCGCGGGTTGCCCTGCTTCTGCGCCAGCAGCCAGAAGAGGTGCAGCGTAACTTTGAGTTCGGCACTATCCTCAATCTCTGGCAGCAGTACCGTAAAAAAGACTTCCGGTACCGGCACATATGGATTTTTCCCCGCTGGGAACCCTGTAAATGCTGTCATAGGCGTTCTTCCTGCGTACTTACTCCGGCGGGGGAGTCATTTCCAAATCACGGAAGCGGGTCTGGTTGGCCTGGAAATACAGACTGACCTCACCAACTGGTCCATTTCGATGTTTCGCGACAATAATATCCGCGATATTCTTGCGTTCCGACTCCGGGTTATACACGTCGTCACGATAAATAAACATGACGATATCCGCGTCTTGCTCGATACTTCCGCTTTCACGCAGGTCTGACAATATCGGCACCTTCGACTGGCGGCTATCAACGGCGCGGGACAACTGGGCAAGGGCCAGGACGGGTATATCCAGTTCGCGGGCAAGACCTTTCAGGTTGCGGCTGATTTCGGATATTTCCTGGACGCGGTTCTCGTTGCGTTTGCCGCTGACCGACGATTGCATCAACTGGAGATAGTCAACGATAATCAAGTCTATACCATGTTCGGCCTGCAAGCGACGTGCTTTACTACGCATCTCCACTGTAGATATACCCGCTGTGTCGTCAATCCAGATATTGGCCTCGGAGAGCGTTCCCATTGAATAGATAATGCGTTCCCAATCGTCATCTTCAATCCAGCCAGTGCGCAGTCGTTGCTGGTCAACAGCTGCATCCATGGAGAGCAAACGTTGTACCAACTGCTCCTTGCTCATCTCAAGGCTAAAAATGGCTATGGAGCGTTGATGCTTAATGGCACTGTTGTGAGCGAGACTGAGGGAAAGACTGGTCTTTCCTACTGCCGGCCGAGCTGCTAGAATGATCAAATCAGACTTCTGCAAGCCCCCTGTTAATCTGTCAAGATCAGTGAAGCCGGTGGGAACACCAACGATGGTACCGCGTCGCTCGTGCAACTGGTCGAGCTTGTTCATGTATTCAGACAGCAGGTCGCGCAAGGGGGAAAAGTCGGAGTGGGCGTGGCGTTGACCGATGCTGAAGATAAGCTGCTCAGCTTTCTCCAACGCTAGATCGGCGTCAACTTCGTCATAGGCGATGGCAGCTATCTCGCCTGCCGCGTGTATCAAACGACGCAGGATAGCGGTACGCTCTACGATGCGCCCGTAGTATTCGACATTGCCACTGGTGGGAACCTGGTTGATAAGCGAGGTGATATAGCTGGCACCGCCAACATCTTCCAATTTGTTGCGCCGTTCCAGTTCGTCACAGATGGTGATGAAGTCCGCCGCTTCGCGCTGTTCGTAGAGTTGTACAATGACTTCATAGATGCTGCGGTGCGCGTCGCGATAGAAATCCTCGGCAGTCAGGAAATCCCCCACCTGGACAATCGCCTCCGGGTCAATAATGATACTGCCCAGGACGCCGCGCTCGGCCTCTATGTTTTGCGGTAACAGTTTCTCCACGTCGTTTGGTTCCCTACTTGCTTTTTTTCATGGTTGTATAGTAGCACATGCGTTCAATCTTTGCGCGTGGCAGTAAAGACAATGCAAGGGTACTCATGGCGATTCTTTTCGCTGCTTGCTCCGATTGCCGTGAATACCCTGACGCCTGTTGGCTCTCCCGAATTTGTGTGCTTTAACAGTGTAACGAATATTTTGACCGAAATCAATTGGTGAGTTTTGCCAGTCCATGTGGATATGTGGATATCTTCCAAATTTTCCTGTGCTTGCCCAAGCACGAGGTTACACACCTTCATGACATAATGTGGACTTATCCCCCAGTTATCCACGAAAAGGCCGGAGTTATCCCAGGTTATCCACGAACTTATCCACATACATATCCACAGGGAATGTCCGATACGAGGCAGTATTCGTAGGAAAAATGTCTATTATCGTTAGCCTGCAAAGGGACTTTTAGCACTTATTGCCGGAGGATATCTGCCGACACAATCGCGCAGATTTGGGGGCTTGACCCAATAGAAGAAGAGAGTTATTATAGCATGGAGAATTTCACGGTTCATACTGACCGCCCCACAGAATCGTCAGTAGACATGGGGGCAGAAGTCATCAATGTTATAAAGGAGTTGTTGCAAAACCCCATGCCAAAAACATCAAAGCGAGCCGCCACCAGGCGAGCGGCAAAAATTGCCAGATTGCACGCGACGGAATTACCGAAACTTGAGGTAAAAGAGGCCGCTCCGCGAAGGCAGGCTCCCGGCTACAAAAAACCCAGCCGTGGTATTGCCCGTTATCCGTGGGCGACCGTCTTGACGGTATTGATCATCGGCCTGAGTATCTACACCCTCTATTTCTATCATGTCGGGCCATTTGCACCGAAGACTATACCGGCTAAGCCGGTAGCAACACAGGGACCGATAGTGGTCCCTTCACCTTGCAACAAGATCGTCAATCAGTTGACCGATACCTCTCCTGCCCCGACTGCCTTGGAGTTCAAGGCGATAAAGCATACATACTCGAAGCCACCTGTTATGACGATCGACACCAACAAAATCTATTGCGCAGGTATCAATACCAACCGCGGCCTGATCGTCGTGGAGCTTGATCCGAAGTCGGCACCACTGACGGTCAACAACTTTGTCTTCCTGGCACAGAACCAATTTTATGATGGTCTCAAATTCCATCGTGTAGTACCCGGTTTTGTTGCTCAGACAGGCGACCCGCTAGGTACTGGTCTCGGTGGCCCCGGTTATAAGTTCAAAGATGAGCCAGTCAAAGGACAATATACCGAGGGGTGTCTGGCGATGGCGAACTCCGGTGCTAATACCAATGGCAGCCAGTTTTTCATCTGTACTGCCAATGACACAAAATCCCTGCAAGCGAAATATAACCTGTTCGGGCATATTGTGCGGGGGATAGAAGTGGCATTGAAAATTCAAGGCCCCAATCCTGACGGTACTGCGGCCCAACAAAAAATTACCCCGGATATCATTAACCACATTATTGTGGCTATAGCTCCATAACTTGAAAGGATACAAGCATGGCATCAAAGCAATACAGTGCCCCGCCCCAGATGCAAATTGACCCGAAGAAACACTATCAGGCCATATTCCATACGGAGCAGGGCGATTTTCAGGTCGAGTTGTTCGCGGCCCAGGCACCGGTGACCGTCAACAACTTTGTCTTCCTGGCCCGCGAGGGTTTCTACAACGGCACAACGTTCCATCGCGTTATGCATAACTTCATGGCACAGGGCGGCGATCCCACCGGTACAGGTATGGGTGGCCCCGGCTACAAATTCAACGACGAGCGCGGTGCCCTCGAACTTCAACACAACAGCGAAGGTATTCTCTCGATGGCCAATGCTGGCCGCAACACCAACGGCTCGCAGTTCTTTATCACCTACGGCCCGACGCCCCACCTGAACGGCAAGCACGGCGTCTTCGGCAAAGTCACCTCCGGTATGAATGTCGTGCACTCCATTGAGGAACGCGACCCGCAACGCGCCCGCAACGCCGGCACCCAGGTCCTCTCGATAGATATCGTTGAGAGCTAGTAGAGAAGTACCTGCTCATACAAAAGTTAACTGGTCGCCGACGGCGACCAGTTAACTTTTGTATGAGCAGGTACTTCTCTACTGTACATATAATTGGCTCCAATCCTTGAAAGATATACCGGTCTGACCCTTCCTCGTGTTATAATACCTCTGGATATATGCGAACACATGCGCATACCTTACTTACTCATACGGGAAAGACAATCTTTGGATCGACCACAGCAGCTGAATGACATACACATACTTCCACTGTTACCGCCGCCGGGGCGGCGTTATGTGCGCTCGTTTCTTTTTGCGCGGCGCATTGATGCACCTTTTGCGAAGGTACATTTGATTGCGCGGATCATACTGGTTCTGTGCCTCTCTTCGGCCCTCTTGCGCACAATCAATACGGGACAGCCTGATCTTGTGGGGGCGGCTCTGCTTTGGTGCGCCGCCCTGTGCGTGTTTCTCCTGAGCGGCATCAGCGCAAGAGTGGCGCGTTTGTATGCTCTGCTTACGTTGCCTGCGCTACTGGCGATTTTTTTGACGTGGGCAATTTTCAATCCTATCCCCGGTAGCGTCACATTAGTACGCCTTTCAGTGTATGCAGGTCAGCTTGATATTGCGCTGGCACCGTGGCAAGCCGTGTTGTTGCTGATTGGTGGCGGCTATTTTTTGTGGACACGCAAACTCGCGTTGGGCATACTATGTAGCATCATAGCAGCTTTTATCGTCGCACATTGGGTGCCACTGCCCGAATGGCGGCTGGCACAGGTCGCTTTTTTCCACCCGTTGACGGTGCTGGTCAGTGATCGAGGTTTGCTGACGGCGATTACAAAAGTTATTGGGTACGCGGGAATGGTGCTGGCTACTATCGCCCTTGTCGTCACGGCGCGGGATGTCGAGTTGATTGGTGCATTGCGACAACTGCACGTACCATCGGCCGTTACCTTCTTTCTAGCTACTGTGTTTCGATCGCTCGACCTTGCGCTGGCGGACTACAACACTATTCACTCGGCACAGGTGGCACGAGCCGTCAATGCCCGCCCGCGCAGTTTCATCCAGCGTTTGCGCGATCTGGCAAGCATCGCGGTACCGATGGTTGCAATGATGATCCGGCGTTCCAGCGAAATCGGCGACGCACTGTTGGTTCGTGGCTACACGCTTGGTCGCCGGGATAAGGATTTCTACGAAACCAGTCCGTGGCGGCTGCTTGATTGGGACGTCGTTGCACTGAGTCTTGTCCTGCTCTATCTCGCAGTAGGGCCGCATCCCACTGTAACGGCGTTGCTGTGGAGTGGCTACCTATGACAACGGATGCACTGCGCATAGACGGCCTCTGGTGGCGATATCCAACCTATAGTGACGAAGCCAATGCATGGATATTGCGCGACGTTCGCCTGAATGTGGAGCAAGGGACATGTTTCGGCATTACTGGCCCAGGTGGTGCGGGTAAAACGACGCTGTGCCGGGCCATGCTCGGTATCATTCCGCATAGCGCACGCCTCACCTCCGAGCAGCTGCCGCAGCATTTTCGTGGCAATGTCGCCGTATTTGGCGAGACCGTCACTTCACAAACGCCCCTCACGAACCATATTGGTATGGTCTTGCAAGACCCGGAAAACCAGTTCTTACGTATGAGCTTGCTGCATGAACTGGGGCTCGGTTTGCAAATCCAGGGTGTGCCTTCCAATGAGATTTTGCAGCGTACTCATGAAGCATTAGCAATGGTTGGGCTGGAACATCTCTGGCACGGCGCAGCCTATCTTCATCCTGCCGACCTCTCAGGTGGACAAAAACAGCGCGTCGCCATCGCTGCTTTTCTGGCAATGCGCCCGCGCATCCTTGTCCTCGACGAACCAACCAGCGACCTTGACCCAGCTGGCAAGCGCGAAATTATTAAGACGATTGCACGCCTGCGCCAGCAAGAGCAAATGACCATTATTCTGGTCGAACAAGACCCCGATATTCTCGCCACCTTCTGCAATACCATCGCATTACTTCACGAGGGCCGCGTGGCACTGGTCGCGCCGCCAGCCGAATTTTACGCTCAACGCACTCTCTTAGAGCAGAGTGGAGCCTCCGTTGGCGAACTACCCCGCATCTCCTGGTATAGCGGCTATACCTTTGATGGGCGTCCGCCATTAACCATAGAGGAAGGCGCGACGGCGTTCGGTGCTGGTTTGACGGTGAGGCAGACAGCCACACATGACCCGACGGATGATAGATGGATAGCCAAGAGCCGGACGGTCACAAATGAGCCCACGGACGCCCACAAGGGGCCCCACCCCACATCCACCCAGCCCCCGTCCCTACTATATACGGAAGGCACATCCTCGGAGGATGTTTCCGCAAAGCGGACGTATTTCCGGCGTATAGTAGGGACGGGGGTGGCGTGGTTGCGGGGTGGGGCCCCTTGTGGGCGTCCGTCCGGGTCCTCCATTGCCAATATAACTCATGCCGGTGGTGAGCCCTCCGGTTCCCCCGTGGTCACTGCCGAGAATGTTGGGTATCACTATGCAGACGGCACGGTGGCGTTACAGGGGGTTGACATGACGGTATACCGGGGCGAAATGCTGGCATTGTTGGGACCGAATGGGAGCGGAAAAACGACATTGGCTCGCATACTGGCGGGCCTGTATCGCGCCTCTCGTGGGAGCGTGCACGTATTGGGGCAAGACCTTTCCTCACGCAAGGTACGCGCACGGTTGCCGCGCTCCGTGGGTTACGTTTTCCAGAACCCCGACCACCAGCTTTTCCGCCGCAAGGTCTCCGACGAAATTGCTTATGGACTCAAGAATCTGGGTATTGACGCCGCACATCGCCGCATCATCGTTGAAGAGACATTGGAAGCGGTCAACCTCACTCGCTACGCGAACGAAGATCCGCTTTTCTTAAGCAAGGGACAACGCCAACGTCTGGCTGTAGCAGCAGTACTGGCGATGGGAGCGGAGATTCTGGTGGTAGACGAGCCGACGACCGGGCAGGACTTCCGCTCGGTACAAGCCATCATGCATCTGCTCGTGAATCTACAACAGCAGGGCAAAACGATTGTCATCATCACTCATGACATGTCGCTCGTTGCCGAATATTGCCAGCGCGTCTTCACTTTCCGCACTGGGCGTATTGCTTTCACGGGAACGCCGCGAGAACTTTTCCAGAATCGCGACGTTCTTCACAGAACCGAATTACGCCAGCCGACTGCGGCGGCACTCTCCAGCCATCTGCGCGAATCATACCCCGAATTACCCTTCCTGCTGACCGTCCAGGAATGGGTAGACGCATTGTCACACGGTGAGAAATAACTCGTCGAGAAGGATGGATTGGTTTGTCAGCTCAAGGCGTTGCGTATTGTTAGCCCGAAGCGTTCAACTACCGGCCCCAGGGTTCGCAATAGGACGGAACCAACAACAATCGTCACCACTACATTTGATAATACCCACGCGAACCAGCCAGGGAGCAACACATTGGGAGGGTTGATGCCACTCCAGATTAAGATGAGGTTGCCGTAGAGTCCACCGATGATGTTATTGGGTAACACGGCACAGAAGAGAAAAAAGAGGAAGCCGCGCACAGTAAATACATCCTTGCCGATGGGATTGACGCCGAGGCGTTTTGCCAACAAGCGGTACAACAGCATCGGTAATCCTAACTGAATCAGGTCAACCGTGCCAAAAGGAAGTGCCGTTAGTAGAGGCAAACCTGCTAGCAAGCCCGCACCCACAAAATTGCCGATATAGGCGATCACAAATGCCCAGCCGCCAAACCAGATAGCGAAGGGAATACCAAAACCAATCGCCAGGAAAACCGCCGAGACGACAGAAATACCGGAAGGGAGCGAGATAATAGCCAGCCACGAAAGAATGGTATACACGGCGGTAGCGACGGCGACGGCGACAATTTGTCCCAGCGTCGGCGGTGGCACACCACGTAAACGCAGCGAATAGATAATGCGCGTTGAGACGCTACCTTCTAGTGGGGGCGGCTCGTGTATGTCCGGCGGCTCGGTTGCCTTGTTGCTCATTCATATATCCCTTTCTCTTGTTCTTCGAAGATAAACTGCTAACCTACTGTATCACACAAGGCTACCGTACTTCCATGAAATGTATATAACAACACGAGCCAGCTAGAAAAACTTCTAAGAAGTTTTTCTAGCTGGCTCGTGTTGTTATATACAAAAAATCTTACAATTCTTGACCATCACTGCCGTGACCAGAAGCTTTGCGAATATAGCTACTGCCATCACAGGTGGACTGGGCCGCGCCCTGATCACCGGCGGCGGCAAAGATGCTGATATGGCGACTGGTGGCGTCGCGGTATGCCCGGTGTTCTTGCTGCAAGAGAACGTGGATGTTGCTATAGATGCACGAAAAACCAGAAGCGTTCTGTCTATGTACCCATGTACAGCTGGCAGTTGGCCCCATCTATCCACCTCACTTAACTACTCTCTACTCACCAGAAGACGAACTTTCCATTTTCTCATTATTAATGAAAATGCGCCATTTGTAAAGGTGAAGACGGTTGAGGTTTGGTTGCGGCTTGGTTGCGGCTTGCCCGGAATAGAATCGCTGAAAGCAATGTTGGAAAAGAGAGAAAGAATGCAATAGCGAGAGAACGGGGGAATAGCCCGAACGGCGGGTTCAGCAAAAGTTGGCTTGACAGCGGACATGTTGCTGATGTATTATCCACTGGTGAGGATTTTTCCCTTTTTATAGTAGAAAACCTGGGCGGTTGCTGAAATTGGTAGACAGGATAGACTTAGGATCTATTGGTGATGAACCGTGAGAGTTCGAGTCTCTCACCGCCCACCGCGCTGTAAGGCGCAGATTTTTTGCGAAAAGAAAACATGAGTGGTCACTCGCGCCTGTTGGAGGAAATGTGAAGGTTTCGGTCGAAAAGCTGCCAACCAGTGAAGCGGTCTTAAATGTAGATTTGACCTGGGACGACCTGGAAAAGGCATCAGATAAAGCATATCGAAAATTAGTAAAGCAAGTTGATATACAGGGCTTTCGTCGTGGCAAGGCCCCACGCTCTTTGCTTGAGCGCAAAATTGGCAAAGAATCTATCTATCAGGAAGGTCTTGATGAACTGATCAATGAGACCTACCGCAATGCCTTGAAAGAACATGAATTAACCCCCATTCGGCAGCCAGAGGTTGATGCGCCCGTTCTGGAGATCGGGCAGCCGTACCACTTTAGCCTCAAAGTCCCAATCCTCTCTCCCGTCGTCCTGGGCGATTACCACTCACTTCATATTGACCGTGAAGAAGTCGCTGTCACCTCAGAAGAGGTTGAAAGCGAGATAGAATCGCTGCGTAACCGGCAAGTCACCTGGCATGAAGTTGAACGCCCCGCCGAATATGGCGACCGCGTCACCGTTGATCTCAAACTCACGGTTGAAGAAGAGAACATCTCCGACCTGAAAGACAATCCCTTTGAGCTGACACAGGAACGACATGGCCTGTTCGTTGGCATGGATGAGCAGGTGGTAGGAATGCAGCCCGGCGAGAGCAAAGATTTCACCACCACTATTCCCGCCGACTACTCAAATGAGAAAATAGCGGGCAAAGAGGCACACTACCATGTGACCCTCTATAAAATAGAGGCCAAGGAAACTCCTGAACTCGATGATGCCTTCGCGGCTAAGGTCAGCGAAAGCCAATTCGAGACAATGGAAGACTTGCGCAAAGCCATCAGCGACAATATTCTGGAGAACAAGCAGCGACATGTACGCGATGAGCTGCGTGAGCAGGTAGTCAACGCCGTCATCGAACAGGCCGAGGTCACACTGCACCCGGTGCTGGTTGACGAAGAGGCGGAAGAGATGGTACACCAACTGTCACACAACTTGGAACGACAACGCATGTCGCTGGATCAGTACTTCATGCTCACGAAAAAGACACGCGAAGAATATCTGCAAGATATCCGCCCCGCTGCGGAAGCGCGTGTGAAGAGCCAGCTTGTACTGGACGAGGTAGCGCGAGAAGAGAAAATCAGCGTCGCGCCCGAAGAGTTAGAGGCACTTTATCGTGCATATGCCCAGGCCGGACAGCAGTTGGCTCGCTCGGAGGAACAAATCCGTTCGCTGTTATTCAGCTACCGGCGTGAAAAGACAATTACATTTCTGGTAGATGCGATTGCTGGCCCCGATCCCGATCAAATCAACGAGGAAGAGCAAAGCATTGAGAACGCGGAGGCCGCCGCTATCGCAGGTGAGCCCGACGTGATAGCCGAAGTTGAGGATGCCGGTGAGGCAACCGAGACACCTGAGGCAACTGGGGCAAGCGAAGTGACTGATACCAGTGTTGACGAACAGGTTGACACGCCTGAAGCAACTGGCAACGTAGAGATGGGGGCGCAGTAACCTGCGTCCTAATGAGGGACTACCAAGCCAGCCCGGTAACGCGCTTTCGCGCTAGCTACGCTCAACCGGGCTGTAATGAGGAAAAGGTAACCAACGTGGCAAACTCAAAAAACACCCGCACGACCTATCGTTGCTCGTTTTGTGGCAAGAGTCAGGATCAGGTGCAGCGATTGATCGCCGGGCCTGGGGGCGTCTACATCTGCGATGAATGTATTGACCTCTGCCGGGAAATCATCGAAGAGGAGCAGGCGACGACGGCAAAACCCCGTCTCCAGACCGGCAAAATGCCCACGCCAAAGAAAATCTACGAGCAACTCAGCCAGTACGTCATTGGGCAGGAGCGTGCCAAGAAAACGTTGGCGGTGGCAGTCTACAACCATTACAAGCGTATCGGTGTCAACATGCAGATCGACGATGTGGAACTGGCCAAGAGCAATATCCTAATGATTGGCCCCACCGGCTGCGGAAAAACATTGCTGGCACAAACGCTGGCAAAGGTGTTGGATGTCCCATTCTGTATCGCCGATGCTACTGCACTGACCGAAGCGGGCTATGTCGGTGAGGATGTGGAGAATATTTTGCTACGCTTGATCCAGACCGCCGATTTCGATGTGGCACGCGCTGAGCGCGGCATCGTCTATATCGACGAAATAGATAAGATCGCACGTAAATCCGACAATCCGTCTATCACTCGCGATGTATCGGGTGAAGGAGTGCAACAGGCACTGCTCAAAATCATTGAGGGAACCATCGCCAATGTCCCTCCACAGGGAGGACGCAAGCACCCGCATCAGGACTTCATTCAGATCAACACGGCCAACATCCTGTTTATCTGCGGCGGTGCGTTCGAAGGGCTGGACAAAATTGTCGAGCAACGCCTCGGCAGCAACAAGAGCTTTGGCTTTAGAGGCACTACGCCACAAGCGATCGCCGAGAAGAAAGAGACCATTCTGACACATATGGTGCCAGATGATTTGCTCAAATACGGCCTCATTCCTGAGTTTGTTGGTCGTTTGCCCGTCGCCGTTTCACTTGACAGCCTGGATAAAGAGGCACTGATACGCATCTTGACAGAGCCAAAGAATGCGATTATCAAGCAATACCAGAAATTTATGCAGCTTGATCGAGTCGAGCTAGTCTTCACCAATGATGCCCTTGATGCAGCAGCCGAAGGCGCACTCAAACAGCGCACCGGTGCTCGCGGCCTGCGTAGCATCATTGAGGATGTGCTACTCGATGTTATGTATGAAATTCCGTCGCGAGCAGATGTCAAGAAGGTGATTATCAACGGAGATGTCATCACCTCACACAATAAACCTTTGCTTGTCACCCGCAGCGACCGTTCAATAGCCTATCCTGAAAATGAGTCTGCATAACGCGGGCTCATCAACTTGTAGGGGGTAGCAGACGAAATAAGGAAGCGAACGGAAACCCATGAGTATAAATGAACGCCAGGAAGTATCGCCGGAACTTAGCGAAACTTATCCACTTGTGGCGTTAAAAAGTATGGTGGTGTTTCCGCGCACACGTACCACGCTCGCAGTTGCACGAGAGAAATCAGTGCGAGCGATTGAAGAGGGCATGATGCGCCCCGACCGCTTACTCATCGCCGTATCCCAGCGCACCCCCGAACTGGAAGACCCGGAGCCAGGTGATCTTTATCCTATTGGCGCGCTCGTCGAAATTACCACCGTCCACCGCCAACACGACGGCAGCTTACAGGTCTTACTGAGCGGCTTACAACGAGTGGAAATTGAGGAGTTCCAGGACCTGGAACCGTTTATGCATGTCCGCGTGCGCATTCCAGCGGAGCCGCAAGGACGTGGACCACAGGTTGATGCACTGGTTCGCCACGCCACTAACTTGTTCGAACACTATGCACAACTCAACCGCCGCTACTCGGTCGAGGATATCACCTCCATCGTCGCTATTAAAAATGCTGCCCGCCTCTCGGATATGCTGGCCGCCCATCTCGTTACCGATGTACAGCAGCAGCAAAACTTGCTGGAGACGTTCGACCCTCTGGAACGTCTGGAAAAAATTTGCGTCATTATGGGCAACGAAATTGAGATTCTCGAACTCGAATCATCTATTCGCAACCGCGTACGTTCGCAGGTAGACCGTTCACAGAAAGAATTTTACTTGCGCGAACAATTGCGTGCCATCCAGGAAGAATTAGGGCTGGACACATCCTCAGAGGCAGATGAGCTGCGCGCAAAACTGAATGAGAAAACGCTACCAGTCGCAGTTTCGACAAAAATACGCAAAGAGATTGACCGCCTGGAAAACACACCGGCACAATCAGCGGAGATAGCCGTGTTGCGTTCATACATCGATTGGGTGCTGGCTCTTCCGTGGACAGAACGCACCGAGGACCGTTTTGATATTGAACTTACACGCCGCATCCTGGATGAAGACCACTACGGGCTGGAAAATATTAAGGAGCGCATTATAGACTTTCTGGCGGTGCGCCAGTTACGCCGACAGTTAGCCAATCGAGGTGGACGCAATAGCAGTGAGAGTCAGGGACAGAATTCTCTGCTTCATTGGCCCTCCTGGTGTTGGTAAAACCTCACTGGGCCGCTCGATTGCGCACGCACTGGGAAGGAAATTCGCCCGTATTTCGCTGGGCGGCGTCCACGACGAAGCCGAGATTCGTGGACATCGCCGTACCTACGTCGGTGCCTTGCCCGGACGTATCATTCAATCTATGAAAACTGTTGGCGTGCGTAATCCCGTCTTCTTGCTTGATGAGATTGACAAACTCTCGGCGGAGTATCACGGCGACCCGGCGGCAGCCCTGCTTGAGGTGCTTGACCCAGAGCAGAATAATAGCTTTACCGATCACTATCTGGAAATCCCTTATGACCTATCCGAGGTCTTTTTTATCTGTACGGGCAACGTGAAGTATCAGATACCGCGTGCCCTGGCGGATCGCATGGATATCATTGACCTGCAGGGCTACATGTTTGAAGAAAAAGTCAACATTGGCTTGCGCCATCTCCTGCCAAAAGTGCTGAACGAACATGGCTTGACCGCCGACCAGTTGAAAATTTCGCAAACCGTCATGCAACACATTGTCAGCGATTACACGAGAGAGGCCGGCGTGCGCAACCTGGAACGCCAACTGGCGACAATTTGCCGCAAAGCGGCGCGACGCATCATCGAAAAGCCGAAAACGCACCTGCGGCTCACTACACACAGCCTGGAACACTATCTCGGTGCGCCACGTTACAGCACCACTCCAATCACGCACAATACACAGGTCGGCGTAGCCATGGGATTGGCAGTCACCGAGAACGGCGGTATTCTGCTACCGGTCGAGGTAGCAACGATGCCTGGCAAAGGCGACTTGCTGGTCACAGGCCAACTGGGCGATATCATGCGTGAGTCAGCGATTGCCGGCCTATCCTATATCCGTTCGCGCACCGACGAACTAGGCATTGATATCAATTTCCAGGATGCGACCGACCTGCATATCCACCTGCCGGAGAACGCCATTCCAAAGGATGGCCCATCCGCCGGCATCACCATCACCACCGCCCTCATTTCGGCACTCACCTATCGCCCCATCCGCGACAACCTCGCTATGACCGGCGAGATTACGTTGCGCGGGCGCGTGCTGGGCATCGGCGGCCTCAAGGAAAAAGTGCTTGCGGCCCATCAGGCCAACATTTATAACCTGATTGTCCCATTGGAAAATCAGAAGGATATTGCCGAGATTCCGCTAAAAATTAGCAAGAGCATGCATTTTACCTTCGTAGACACGATGGATCAGGTCGTGCAAGCTGCTTTGCTCGACGCTCCACCAGAAAGTCAAACAGAAAATCAAATGCCTGCAGACGAACAAAGACAGCTTGAGCTACCTGAGCCACGTCCATTGCATGTGGACGAGCGGCTCCCACTTACTCGTGACCTACCTGGACGCCGCACAGGCATAGCGGGAATGAATACTGATGACCAGCTCGACAATGATGTGACCGAACGCAACGAACGCGAACCGGGAACATTCCACATTATTCCTGACGAGCATAATACACACGATTCCTATCCCCCTATGCGAGCGCAAGACCCTGAACACTAAGCGTCTGCTGGACAATGAACTCGATAACCACGAGGACGTCCAGCCCCATTGTCTGACAGATCGATACCGTACTTTTGCACCCTTTGCACGTTGTAAATAAAAGGTGGATTTGCCCATGCTGCCAACTGCGGTCATTGCGATAGCTATCCACTCTGCTGGTATTCAAGAAAACGGTAAAATTACCGATGATAATGTGAGCTAGATGCTTCACAAAGACAACCTTTCCATGTATACTACGTATAACATTACGTAAGAAATGTGACTTCGAGACCAGTATCTGAATACAAAAACTTTCGTGAAGTTTATTAAAAAACGATTGAAAGTACTTCTTTTGTGAAAATGGTCTTGTAGATTTCAGAAATGAGGGAATATCATGAGTTGGGATCCCAATCAGCCAAACCAGGGGCAAAACCCCCAGAACCCCAATCAAGGCAGTCAATACGGTGCCGGCTATGGCAGTGAGTATGGTCAACAACCAATGCAGCCACCACCACCAACTGACCCCTATAGCCAGCAAGGCCCATATGGACAATCCGGGCAACCCGGGCAACCCGGCGGACAGCCAGACTATAGTCAATCCGGTCAGCCCGGCTATGGTCAGTCCAGCTATGGCCAACCCGGCTACGGTCAGCAACAGCAATATAGCGGCTACCAGCAAAACCCATACGCGACGCCGCCAATGGGTGGTGCTTCCGCGTTTGGCGCAAGCACAATGGGTATGGACCCCAAGACAGCAGCAGGACTAAGCTATCTTGGTATATGGATCACAGGTATCATCTTCTTCCTATTGGAGAAGCAGAATCGCTTTGTGCGTTTCCATGCGATGCAGTCCATACTTTTCTTCGGCGGTATCGTAGTACTGTCCATCATTCTAGGGTTTGCGATCAACATTACTCCCGGCTTTTTGTCATTAGGGCTTCTTTGCCTCAACTGGATAGTAGGCCTGGCCGGCTTTGTTGGCTGGATCGTGCTGATGATCAATGCCTTCCAGGGTAAGTACTTCAAATTGCCGGTCATTGGAGATTATGCTGAACGGTACGCGAACCAGAACTCCTTAAATTTATAAGCATCGGAGGAAAACAATCATGAGTTGGAATCCTAATCCTGGACAGGACCCAAATCCACAGGGTCAGTACGGCGGCTATAATCCACCACCGGCAGGCGGGCAGCCTGGGCAGCCTGGGCAGCCTGGTTACCAGTATAACGCTTACAATCAACCCCCAAATGCAGGGCAACCGGGCTATCAGTATAACGCCTACGGTCAGCCGGGCTACCAGCCACCACCGAGAACCGCCAGCCCGCTTGGGCCGAGTTCTATCGGTATGGACCCCAAGATTGCCGCCGGTCTTGGCTACCTTATCGGTATCATTGGCCTCATTTTCTTCTTCATTGAGAAGCAGAATCGTTTCGTAAAGTTTAACTCCTTGCAGGCCATCTTCCTGCACTTTGGCGTTGGAATCGTGGAAACTATTCTGCTCATTCCGTACTTTATCCTCGTGGTAGCTGCAGCTTCAGGCTCAGGATTTGCGGGTACCCTGGTACTCTTGTTTGCTTGCCTTATGGGCCTCCTGGGTATTGCCTGGTTTGTTGGCTGGCTGGTAGCCATGATTTAGGCTTTCCAGGGCAAGTACTTCAAATTCCCCCTTATTGGCGACTGGGCCGAGAGGATTGTTAATAAATCACCTGGGCTGGTCTAAATTTGCCGTAGTAAACAAGACATGGGAAGCACCAGTGGCGTGCCACTGGTGCTTCCCATGTCTTGTTTACTACGGCAAACCCTCTAACTTTTAGTACGCTGACTCGTACATGTTTATAGTGACGAATGCATATTGAAACCTGTGGGTGTAAGAGGATACAATACAAAGAACCTCACATCATTAGCGGGTCGCATTCAGGCAGAAAGAGAAACAGCTATGAGCAGCAATTATAATTCAGAAGAAGATGATCAGGGCCAGCAAGGCGGATATACCGGTTATCGTGGCAATACAGCAAAGCAGCAACGACGTCCGTATAGTTACTCGGCGGAGCAACAGCAAGCGCAAGATTTCGGCTACGGCACCGGAACGCGTCCGGCAGGACAGCAACAACAACAACAGCAGCAACAACAGTATGGGCAGCGAAGCAAAGGCGCGTATCAACCGCCGCGCAGTGCCGCGAGAGGAACGTCGCCAGTTGACTCTACCTCAACCGGCTTGAACGCCCGCATGGAGGCACTGCTCAGTTACCTGCTCGGGTGGGTCACCGGCCTGATCTTTTTCGTCGTCGAACGCAAAAATAAGTATGTGCGCTTCCATGCCATCCAATCGTTTCTCTACTTTGGATCGTTGGCGATTATCTTAGGTATACTCAAGGTTGTAGGTGGCTTTCTCGGCTCCATTTTCTTGATCGGCTTCGTGCTGGGCTTCATCTTCAATGTTGCCATCTTCCTTGTCGGCTTCATCGTCTTCGTGAGTTGGCTCTACCTGATGATACAAGCCTATCGGGGCAAAAAGCCCAAAGTACCGTTCTTCGGTGATTTTGCCGAACGTTTCAGCCGATAACATTTGCCCAGTCAGATAAAACGGAAACAGGCATGGCGCGATGCGCCATGCCTGTTTCCGTTTTATCTGACTGGGCAAATGTTATCCTGAATTGCCACACACCATCCACTATGCTATACTTGCCCTCGGATACATAGATATATGTAGAGCGGAAGGGAGAACATACCCATCATGGCTTACGATACAACAAATATGCAGAATCCATTTATTGTCGGGGAACGCATCTACCTGCGACCGTTGGAGCCTGCCCAGGATAATCACGCTTACTCCACCTGGATGAACAATGAAGACATTCGCCGCTATTTCTCTATTTACCCCACCAGCGACACTCGCGGCAAGGAGCGGCTGGAGCAACTGTACCGCGATGGGCGGCACATTATTTTTGGCGTGGCCCTCAACGAGGATAACACGCTGATTGGTCTCGTTGGCCTCAAGGATATCAATTATATCAACCAGACGGCGGAATTCTATGTCATTATTGGCGATCCCAAAGGCTGGGGCAAAGGCTACGGCACCGAGGCCACAAAGCTGATGCTGCGCTATGGTTTTCTGGAACTGAACCTCAACCGCATCCAGACACAGGATATGGAAGACAACATTGGAGGCTGGCGAGCCGATGAGAAGGCCGGTTTCAAGTACGAGGGAACGCTGCGCGAGGATATCCTGCGTTTCGGCAAATACTCGGACGTGCGTGTCTACAGCATCCTCAGGCGCGAATATTTGGAACAACAATAATATGACGATTACCGTTCAAGAAATTACTGACCGCGAGCAGTGGGACACGTTTCTCACGAGCCAGCCGCGGGGCCACTTGCTGCAATCATACGAGTGGGGCGAGCTGAATAAATATCTCGGCGGGCGCATCTACCGGCTCGGCGCACTGGACAACGGACGCATGGTGGGCGCGATGATGCTCACGGTCGCACAGGTTCCATTACCCTCGTCGGTGCCGGTGCGTTTCGAGTGGCTATATTGCACTCGCGGCCCCACCGTCGAGCAGCCGGATTCCCCGGCACTCGCCGCGCTGATCGAACACGCCCATGCGATTGCGCGTAAAGAACATGCCGTGGTGTTGCGCCTGGAACCAAATATCGCCGACGATGACCCCAGATATGGACGCCTGGATTGCCGCCTATCGCGCCCTGGGCTTCCATATAAACCCTATCGCAGTCCACGGTCGCCGCAGCTGGGTGCTGGATATTCGCCCAGGCGCGGAACAATTGCTCGCTGACTTCAAGATGACGTGGCGGCAGAACGTGCGCAGTGCCGAACGTAAGAGCGTGATCATCCGCGAAGTCGAGAGCGAGGCCGATTTCGACGCCTACTACAATCTGCTCAAAATCACCAGCGAGCGCGACGCTTTTTTTATACACGACAAAGACTATCACAAAGAGATTTTGCGCGAGTTCAAAAGTAAGGGTGATGCCGTTCTCTACCTCGCCGAACACGAGGGCGAGGCCATCGCCGCCAAAATGCTGATTCGCTTTGGCGACTGGTGCTGGGACATGTTCGGAGCCACCTCCAACAATAAACGCAACCTGAAACCAGCCTACCTGTTGCAGTATCGCTGCATCCAGTGGGCGCAAGCGCGGGGATGCAGCTACTTCGATTTCCGCACCATTCCCGAAATACTGGAGCCGGGCGAAGAGATGTGGGGTGTCTACGAATACAAAAAGGGCTTCGGCGGCTTCTCGCGCCTGAACATCCCCACGCAAGATTACATCTATCGCCCGCTCATCTACAATGCCTGGCGTACGCTTCGTCGAAATGCGCCGCGCCCGCCGCCATACCGAACGCAAAAAAATCGAACTGGAACGTATAGCGCGTGGCAAAAATCAATAACCCGTAGGAGCCGGTGAACCGGCTCCTACAGGATTCATCGCGTCCATCGCCGATTATATCGGTTATACAGATCATTACAAGAGGAAACATATACATGCAAGCGCAAATCATCACCGACCGGCAGCTATGGAACGAGTTCGTGGCGGCATCGGTCTGTTGCAATATCACACAATCATATGAGTGGGGCGAACTGGCCCCGCACCTGGGAGCCGAGGCGATGCACGCGGGCGTTCTAGACGACGATGGTCAACTATGCGCGGCTATGCTCGTACTGATTTCGCCCATTCCTGTACTGAAGCGGCTTTATTTCTACGCCCCGCGTGGCCCGGTGATAGATGACCCGGCCTCGCCCGCGCTGACAATGCTGTTCAATTTCGTCAAGGCCGAGGCACGCAAACGCGGTGCCTTTATGCTCAAGGTCGAGCCGAGCGTTCCCGATGGCGATATACGCTGGCGAGCGGCACTTCTACGGCGCGACTTTCGCGCCACACCTTATGCCAGTCATGTGCGCCACGAGTGGGTACTGGATATCCGGCCCGACGAAAAAACGCTGCTGGCAGGTATGAAGGAGAAGTGGCGTTACAATATTCGTCTGGCGGGTCGTAAAGGCGTCGTCGTGCGCCGCGGCGAGGGTCAGGCCGACATTGATACCTTCTACCGCATCTACGAAACGACGAGCGAGCGCGACCAGTTCTTCATTCACAGCAAAGCCCACTACGAGGATGTTATGCGCCTGTACAGCGAGGGCGACCGGGCAGCGCTCTTCCTGGCGGAATACGAGGGCAAGGCCATCGCTGGTCTCATCGTCCTGCGCCTGGGCCACTGGAGCTGGTATATGTATGGCGCGTCCTCCAACGAGCAGCGCAACCTCATGCCCAACCACCTCTTGCAATGGACGGCCATGCAGTGGGCAAAGTCCCACGATTGCTGGTACTACAACTTCCGCGGCATCC
The DNA here is from genome assembly GCA_963717105.1 of uncultured Chloroflexia bacterium. Taxonomy (GTDB): domain Bacteria; phylum Chloroflexota; class Ktedonobacteria; order Ktedonobacterales; family Ktedonobacteraceae; genus DATGJV01. The sequence goes on from CAVQVL010000012.1 coordinate 141,352, forward strand.
CCGACGACCTGACCGAAAACGAGGGCCACGAGCAGCGCGAACTATGGGGCGTCTACACCTTCAAACGCGGCTTCGGCGGCTACGCCATCCGCTCCCTCGAAACGCATGACCTCCCCTACCAACCCCTCGTCTACGAAGCCTACCGCCGTTTGCTCGATGTGAAACGCTGGCGCGACGAGCGGAGAAAAGCATATGTAGGACAGTAGAATAGAGACTCGACATTGCTGCGCTCGTCGAGGTGGGCGCGCTAAAGCGGACCACTACAGTGCCTGGGTACGCCTGCAAACACTGTAGTGGTCCGCTTTAGCGCACCCAGGCACGAGCGGTAGCAATGTGCCAGTCAGCCCATGTATTCCCAGTTCTATTTGTTCATGCGCATTATCGCGCCCGCGTCCTGAGCCAACAATAGACGCAAATTTGGGAGAGAGTAGTGGGTGTAGCGGGTGTAGTGGGTAAAAATATTTGACGATGGTGGAGGGCGTCCATCCTCTTGTTGCAATGCTACGGCTTTCATTTCATACAAATGATACGACAGGTTCTTATAATATGCAGAAAAGATAGATAGTTATGTAAAAGAGCTATTGTATTGTATTATGCATAGAGTTTGTGTTATACTCAGAAATAAAATTTAGGGACCTGTGTAGCGCGGTAATAATTCTTCCATTCCTTCCAACGAACGCAGTGAAATCGAAGTGCCTGGCGAAACTTGAAGAATAGTGAGGATGCTATGTCAACGTTCAATGATCCACCGTCCGATCTCACAAAAAGCACTTATGTGCTGGATGCCAGTGACCCGGCTGAAATTATTCGCCTGGTGTACCAGGACCAACTTCTGACACAACATCTGGGTGGTTTGTTTCCCGAACAGCCTGATCTTCTCTCATGTTCATGATCTGCTTGACATTGCCTGTGGCTCCGGCAATTGGGCACTGCAAGTGGCACAGGCCTATCCCCACATTGAGGTGACCGGCATAGACCTCAACACCCAGATGATTCTGTATGCCCGCGCCCACGCCTTGCTTGAAGGATTGCCCAATGCCCAATTCCTGTTGATGGATGCGCTCAAACCGCTCGACTTTCCCGATCACTCCTTCGATCTGGTCAACGCCCGTCTCCTGTTGGCCTTCATGCCGCCAGCGGCATGGCCCCGGTTGTTGCAAGAATGTGTCAGAATTACTCGTCCAGGCGGTATTATTCGCCTGACAGAGTCGGAATATGGCCTGAGCAATAGTCCGGCCTGCGAACACATTGGGGAGCTTTGTACACAGGCGTTGAAAGTTGCCGGGCAAAGCTTTTCGCCTGATGGACGGCATGTTGGCATTACACCGATGCTCGGACAATTTTTGCGCGAAGCTGGTTGTCGAAACATCAGGCATTTCGCCTCCGCCCTCGATTATTCGGCGGGAACGGCGGTGCATGACATTATGTACCAGAACACTGTAAATACACTCCAGTCAGTACAGCCATTTCTCATCAGGTGTGGACTCACAACGCAGGAAGCGATCACCGCCCTCTACCAGCAAGTATTGCAAGAGATGCGTGCCGCTGGTTTTTGTGCTATCGAGTTTTTTTTGACGGTCTGGGGTGAACGCCCATAGTACACCAGCAGCCTTCATCTTGATACAGAGACGGATACTGGCAGTTGTGAAAACATCGGTGTTTTCCTACTGGAAGAGCGGCAGAACAAGATGAGGAAGGAATGCAAGGCGCATGAAAAAATATGTATTGATTGCCGATCCCCGCGCAGCGTTTCGCCAGGAACTACGCGCTATGTTTACCCGACCGCCAGAGGAAGAACAGATACTTGAAGCGGCAACATACCAGGAGTTGCTTGATCAGTTGGCAATGCACACCTTTGACTTTGTCTTTGTCAACCAGATGTTTGTCACGGATATCACGATACTTCCACGCGGCAAATTCATGATACTGGCTCCTCAACCAGATATGCTGATGGTATTTGCCGCCCGTACTCAGGGTGCATGTGCCTGTTTTCAGGAAAATGCCTCTGTTTCCTTGATACGGCAGGTAGCGGAGCTTCCCGTGGGAATATTTCTCACTGACCCGGTCGTTTCCGCTCACCTTGAGGACTACCTGGCTCATCACTTGCTTTTATCCATTGCTGATGAAGAACTGACCACCCGTGAACGTGAAATTTTTCGTCTTTTGTGGGGCGGGCAGAGTAAACAGAACATCGCGAAGCGGCTCCACATTTCCGAAAATACGGTGAAGGCGCATGTCAGAAGCATTTACAGCAAACTCAATTTGAATCGCTATCGCCTGAAAATACTTTCGATCCTCCATGATCCTGACACGAAAAACCAGTAAGTGGAAGAGAATATGCCGTCCTGACAGCAAAGAGCTTGTGGAAGAGTAGCAGAGTAATCATTTGGGCGATTGTCTTGCACAAAAAAACCAGGTATACTCTTTCTGGTTGATACAAGTACCCAAATGCTTTTTCTGCTTTCTAGAGTGACTGTCGGGAGGATAGCGAGCATGTTGCCCTTTGCTGTCATTGCTATCCGTTTATTTCTACGCCTTTTTGTTGGAGTGATATTGCTGAGCGTCAGTGTGAGCAAACTCGCTCATCTCCGCCAGTTCCAGCAAGGCATCCAGAATTACCAGGTCGTACCATCTCCACTGGCATCGAAGAGAGCATTCTCGATGGCACTGACTATCGCTATTCCTCTGGCTGAACTGCTGGCGGGTCTCGGATTGATTACTGGCTTCTGGCTGTTTCCTGCTGCTCTGCTGGCCGTAGCACTGTTTGTTGTGTTCTGTATTGCCATCACGATCAATCTCGTGCGCGGTCGCCGCGACCTCTCCTGTCATTGCGGAGGGGCCATCGGCAATCACCTGATTTCCTGGTGGCTCGTTGGACGCAATGGCTTGCTCATTGTGTGCCTGCTCGTCCTGCTGGTCACGCCACCTGATACGTTCACTGTCGCCTCGTTTGTGCAGAGTCCGTCCCTGTTGAATCAGTTCTTCGTCAGTACGATCGTCCCTGTAGCCGTCCTGGTAGGAGCCGTCATCGCCGTCATTGCGCTGTTCAACGCTGCACAAGTTTTGTGGCGTTCGTGAGCAAGCAGCCTTGAAAGAAGGAGTGAAGCATGTTGACACTCTGGATTGTCGTCATTGTCCTCGGGGTACTCGAACTTTTTGAAACGGTGTTGCTGGTGTTGCTGCTGCGGGCGTTAGGAGAAATGCGACAACAGGGCATTAGCCCATCAGCTAGCACTGTACACCATCAGGATATGGGCGGACTGGCTGTGGGTGAAAAGGCTCCTTCGTTTGTTGCCACGAATCAGGAAGGGAAGCTTGTCAGCCTTGAGGATTTTGAGGGGCAACGACGAATTCTCGCATTTATTTCACCTGGATGCCCCGCCTGTGCCAGCGCAATCAGTATTTTTAATGCGATACTGAAAGACGGAGGAGATTTCACCATCTTAGTCATAGGGGGTCCAGATCGTGAGCTAAACCGTTCATATGCAGCGAAGCACAGGCTACAGGTACCTCTCTTGACGCCTCAATCAAATTTCGATCAGGAAGAGTATCTCGTACCAATGATACCATTTGTCTTTGTACTTGATGAAACAGGTATCATCCGTGCAAGAGGCCCTGTCATTGATCGTCCACACATGCACAACTTACTGGCAACAATAACAGTACCAGCTACTCGTGAACACGCCCGTAGCTGAACGCTTCAAAGAAGAAAGAACGAGAGGTCACGAAGAATGGAGAAAAAAATGACAAACAAACTGGATGGCGTTGGACAAGGATTGCAACCGGTGAATTCACGCCGCACCATCCTCAAATGGATCGGGCAAGTCGTGAGTGGCGCTTCATTGGCGGCCATTGCTATCGGTCTTGCGGACCCTGAGAATGCATTTGCAAAGCCTGACTGTTATCAGTGTCCTACAGGTTGTGTGATTGTCTATTGTAGTAGTGGCAATCCACCTTGCAATCCGAATGCCCGTTACTATTTAACCACGTATTACTGACATCGGCAGAGGGAAGTAAAGTGTGATACACTAGGAGGTATGGGAGCACCAAGAAAAGCCGATTGGCGAGAAGAACGACGAAAACGAGCGTGGCAGTTGAAAGAAGAAGGCTGGCACCAACAAGATATTGCCAAAGCATTGGGAGTGAGCGAGGGAGCCGTGAGCCAGTGGATGAAACGGGGGCGAGCAGGAGGAGTCGAAGCCCTCAAAGCGCATCCATCCCCGGGAGTGAGGCCAAAGCTGAGTGCCGAGCAGAAAGCGCAACTGCCCACATTGTTAGTGAAAGGAGCCGAAGCCTACGGGTTCCGTGGGGACGTCTGGACAGCCAGCCGTGTGGCGGAGGTCATTGACCGCACGTTTGGCGTGCGCTATCACCGCGACCATGTGGGGCGACTGTTGCGTGAAGCCGGCTGGAGTCGACAGAAACCGGTGGAACGAGCCAGCCAGCGCAACGAAGAAGCCATCAAAGAGTGGTATGAAGAACGGTGGCCCGCCATAAAAAAAAAGCCGAACAGGAGCAAGCGACCATCCTCTGGGTAGACGAAGCAGGCTTTTATCTGTTACCGATGGCCGTGCGTACCTGGGCACCAGCAGGACAGACGCCACTCCTGCGTGTCAAACTGACGCGGGATCATCTCTCGGCAATAAGTGGCATCACCCTGGATGGGAAACTCTTTATGCAAGTGCGTTCCGCGTCGTATGATGCTGAAGCGATCGTCGGCTTCCTTCGGGTTCTTTTACGCAAGCTTCCTGGCAAGATCGTCCTCATCTGGGATGGTGCGCCTATTCACCGCGCTGGCGAGATCAAGGCATTTCTCAAGCGCGGTGCAGCCAAGCGCTTGCATTTGGAGCAATTGCCCGGCTATGCGCCCGATCTCAATCCCGACGAGGGCATCTGGAATTATCTCAAGCGCGTCGAGTTGGGCAATGTCTGCTGTTGCGACCTGGCTCACTTGAAGACGCAGCTTATTCGAGCCAGAGAACGCTTGCGCCACAAAACCGACATCATTACGAGTTGCTCTCGCCAATGTGGCTACGCAGTTTAGCTCTTTATCACGAGGTCAGTATTATCTTGGCGGTTGTATACAACCTGGACAGCAATGTCCTATTAAATGTGCCAAAGACTATTGCGGTACTGGATGCACTTCTTTTGAGTGTTGTGCTTGAATGCCGCTAATATCATTTTGTGATTTTTCTAAAGTATATATGATCTGAATACAAACACATTCGATCATATGTACTTTAGAAGAGGAGATCATAAGAGCATCTATGGACAACGAGCAACCTTCTACGCATCCCAACACTGGAGCTGGGCAGCCAAAAGATGCAAGATATATTCCCGGTGAGCAGTCATCTGCATCTTCCCCATTGCCACTGACATATCCAGAGCCATCCATCCCTACCCCCCCACGTAGGAAAGCAGGGTTGCTCTTCAACATTGGTATCGCGATGCTCCTGGTCATCGTCATCGTGGTTGCGCTCTCTCCTGTGCGTGATGCTATCCTCAATCATTTCATTGGCCCCACACCTACGCCAACCGCTCTTATCACTCTTGGCGACAACCTCTTCTACATTCAAGCCATACCGAAAGGAAGTATCTTTATTGATGAGCGGCAAATCATGCATCTTCCGGTAATCGGGAAAGACCATCCCTTGCAACTTTCACCAGGCAAGCATCAAATTCGCTGGGAAGCCGCACCGTTCAAGCCACTCTCGTGTATCGTCTCGGTGCCATCATCACCGACGAACGACCAATGCCCATATGAGTCAGTCACGCCACTCACCCCTGCGGAAAATGTTCGTCTCGTGACTTTTGACCCCTCGATAGCCAATCTGCCCACGACACAACGGGCAACTCTGGTGCATCAAATCCAGCTCGCGCTCAATATGCTGCAATCTACTACGATCGTCCAGCCCGGCGAAGCGTATCTCTCGACCTCATCTGCTGGTTTACCGGTGATGGTGACAACCACGCAACAGTTGAAAGCCACTCTCAGTTTTCATCTTGACACTGATCCGGCTGCGAACAGGTCATGCGAAGAATATAATGAGACCTGCACTTCACCTGAGGGGCAGAACTGTGTATTATTATGTGTCCTCCCAGATACCACCTTTGTCCCCAATTCACCGTCATCCCATTCCCAGCCCCGGGCCACATTAACCTGGGAGATTGTAGGCTTGTTCTATCCCACCTGGACCTATACCACCACAGGCGGGCAGGTCGTGGCAATAAATCAACCCGATGCATTACCTGATCGGGTCGTCGGAGAAGACCATAGCGTTCTCGCACATACTACGTGGGATAGTACAGGCTGGCATGCTATCATCATCACACCAAATAGCGATTGGCACGCTACTTCAACGACAGATGGGTCTCCTACGAACTTTGGCTTTGCTGATCCTACTTGTGGCTCGCTGAATGACTTGATTAATGGCACAACTACTTATTTAATTACACAGAGAGACGGGACAGTCAGCTGGAAGTTGAAAGCAGGCACAAATCATGCTGCCGGTTGTCTGGGTGTCGTTACCCCAGAACACAATATGCCTTTTGTTTATTTCTCTAGCGTTTTGGAGTGATGCTGGCGGCAAACGAGGCGGCCCATCGATATTTTCCTGGTGCCAGTTGCCAATGCCAGTGAACAGGCAATTGCGCAACAGATAGCGAACAAGGCAGAAGTCTAATCAGATGCTTGAGAACCGTTGGCATCTCGTGATATTATCACGATCGTTGACATATATTGTATATATTCTTTCTATCACTGGCAGTACTCCCTTTTTTCTTTATTTCTTTCTCGCCGAAACACCTTGCGCTGATACAAACCATGAAAGGCTACGTTACATGCTTCAATATGTTTTGCTCATGCTTCGTCGCCAACGAGGACGCAGTGTCCTGACCGGTGGCGGCTTTCTGCTTGCTGCCTGTGCTGTGATTTTATTAAGTGCCACCACCCAGACAACGGTCATCCAGGCCAGACAGATTATCAATAACAACTGGCGACCGAGCTATGATCTGGTTGTTCTTCCATCACAGGCAAAGCTTCCTTCCGGGCAAACGGTTCCTGCCGATTTTCTGGAAGGATACAACGGGGGGATTAGCGTCCAGCAATATGAGCAGATCAAGTCTTTGCCAGATATCGCCGTTGCCGCGCCCATTGCCTTTCTCGGCTATGCCCTGTCACCTGTACCAGCACTCAACTTTGCTCCTCAGGCTCTGGCTCCAGGATACTATCGAGAAGATTTGACATTGACAGCTTTTAATGGGCATCAGCATATCATCGAGCGCCATGAAAGCCTTATCTACGGCATATTTGCGACCTGTGATATTACCAGTGAAAGTGGCGCACGAGAAGCACTTATGCAGCAAAATGTTGAGGTAGGTTTCTGCGGTGTCGGGAGTACTGCGCCAACAGAATTTCCTTCGCTGGATGATGGAACCTTTCTGTTCGCGGCCATTGATCCTGCTGAAGAAGAGCAACTTCTGCATCTCAATCCCCAGGCCATCGAGGGGCGCATGCTCACCGAGCAAGATGGACTGACTTTAGCCAGAAAATTAACCGGAAATCTTGGGGATGAAATCTGACTATACGGTTCCAATGGTAATCAACCGTTCGCTGCCTGGCAATATCGCGCTCAACGCGTCGTTGACACGCCTGGGTGGCCCGCTTGACCCGCAACAGGTGCTGGATAGTGGCGGCTATAGCTATTTAGTCCATCTTCCTCATCAGCAGACGCTGTTTCAAGGAAGCGTGCCACTGCTCCAAAATAACCCACAAGCCTTTTCCAGTGCTGACGTTAACATGGAATGGTCAAACGTGGCAGACTAAGAAGTATAGCTCCACTATAGGTGGGGGAAACAATCTGCTCTTTCTCTATACGCCTTCCGGTTTGAGCTACCAGTCAGTCGCAGCACCGGATGGACAGGTAGGATACACGCTTGTACCGAGCCAATCACAAAGTCCTGCATCCGTATTACAGTACGTTGCAGCTTGTTCCCCAGGAGAATACCAATCTTCCTTCCGACAAACAGGGAGCAGAGGTCTATTTTCGTGATCTGCACGCCATGCACACGCTGACGGATACCTCTGACTCATCCAATAGTAGCGTCGAGTACTTTACGCATATCATCGGGCAATTCGACGGGACAACATTATCAGCGCAGTTCAATAACGTGCTGAACTGGTTGCCGGAGAATACCTATGCTTCTCCACCTGCTGTGTTGCGCTATGATGCTCAAGGACATCCTGTCACACCCACAACGCTGCTTCCCACCACCAATCCAGCCGGGTATCTCCTGCAACCACCGCTGGCCCTCACGACGTTGAAAGCAGCACAACAGATTGTGGGCAATCGTCTCATCAGTGTTATTCGCGTGCGTCTCAATGGCAATGTCACTCCTGATGAAGCGGGCTGGAAGCGCGTCTCACAGGTCGCGCAAGAGATCTATCAAAAGCACAGGACTGCAGGTCTTTGTTACGCTGGGCTCATCTCCCGCACCTACGCTGGTCTATATTCCCGGCCTCAAGAAAGGCCAGGACGGCTCGACAAAAGATATTCCCCCGGTGGGTTGGGTGCAGGAACGCTGGATTGCGATTGGAGCAGGTATCGTCTATCTCAACCAGCTGGGAGAGACGCAACTGCTTGCTGCTGGGAGCGGTGTTGCTGGTCTGTCTGGGCTATTTAGCGGTGACCATGAGTTCGCTCGTCTCGGCCCAACGCCGCGAATTAGCGGTGCTGAGCGCATTGGGCTGGCGACCCTGGCACTCGGCAGGCATGTTCCTGGCGCAAGCCCTCGCCCTCTCATTGTGTGGAGGTGTGGTCGGCATTGGACTGGCATTACTGCTGGTCGCGCTGATCGGAGCCAGTCCCCGTGGCAAATCGTCGCCTGGACCATGCCAGGTGTGCTGGGGTTGGCCTTGCTCAGCGCCTTGTACCCCCTCTGGCAAATCTGGCGTATTCAGCCCGCCGAGGTCCTGCGAGCAGGCACGACGGTGGCGAAAGAAAGTACCACCTCGCGCCTCAATCGCTGGAACGCCTCGTTCTGGTCACGTTTGCCAGCCGTGGGCGGCATGGCCTTGCGCAATTTGACGCGCTCCCGCTTGCGAGCGGTGATCGCCATTGGCAGTCTGTTTCTCTCAGCAGTCCTCTTGACGGTGATGGTAGATGGCATTCTGGCGTTCCGGCAAACCTTGCAAGGGACGTTGCTCGGCGATTATGTCTTATTGCAAACGGCGGTGCCACAGATTGCGGGGGCGGTCTTTGCTGTCCTCTTGACCTTCCTGAGTGTGGCTGACCTGTTGTTATTGCAGGTGCGCGAACGCCAGAAGGAAATCGGCCTCTTACAGGCGGTGGGCTGGCGAGCGAAGATAGTGCAGCGCTTGTTTGTGCAGGAAGGCTTGATGCTGGCGGTGGTGGGTGCAGTGCCAGGGGTGCTGGTCGCGTTAGGTGTACTTGATGGCACGACATGCCGCACAGGGCGCCATACCCGCGCCACTGGTGGGACTAGGAGCGGTCGTCCTGATGCTCATCGTGGCGTGGCTGGCGACGATTTCGGCAGTACGAGCGGTGAACCGCTTGCCCATGATGGATGTCTTGCGAGGGGAATGATAGAATGAAGGATAACATGGGACGTCGCACCAGGAAGGGGCCAAAGCGCGTGAGACTCAACAGCGAACACGATGAATCACTTGAACCATCTGAACAGCCGAAACAAGCAGAAGAACATGAGCAAGATGAGCAATCGGAACACGTTACTGATGAGCGTGAAACCATCTTGCGGGTGGAACACCTGGAGAAAGCATATGCCATTCCCGGCGGGCAATTGCAGGTGCTTGCATGATGTGAATTTAGCAGTGCAGCAAGGGGAGTTTGTGGCGATTACCGGGCCATCGGGGTCGGGCAAGACGACGTTGCTGGCGTTGTTGGGGGCGTTGGACACACCCGATAGCGGAGAAATCTGGCTGCACGATCAAGCGGTTCACAAACTGCGTGGCGTGGCTGCCGCCGATTTTCGCCGCGAGCAGGTGGGCTTTGTCTTCCAACTCTTCTACCTCTTGCCCAACCTGACGGCACTGGAAAACGTGATGGCCCCGTTGTTGCCCTATCGGCGCAAACTGGATTTTGATTTGAAGGAGCGGGCGAAAGAGTTGTTGGAGCGCGTCGGACTCGCGGAACGTATGGGCCATGCCCCGGCACGACTCTCTGGCGGCGAGCAGCAGCGCGTTGCCATCGCTCGCTCCCTCATCAATCGTCCAAAGGTCTTGTTGGCGGACGAGCCGACGGGCAATCTGGACCCGCACACCGGCGTCGAGGTGCTGGATGTCTTGCGCGAGTTGCAACGGGCCGGCAGCCAGACGCTGATTATGGTCACCACGATCCCCAGGTGGCCGCTCTGGCCGATCGGCGCATTCACCTGGAACAGTTGAGCACAGGTGAGAGGAACTGGACAGAATGCATGAGCAGAGACAGTTGCCGTGGCAACTGTCTCTGCTCATGCATTATTCTCCAGTTCCTCCAATAGCTTCTTATCCAGCTTGCCGCTCAGATCCAGTTTGGCGAAGAGGTCGGGGCGGCGTTGGCGTGTGCGGCGCAGCGATTCCTTGCGCCGCCAACGAGCGATCTGTTCATGGTGGCCGGAGAGCAATATGTCGGGAACGGGCCAGCCACGAAACTGCGGGGGGCGCGTATAGTGGGGATATTCGAGTAGACCACTGCTATGCGATTCCTCTTGAATGGACTCATCTGTCACGACGCCGGGAATGAGACGAGCTACAGCATCCACGACGATCATAGCGGCCAGTTCGCCGCCGGTGAGGACGTAATCGCCAATGGAAAGTTCGTCGGTGACAAGGTGTTCGATGACGCGCTCGTCTACGCCCTCGTAATGTCCACATAGCAGGGTGAGGCGCGGCTGTTGCGCAAGTTCGTGGGCAATCTCCTGGTTGAATAGTCGGCCCTGCGGCGTGAGCAAGATAATCGGGCCACCCGCATAGACAGACTCGACGGCGGCGAAAATGGGGTCGGGTTTCATGACCATGCCCGCGCCGCCGCCGTAGGGATAATCATCAACAATATGGTGTTTGTCGGTAGTGGCGTCGCGAATATTGTGCAGAGTGATACTGAGCAAGCCCCGCTCCTGTGCGCGTTTGAGAATGCTCTCGGTCAATGGCCCCTGGAACATACCGGGGAATAATGTGAAAATGTCGCAATGCATAGGTATCCCACCTTCCATTGTGTGTTACAATAACATCGTTGTCTCTTTCTGGCAAGTCTAAACATACAATGAAGCCGGAGGCCGATCAATCGGCCCTACAGCTTTTGTACACTGGAGCCTTCTATGTCGCGATCCCAGAACCGTGTTGCCGGGGATTTAGCTGATCAAATGACTCTACTGGTCGGCGGCGCGGTGCGGTTGCTATGTGGCGAGGCGGGCGTCTTCGTGGTATCGAACGAGGCGTTTGACCCGCAGAGCAGTGAGGAGTATACTGTATATCGTCTCAACGAAGCAATGCTGCCGACTTTTTTTGCCAGTATTGCTGGTGGTGTGCAACCCAATTCCGTCCGCCTGCTGGTGGCTGAAAAGCTATCGCCAGGTGTGGCAGCAAATCTGTTGCCCTGTGATGACGAGGTGAGGGAAAGTGGCGTGATGGGGATAAATAGCTATAACGAGAGGCTGGATGTTGAGCGTTGCTCGTTATTCGTGCATGACTCGGCGGGAATGCTGGGTATATTACACTATCTGCGCCCGGCAGGAGTGCGCTCGTGTTTTGAACAGGTAAATGAGGGCAACGATGTCAGCGAGGTCAGAGGTGCCAACAAAACAGACAGCACAGCGGGGGCGTTGCGCCTGTTCGTCACGCAATTAGCAGCGGGTCTGCGGGCGGCGTTGAAATCGCAAGCACTGGTGAAGGAACAGGGGCGTCTGGCGGCCATTTTCCAGCACAGTACTGATGGCATTTTGACGGTTGATAATGCGCTGCGTATAATTGACTTCAATCCTGCGATGGAACGGCTGACGGGCTGGCGCGAGAGCGAGGTGCTGGGTCGCTTTTATTACGACGTGTTGCGCCCACGAGATCGCCAGGGCAACGAGGTCGGATTGCAGGGTTCACCTATTTTGCAGGTCTTCGCGGGACAGGCGGTTGTCAACCGCGAAATGGTCATCGCGGCCCGCGATGGACAACGTTTTACGGTCTCCGTCACCGCCTCGTGCGTGCGTTCAGCGCGAGGCGAGCCGATGAATGGCATCCTCACCGTGCGTGATATTACCCGCGAGCGCGAACAAGAGGAACAGCGTTCAACGTTTATTTCGGTCATCTCGCATGAATTGCAGACGCCGATCGCCATCATCAAGGGCTATGCCTCGACGCTGACCCGGACAGATACGACGCTGGAAGCGGAGGCTTTGCGAACGCGGCTGACGGCGATAGAGGAAGAGGCGGATCGTTTGAATAAGCTGGTGGGCAACCTGCTCTATGCCTCGCGCATTCAGTCCGGTGGACTGCAAATGGAGATTGCGCCACTTGACGTTGCGAACTTGATTGAGACAGTGGTGCGTCGCTTGCAGGCACGCAGCCTGGATGTGACAGTAACGCTCGACATTCCGTCGAACTTGCCAGCGGTGATGGCTGATCGAGATCGTATCGAAGAGGTGCTACAGAATTTGCTGGATAACGCCATCAAATATTCGCCGCGCCAGCGCACGATCAGCGTGGCCTGCCGCGCCACAGGTGATGAAGTGATTGTCCGTGTGAGCGATACCGGTATGGGCATCGCGCTGCGGGAGCAGGAACACATTTTTGATCGCTTCCAGCGCGTCCAGAATACGACCACGCGGACAATTCCAGGCGCAGGTCTAGGATTATATATTTGCCGCGCCATTGTAGAGGCGCATGGCGGGCATATCTATGTTGAAAGTACTTTGCACGAAGGCTCAACATTTTCATTTAGTTTACCGCGTGAAGAGAAAGCACAATTGCCAATGGTGGTGTTTTAAGGCCATGGAAAAGGATTTATTTGACCAGCGAGATATGACGATTCTCGTCGTGGATGATGAACCGCACATCCGCGACATCGTGCGTTTGAATCTGGAGATGGAGCATTATCGCGTGCTGGAAGCGGACAACGGTATGGAGGCAATAGAGAAATTGCGCGAACACCTGCCCGACCTGATCGTCCTTGACGTGATGATGCCAGGGATGGACGGCTTCGAGACGCTCAAGGCCATACGGGAAGTCTCAAATGTGCCTGTCATTATGCTGACGGTGCGTCAATCGGAGCAGGATCGCATTCGCGGCCTCGATCTGGGAGCCGACGATTATGTCGCGAAGCCCTTTAGCCCGCGCGAACTGCTCTCGCGTATCCGCGCCCTCTTGCGTCGCTCGCTGTTGCCATCGCCAGCCCGCAAGAGCGAGATCGTCGTTGATCCCGATCTTCGCATAGACTTCGAGCGTCACGAGGTGATTGTGAGCGGCAAAAAAGTAGATTTACGCCCAACCGAATATCGCCTGCTCTACCACCTCGTCAACAACGCGGGTCGGCTACTCACTCACGAAACACTGCTCTCGAAAGTCTGGGGCCGCGAATATCGCGACGAAGCGCACTATTTGCGCCTTTATATTACCTATCTGCGACAAAAGCTAGAGAAGGACCCGGCACATCCTAAATACATCCTCACCGAGCGCGGCCTCGGCTACCGCTTTCGGGAACTTGAATCTTCCGGGGGCCTGAACAACCCGTAGGAGATTTTGAGAAAATGAAAGGATCAATTTGTGAATAAGAAAGAACGTGTTGATGCTGCATTGCGTGGCGACGCGGTAGACCGTGTACCCGCGAGTATGTGGGGCCATGACTTTATGCGCGAATGGAACACCTCCACCTTCGTCGAGGCGATGGTCGAGAATTACGCTCGCTACGACTGGGATTTTATGAAAGTCAACCCGCGTGCGGCCTACCATGTGCAGGATTGGGGCGTCAAGGTGCACCCATCCGGTGAGCGGTACAAAGAGCCTATCTTTGAGTCAAGCCCTATTCGGAGTTCTTCGGACTGGAAACGCATTCGCCCGTTGGAACCTGATCGCGGCGTACTCGGCGAGCAGTTGCGTGCATTACAACTGATCGATCATTCTATCGGCTATGACGCCTACTTTGTACAGACTATCTTCTGCCCGCTTGGCGTGGCAATGTACCTGGCTGGCAATAAGAACGAGCCTGTGCTACAGACAATGCACGAGGACCGCAAGGCTCTTCATGCCGCCCTGCGCGTCATCACCGAAACGTTCACCACTTACGCCATCGCCTGTCTCGAGCAGGGCGCAAGCGGCATCTTCTACGCCACCAACAAATGGGCCAGCGCAAGCTTGCTGACGCCAGACCAGTATCGCGAATTCGGCGAACAGTACGATCTGGAATTTCTGGATGCCATCAAGAGCCGCAGCAAGTTTAACATCCTGCACAACTGCGGTTCGCATATTTTCTTCGACCAGCTTGCCAGCTATCCGGTGCAAGCCATCAGTTGGGATGCTGATGCGGAAGGTAACCCCAACCTGCGTGAGGGCAAGATGCGTTCAGGTCAAGCCGTCATGGGCGGCATCAGCCAAAGCCTGCTGAAAAACGGCGTGCCCGATCAAATACATGAAGCAGTGGTAAAAGCTTTGGAGCAGACCGACAAAGAGCATTTCTTGCTCGCTCCCGCCTGCTCTATTCCTCCGGAGACGCCCGCGAAGAATCTCGAAGCTATTCGCAAAGCATTACAATAATCAATGACAGCAAAAATAACCGGAGATAGACGCAGTTCGCGGCGCGAACTGCGTCTATCTCCGGTTATTTTTGCTGTCATTGATTGTATGATATGATAAGTGTGTCAGTTTTTTTTGAAAGTGGGGGTTTACACAATGAGCATTTTCACCTTCTCAGGGATACGAATGCGCATCCTGCTCTCGTGTCTCGCCATCGCCACCGTCTTCGGTGCATTCCTGTTCAGCCACGCCTTTTTTCAAACAGCATCAGCCGCATCCGCCGCCGGTGCCAGTACAGGGCCGTTTACCGTCACGAAAAGTGTGATTTCGCCAGCTGCGGTAGTCGATCCAACAAAACTTTCCCTGTCAAATGAACCAGGCTCTACCCTGCCAAAGGGAGCCCGTCCGAATTCATCCGCAGGGTAACGGGGGTAATGCAAGCAACATAGCCGCACCGTCGTCGGCGCTCGCGAATGCACCGGCGGGTGCTTTGCTCGCGAATTTCAATGGCGTCAGCAGCCGCAACAGCGCGAAGGCGAATTTCGGAGCGGAATTTGAGCCGCCCGATCAAGGTCTCTGCGTTGGCAATGGTTTCGTGGTTGAGCCGGTAAATTCCGCGTATACCATTTACAACACAAAGGGGCAGGTGCTGGCCGGACCATTCAACGTCAACAAGCTCTATGACGAAGGGTACAAAAAGTTCACGAGCGATCCACGGTGTTTTTATGACAAAACAACGAATACCTGGTTCGCCATTATTCTGTTCATTAGCTCCAACAATCAGGTAGGACGCACGGACCTTGCCGTGAATCCGACAGGAGATCCAACGAAACCCTGGACGGTCTATCATATTGACGGCACCGACCCGGGTGCTCCTGGTTGTCCTTGCTTTGGCGATCAGCCTCTGCTTGGCATTGACCAGTACAACATCTATATCAGCACCAACGAATTCTCAATCCTCGGCCCACAGTTCAATGGTGCGCAAATTTATGCCCTCTCCAAGTCGCAGCTCGTCTCGCTGTCCTCGTCGGTCAACGTCGTTCATTTCGGCAATTTGAGCATTGGCGGCAGCATAGCCACATCTGTTCAACCGGCTCTAACGTTTGGCACAGCGGATGCCGAGTACTTTATGAACTCGCTCGATCCGTTCGGGACGTTTGATCAGCGTATCGGCGTCTGGGCCATGACCGACCGCCAGGAAGTTAGCAAAGGCGGCATTCCCACATTATCGCGCAAGGTCATTACAAGCGAGGCATACGGGGTACCGCCGAAGGCAGAGCAGATGGGCGCGAAAAGCCTGCTGGATTCCGGTGATGATCGTATGCAGCAGGTGCAGTTCATCAATGGTGACCTCTGGGGTGCGCTTGATACAGCCGTGACCATTCCGCACGATAGCACTACTCGTGCAGGTATCGCATGGTTCCGCGTACAGCCATCGCTTGACGGCAAGGTTATTGGAAACACGGTCATCAAGCAGCAGGGTTATGTCGCGCTCCTCGGCAACTACTTGCTTTATCCCGCCATCCAGGCCAGCCCGGAGGGTACTGCCGCCATTGTGATGACGCTCTCCAGTAAGACAAACTTCCCCAGTGCCGCCTATACGTTCAAGAGCGCGAATAGTTCGTCATTCGGAGACATTTTCGTCGCCGCCCCCGGCTACGGAAACTACGATCCCACCGCGACTCGCTGGGGCGATTATTCGTGGGCCGTCCTCGATCCTTCCGGTAAGAGCTTCTGGATGGCAACGGAATATATTCCACCCCTGAGTAGCCAGACCAAAGACAGGAAGGCCAACTGGGGTACCCGCGTTCTCTCCGTCAGCGTCGAGAATTAGCAGGAGAAACGCGAAGACAGTGGTACAGTGGTACATTTGGCTGCAACACGCCCCGCGAAAAGCTAGCTAGCTTTTCGCGGGGCGTGTTGCAGCCAAATGTACCACTGTTTGTGTTCTAAAAAGCCTATCCGGCCTATTGTCAAGGCTTGACGATATATGCTATACTACACTTGAGCAGGGGAATGCTTGAGAAGTTCTCAAGCAGGCGGAGTATGGTCTGACTTGAAGGGTAAGGCCAGGTGAAGCGTAGAACTTGCACGTATCGTCATATCGGGGTGTAGCGCAGTCGGCTAGCGCGCAGCGTTCGGGACGCTGAGGTCGGAGGTTCAAGTCCTCTCACCCCGACCAGGATGGCACACTACTTCCTTGAAGAAGTGTCATACAAACAGTCTCAGGTATACAATACAGCACAAGGAGTTCCAAGATGCGAACGTATCAGCTACAGACAACAACTGCTCTGGCGGATTGTTGTTCTCTGATACCTGTTGGCAAAAGTCTCCGTACCGTCCTTCAAGGGCGTACAGGGCAGGCCGCGGGTGCTGAACGATACGCAGTGCCGCATTCGCCTGGACGTGCAAGACGCTTTTGTCCTTATCTACCTGGTCGTCGTCGTGGACGGCAGTAGAAGCGAAAGAGGGTAGGAATTTCCCTGTCCCTCACCTACCTCAACACGCTTCTTCCTCGCTGTCTGCTCTCGTTATCGGCTCTGACAGAGAGGAAAGGGAAGCCATTCATATGCCTGTTCTTGTATTAAATTCCTCATTACAACCTCTCTCGGTCATTCCTGAGCGTCGTCTCATCGTGTTACTGTCGAAGCAGAAAGTCACTTTTATTGATGAGAATGTTCGTAGTTTGATCGAGGAGAGCATTCAAGCACGCCGTCTTGAGTTAGAGCGACCCGTCATTGTACAGCTTTTAGCCAATGTACGGGTGCCACGGGTTGCGCTCCAGCCAACGCGGGCCAATATCCTGTTGCGTGACGATGAGACGTGCCAGTATTGCGGAAAAAGAGGCCGCGATCTGACGCTTGATCATATCATTCCGCGTTCTCGTGGCGGCTTAAGCACATGGGAAAATCTGGTTGCCTCGTGCAAATATTGCAACGGTAAAAAAGGGAATCGCCTCCTGAAAGAGGTCAATATGCACCTGTTGCGCCAGCCGCGCCCGCTATCGCAGGAATACGCGGGCTTCTTCCTGTTGCGCTACCCCCGCTTGCGCGAAGCTTACGAGGAATTCTTGATGAGTGCCCAGTATGGCAAACCCGCCTATCATGGGCTGAGTGCGTAAACGGAGTACAGAAGTGACAGAAAGCACAAAGTTGCCGTCGCGATGGCAACTTTGTGCTTTCTGTCACTTCTCCCTTGCATCAAGCGTAATTATAGCTGTAGCAAATTATGTAAAAAAGGAATCGTACTTCGTTCTGGTAGTAGACAGTGCTGATTTTGCCATTTGCCAGCAAAGGAGTGTCCATGATCAAAGAAACTATATCAGAAGATTCGTTGGTACGCCCGCAGACAGGTCTCAGGTACCTCTGTCTGTACGGGCATTTTTATCAGCCGCCGCGTGAAGACCCATTTACCGGCGAACTTCCAGTTGAACCCGGCGCAACTCCATTCGCCAATTACAATGAGAAAATTACTGCTGAGTGCTACCGACCAAACGTTGAAGAGGGCAACTTTGCCTCTATAAGTTATGACCTGGGTCCAACGCTTGCTTCGTGGTTAGAGCAAACTCACCCGGATGTGTATCAACAAATTATTGCTGCCGACCGCCAACATGTCTTCCGCTACGGCGTCGGCAATGCGTTAGCGCAAGCGTATAACCATACCATTCTGCCGTTGGCAACTACTCGCGACAAGCTCACGCAAATTCTGTGGGGTTTGTGCGATTTCCAGCATCGCTATGGGCGCGACGCGCATGGCATGTGGCTGGCGGAAACAGCGGTTGACATGGAAACGCTGGACTTACTGGCGCAGTGCGGCGTGACCTATACCGTTCTTGCACCCTGGCAGGCAGCTACAGCTGCTGATCCGACCGAACCGTATATAGTGCGTCTCCCCGGTGGACGCAGCATAACCGTTTTCTTCTATAACGCTCCACTCTCTGGCGGCGTCTCCTTCGATTGGAACACGACGAGCAACGCCGACCTGTTCGCCACCGACTACCTGTCACATCACCTCGTGCAGCACAAGCTCACAGCTGGCGAACCGCAATTGCTGCTCATCGCTACCGACGGTGAGTTATACGGACACCATAAACCCTGGCGCGAAAAGTTCTTATCGCGTCTCATTCAGAGTGGTGCACCCAGTTATGGCTTTGAAATCTGTACACTGGAACGCTACATGCTGATGTATCCAGCCACCAGAGAAGTTGAACTCAAGGTACCGAGCGCGTGGAGTTGCAGCCACGGCGTGGCACGCTGGGACACAGGCTGCGAATGTACGGAGGGCGATAGCTCCTGGAAAGGCTCATTGCGGCAAGCCCTGGAGCAGCTCGCGGAACGCGGCGACCATTTGTTCGAGCAATATGCAAGTGAGGCATTGTACGACCCCTGGGCTGCCCGCAACGGCTACCTTGCCTTGCGCAACGGCTGGGAAACAACAGCGAATTTCTGGTCGCGCTACAGCAAAGATGGTTCGGAGCCACGAGATGCTGAACTGCTCCGCTGCACACTGCAATTACTGGAGGCGCAATATTACCAGCAATACAGCTTCACCAGTTGCGGCTTCTTCTTTGAAGACCTCGACCGCCTGGAGCCGCGCAACGACATCGCTTTCGCTCGCCGTGCCATCAGTCTCTACTGGCAGGCGACCGGCATTGATCTGCAACGCGACTTTCTGCATGATCTAGAGTCTACGCAAAGTTGGCGTTCTCATCTGACCGGTGCTGACCTTTACCGCCAACTACCAGTTGAACAAGCGGGAGTATTACCTCCGTTGGGAGATAAATAAGGGAACAACCAACACGCCGCCTCGTGACCATGGTCACGAGGCGGCGTGTTGGTTGTTCCCTTATTTATCTCCCAATCTCGCTCCACTGCCGCTCTAGCTCGACCCAGGCCTGGCGTACACGCGCCACCTCCGCTTCGCCGGGAACAATATCGCCATAACGAATGGCGGTATAAGCGTCGGTGACGGGGGCAATATACGGGCTGGCAAGAGGTGTGCGCTCGTCGAGGCGCTGCTGAAACTCATAGGGGGTTTCAATACGCAAGCGGGAATAGCCCCGCCCGGCGGCGCGTTTCAACATGGCACGGTACATCTCACGAATAGTACGCACAGCAGGCGCAGCTTTGCTATCATCCAACCATATCTGTTCCTCTTCAACGCTGGTACGCGGAGGAAAGAAGCGGTGCCAGAAAGCCAGTAGCAGACTGCGCAACTGTGCCAGGAAGAGATGCCACGACCAGAGACTCTCATGAATTTCCGTCACTCGTTTTTTCGACGTAATGCGTGCGCGACGGCGACGACGCAAGGCCCAGCGTAGCAGCAGGGAAGCAGCGAGAAGTAGGAGAATAGGGATCAGCACCTTAACGACAGGGATAATAAACGGAGCCAACTGAATTGGTTGAATAGCATGGGTAGCAGCTTGATGGTTGCCTCTGGCCGGTGTAGAATTAACGGGCGGCAGATGTGGTGGAAAGAGCGACTCGTACCAGGCGAGCAGCCAGAAAAGCGGCGCGGTGATAATGATAGCCAAGATGGCAAAAGCGTTGATAAGCCAATTGTAGACAACGTTCAACCACTGATATAATTGGAAGGTTTGTGCCAATAATGCCGGATTACCGACGGTATCAGCAATCCAGGCGGCAACGAGCAAGACAATACCAAGCGAACCAATGATAAACAGAATTGAGCGTTCTTGCGCGTTAATACTGGCTTCAGTATCAATTTGATGCGCATGACGCACAAAATTGATACGCGCCAGCGCATGGGCCGACAGGCCGAGGAAAAGGAAAAAGGGGATGAGCAGGAGCAGTGTTACCTCGTCAGACTGCACCACGCCTGCACTCGCTGAAGCCGAACGTATGACGATAATAGCCAGTATAATGCCGATACCAAGCCGCATAGTAGCAAAAATTTGTGATGGCTCGTATGTACGTCCAGAAAGGCGAATGCCACGCCAGCAAAAATAGGTACAAATAGCGATAATACAGACGACATGGTATGCTCGCACATTAAGGAAGAGTATATCGCTCAGCATCAGCAGCAGCCAGCGTGGGTCAAGCACAAAAGCCGTTGGCAAGTAGACACTCAGCCAGATAACAAAGAGCGTTATAATGATAAGAAAAGGCACAAACCAGGGAGCGATGGAAAATTCCGAGAAATCTTCTACTCCGCCACGTTGTCGAGCGGCTCGCAAAACAAGCGAGCTATAGAGCCATTGTGATCCGGCAATCATGAGAAATGGCACCCAGAGGGGCATAAAAGGGCTATGCAATTGAAATAAGCCCAGCGCGGCCAGACCGAGGAAAATGGCATCTATCCAGCAGGCTTCCATCGCGGCAAAAAGAAACGGGATGAGCAACGTTCCCATACTCGGTGCATCTTGCGTATCCACTGGATCCATAGCGAGCAGGTTCAATTTTCGTCGCACGTCGGCACCAATTGGCTCAGTCGGTCGGGCTTGCGGCGATATTTCCTTTTTTTTCTTCTGTTCATCATCCGATGGTTGCGGGGAACGATTCATAAGCCATACCCTGTCCCTTTTTCGATGCTTAACAATGCCTACACTTAATTATACCGCCTGAGTAAAAACATATCTTATCACAAATGTATCACAATTACCGGCATTTCACGAAATTTTTACGAGGAATATACGCTATCTCCCAAAATGTTGTGATACACTAAGAGATAGAGAAGGGAAATGTGCTCCTCCCCATGTTGGACAAAAATGAGGGCCTTGAGATTCATCGTTGCAACGATGCAAGGCACGGCTTGGAGGGTATCGTATGCCCATTACATTTGATCGCAGCCTCTGCTGTGACCTGAATGAGACCAGTAAGCGTGAGTGGCTCATCACCAACGGCGCAGGTGGCTACGCGGCAGGGACGGTCGCAGGTCTGCTGACCCGAATGGAACACGGTCTACTCGTATCATCGCCACTCGATACGACAACCCCACAACTATTGGTGGCAAAAATGGATGAAGAGGTTGTGTTTGACCGGCGTACCTATTATCTTGGCACCAACGAGTACCGCGATGGAACACTAAATCCGAGTGGCTTTGTTCATCTTGAAACATTTCGTCTTGAAGAGGGCTTTCCCATATTTACCTATCGCCTCGGCGGCATTGATGGCATCATCCTGGAAAAACGCATCTGGATGCCGCAAGGCCAGAACACGACTTGCATTCAGTATCGCGTTCTGCGTACCGCGACCGCCTACGAAACTGCCTATAGTAATGCCGACTGGCACCCCCAGCATCCCCAGCCTCCCAATGCCAACTATGCCCACATCAATAAAGGCAGCGGGTTTAGACGCCATTATGAATACTCAGAGGCGGCTCAACGAGAATTGACCCTAAAGTTGTTGCCATTCTCCGCGTATCGTGCCTATAATCAGCCACAATCTGGCAACAACGATTGGCATTTACAGGTACAACAACTTTCCACTGAACAGAAGCCAGCCTCTTTACCAGAAGGCGTCGCCGGTTGCACGATTCATGCATATGAGGGAGCGCATCCCTACCATATTTTGGCGATAGGTCATCCTGAGACCCAGGCAAGCTTCATCCCCACGAACGTCTGGTACTGGCATTTCCTGCGGCAACACGACTCAGCGGCAGGACGCCCCGCCACTGATGACCTGTATCTTCCTGGCGTTCTCCGGGCCAGACTGTGGGCAGACGAGGATTGCGTCCTGACAATCATTGTCACGGCAGAAGACCTATCAGAACAAACATTTAGTCTGAATCAATTAAACCTCTCATATACACGAGCCGTCGAAAGCCAGCATCGTCTCCTACAACCACAACGCTATTTTGGTGAAGGCGGCGAAACAGCCCACGCCTTGTCCATTCTTCCTTTGCCTATTGCTCCCGACTCGCATCCAGGCGGCGAGGAGTACCTGCGGCTGTTGCTTCAGGCAGCAAATCGCTTGATCATTCAGTGTCCTATTAAGCGGAACGAAAATGGGAACATATCGGCGCTGCTCTTCACAGGGCCCGAAAAAGTGCCTGTCATCCTCGCGGATTACTACGGTATGCAGGCCTCGACACGCGACACGCTCATGGCACTCCCCGGACTGCTTCTGGCCACTGGTCGCCATAGTGAAGCCGGGCGCATCCTGCATTGGCTCGCTCGCTTCTTCAAGCAGGGCCTTTTGCCCGACTACTTACCATTGGCCGGGCAAACAGCAGAAACGAACGATTATAGCAATGTAGATAATACGCTCTGGTACCTCTACGCGCTCGACGCCTATGTGCGCACCACTCGTGACTACGAGCTATTGGGCGAACTTTACCCACGGATCGCCGCCAGCATTGACCGATACCTTCAGGGTACCGAGAACGGCATCCAGTGCGATCCCGAAGATGGACTGTTGCAGGCAAACGCACCTGGCAAAGCACTTACATGGATGAATGCCACCGCCCAAAACAACCAGGACAACCAGGGCAACCGAGACAACCAGTGACACCGCGTAGCGGGAAACCTGTCGAAGTCAACGCGCTCTGGTACTATGCCCTCTCGCTGATGCAGGAGTGGTCGCAATCGCAATACCACAACGGCCGTAGTGACCACCCCCCTTCCTATTATGAGGAACGCAGCGAACGCTGCCGCCAGAGCTTCCAACATAAGTTCTGGAACGCTGAGAACGGCTACCTTTATGACGTTGTGGATGGACCAGAAGGCAACGATGCCGCGTTAAGGCCCAACCAATTGCTGGCCCTTTCCCTACGTTACCCGGTATTAGCAATAGAGTACAGGCTACCGGTCTTCAAGCAAGTAACCGAACATCTATTGACCCCCTATGGCTTACGCACACTTGCCCCAGGAGAAACCGTCTATCGTGGACATCTACCTGAGCAATGGGAAGAGCAGCAGCAAGCATTACATCAGGGAAGTGTATGGCCCTGGCTACTCGGCTCCTATATTGAGACCATGCTCAGTATGCAAAGCGTAGATTTTGAAGTACCATCTATGCGAGGAATAGATAGCAATCTTCCACAAGAGTACCTGTGGCGCAAGAGTATTCTGCTGTTGGAGCCATTTAGAAAGCAGCTAGAAACGGGAATGCTCGGCACCATTGGCAGCGTTTTCTCCGGCAACGAACCTCACAATCCTGGTTACAATGTTGCTTCCGCGCTCAGCATTGGAGAAATTCTGCGCATGTACCACCGCCTCACGCAACAACGGCACCAACCATCTGTTGCCTTGACGCCAGTAAAGAGTCTGCGATAAATCTGTTCGTACTTCTCTCTACTTCTGCACATTCTGCTAGCGAGTTATCCACATTTTCTGTGGATAACTCGCTATTTTCAAGCTGATTCCCATGCAAAGAGTTATCCACAATGACCGTGGATAACTTATCCACATTTCCACGTGTGCAAAAGTAATATACCGGTTATCCACAGTCGTTGTGGATAACTTATCCACATTTTTTCTAACCAGTGGATAAGTTTTGAAGTTGTGCACAATTACTGTGGATAACTTATCCACATTGTCCACATACAGACATCAGCAGGGATACTTATCCACAGTTGCTGTGGATAACTTATCCACACTTTTCCCAATTGGTGGATAACTTTTAAGTTATGCACATGTAGTGTGGATAAGTTATCCACATTGTCCACATACGGCTGTCAGCAGGGATAAGTTATCCACAGTTGCTGTGGATAACTTATCCACACTTCTCCCGATTGGTGGATAACTTTTGTGGTTATTTACATTCCTTCAAAGGACAGCAAATACAAATGTAGTGGTTTTAACCATAGCGTTATCACGCAAAAGAACGCAAAAAGTGGATAAATTACCTCAAAATGTGGACAACTCAGGCAAATTGTGTAAAAGTCCTTGCATCCCTCTCATATCTCTCCTCCGAGCCTGATGCTTGTTTCCCCTCTTAAACATATTCACATTTGTAGTGGATAACTTATCCACAATTTCATGAACAGGTGGATAACGTCGAAACTTATCCACATTCATTGTGAATAACTTATCCACATTTTTCTCAACTGGTGGATAAGCTACGAGATTATCCACACAGCCTGTGGACAACTTATCCACAGGCTAACAAGAGAGAGAAAAGTTATCCACCAGGGCGGTCAAGTTATCCACAGCTTGTTCACTTCATTCACATACAGTGGATAAGTTATCCACAACGCCTACACCGGCCTCCAGAGCCATTTTATATAATTCAGTCAAGAATGAGAACCTTCAAAAAAAGCAAGTTATCCACTTATCCACAGCCCCTACTACTGCTGTTATATATTAAGTAATTAAAATAATATATTACGTAGTACGTAGGGGCTGTGGATAAGTGGATAACTTTGGGTATGGAACAAAATAGGATTTGTGTCTTACCTTCTCCCTTTTTCGTTCTAACAGATAGTACAATTGGGGTAGCAAAAATCCTTTTTATTACGTTTGTATACGTGAGCGCGACTTTCAGGGAGATAGCTCGTTATATCGAATGTAGGACGAAGACGCTAATCTATCATATCTACTCGTTTTAATAAAGGATACTGGGTGATGTCTACTATAGAGACAGTCAAAGCAAAAGTAGATGTGGTTGATGAGATTGGGCTGGTCGTCGCGCTCTCGAAATCGGGTAAGGCATTTAAGGGCCTGTGTCCATTTCACAACGAGCGCACACCCTCGTTTTATGTCTTTGCCGACTCGCAATCCTGGCACTGTTTTGGTTGTAACGAGGGCGGCGATGTTTTCACATTTGTGCAGAAGCAGCAGAATTTAGAATTTCGCGATGCGTTACTTTATCTCGCTGAGAAAGCCGGTGTCCCGGTAGAAGAGTACGCGGGCGGAAACCCGGAGGAAGAGCGGGAAACGCAGGCCATCAAAGAGCGTATGCGCAAAATGAACGAAGACGCGCAGTTGTGGTTTCACCAGATGTTGTTACGCTCGAAGGAGGCCGCGGGGGCCAGAGAGTATATAAAGAGTCGCGGGATTGCACCTGATACGGTGGTGGCATTTGGTCTTGGTTACGCTCCCCAGGGCCAAAGTTGGGATGGATTAACTCGTTACCTGCAGAGTCAGGGCTATACGGAGCGCGAATTGATAAATGGTGGCTTAGCACGAGAACGCGAAGAGGGGAAAGGTGGTGGGGTCTATGATTACTTTCGGCAACGTCTTATCTTTCCTATTCGGGATACGCGCAGTCGAGTGATTGGTTTTGGCGGGCGGGAGTTAGGGGGCGGGCAACCAAAGTACTTGAATTCGCCGCAGACGTTACTGTTTGAAAAAAATAGCGTCTTATATGCATTGGATATGGCAAGGGACGCCATAAAACAGGCAAAGCAAGTGGTGATCGTCGAAGGGTATGTAGACGCGGTTATCGCGCATCAATATGGCACGACACAAACGGTAGCTTGCATTGGCAGTGCCATCACGGAAAAGCACATTCAACAATTAAAAAAGTTGACGAAGCAGGTAACGCTCGCGCTTGATCCTGACGCGGCTGGTGCCAGCGCAACTGAGCATGGTATTCAGGAAGCGTTGAAAACGTTTGACCGCACCATCGTACCTGTCCCATTGGCGGGAACGCCCGGTGGATACGGTGGCCACAGTGGACGCAGACGCAACGAGCCACGCGGTATTATTCGGCTGGAAGAGCAAGTAGATGCGGAAATCAATGTCCTGCAACTACCAGTGGGCGAGGACCCGGACGAGGTGATCCGCCGCGATTTTGCCTTCTGGGCCAACGCGGTAGCCCATCCTCTGCCCTTGATAGACTACTACTTCGCGACAAAGACGGCTGGCTTGAATTTACGTGAACCCGCGGGCCAGACAGAGGCGGCGAAGCGACTGTTACCTGTGATCGGGATGATTTCTGACCGTATCAAGCGTGACGCCTACATACGGAAGCTCGCATCAATGATCAGCATTGACGAGCGCAGTTTATACGATGAATTGCAGCGCAGCTTGCGAGGGCAGAAATCTACCGGTGTCGTGGCAGCATTCTCCGCATCAAATACTTCGGGGAAACGCACAACGAAGGGAAACGGCGAGGCCCAGGAAAAACCCGAATGGGCCGAGAATCTGTTGAGGCCGGGGGAACCGAAGAAACTGAGCCAGTTGAGGCGGGACACCTGCAAGAAAAGCGGAGTAGCAGAGGACTTGACAAAAGGAAGGTAGATAAGTTACAATGGGAGGACTACCTGATCGGGCTACTCTTGCACAATCCTGGGTTAAGTACGCATGTTTGTGGTATAATAACTGATGGTGACTTTGCTGGGACTGACACGCGAGAGTTGTACCGCATTCTCAACTCTATGAACCAACGTGGCTTTTCCTCCTCAAATCAACCCGTCGAACAAGTAGTGCCTTTTGCGTTGGCGGCAGCCGTCGCGAGGGCGCAAAAGTGTGCTGAGTCGAGTGCTTCAAAAGATGAAGTTGGACTGGTTCGGGACGCAGTCCAGTGTGCTACCCGACTCAAGCGAACGACGATTGATACAATTGAATATCGAGTTACAGTATCTCATGCGCGAAGCAGAGACAACTGGTGACGTAACGTCAGAGCGGCAATTGCGCTTGCAACTGTTTGCGAACCAGCAACAGTTGCGAACAATTGACTCAGCAACGCATTTGCAGGGGTAAGCAGAAAAGCCTGTCTTTGTCGGTGCGGGCTGGTAGAGAGGGTGGTAGGGATGGTGGGGTAGCCGGAGTGGCAGAAAATAGACATCATCTTACCAAATTGGATACCAGGAAACGGGATGTATTATCATTCCATTATTCGTTTTATCATCTAGACCTGTTTTCTGAAGGGGGATGCCAGAATGGTGAATAGGGAACAAGACGTGATTGATCTGGTACGCGATGAGCGAATAAGTACAGAGCCATTAAGTGAGTGTTCAGATGTAGAACCGTTTGATGAGTCCATGTTGAGTAATACGGAAAACATTTTTAATATTGACAGTATAGGTCATGTTGCTCATGCGACGCCGAGTGGTAGCCTTGTGGCACCTACTGACGAGCATGAGTCATATGATCTGTTCGCGAAGCTGCAGGACGAAGAGCCTATGGATGCCCTGGATCCAACCAAAGAGCCGCCCGCAGATTGGGAGCCAGGACCAGAAGACGAGGTAGATGCATGGTCATGGCGAACAGCAAATGGGAAGATCTGCAAGATGGTTTTGGTATTGTAGTTGCCGATCTTGAGAGTAGCCTGGATGATCCAGTGCGGATGTACCTGCGCGAGATCGGACGTGTCCCTCTGCTTTCGGCAGAGGAAGAGGTTCGGCTGGCGCAACGCATGGAGCGCGGCAAGGCTGAGCGACTCAAACCAGCACCCAAAACCGCCGCTACATTGACGATGGTGAGGAGGCCCAGCGCCGTCTCACCGAGGCCAACCTGCGCCTTGTTGTCAGCGTGGCGAAGAAGTACATCGGGCGTGGTATGAGCCTGCTGGACCTGATCCAGGAAGGCAATATCGGCCTGATTCGTGCCGTTGAGAAGTTCGACTATAACTAAGGGCTACAAGTTCAGCACGTATGCGACGTGGTGGATTCGTCAGGCCATCACTCGTGCCATCGCCGATCAGGCGCGTACCATTCGTATCCCCGTGCACATGGTGGAGACGATCAACCGCCTGATTCGCATCAGCCGCCGTCTGCTGCAAGACCTGGGGCGTGAACCCACGTCCGAGGAGATCGCGGAGCAGATGGAGATTACCGCGGAGAAGGTGCGCGAAATCATCAAGGTCAGCCAGGAGCCGGTCAGCCTCGAGACGCCAATCGGTGAGGAAGAGGATAGCCATCTCGGTGATTTCATCGAAGACCACACCGCCCTGGCACCAGCCGAGGCCGCCAGCCATCAACTGCTCAAAGAGCAGGTTGAGGATGTGCTGGACAGCCTGACCGAGCGCGAGCGCAAGGTATTGCAACTGCGCTTCGGTCTTGACGATGGTCGCAGCCGCACGCTCGAAGAGGTTGGCAAGGAGTTCCACGTCACTCGCGAGCGCATTCGCCAGATCGAGGCGAAAGCTCTGCGCAAATTGCGCCATCCAAGCCGCAGCCGCAAGCTGAAAGATTACCTCGATTAGCATTTTTCACAGGTTATGTACCGAACAAAAGGAGAATGAGCATATTCTGCACGCGTGCCAAAAATGCTCATCTCCTTTTGTGCGGTGCGTAGCACTGCGTTTCACAGAAGCTGTATCAATGATTGCTAGTGTTTGCCCGATTACTTCCCGATGTTCCGGTACAAGTATATTCCCCAACAATTTGACCGTTTCACAATACAGGTGCAGGCGGCTATGCCTCTGGCTTTCACAGGATGCATGTTTGATGCTATATCCACTCCTGCCGCTTGCCGATGATAGTTGTCCAGGCCGAGTTCAACCTGCCGCTTCTTCTACTTGCTGGTAATAGGTGCTATCGGTTTTGATCATGACGCCACGCTGCACTGCTACAACTTCTGTTAGATGTGCGAGCAGCTTTTCGCTGGCATAAGCGATGCCTAGGTCATTATTTTTCGATAGTTCGCTGAGTATTTTATGCGCCATCTCGGTATATAGCATCAGCCATTCGCTGGCAAAGAAGTTCGCGGATTCCTGCAATGGCTCCCAGCGAAAGTTGGCGATATCATGCATAAGCGCGGTAACAGAACCATCTTTGTCGAGCAAAGTACGACGTACACCCGGTGTTTGCAGACTGGCTCCGACCCAGATGGCAAGGTATGGTAGTGTTAATGAGCGGCGCACATCCCCCCTTTTTTGAAACCAATGCTAACAAGATGCCCATCTCTGATACACCATCCGTTTCGCTGGCTGCTTCATCGTATCTGGCACCCAGCATGCCAGATCAACGTCACTATATGGGGTCGTTTCGCCACGTATATGGCTGCCAGCCAGCGTAATGCCCACGATATCATCAGTATCAATCTCTGCGATCAGAGCGTTCAGAAAGTCGTCTGAGAGCGAAGGAACGTGATGTTCCTCTGGCTGATAAGGAAAACTGAGGTTGTGCGAAGTGTTCATTTGTTTTCCCTCCTGAAAGGTGAATGTACATGTTGTTCAAGTATACTTGAGCATGTGTGAAACAACACCGGTCAAAGGGACGATTTTTTGCTTGACCGGATGGGGTATAATGGAGCCGTAAAGAGAAAAAATGTGGCGGGTGTATGCTGGTAAATTGCCAGCATACACCCGCCACATTTTTTCTCTTTACGGCATTTGTGTGACGCATAGATCTAGGTAACGGTGGCTATACTGGACATAGATATTCAGGTTGATACAGATGGAGAGAGACGATGCCGGTAAGAAATACTGTGATGCCGCCGCTGCGCCCGAAGATGCAAGAGAAATATATAACGCCGGATGAGACATGGCTCAACGATGTTGGCCCACTATCTAACTACCCCAACCGAAGCACGCGATGCAGAAAAAACAGGAAACGGTTGTCAGAACAGTCTGGGGGATGTTGGCTATGGCGGCTATGGTCCATTGGAAACCCTATTGAAAGATGATAGCATCTCCGAGATAACATGCATCGGCCCTCGCCGTACCTATATTGAACGCAACGGTTTGTTGGAAGAGGTGCCATGTTATTTTGAGAATGAAGGGCAAATGTTGCGGATTATTGAGCAGATGGTGCTTGTGCCGGTCAGCGTTTACAACCCGGTTGGCCTATCATTGATGCGCGTTTGCTCAATGGCGTCCAACTTCATGCAGTGTTGCCTCCCTATGCCGCGAATGGGCCAACGCTTACACTGCGCAAGGGGATGAGCCAGGAACCTTTGACACTGGCGGATATGGTATGTAGTGACTCACTATCACAGTCTATGGCGGATGTGCTACAGGCATGCGTGGAAGGTCGCTTGAATATTCTTATCTGTGGTGGTCAGAACTCTGGGCGCACAACGCTGCTCAATGCGCTTTGTGCCACTATTCCAGATGAGGAACGTATCATCACTATTGAAGAGTCGGCTGAATTGCGTTTGCGCCAGAAACAGGTGATAGGACTGGTAGCGGCAGCAATGGGGCCACAAGCTACCGGAAGTGTGACGTTACGTGATCTGATCGTGAGCGCCTTACACATGGGGCCTGAGCGCATCATTCTGGACGAGTGTCGCGATGAAGAGGTCATGGAATTGCTCCAGGCACTGTACACAGGCTATAATGGCTCACTTTGACGGTCTATGCTAAAGACGCCAGGATTGTCTTACACGCTTAGAGACGATGTGCACGACGGTGATAGCTCCATATACCCCTCACGTAAATATCCGTCAGTCAAATGGCAGATCAGTGTGGACGTAATTGTGTATATGTCTCGTATGCCCGATGGTTCACGTAAAATTGTGGATATAGCTGAAGTACTGAGTGATGAAAATGATGAGCTGAAGACTCAAAGCATTTTTTCTTATCATGAGGATGGATTGGATAGGGAGACTGGAAAGTCTACCGGTGACTTTGAATCCTACGGTGTTTGCCCGGCGTTTTTGACCAAGCTTGCGGTGATGGATATTCAGTTACCGAAAGAGATGTTTATGTAAAGTATACTCCGCTCTTTGCTCTCAAAATGAAAGCGTGTGCTATTCAAATGTTCGTGCTCGTTTTTCGTGTTGATAAATGGCAAGGAACATTGCTCTCCGATACCAGTGAAACAACTGATGCTCATTTCTTTGCCCTCGATGCCTTGCCAGATAATTTGCATCCATTGTATCTTGAAACACTTGAAGACATACAACACTTCAATGGACGCCTTATCCTCAAGTGATAACAAATTTGTCTCAAGTAAGCTAATATCCCACATTCCAAAATAAGTCACAGCATATGTAACAGTTAACTGTTACATATTCTGTGACCGTTACATCGCTACTGTTCAATAACTTCAATGGTTTTACGGACAATTTCGATGAAATCGTGCTTAAGACTGGCACCGCCGACGAGCGCACCGTCTATGTCGGGGTGCGCCATGAAATCCGCGATGTTGGACGAGGTGACGCTGCCGCCATAGAGAATGCGTAGAGCGGATGCCGCTTCCCTACCGTACATGTCGCCATAGAGTTCACGTATCTGGTGAATGACCTTCCCTGCTCCTTCAGCGGTGGCGGCTTTGCCGGTGCCAATGGCCCAGATGGGTTCATAGGCGATGACAACTTCGTTGACATGCTGTGATGGAAGGTTTACGAGACTGGCATGAACTTGATGGCGGATCACCTGCTCGGTTTCGTCCGCGTCGTGTTGCACCTCATTTTCGCCAATGCAGACGATGGGGCGCAGGTGGTGATGCAGGGCAGCCAGCGTTTTGCGGTTTACCAGTTCATCGTTTTCGCCGAAGATCGTGCGACGCTCGGAGTGACCTAGAATGACGGTATTGCATAACTCCCCAACCATTGTTGGTGAAAGCTCGCCGGTGAAGGCACCGTTATCCTCAAAATACATATTCTGTGCGCCCAGGTCTACGCGCGACTGTGGTTGGGCATCCAACACCTGCCGGACAGCTGGTAAAGAGATGGCTGGTGGGCAGAGTATGCACTGGATATGTTCGTGCTGCGACACGAGTTGCTCCAGTTCTGGCACAATTTCTTGCGCAAAGACTTTTGCCAGGTTGGGGCCGTAGTTCATTTTCCAGTTGCCCGCGATGATCGCGGAACGAATATTTGCCATGCTGCCACCTTTACCCTTTATCTTGCAATGCTGCCACCCCTGGCAGAATACGTCCTTCGAGGAACTCTAGCGAGGCACCACCGCCGGTGGAGACATGGGTCATCTTGTCCGCCGCGCCAGCCTGTTCAACTGCCGCCGCCGAGTCTCCGCCACCGATGATAGTGGTGGCACCCTTTTTTGTGCGTTCAGCCAGTATCTCGATGATGGCGTCGGTACCCTTTGCGAAATTTGGCATTTCCGCGACACCAAGTGTGCCATTCCAGATAATGGTTTGTGCCTTTTGCAAAGCAGCGCGGAAAGTGGCGATAGTCGCGGGGCCAATATCAAGAATGCGCCATTCAGGTAACACTTGATCAGACGGAACAATGCGCGTACTGGCGTCGTTGGCGAAACGGTCGGCCAGTACAACGTCGGTGGGCAATAAAAACTGGATACCGCGCTGCCGGGCTTTGCCAATCAACTCACGAGCAACATCAACTTTGCCCTCTTCATAGAGCGAATTGCCAATCTCGTAGCCTTCGGCCTTGAGGAAGGTGTTCGCCATACCGCCGCCAATGAGCAGAGTATCAACCATTGAAATCAGGCGTTCCAGTACCATTATTTTGTCGGAGACCTTCGCGCCGCCAATGATGGCTACGAAGGGTCGCCGGGGATGCTCCAGTGCCGATCCCAGGAAATTAATTTCCTTTTCCATCAAGAAGCCCGCCACAGCTGGCAAATAGTGTGCAACGCCCTCGGTTGAGGCATGCGCCCGGTGGGCCGAGCCGAAGGCGTCGTTTACATAGATATCGCCGAGCGCGGCAAGCTGTTGAGCATACGCCGGGTCATTTTTCTCCTCTTCCTTATGGAAGCGCAGATTTTCCAGTAGCAGCACCTGTCCTGGCTGGAGAGCTTTTGCTTGTGCCTCCACCACCGGGCCGACCGACTCGTCCGCTGTTTGCACGGGCTTGCCTAGTAGTTCGCTTAGCCGTCGAGCGACAGGTGCCATGCGCATAGACTCGACAACCGCTCCTTTTGGTCGACCCAGGTGGGACATGAGAATGACCGCCGCGCCTGCATCGAGCAGATAGGTGATAGTAGGCAGTGAAGCTCGAATGCGCGTATCATCGGTAATGCGTTGCTCTGCGTCAAGCGGCACATTAAAGTCTACGCGCACAAGCACACGTTTTCCCGCGATAGTGCTATCGCGGACGGTTTGCTTATTCATAAACGTCCACTCCAGGCTAGAAGCCTTTTTGCGCGATGAAGTTGGCGAGGTCGGCCACGCGGCAGGAATAGCCCCACTCGTTGTCGTACCATGCTAGCACTTTGACCATATTGCCGCCCATGACCATCGTCAATTGCCCATCAATAATCGAGGAGTGCGAGTCACCGCGGAAATCGGTCGAGACCAACGGCTCATCGGTGAATTCGAGGATGCCTTTGAGCGACCCGACGGCAGCCTCTTTAAAAGCAGCATTGACAGCCTCTTTTGTGGTTTCTTTGCGCACAGTTGCTACGAAATCCACGATGGAGACGGTGACGGTTGGGACGCGCAGGGACATGCCATCAAAACGGCCCTTGAGTTCTGGAATGACCAGAGCAAGGGCGCGAGCGGCACCTGTTGTGGTTGGAATGATATTGGAGCCAGCAGAGCGGGCGCGGCGCAGATCTTTGTGAACCTGATCGAGAATGCGCTGATCGTTGGTGTAAGAGTGGATCGTATTCATCAAGGCACGCTCAATACCGAATGTGTCGTTGAGAATTTTGGCGGCAGGTGCGAGACAGTTCGTGGTGCAGGAGGCATTGGAAATAATATTGTGTTTAGCGGGATCGTACATATACTCGTTGACGCCCAGTACCATCGTCAAGTCTTCGCCTTTAGCAGGTGCCGAGATAATCACTTTTTTCGCGCCGCCGCGCAAGTGGGCAGCCGCTTTATCGGCATCTGTGAAAAAGCCGGTTGACTCGATAACCAGCTCGACGCCTATATCGCCCCACGGAATGTTCGCCGGGTCGCGTTCCGCGAAAACCTTGATGCTATGCCCGTTGACGATCAGTGTATCTTCTGTGACCTCGACCTCACCGGGAAAACGTCCGTAGGTGGAGTCATATTTCAGCATATGTGCGTTGGTTTTTGTATCCATCAAGTCGTTGATAGCGACCACTTCAAGATCATCTGGATGCCTTTCAAGTATGGCCTTCATGGATTGGCGTCCAATACGACCAAAACCGTTAATGCCGATGCGTGTTGCCATGGTAATCTGTTCTCCTTTTGTCTTTAGAGGGGCAGTGGGAGAGATAAATGTTTCACGTGAAACATTTATCTCTCCGAATATTTATTGTAGCTGCAAACGTTCCCCTTGTGACTATGCTTACAGCGTATCATCTGGATTATGGACCGGTCAAGACCGGACATGATCAAACGTTCCCTACACCTTTTCTGGCACGGGAATAACGCCGATAGAGAAGCGGATGTATTCGTCGCTGTAGCCGAAGCCAGAACCTGGGACACCGGCGATACCTGTCTTCTCGAAGAGCGTAAAGGCATTTTCACCTGGAAGAAGCTTGCTCCAGTTGTAGACGGTCGCGTCGTCATCAATGTATATCTCCTCAAACAAAGGTTGCTGCTCATTGATGCGACGCAATTGCGCGATGAAACGCTGGCGGCGCAAACGATAAAAGGCGCGTAACTTCTCAATTAGCCAGGGACGGGAGTCCAGGAGGCGCATATAAGCCATGAAGCGCAACTGCCATTCGGCTGGCAGCGAGGCCATGCTATTCGACCAACCCGGCGCGATGGCGGCAGCCATCGCTATATCGCCGCATGTAACCCAGCCGAAGCGTTCGCCTGTCAAAGACAAGGTTTTTGAGAAGCTACTAACGAAAATTGTGTGCTTCAACACGTCATCGGGTGTAAAGGTTGCCATACGTGCGCGGTCTTCCTCTGGCTTGCCTGTACCGATATAGGCAAGGTCGGCGAGAATATATATCGCACGGCCTCTTGCGCGGTAGGTGCGTAATACGTCATGAATGGCGTTTAGTTCGTCGGGAGCATAAGCGAAGGTAGTAGGGTTATTAGTAACGGTAAGGTAGATGACGCGAATATCGGGATTTTCGGCGATGGCCTGTTTAAGTTGAGCTGCGGTGAGTTTGAAATGATGTTCTGGTAACGTTGGCACATGGATCATATGATAGCCATAAGACTTTGCCTGCCATTCAGGAACAGCAAAGCCCGGCTCAGGAAAGACGGCCGCAATCTCAGTAATGCCCTGTTCCCGGTACATCGAAATCAAGCCACAGAGAACCTTGTTGATGCTGTCCATTGCGCCCAGACCGAGGTAAACATTATCTTGCGTGACTGCAAGGCCCCACTGCTGCATCTCTTTTGCCAACCGGTCACGGAGCAGGGGGTTGCCGATCGCCAGGATATCATAGATGCGCAAATCGAAATGATTTTCTAATAGTTCCCGTTCAAGTTCCAACATCTGGTCGCGTAGCCACAGATATGTCGTGCCGGGTGCGTTATAGCCATGAATATTCTCGTTCGGTAGTGCAACGCCCAGCTCTTCAGCCAGCATCCGATAATCACCGGAGCCGCCTTCCTTCCCCTCACATTCGGTGATCCAACGCACATTGACATCACCGATAGTACGATTTACTATTTCAGCTTGTATAACCTCTTCAGCAATATTGAGTGCGCGGCATTGTCGCTCCAGGTCAGCCACCATGCGAGCCATCACACGAATAGGGCCCGCCCCCTGCTGAAGTATGGGCTGATACTGGAGTAGCAAGTCGTGACGTAACTGGCGGAGAGTCGCAACTTGTGCCTGTCGTACTAAATTGGAAGATTCGGGCAAATTCACAGGTATTTCGTGTGTAATCACCAACATTGCTCCCTTCATATTGCGCTTGTCATAGCGCGGCTTCTTTCAAAGAAGGTGCCGGGTCTCCATTGACCAGGCTCTAGCCAAAAGTGTAGCATATATAGGAGATCAATATCAAGGTAGGAAGCAGTGTTTCTCATAGTAATCAGAATGTTTCACATGAAACATTTTTGTGGTTCGGCGTTGCGTTACTCAAGTCGGTCATGGCAAAAAGGAAAAAGCAGATGGGAGAAAACATTTCTAACACCCCGCAAGGTTCCGGGGTCAATGGCAGAGAAGCTATATTGCGAGAGCTGTTTGTGCGTTTGTCTACCTTTCCCGGCGATCCCCGCGTGTACAATCCGCAGATTCTTGTAAGTCAAATACCGGAAGGGTTGTCGGCAGAAATTCCCATTCCCGCTAACAGCCGCGTATTGGGTACGCTCATTCGCGGTCCGCAGGATGCAACTATTGTTGTTGATGTAGACCTGTTACCAGCACAGGTGCTGGAGTTTTATCGCGAGCACATGAAAGCCGACGGTTGGCAGGAATTAGCAATGCCCGAGGGAATGCACAGGGGCGGGTTTACGCATAGTCACATTGCCCACGCTTTCGACGCAAGGATCACTTTCTGTCGCGGTTCTCGCGGCCCTTCACTTACTGTGACGGCATATCCCAGGGAAACAGATGGGACGAAAACAGATTTGCGCCTTGAGCTGGATGCCACAGGGCAGCAGTGTACGCAGCAAGCAAGGATGCGAAGAATGCACCGCCCTCCTATGTTTGATCTCATCCCGCCATTGCTACCCCCGGCCGGTGCGAATCAGCAGGGCCGTGGTAGTAGCAGTGGTGGTGATAGTGTATCTTCCAGTGCTACGCTGTCGCTGGATAAGGAGATGGATATTATAGAACTGGCCTCACACTACAATACACAGTTAGAAATCGGTGGTTGGACACGCGCCGACGCGGGCAATAGCGGCCCCTTTGCCTGGAGTACCTGGACATTTCGTGACGGAGACGGTGAATCCTGGTATAGCAGCTTTATTATTATGAAATTGCCGGTTCAGCGGCTTGAATATTCGCTCCAGGTTCAGGCGAATATGGACCTGGGCGGAAAGCAGCAATCAGGAGGCTGGTTCTCTTCGTCTTCCCCGATGACAAGAATATGACTCACGTAGGGACCGATTTATCACGTTCGCTTCACAATAAAACGGTGGTCATCACAGGCGCGGGACGCGGCATCGGACGCACGCTGGCCCTCGGATTCGCTGCTCAGGGTGCCACGGTGCTGGTACATCACGGGCATTCCCAGCATGCGGCTGATGATGTAGTTCGCCAGATAGAAGCGACTGGTGGCACAGCTCTGCGTGCCCAGGCAGACGTTCGCAATGCAGACGATGTGGCACGACTTGTTAAAAATGCGGTAGATAGACTGGGGCCAATTGATGTCTGGATCAACAATGCTGGGGCCACCGCAAACAGTGAAGAGACGGTCGGCCAGAGCGAGCTGGACATTTTTGAGCGTATGCTGGCGGTGGATGTGATGGGAACATGGCTGTGTTGTCGTGCCATCGCACCACATATGCGAGCCGGTGGCTGTATTCTCACCACAGGCTGGGATCATGCCTTTGTTGGTGCGCCAGGCATAAGCAACCAGTTATATGCTATAAGCAAAGGGGCCGTCATCGCTATGACCCGCGGGCTTGCGCGAGAACTTGCTCCACGGGTACGAGTGAACTGCATTGCGCCCGGTTGGATTGACAACGAATGGTCAACGCATCGCCCACCGGCATTTCGTGAACGTATCGCACAGACTATTCCCCTCAAGCGTTGGGGAACGCCGCAAGATGTGCTTGCCGCCGCCCTCTTCCTGGCCTCGCCTGCGGCTGCGTTCACCACCGGGCAGATATTGTTAGTGAACGGCGGCGACGTAATGCGTTGATGCGCTGATGCGCTAATATGCTGATGTGTTGATTTGAAAAATGTTTCATGTGAAACATCAATGAATATCACTCTTGTGTTTTCCATGAAACGATAGAGCAAATTTTAACAATGTTTCATGTGAAACATTTGGTGATTTCTGCTAAATGTTTCACATGAAACATTCCTATGAAAGGGAGGCAAACGCGCCTGCTTGTATAGCCTTCGTCATGGTGGCGATATCAGGTGCCAACACGCGATCGTGTTCGAGCATGGGAACATGGGAACGTACGATCTCATACGCATGTTGAACGCCGACGCCTGGTTTGAGCGGCTTGCGAAATTCTAATATTTGCGCCGCACAGAGTAATTCTATCGCAATAACATGCTGCGACTTTTCCAATACTTGTAGCACCTTGTTTGCGCTGGTAGCACCCATGCTCACAAAATCTTCCATACCTGCGGAGGTTGGAATAGAGTCAATGCTGGCGGGATGAGCCAGTATCTTTATTTCGTTGACGAGGGCTGCTGCAACGTACTGGGTGATCATGAAGCCGGAATTCAGGCCTGGATTGGGCGTTAAAAAGAGCGGTGCGCCGCCCTCGTCCCAATCGTGCGGGCCGAGCAAGCCATAAATGCGCCGCTCGGAGTAGCTAGCCAGTTGGGTGAGCGCGATTGCCAGCATATCCAGTGCGAGGGCTAATGGTTGCCCGTGAAAGTTACCCCCGCTCAAGATATCGCCATTCTCTGGAAAAACCAGCGGATTATCGGTTACGGCACCTAATTCGCGCTCAAAAATGGTTTTGCAATACTGCAAGGCGTCGCGTATCGCGCCAAAAACCTGGGGGGCGCAGCGCATCGAATAGGGGTCTTGCACTCGCGGGCAATCTTCGTGACTAACATTGATCTCACTATTGCGCACCAACGCTTTCAGGTGCGCCGCGCTCGCCTGTTGTCCCACCTGTCCGCGGAGTTGGTGAATACGAGGGTCGAGTGGTGCATGGCTGCCCATCAGTCCCTCAATGCTCATCGCGCAAGCCACTTCTGCTGTAAGCAAGAGCAATTCGGCGTCGGCAATTGTCAGGACTGCGATGGCCTCCATCATATGCGTGCCGTTAATGAGTGCCAATCCCTCTTTAGCCTGCAATTGCAATGGTACCAGACCGGCAAGCTGTAAAGCTTCCGCACCTGTATGATGTTGCTCGTTATATACTGCCTCCCCTTCGCCGATCAAGGTCAAAGCAAGATGTGCCAGTGGCGCTAAATCGCCGCTCGCCCCGACCGAGCCTCGTGAAGGGATGATCGGATAGAGATCCGCATTCAACATTTGTAGCAACAACTGCACCACCTCAACGCGCACACCGGAGTTGCCGCGAGCCAGACTGGCCGCCAGTAACAGCATCATTGCCCGCGTGACCTCTTCGCTAAGCGGTTCACCGACGCCCGCCGAATGGCTGCGCAACAAATTATGTTGCAGTTCTACAAGTTGCTCGTGCTTAATACGTACCCTGCTCAAATGTCCAAAACCAGTCGTAACGCCGTAAACTTTGCGCTCTTCGTCCGCGATAGTCTGAATGACGGCACGGGCCGCGGCAATGCGCTGTATAGAATCATTATCCAAAGTAACAGGGGCGAAGTGACGCGCCACCGCAAGAACTTCAGCAATGGTTAGTGCTTGCCCGTTAATCATGACTTCATCCGGTAGCTGGTGTGTATATTCTATCTTCGGCATAGAAGAAAATCCTTTCTGGCTGCTCTGCCTGTTCTCTTTCATTGTAGCAGAAAGAGGATGACAACGTAAAATCCTGTCATATATCAACTAAAAGCAGCGGACGGACGTGTAAGTAATAGATAGATATTGTGTGAGGACATTCACAAAAATGAGAAAGGTTGAAAAGAATGGCGGATTTATCCAGCAAAGACCGTGAGAAATTGCCGGAAAGTGCCTTTGCTTTCCCGAAAGAGCGCAAAGAGCCACTGGTAGATGCACGCCACGTTCGAGAGGCTGTGGCTCGCTTTGATCAAGTCGAGAACGTTTCCAATAAAGAGCGCGACGAAGCCTGGAAACGCATCCAGCACGCCGCGAAAAAGTTTGACGTGGAACTGCATGAGCAAAGCTGGCAAGACCTGTTTACCCACAATGGACACAAGGTGCCAGAGAAATAACAGAGGAACCCATGCGAAAAACAGGTATCCGGCGTGCCGGATACCTGTTTTTCGCATGGGTTCCTCTGTTATTTAACGCGAATATTTGCCGTAAACTGGGCAACTGGAGCCACAACCAGCAAAATCAGCGTTCCAATGAGCAAAGGCAAGTTGGTATAGCGCGTAACGAAGGTGAGTTGCACCGGTGCGAGCAACACAAGGAAGTAGAGGCACTGTGCCAGTCCGGCGTATTTACCCCACATAGTTGAGCCGAAACGCACCGGCTGCGCGAACAGAAGGTAGCTGCTCACGGCTGCCAGCAAAGGAATGAAGAAACGGAGCAGCATGATCAGACCAAGCCAGAGAGGCAAGACTGCATTCTGAATCAGGATCGTTGTCAGTGCGAGGTAGAGGCAGAAATCAACCTCGCTATCGCCTATCTGGCCCAGTTTGCTCTGCGTTCCGGTGCGACGTGCAACCTGACCATCAAGCATATCGGTCACGACCCCACAAAGAAAAACCAGCAGTGCCAATTCCGAGGCCGTACGGATACCACCAACCAGCCTGCCGAGCAAAAAAGAGGCCCCCAATGCTCGTAGCCACGTCAGGGTGTTAGCCATACCAAGCTCTGGCAGCAACGTTCCTGTTTTTGCCGACCTGTTCAGACCGAGATGCCAGAACAGGTCACTTTGTTGCCATATGGTGCAAAAAAGAAAACCGGGAAGTATGCGTAAGGTAATATTGCTCCCCTCAAAGAGCAAGCAGGCTGCAAGAATGACTACTACTAATATGCCGATGCAGACCGTAATGTTGCGCCACGAACGTTTCAGGGTGGAATGATCATTTGCGGTCTTGCACGACATATCCCAGGACCGCGCCAGGAAATGCCACCAGCCGGGTACGCTAAACTTCTCTTCGCGCAGTGTCGTAAGCAAATCTATGACGAACTGATTTTCGCCAATGCTATCCTGCCGCATAGAAAAGTTTTCCTGTCTGAAAGAAATGTTTCATGTGAAACATTTCGCACAAAATACAGCGATGTTTCACGTGAAACATCGCTTGAGTGAAATATAAGAATGTCTATCGTTCAACCAGAACGGATTGTATCAGATTGACGCCAAAATGGTAGCCGATTTCATGGTAATCGTTGATAGCCCAGAATGCTAGCTCGCACGCCTTCCCAACCTCAATACTGCCGATAATGTCCTGTAAAGCGAGGGCGCGGGCTCCGTTGATAGTCACTGCCGGGAGTGCCTCTTCGAGCGTCATGTCCATTGCCGACATAGCAAGCCCCAGCATCATCTGCAAATTTTCGCAGTACGAAGTGCCAGGATTAAAATCAGTTGCCAGTGCCACATGCAAGCCGCGATCAAGGAAGCGGCGTGCCGAGGGATAGGGAGTGCGCAAAGTGTAGGAACACCCCGGTAGCAGTGTTGCCACCACGCCTGCGTCACGCATGGCATCCAGATCGGCATCACTGGCGAAGTCGAGATGGTCGGCCGAAGTTGCGCCGAGTTCCGCCGCCAACCGTGCACCACCCGCTGGGCTGAGCTGGTCGGCGTGCAGCTTGAGCAGATAATCCAACTCTTTGGCGCGTGTCAAAATGCGCCGACTTTCATCAATCGTAAAAGCTTCGCGCTCACAAAAGACATCACAAAAACGGGCCAATCCCACAAACGAAGGCAGCATCTCCTCGACAACGAGCTTCACAAAGTCCTCTCGTTTATCCTTATATTCGGGCGGCAAAGAGTGCGCCCCAAGAAAAGTTGGTACCACGCGCACCTGGCTATGTTGTGCGGCAGCCGTCTCTTCAAAGGCATTGAGATTATTGATAATATGCAAACACGCCTCTTCCGTATTTTTGTCCAGCCCATAACCTGTTTTTACTTCAACTGTCGTGGTTCCATGCTGGCGCATCACAGCAAGGTGAGCGTTGGCCTGTTCTGTCAGCAACTCAGAGTTTGTTGAACGGGTCGCTTGCATTGTCGTCAGAATACCGCGTCCCTGTGCCAGCAGCGTTCCATAACCTACACCGGAGCGGCGCAGATGAAACTCCTCTGCCCGGTCTCCCGCAAAAACGAGGTGGGTATGCGAGTCAACAAGGCCGGGAGTTACAACGGCTTTTTGCGCATCAACAATGACGATACCATCAGTATGTTCTGCCATGTCATGTTGAAACATAGGTCCGGCATCATCATTGGAGCCTATCCAAACGATGCGCCCATTGTGTACGGCAAGTGCGGCATTCGTTATTACCTGCAAAGGCCCAACTTGCATTCAGGATGGGTTGTTGTGCGACAGTGACAAGCTGACCAATAT
The DNA here is from genome assembly GCA_963717105.1 of uncultured Chloroflexia bacterium. GTDB lineage: Bacteria > Chloroflexota > Ktedonobacteria > Ktedonobacterales > Ktedonobacteraceae > DATGJV01. Next base: position 183,933 of record CAVQVL010000012.1, read on the forward strand.
TGCGAATAACCATACTTACCTGCAATCGTGGCTGGCTTAAATTAGGTTCGGTATTGGGATCGGGCATTATAAAATCAGCCTCCTTCAGAACGTTCTGTTTCTTCCCACGTTATAACACACCATGCCGATGAAGTCGAGTCCAGTCATTTTCAGGTTGCGAGAAGTTAAAGTGGTATAGACATCTTGACAAACTATATGAGGAGAGTTTATAGTTCTTTTAACGGTATTGTTTGAAGAGAGATAAAAAAGCTGGACTATTTCGCCGCGGCGAAATAGTCCAGCTTTTTTATCTCTCTTCATTCTACCTTTGGAAACCCTCACTTGCTCTTGATGCCTGAATGATATACACTGTTGGAAGACAACGGGTCTATATGGGCCTGAATGGGCATCACAAGGTGAAGGAGTGCGTGGGTATGCGAGCAGTTGATGATAGCAGCGTCAAATATGCGGCTGTGCTGCAACTATTACTGACGTGGAAACAATTACCGGAAAGTGATATAACGCGCATGTTGCGGCCATATTATTTTATTACCGACGATTTCCGCGAAATGGAAGATCAAGGCTTGCTTACGATGACATTCATCGGCGACGAATACATCATCACTCCCACCCTGTTAGGACGTATCTGGTTAGAAGAATTTACAGCCAGGGAGAAGACACATGGATTATGAAGACGAGGAAGAAGCGTTTCCCTACAAAACTATTAGCACCGATGAAGCGAAACGCATGATCGAGAGCGGCGTACATGTGATTGATGTACGGCAGCCGGAGGAATGGAATCGCGGCCACATACCAGAGGCAGAACTGGTACCCCTTAACGGTATTTATTCATTTGGCAAGGCACTCAAAGACCTCAATTTGCCCGAAGACGATGCCGTAATTTTCGTCTGCGCGATGGGCCAGCGTAGTGCTTCCGCGTCAGAAATTGCAATGGTGGCAGGGCTGAAAAACGTATACAATCTGGCAAATGGCATGAACGGGTGGGTTGGTCGTCGTTACCCCATCGAACGGTAAGCTAGATTGTTTGTAAAAAGGAGGTCTATATGCCCCTTCTTGAAGGAAAGAAAGCCCTTATTTTTGGTATCGCCAATCATCGTTCCATTGGTTGGGCCATCGCGCAGGCACTTGCCGCCGAGGGAGCGCAACTCGCCTTCTCCTATCAGGAGCGCATGGAAAAATATGTGCGCGATCTCGCGGCAAAAATTCCCGGCACTACTGTTATGGAATGCGATGTGCAGAATGATGAGCAACTGGACGCCGCCTTTGCTCAGGCAAGCGAAGTGTTCAACGGCCAACTGGATATCCTCATTCATTCCGTTGCCTTTGCGCCGCCACGCGAGTTGGAAAATCCCTTTGTCGAAACGACCCGCGAAGGTTTCCATACTGCACTCGACATCAGTGCCTACTCGCTGGTCGCGATGGCAAAACGTGCCAAACCGTTGATGCAGGCAAACGGTGGCAGCATCCTCACACTTACCTATATGGCGAGTGAACGCGTTATGCCTAAATACAATGTAATGGCGGTAGCGAAGGCTGCACTGGAGTGCAGTGTGCGCTATCTGGCTTTTGAACTGGGCGAACACAATATTCGCGTCAATGCCATATCCGCTGGGCCGCTCAATACGCTGGCAGCGCGTGGTGTCTCTGGCTTCACCGCCTTCCGCGAGCAGATGGGTTCTTCGGCTCCTCTGCGCCGCAATATTGAGCAGAGCGAGGTGGGAGATGCTGCCATGTTCCTGTGCAGCCCGCTCGCCCGTGCGATTACCGGCGAAATCATGTTCGTAGACGCCGGTTACAACATCATGGGCGCATAGATGTAATACAGGAGAAAAAACAGACGTTTGCATGAGATGCTCAGCGTCTCATGCAAACGTCTGTTTTTTCTCCTGTATTACATCTACTTTCTTTACTGCTCAACGCGGCGAATAATTGTGGGTGCTTGAGGAGCCGGTTCGCCACAGATGCTGCAATAGCGTGCATTGGAACGGTTCATATGCCCGCAAGGCCACGGACGCAAGGTGCCGGAGACCATGCTCGGCGGCGTGTTGGGAAACTGACCCGCCTGTCCTGTTTGCTGATACGGCACTGGCATTTGTGGTGAATTTGGAATAGTGGGTGCCGCACCAAAAGCCGCCATTGGATCGTTAAATGGGTCCGGCTGTACTGGTTGCCCTGGTGATGGCTGAAATGATTGTGGTACAGGTGCGTTCTGTGATTGCGTATAACTTCCATTGCTGCCTGGCGTCCCCTGTGTATTTTGTATTCCTTGCCATTGCTGTGATGTCGCCGCAGGAGGCGTATGCTGGAATGGTTCAGCAGGTTCTATTGCCACTTTCTGTTTACCGCGCCTACGCATGATCATCGCGAAGAGCAAGACGACCAGCAACAAGACGAGGATGACGGCGGCAATTATTCCTGCATAGGTTAGTGTTGAGCTGAAGGTCGAGTTATTGACCGGATGCTTAGGTGTAGGCGTAGGTACTGGCTCAGCTTTTGCTTGTTGCTGCGCATATGTCAGGTATGGTGTAATAGCCAGGAACAAGGGATATTTGGTCGCAAGACTTTGCAGTTCCTGTGCTGCTTTGTGCCAATGACCCGGTGCTGTTGCTGAGTAATCGTTGAATGCCTGGCTCCATGCCTTCTGGAATGGCCCTGGGGTAGTATCCAGATGAAGCGATTGTACCAGGGTTGTCGCGCTATTGCTGGCCTGTAAGAAGCTGGTGCCACCGGGATCGGTGGGAGTGGATAGCCCGAAACTAACGATACCTACAATGTTGCCGTTACTATCAAGGGCGGGGCCACCACTATCGCCGTGTTCGACATTGCCTCCAACCTGAATAACTTGCGCCCCCGTATCGGTGGTTTTAATAGAACTGACCTCAATGTTGTTAACTGAGTCGTTGAGAAAATCTGCTGGTTTGACACTTATGATGCCATTGCCGGGGAAACCAATGATCGTCAGTTGATCCTGTTGTTGTACCGAAGAAGAATCGCCCAGTTGCACGCTTGGCATATCATTCATATTGACGTGGACAATGGCCACATCGGACTGATTGACCGCGCTCTGCGCCTCAATTTTATCAACTGGAGCCTGAAGATTGGCAGGCACGCTTTGCAAATTCGGTGCAGTCAATGGGCCTGTATACTGAATACTGAGAAACACTACACTGGCGACCTGACTATTCGCTAACGATGATGGCAACGCACCCGTTTCAAGCCCCTGTTGAACCTGATCAATCGTGACCTGTGTTTTCGAGTGCGCATTGATGTAATTGGTGACATCCTGCGCCGCCGCGTCCTCAATGGTCTGGGGCGGTGGATTAACTACGTGATCGGCGGTTAATATATCTCCATGCGAAGAGATGAATGTACCGGTTCCCAATAAATCTAATGAATAGCTGCTCCCTGCGCTGCTGCCTGGCTGGGGAAACGTTACGTTACCACTGGAGAAATGCACAACCAGTTGGCTGCTGATTTGCGTAATAATACACACGACAGCAGGCTGCGCAATATCCACGGCCCGCACCACCGGGTCTTGTACGTTACCACCGGGTGTACCTGACGCCAGCGTTGGTGCTGCATTCACCAGTTCACTCAATATAAAAAGCCCTGTAATTCCCAGCGCAAGCAGGATATGCATGAACCACTTCATCCCGCGTGTATTGCTACCGGGCGTTCGTTCCGTAGATGAAAAAAACATAGGTTTATATCCCGCCCTTAATTGAAATGCAAAGCCATCTGGCAGACGTATGTTCCCTCATAATAATACCATATCTGCGCTATAACAGATACGGCTCACAACTGGCTCAGGTTGTAGCATATTTAAGCACAATAATCATAACAGTTACACCGTAACATTCAAAATGCATAAAACAATTTGAATGTTACATGGCTGATGTTCTATTAATTTAGCGAACATCAGCCATGTCGTTTCCTCCATTCGCTCGCGAGTATACCGTAGATGACCATATCTACATAGTGGTCATAGAGCCATTCGGCTTGCCGGATAATCCCTTCCTGCATAAAGCCCAGGCGTTCAGGGATAGCACAGCTGCGGCGATTGCCAGTCGCGCAATGAATCTCGACTTTATTCAGACGATATTCGTCGAACACAAAATCTATCACCGTTTTGCATGCCTTTGTCACTAATCCTTTGCCCTGTTGGTCGGCTGAGAGCCAGTAGCCCATCTCTACTTTGCGGTCAATCCAATCGAGGTTATGCAAACCAATAGAACCTACAATGTGTCCCTGGTACCATATGCCTGCCTGAAATCCTTGATTATTAGCAAATTGCTGGAGCGAACCTTTCATAAATATCCGCAAATCGTCAACTGACTGCTCGTCGTCCAGCCAGGGCATCCATTCGCGCAGGTATTGCCGATTGCGGTCAATCAATTGATAATACTCTTCCGCGAAACGTTCCTCGTGCAAACGCAGTTCAGTCTCATCATCTACACGTATAGAAAAATGGTGACTACCCATTCGTACCTCTCCAGCAGGAGAAGTTTAATGAACGCAGAGCGGTCTATGCTCTGCGTTCATTAAACTTCTCCTTTGACTTCTTTTAGTTGCGTGTTTGCTCAGGTTAGCTTGTAACTGTGCGGAATATCCTGCACAGTTATTCTACTACGATAGTATAACATGCTACGAGCTGTTCATATTATCTGATCTGTGCTAAAATTAGTGCAAGGTCGAGGTTGCTAATGAAGCTTGACCAGCCATTTATACGTAGTCATACTACGGTGTCAATCAAATAACGAAGTTTTTTGAAGCGGGTACAGGGGCTATAAGCTTATTGTCCATATGCTGAAAGGAAGTTATGAAGAACATCAAAACCTTATCTCACTGGCTAAACATGAAGTACACGATGCCTATGTTTTTTATTGTTGCCGTGTTTTTGCTGGCGGGCTGCGGCGGTGGGAGTAGCGGTACGACGAATACTGGCTCAACACCGACTGCTACAACAGGCAGCGGCAGTACTGCGGCTACCCCTACAACAGGCACAGGAGCAAGTACACCAACGATTACGATTTCTAGCACCTGTAATATTGTCACAACTGCCCAGGCGAGTACGATTTTGGGTGGTACGGTGCAGACCCAATCTAGTTCTGTAACCATTGTAACAACGACTGCGAACGCTTGCGCGTACAAGTCTTCACAGGGAGGTACGGCTACGCTCGCCGTGATTGCTGCAACTGATACAACGACTGCACATAACACTTTTACACAGTTGCAGCAGGCAACGAGAGCAACCAGTGGCTCGAAATATCAGGATGTGAGTGGGCTTGGTGATGGTGCATTTACCAATGGAACAACATTGTACGTACTCAAAGGTAAGACGTTGATGGTAATCACGGTCATTAGTAGTGACTCTACCAAAATCTTGCCGGAGGAAAAGCAATTTGCCCAGGATGCTTTACCGAACGTTTCGTAGTGCCTTTCATCCCATCCTGTGTTATAATAAGTGCCAATTAGAAATGGTTTGAACTGCGAGGCACCCATTACGGGTGCCTCCTTTCATCACTGCTGAGCGGCCTTCTTCATCCCCCGGATGCGGCTGCTAGCCACGACAGTGGCCACCCTCCCGCACCCTCTCCGGGGGAGACACCCTGTCCGGGGGACAGGTAATAATGACAGGTAATGAGAGGTAATAGCGGTGATGGATTTAGAGTCCCTCGTACTTGATACAGGGTTGGGAGAGCTATATTTATGAAGCCTCTTGTTGCTATTGTGGGCCGGCCGAATGTCGGCAAATCCACATTTTTTAACCGTATGATTGGCGAGCGGGTCGCCATTGTTGAAGATATGCCGGGGACGACTCGCGACCGCCTCTACGGTGATACCGATTGGAATGGGCGCGATTTTACGTTGATTGACACGGGCGGCCTCGAATTTGGTGCCGGAATCCCCGTTGGACAGGTTGGCTTAAACGGGCAACCGGGCGATATTATGAAGAATGTGCGGGCGCAAGCGGAACTCGCCATTGAGGAGGCTGATGTCATTATCTTCATGGTGGATGCGCGTGCTGGCATCACCGCCGCCGATGAAGCAGTAGCGGAAATGATGCGCCATACGAGCAAACCGGTTATTCTGGCGGTGAACAAAGCTGATAACGCTACTCGCCGCATGGATGCCGTTGAGTTTTACAGCTTTGGCCTCGGCGAACCGATTACCATCTCCTCTATTCAAGGTACAGGCACCGGTGACCTGCTGGATGTCATTGTCGAAAATTTGCCGCCACCCGATGATGAGCTTGAGGATGAAGAGGAACAGGATATCCCGCGCATCGCCATTGTGGGCCGTCCGAACGTCGGCAAATCCTCCTTGCTCAATGCCATTCTGGGCGTGCAGCGTTCGATTGTCAGCGATGTTCCCGGTACCACTCGTGATGCCATTGATACCGAAATTGAGTTTGAGGGGCGCAAACTCGTTATCGTGGATACAGCAGGTATCCGTAGACGCGGACGTATTGGCCCCGGCACCGAGAAGTTCAGCGTCTTGCGTGCGGAACGTTCAATCGAGCGTGCCGATGTCGTGTTCCTGCTGATTGATGCCAGCGAAGGTCTGGCGGCCCAGGACACGCACATCGCTGGTGAGATTCACGACAAGGCGAAAGGTGTTGTTGTCGTTGTCAATAAGTGGGACCTCGCACAGGCACAGCGCAAGGCTGAGCGAGAGGACGTGTTTCCCCATCCCGATGATGAGATTGCCAGCGCCGAAAAGTACCGCGAGATCATCGCGGAAGGACTGAAATTCATTCCTTACGCCCCCATTGTTTTTGCTTCGGCGAAGACGGGCTACCATGTGCAATCGCTGCTGCAAACCGCTGTCAGCATCACCGAAATGCGCTTCCTGCGTGTCCCGACTGCACGCCTGAACGAGGTTGTGCAGGATGCAGTGCGCCGTCATAATCCGACAGTAGTTCGCAATAAGATACTCAAGATATACTACGCGACACAGACAAGCGTGAACCCGCCCACCTTTGCCTTCTTCGTGAACAATCCCGAAGCAGTGCATTTCACCTACGAACGCTACCTTGAGAATCGCCTGCGCGAAGCCTTCAGCTTTCGCGGCACCGCTATTCGTATGTTCTTTCGACCACGTTCTAAAATTGAACTGAAATAACAGGCAAGCAAAAAATGACCCTGAATTCGTAGATTCAGGGTCATTTTTTGCTTGCCTGTTATCTTGTCCACACTCCCTGCGGATCACTGGCGCGAATCATGCGCAGTTCTTCCTCAGTTGGCGGCACTGTCTCGGCACAACCGGATGCGAGTCGCAGAGGCCAGCCTGTTTGCTCTTGAACCTGCTCAATTGTCGTGCCGGGATGGTAGGATTGGAGCATGGCCTCACCATTTTCCTGGTCAAAGCTGAAAACGGCCAGCGTGGTAATCAGCGCGGCGGGGCCACCACGCGGCAAGCCGACGTGCTTGCGCCATGCGATACCGGCGGAGCCGTATTCGTCAGGATAGCCGTAGCCGGGGCTGGTGACGAAATCTACCTTCTCGCGCAGGCGGCGACGGTCGTGCTGCATGATGATGGCGAGCCGTTGCGAGAGCGATGCGATATCGGATCCGCCGCCACTACCAGGGAGTCGCACGTTCGGATGCCGCCAGTCGCCGATGACGCTAGTGTTCAGATTGCCGTAGCGATCAACTTCGGCTCCGCCAATGAAGCCCAGTTGTACCTCACCTGCCGCCATCAGTCCCATCAGGTTAATCGTGCGCGTTGCCCAGAGGGCGTCAGCAATATTGGCGGCATCGCCCATCGTGTAGAGCAGTTCCCTCGCGGGTACATCGCGAACAATGCCAACCTCGAATAGTCCTGTGCAGTGGGGCGCGTGCGTGCGTTTTGCCAGCGCAAAGGCGATAAGTGGCAGGCGCATACCAACGAAGACGCGCTCACCATCGTGTATCTGCCTCGCAGCGCAGACAACCATCAATTCTTGCGGAGTATAGTCCATATAGTCTTTCCTTTATTCCCACTAATACCCGTAATCCACTGGTGCTGCGTACCGATGCTCTTTCACTTCCAGGCTCAGAATGCGTTCGTCGCCAATTTTTTTCATGTACGTTGCGCGGTCAGGCACCTGCAACACCCATTTGTTGAGCCAGTCTTGAAAGCCCTCGACGGTGCGGGTGCGTTCGTGATACTCGTGGTACGATTGGTGGTCGCGGTTATAACGGCCCTGCACAGCCGAAGGATAGGCACCCCACGGCTCGTGGACGACGGCACGCACCTTGAACGAAGGGCCGATCACGCGGTTGGGGTCGCTCAAAATAACCTCGCGAGGCACAATCTCGTCCGCGATCACCAGCACATCGTTTGCCGCAAGGATAGCCTCCTCGCAAATTCCCAGATTGCCCCAGGCGTGTGCATTGCCGTCCTCGTCGCTGCGCTGCACATGCACGATAGTCACATCCGGGCGTATCGCTGGCACGAGCAAGAGTGGTGAGCCATCAAGCGGCGATTGTCCACGTAGAAAAGTGGGATTCTGGTTGGGAATGTCGCTGCCCAATGTCGTGCGCGTGGGAATGTAGGGTGAGCCAAGGCCGCCAGCCAGCAAGGCCAGCCCGATCGTAAAGTTGCTGTGGTCTTCGATGGTAATGGGACGTGGAATGCCCTTTTCGGCAGCACGACGGTAGCAATAGCCGAGACCTTCGCTGACATTGCCAGCCCAGGCAGCCGTGACTTTCGCCACGCAACCGGCACCGATCAACTGGTCAAAGAGAATATCCGAAATAGGCCCAATCAGCGTCAGGTCTCGTCTCTGCTGGCGCATGATTTCATGTGCGGCGGCAAAGGGAATGAGTGGTTCCAATGCCAGACTGATGGCGACAGAGGCTCCATCCGGTACGTAGCGAGCGATGGCCTCGCGCATAGAGGTGAGTTTACTCATTGCACACCGCCTGAGCGAAGCTAGCCACGACAGTGGCGTTGGCGGTGTGTTTTAGAAGTTTACTCATTGCACACCGCCTGACCGGTGTGTTTTAGAAATTTACTCATACGGGTTTGTACTCCACAATGATATCAGCGTAATCGTCCGATACGTATATAGTATCATTACCGCCAACGAGTAGTCCTTGCGGCTCGATAAAGCCCCGGCTCGCCAATGTCACACGCTTGCCGGTGCGAACATCAACGCGAATAAGCGCGTGAATTGTGGGCAATAGGTCAGTGACCAGCACATTTCCGTGCGGGTCAAGCGCGACATCATCGAGCATCCCGAAGCCGCCTGTGCGCGTGATTGTACCAGCCGCCGCGATGCGATAGAGCGCACCTCCGCATTCATCGGCAATGTAGATATTGCCCTGTCCATCCACTGCCGCACCCACCGGGCGTGGAATACCTGAAGCCAGCAATGTCAGCGTCTTACCACCCAGGCTCATGTGGTAGACATTGCCTGTCGGGCTATCCGGCACGATAATGGTGTTGGTCGTGAAATCGAACGCGATACCATCTACGCCGTGCTTGTCACAATTGGACGCGCTCGGTGTAGATGGCAGTGTACGCAACACTGTAGGAACCGCCGTGCCGGGTGCGAGCAGCAGTATGCGATTGGTGTTCTGCTCCGCGATAATCATTGTACCATTAGATAGCACAATCAAGCCCTCCGGTCCAGCCAACCCATGCAATAACACTGTCACACTGCCATCGCTATTCAAGCGGTTTACCGTCCCATTATAAAAATCGCTGAACAGCACTCGTCCTTGCAGGTCAAAGGCCATATCATCCGGTCTGCCTACGCCACGAGAGAAGACATGTGAGGTATACTGTTGGGGTGTTGAATTGTTAGTATTGTGCGTTGGTGTCGCCTCTACAGGCATTGTAGGGACCCGATTTATCGTGTTTGTTGCCGTCGGTGTCACGCTGGCTTTCTGCGATACCGGTGTTGTCGTCGCGCAAGCTGCGAACAGCGTCACACACAGGAGAATAAAAATAGTACGAATAACACTGGTGCGATAGCTCAACATGTAGTATCCTTTCTAAAATAGGAAAGAGAAGATGGAGCCAGCCGGTGGAAGCCGCGGCTTCCACCGGCTGGCTCCATCTTCTCTTTCCTATTTTAGAACTCAAGACAAGAGGAGGCGTCAGGTATGGCTACTATCGAGCAAGGTGGCGAAGATACTGTCTCGTCACGCCGCCTTTCCATTTCTCTCCCTAAACTTCGTTGGACGCAAATTTTAGCAATCAGTATTTTCTGGCTCGCGCTGAACTTTCACTGGGCCGCATTAGGTCTTATCATTCTTCCCAGCCAGGTTTTCAAGATCGTCGGCGATGCCAATAAGGGGGTTGCGCTGGCTTTTGTGCTGGTGCCGGGTGCCTTTGTCGCGCTTATCTCTAACCCGCTCTTCGGACTATTGAGCGATAAAACAAGGGGACGATTGGCGGTCTGGGGTCGCCGCCGCCCATATATTCTGGTGGGAACGCTGATCAATATCGGCGGTCTCGTCTGGATGGCGTTGGCTCGCGATATTCCCTCGCTGGCAATTGCCTATATGATTGTGCAGTTCTCGAACAATGTTGCCACCGCTCCGTTCCATGCCTTGTTGCCTGATGTCGTACCGGTCGAGCAGCGCGGTCTCGCCTCTGGTGTGATGGGCTTGCTTTCAATTGTCGGTTCCATTGGCGGCGTTATCTTAGCCGGTATGTTTATTGATGCCAGCAAACCTTTGCCAGCCTACCAGCAAGGTCTATGGCTTACCTATGGCATTATCATTGCCGTGCTGGTCGCCTTTATGCTTATTACCATTTTCTCCGTCCGCGAACGGCGAGGAGCCACGGCACAAATTGAGGCGCAAGCAGCGGAACGTGTTGCCGCGCAAGCCGCAGCACAAGCCGCTGAACAGGCCACTACGCCGACTGAGCATTCTCAAATCGCTGTACCACACAAACGCCGCTCATGGCTCAGCCGTGCCATTATCATTGATGTCGTGGGAACGCTCGTTGCAATACTTATAGTCTGGGGCCTGATGACACTATGGAACCAGCTCAACATCGCACATATACAGATAGGTGGTGATTTACAGCAGGTTGTGTTAGAGGCAATTGCCACCATCGGTATTCTGCGCCTGTTCGATTTCAAGCCGCGCCGCGACCCCGACTTCGCGTGGGTGCTGCTGACGCGATTAGTGATGATGTTGGGCATCTATACAGTGCAGGATTTCTTGCAATTTTATATGCGCGACGCGGTGAAGGTAGCGCACCCGGAGCAGCAGACAACGAACTTTATCATCATTCTCTCGCTCACCAGTCTTTTCAGCGCACTGATCGTCGGCTGGCTCTCCGACCGCTTCGGACGCAAGCGCATGGTTTACATCTCCGGCTGCTTCATGGCGGCGGTCGGCCTCATCTTTATCATTACGCAGTCGTTGCCAATCGTATTGGCGGCAGGAGCAGTTTTTGGCATTGGCTACGGTGCCTACACCAGCGTAGACTGGGCCTTAGTGGCAGATGTGCTGCCCTCGCACGAACACTATGCACGCGACATGGGCGTCTGGACTATCTCGCTCTCGCTGCCTCAGGTCATCGCTCCCATCCTCGGTGGGCCATTGATCGACAGCTTCACGCACTCCGGCAATCCCATTCTCGGCTACCAGTTGCTTTTCGCGATGGCCATCGCCTATTGCCTGATCGGGACCGTCACAGTACGCTTCATTCGCGGGGTAAGATAGAGTGGGTTTTTATCACAATGAGAAATAAGTCGGCTTTTGTGCCGGAGGCACAAAAGCCGACTTATTTCTCATTGTGATAAAAACCCAAATCCATATCCTTCAGAGCCTGCTCAATCGCTGACTGAAGTTCATTGGCTAGCGCGGGTGGCTGATGTGCGAAAAGCAACTGGTAGCCGAGAATGGCTTGCCAGAAAGTATTTTCCATGAATTATGTTCTGCTTTCAGCAGGTTCTGCCACATCATCAATAAAATTGTGCAGCGTTTTGAGTGATGCACCTGTTCCCTGTTTGCGCAGCATGACAATTTCGGCGGCAATACTCAAAGCTATTTCGTCGGGCGTTTCCGCGCCAAGGTCGAGGCCGATGGGCGAATGCACCTGGGCCACTCGTTCGCGGGGCATGCCCTCTTTGAGCAGGTCGCGGAAGATATTCTTGATTTTGCCCGGACTGCCAATCATACCAACGTAGCGAGCCTTAGTTTCCAGAGCGGCCCGTAGCGCGTCCTTATCGAGGTGATGCCCGCGAGTGACGATGACGATCCAGCTTGCCTCATCCGGTTCCAACTCGCGTATCGTCTGCGGAATGTCGCCGAAGGTCAGTTGCACTTTGTCGTCAAACGCCTGCGGATTCGCCAGATCACGTCTGTCGTCTACCACCACAATCCGAAAATCAAGCTGCATCGCCAATCGTGACAAAGCCTGAGCCACGTTGCCCGCTCCAGCGATGATCAAGCGCGGCTCCGGGTGCAGCACTTCAATGAACAATTCCAGTGTTGCCCCGCAACTCCCGACCGCCTGATCGGTGTCAAGATGAACATGGACGATACGAGAATGCCTCTCCTGTAGTGCCTGCAAGCACTCCTGTGCGACCTGGGCATCCACTTTCGCGCCCGTAAATGTTCCTCTGGTCGTGCCGTCGCCGCGCACCAGCATCTTCGTGCCAACCCCGCACGGAGCTGCTCCAATCGTTTTGACCACCGTGGCAACCGCGATGCGTTCGCCCCGCTTCAAAGAGGACTGTATCTCATTATATATTGTTGTAGCGTTCATATTAGCCGCTCCGTTGCCTATAGTTGTGTAGCTGAGTAGTTACTCAGTCATTGAGTACAGGATTTGATAGTATTATACAACATGAGTAGGATAGAGGGTTATTCCAGATTTACGCGAGCAGCATCTGGAGAACTTCATTGGTAGTTTTTTGTCTTCCCCTCTTGACAATTTTACCACTTTCTCCCCTCCAAAAAAGAATAGATCAGTGACCAAACTTGACAGCACAGGTCATACCTTGTATAATGATTTAGAACAAAGTTTCAAAAAAGGAGAGGCAGATGAGTGACCAGAATAACGGGCAGAGTCGCGAAGAGCAGCGTACTCGCTCTTTTAATCCAAACGAACATGTCATGCAGTTGAAGAGTAAGGATGGCCTCAAGGACTATTTGCCGGTACAATGGCGGCTCGTCTGGTTTCGCGACCAGTGTCCACAGGGAACGATAGAGACAGAGGAACTTGAATACGATCTGGACCGTGAAATAGAGGCTGAAGTTTTCGTATGGAATGCTGAAAAGAGACGGAGCGAGAAGGTCGTCAAAAGAGCAAAGGGCTATGCGCGATATCGCGCAATGGTGACAGATGGGAAAGGTGGACGAGCTACAGGTACTAAATCCGAGTCAGCAGTAAATTTTCCGGATTTCGGCGAAAAAGCCGAGACTGGCTCCATAGGCCGTGCCTTAGCCGCTCTGGGATATGGCACACAATTCGCGCCAGAGCTAAATGAGGAGCATCGCATTGTTGATAGCCCCGTCGAGCGTACCTCTATGGTAGCCGAGAGCAATGGTGCATATAGCAGCGGCAACACGAATAATGGCGAACGCAAACCGATTGTCGCGGTACGCCCAACTGCGGCCAACGGTGTGCGGGGCAATAGCGCGGATGGTGCTGCTTCTACGCCGGAGGCAACTGCTGATATGTCTGCTATGCCCATCACCGACCAGCAGCGTTCCAGCATTCGCAAGCTCTGTCAGCATCTCGGTAAGGCCGAGCCGGAGCAGGTCGAGTCCATGAGCTATGGCAGTGCGAAAGAACTGATCGCCGTGCTTAGCCAGGAGTACCGGCAGAGTCGCAGCAAAGCCTCCTAGAGGGAACGCGAGGAGATAGCATGAACAGGGCGCAGCTCGAACATGCGCAACAGCGTATGGAACAGAAATGGTACAATCTTGTGACGGCGGAACAGTGCGGCGAGTCTATGCCTGTGCTTGAGCGTCTATACAACTCCTACGTCCTGGCAATGGAGGAGTATAATCGCTGCTCAGAAGCCTACGAGCAGACGCTGAACGCCCAGCAGAAAAAGCTGGCCTCATGAAGAGGAAGGATTGCAGCGAAAAATGGAAGCCGCGCCGCGGCTTCCATTTTTCGCTGCAATCCTTCCTCTTCATGAAATGAGAGAATGAGAGAGACATCCCTCTCGACCTTGTTCCATATCTCTGATATAATGAAAGCAACAATACCATAGAACACCAGTTTCACATAGTGGGAGTGAATAGAATGAGTGACCGGCTTGTCTCACCTAAGATGAGCGAGGAGGAACAGGCGATTGAGGGCAGCCTGCGTCCTCGTCGTCTCAAAGAATATATCGGGCAAGAGAAAATCAAAGAGAACTTGAGCATTCTGCTGGAAGCTGCGCGCCGTCGCAATGAGTCGGTCGATCACGTCCTGTTGTATGGGCCGCCAGGACTGGGCAAAACGACGCTCTGCAATATTATCGCCGTCGAGATGGGCGTCTCCTTGAAGACCACTTCCGGTCCGGCCATTGAACACGCGGGCGACCTTGCCTCTATTCTGACCTCGCTGCAACCAGGCGAAGTGCTTTTCATTGACGAGATACACCGTCTCGCACGCGCCGTGGAAGAGCGTCTCTATTCCGCGATGGAAGATTTCGCACTCGATGTCATGATTGGCAAAGGGCCGAGTGCGCGTGCCTTGCGTCTCTCGTTGCCGCCCTTTACCGTCGTCGGTGCCACCACCCGCGTCGGCTCGCTGACCGCCCCCTTGCGCGACCGCTTCGGTGCTATTTATCGTATGGAGTACTACGATACGCTCGCGCTCAAACAGATTTTGTCGCGCTCGGCCCGTATCCTCAAGGTTTCGGCGGACGAGGATGGTATTGAGGAGATCGCAGGTCGCGCTCGCGGCACGCCCCGTATCGTCAACCGCCTGTTGAAGCGTGTGCGCGACTATGCGCAAGTCAAAGCCGATGGCGTCATCACGCGCCCAGTGGCGCAGGCTGCACTGGATGCCCTGGAAGTTGACCAGATCGGGCTTGACCAGACCGACCGTAACCTCCTACTCGCCATCATTCAAAAATTTGATGGCGGCCCCGTCGGCCTCGATACCCTGGCGGCCAGCACCAGCGAAGATTCGGAGACCATCGAAGATGTGTACGAACCCTACCTCTTGCAACTGGGCTTCATTATCCGTACACCGCGAGGGCGTGTCGCCACCCGCTTTGCCTACCAACACCTGGGCATCCCCTTCCGTAACGCCGTAGACATCACCGATGCAGGCTTATGGACTCCGCCCAAATAAGGATAATGACAAATGTGGTACACTGAATAGGAATATGTTTTGTGGTGGGTAAAATGCGTCATATCGTACTACTATGCATAGATATGATACAATAAGAATACCCCATATCTTATTAAGGAACCTATGGAAGTCATTAAAATTTCGCCTCGTGGCTACTGCTACGGGGTGGTTGATGCATTACAAGTAGTACGTCAGACGGCGAAAGACCCTACAGTGCCACGCCCAATTTATGTCATTGGGCAGATTGTCCACAATCGTCACGCTATAGAAGAATTGACCAACCTCGGCGTTGTCACATTGGATGGGCCGGACCGCGCCACCATTCTTGAGCAAGTCACCGAGGGAACGGTTATCTTTACCGCGCATGGCGTCTCTCCACTTGTCAAATGGCGAGCGCGTGAGCGCGGCTTGCATTGTATAGACGCAACCTGCCCCGATGTTACGAAAACGCATGACCTCGTGCGCGAACTTGTGGATAATGGCTACTATATTCTCTATATCGGCAAGAAAGGCCACCCGGAGCCGGAGGGGGTCGTTGGCGAAGTACCCGGCCATATCAGTCTGATTGAGACCGAGGCCGATGTTGATGCCTTGACGCTCACGCCAGAACAAGCGGCGAAACTGGCTATCTCGACGCAGACCACACTTTCACAATGGGATACTCGCCGTGTGATCCAGTACATCAAAACGCGCTACCCGCAGGCGGAGGTGCATATAGACATTTGCGCGGCAACCCAGACGCGGCAGGAAGCCGTCGTCGCCCAGGCAAAGGGAGCCGATTTAACCATTGTTGTCGGCGACCCACGCAGCAACAACACCAACCGTCTCGTCCAGGTTTCAGAAGAGCTTGCGGGCGTCCCAGCAGTTCGTGTTGAGGACCTTTCACAACTTCAACCCGCATGGCTCAAAGGCAAAAAGCGCGTGGCAGTTACCGCCGGTGCCTCGACTCCCAGCCAGCTTACCCGCGAGGTGATTCGCTACCTCGAACAGTACGAACCCGACGAAATCGAAATGTAGGGGAAATAAGGAAACAATGGAGACAGTATTACAAGCACTGCAACGACTGACTACGCTACAGCGTGAAGAGGTTTTTTGCCTGTGGGGCATGGGTGATACCTCCGACAAAGAGTATAGTATCCGCATGGGTATTCTGTTGGAACGTATCAAAAATCCTACCTCGGCTCGCTTTGTGTGGGAGCAACTCCCGGCGGAAGAATGCAAGTTTCTCTATCAGATACTTGGCCATGCTGAACGGAAAGGCGTTGAACTTGATGTCATCCAGGCGAAATTGCGACTGCCGCTGGAACGCTTCTCTGCTATCCTTACAAAACTTGAACGGCTCCTACTTATTCAAACAAGCAAAGTGAAGCAAGGCTACGGGCGTCACGTCATTTATGCTCCCAGCAAGGGAAGTAAGAGCAAAGCGACCATTGAAGAAGCCACCAATTTGCAGCCATATCTGGAGAGTGCCGATGCTCTCTATAACGCCGGTAAGGAATATTTTTCCCCTAACTCCGACCGCTCAACCATGACGCTCGACAGGATTCTTACCTCTTTTTACTATGGCGACCTGGAACAGGCTGGAAGACTGCTCGGTTTTGAGCGCAATAGCTATTACAGTCGCACACAGCTACGGGCACTAATAGAGCAGGAACTGACGATTCCAGGCTTCGCGGTGGATATCCTGCAACAACTGGATAAACCGACCAGAGAATTGTTCAAGTGGCTTTGTGATCAAGGTGGCAAAGTAGGCATGGAAGCTGTACGTAAAAAGACTGGCTACAGCGACACAAAACTGTGGGAGCTGCTGCAAACCTTTGAAACCCACCTCATCGCTTTCGATACTTTTTCAGCGCAAAAACGGGTGCTGTTTGTGCCGCAGGATATGTACAACACATTGAAGCAGGCGGCCCTCGAAGCTGATATGCCAGAGAATGAGGCAGAGCGGTTTGTCCCACTTGAGACGCCCCCACCCTTTATTATTTCCGCGACTACTACCATATTGTATGACCTGGCAACTATCGTAGGTGCCGTGTACCAGCAGAATATCGAGCCGACGCAAGCTGGTTATGTTCCCAAGCGTATCGCCAACAAACTTCGCCCGTTGTTGCAAGGGCTACCGCGTGAAAGGTACTACGGTGAGGAAGATATGTACCTGGAGATGGTTTTTCATATCGCCGGAGACCTCGGTATTATCCAGCTTCCTAAAAAGCCTGTTGAGGGCATGAAGTCCCGTTACGAGCCAGGTCCGCAGCTTTCACAGTGGTCGCAGCTGGATGCTGTTGAGCAGACAAAACGCCTGATCGCTGTCTGGTGCGAATGTCGCCAGTGGAGTGATATCGCGGGCGTCAATTACAAGCAGTGGAATCTCTACTCGTGGAATCAAAACATTGCCCGCAAAACTATCATCAAATATCTCGCGGGAAGTGCCCCTGGAAAATGGTATAGCCTTTCCGCGCTGTTGAACCTCATCTGGGAGAAAGATGCCTTTGCCTTACGACCGTTGCAGTATGGTGCCAGGAAGAGCGAGCACACCAAGACCAAAGCCTTGCGCACGCAATGGAATGCCGCTGAAGGCGAGATTTATATTGGCATGATCGCCTCCACCCTCTACGAAATGGGTATAGTAGAGATTGCCTTTCCACAGTCCCGTTTGCCGGAAGAGCAGCAGAAAAGAACTAATCCTGTTGCCTTTATGCTGACCGATTTAGGAGCCTCTGTGCTAGCCGAAAATAAACAAGGAGCGCCTGCATCGAATGGCAGTTCCTCACTGGTCTTGCAGCCCAACTTCGAAATTTTACTCCTGCAACCCGATTTTCCCGCTTTGTACAGCGTTCTGCCTTTCGCGCAGGTCAATAAGATAGATGTGGTCAGTCGCCTGACACTCACACGCACTTCTGTGTTGCGTGGCTCGGAGTCCGGTAAAAACATCGATCAGATTCTGCGTACCCTAGAGCAGCGCAGTCAGAAAGGTATTCCGCAGAATGTCGAATACACCTTGCGTGATTGGGTGAAGTCCTATAAAGGGGCCAAAATCTCGCAAGTTCTACTGCTGGAAGTATCCAGCGAGGGGGTTGCTGACGAACTTTGCTCCTCGCCGAAATTCCAATCCTTTGGCTTCCAACGCCTCGCCCCGAACACTGTCATTGTAAGTAACACCGTCAATCTGACGGAACTGCGCCGTGCACTCGAGAAAGAGACCATTTCCGTCAACATCAGCGGCGATATCATCACGCGGCAGAACCGGTATTATTATTAGGAGTAGGAGTGTTCGGAAAAGAGACAAATGGCAAAACGTTGCTTCTGTTCCACTGTCTCCAATTGGCTCGTGCCAGGAAAATCGCCCTCGAAGAGCGTATCTGAACCCGTGAGATGATTATCGGTATCTTTACTGACGCGAAGTGCCATAGCTTGTTTCTCCTGCTGCATTATTCCTGCGCATACCAACGCTTTTTGTCACCTATGTCTATAGTTAATTCTAACCAAGCAAGCGTGCAAAACAGGTAAAGAACAAGTGAGGATATGGTTGAGAAACAAGCAAGCGTTGTAGCAGTTTGATAACCCAAATGGGCTAGTGGACAGTAAAGCTTCCTGCTTACTCGTTTCATACAATGTCGCGGATGTGTCGCTGTTTTGTTATTTGTTCAAAGGAGAAAAATGAAAAAAGTGCTTTATATAGCGATGATAGCTCTGGCTATTATCTTTGTAATGATGACCGTGTACTTTCTGATACCCGGTATTTATCATCCCTACATTGCATTCCACGATGGGAAATTAAGCCCTTCGCTGGTCAATGCCGCCAAACATCCAGGTACAGTCATGAGCGCACACAAAATCTACGCAGTTTCGGCTTTTGTTGTCGCCCTGGCCTTTGGCCTGATCGCTTTTTTGACACGACCTAAGAAGCAGGTTGGCAGAATCGCATAACGCCTGTAGGAGCCGATTTATCGCGCTCACCGCCGATTTATCGGCAGCCCTGCTTGTTGAAAGGACACGGGCCGATAAATCGGCGGTGAGCCCGGTAAACCGGCTCCTACAGCGTTCGGCAACATTCTTATGCCGACAGTTATTGCGGCCCAACCAGCGTGTGGCGGATCAACATGAGGTGAGTCAAGGGGCCAAGGCCGCCGGGGACGGGCGTGAGAAATGAAGCGACTTCCTTAACAGTCTCGAAATCTACGTCACCAACAACTTTTCCGTCTACGGCGTTGATGCCAGCATCGAAGATTATTGCGCCAGGCTTAACCATATTGGCAGTGATGATGCCCGGACGCCCGGTGCTGACTACCAGTACATCGGCACTGCGCGTGATGGCGGCAAGATTCTGTGTGTAAGAGTGGCAGATAGTCACGGTTGCGTCCTGGCGCATCAGCACAAGTGCGGCTGGCTTGCCGCCGATGTTGCTGCGCCCTACCACTACAGCATTGAGGCCAGCGACCGAGAGGCCGACGTCTTCCAGCACTGTCAAAATAACGTCGGCAGTCGAAGGTATGAAGCTGGGGAAGCCAAGTAAGAGATTACCTGCATTGCGCGAGCCAAGTCCGTCTACATCCTTTTCGGGTCGTAAGACATCGGTCACGATTCGCTGGCGAATATGCTCTGGCAACGGTAAGAGCAGGACAACTCCATCGGTGTGCGGATCATCGTTCAGTACAGCAACCTCTGCACGTAACTCTTCCTCTGTGACCTCGAAAGGATAGGCCAACGTGGCACAGTGCAGCCCAATTGAACGGCAGGAACGCAGCAGTTGGCGACTGTATACCCCTGCGGCGGCATCGTGTCCCGCCACCAGTTGCGCAATCTTCGCGGATCGCTGGTGCCGTTCGCGAAATTCCGCTGCCTCGGCACGCAGTTCTCCGGTCATCCGCGCGACGAGCGGCGCACTATCAAAAATCGTTGCAGGCATATTCGCTTCCATGTCAGTTTTCTTTATCATATCATAAGGTCTCTTGTAGGTTAAGACGCCTGTACCAATGGGGGATAAAGTGGCAGAATCTTGCGTAATGCGTTAAAATGCAGCAAAGGATTTCAGTAATTGCAGTAATTGTAGGAATAGATGTGTTTAGCGTGCGTTCCCCACATAGCCATTTTGTACCAGATATTCCACTAAAGAGAGGATTTTTATGGCTAGCGATTGTTCATTTGATATAGTTTCTCAGTTCGATGAGCAGGAACTGGTCAATGCGCTTGACCAGACCCGGCGCGAGGTGCAGACTCGTTTCGACCTGAAAGATACGAAAACGGAAATTGTTCACGGTAAGGATAACATCACCATTTTGACCGATAGTTCGCTCACTCTCAAAAGTGTGCGTGACATTCTTGAGACGAAGGCCGTGCGACGCAACCTCTCACTGAAAATTTTCAAAATTGGCAAAGAGGAAAACGCGGCTGGCGGTAAAGTACGACAGGTGATCCAGTTGCAGCAAGGCTTGACGCAGGAATTGGCAAAGGAAATAAGCAAGTATGTCCGTGAGAACTATCCTAAAGTCAAGCCCCAGATACAGGGCGATGCCGTTCGTGTTACAGCGAAGAGTAAAGACGACTTGCAAGGTGTGATCGCCTTGCTCAAACAGAAGGATTACCCCGTCGCCTTGCAATACATCAACCGCCGTGGATAAGCAGGTTAAAGCTGTCCCTATTGTTGGTGGGGTACTTTAGTACCAGAAAAAGCGGTTGCGGACCGGATTTGTAGTAACCTAGTTTTAACTGGACTTGTTCAGTCTATATATATGCGCAACAGTGTTGCGCTTCTCTATTGTACGAACGAACACTTGAGAAAGAGAACCTTTCATGCCTGGGAACAAACAAGTCTTCAGTACGGCCATGAATATAGCTGACCGCTACCGGTGGGATAGCCAGTGGGCGCAGGCAGCCCAGGAGTACCTGCGAGCCTTAGCGGAGTTCCCAGAAGATGCAATGGCGCGTAGTGGCCTCGGGTTTTGCTACATGCAAACGAAACAGTGGCAACAGGCTCTACATGAATATGAGTACACCTTGCAACGTGACCCTAGCAATGTAATCGCCTTGAGTAAGACCGCCGAATTATACGGTATTCTTAATCGCCGCGATGACGCATATCGAGCGTACCTACATCTGGCAGATTTATACTCACAGGCCGGCCAGGGTACTCGGGCCGAGGCTGCGTGGCAAAAAGCGGTGCAGTTGTCGCCAGGCGACCCAGAGCCGCATGAACGTTTAGCCGCGTACTACGCCGGCAAAAAAGATAGCGCAATGATGCTTCAGGAGCGTCTGGCAGCCGCCCAAGGGTATCTCTTACGTAATGACATCTCAGCAGCGCGTGTCCAGTGCGAAGAAGTATTGCGCACCGATGCTACAAATAAACAGGCGCAGCAGTTGCTCCACCAAATAACGGGTGGGCAGCCCTCGTCAATCAGCCCCTTTCCACAGGAAAGAGGAGCGGAATTTTCAAACGCCACGGACGCCGAAACGGGCATTCCGTCCGGCCCACTGGCTTTCTCAGATAGCTCACAGCCGCAAATGGCGACAACGAGCAACATTGCTAATTCAGATAATTCTGGTAATTCAGCTAATACAAGCGGAGGTAATACTGGCAACATGGGTAACATGGGTAACGCAGGCAATTTCGGGGGAGTAGGAAATCCGGATCCTGCTTTTGCCGCAAA
Organism: uncultured Chloroflexia bacterium; assembly: GCA_963717105.1. Taxonomy (GTDB): domain Bacteria; phylum Chloroflexota; class Ktedonobacteria; order Ktedonobacterales; family Ktedonobacteraceae; genus DATGJV01. The sequence goes on from CAVQVL010000012.1 coordinate 205,832, forward strand.
CGGCATGGCAGGTGGTGGAATGCCTTCTTCTAATCGGCAAAGAATCACTGCTAGCCAGGTCACGGGAGTTCTGAAGCAGGCTCAAACCTTTCAGGCCCAGGGTCGTTTTAATGATGCCATTGACCTCTGTGAGCAGATTCTGGAAAGCGGTTTTGACCGACCAGATGCACGATACTTTTTAGGCTGGCTGTATCAAGAACAGCAACGCTGGCAACAGGCCATTCAACAATTCCAGACGTTGCTCAACGATCCCGATTACGCCCTCTCATGCTACTATGCACTGGGGCAGTGCTATCGCTCCCTGGGCGACTTGCGTACGGCAACCGTTCATTTTGATGAAGCCGTTGACCGCGTCAATCTCGATGCCTTGACCGCCGAAGAGTCCGATCAACTGGTGCAATTGTGCGAGGAAGCTGCCGAGGCTCACCGTCAATTGGGTGAGCAAGAGCAGGCTCTCACGGTCTACAATGCCTTGCTTGGCTTCCTGCGCAGCCGTGGCTGGAGCGAAAAAGTGGCCCAGGTTGAGTTCATGTTGCAACAGCTACAACGTGCGCCCAATGCGCCCAATGCGCCCAATGCACCAGATATGGCGCATACACCAAACGCCCAAAATGCACAATATGCGCAAAACAGATGGAACACACCCGATCCTGCTTCTATTCAACAGGCGTTTAATGGTGCTACCGCGATTATACCTCCTGAACAAATGGCCGCCCTGCATCAGCAGCCGCAGCAACAACAGCAGCCAGCGACGCAAGATGCACCAACAATGGCCTTTAATTCCGCGAACATTCCGCCTGCCTCCGCGCAGTTACCGGCCCCGGCGGCTCCCACGGCTAATAGCTCAATGAGTGAACTACCGGACTGGTTGACAGGTATTCTTGGCGATGCCGACAAGGCTCAAATTGGGCAACAACCAAAGCCGAATGAGCAAAATTTGCCGCCAGCATCGACCACCCAGACAGTCCAATCTCCTCAGTCGTTTGTTGCCGACCAGCCAACGACCGAGCAGCGTATTCCGATGAATACGGATAATGCCAGTTTGTCCTCGGCTGAGACACAGGTATTCAATCCCGTGCAACCCACTCAACCAGTGCAACCGGAATCGCCGGTGCCGCAGACGCATCAGGAGCAGGAGCCGCAGACGCAAACACCGACTGCTCCCGCATCATCAACATGGTTGACCGAAGATGCGAAGCCAGGAAACGTCACTCGTATCGTGCAACCGGAGGCAGAAGCTCAACCACAGCAACCACAAGCGCAGCCAGCCAGTGTAACGCCAGAACCGATCTACCAGGTTTCACCGGTGCAAGATATGATGGTGTCACCTGGTGCGCTCAATGAACCCGGTGCACCTGCTGCGTCCACTACGGTAGCACCACAATTGCCGCCGGAAATTCCCGCCACTCCCAGCGTTGGCCCCGCCGTGGAGCAGTACAGTCCTGTACTACAAAGTCCGGTGTCGAAGGTTGCGAAGGAGAGTGCCGAAGACCTGTTGAGCCAGATGGCTGGCTCCAATGCGAAGGATGAGGTACTTAAACAGGTTGCCGAAGCAGTATTGGCAAGTACTGCCTCTCTGCCGGAAAATATTCGCTTGCAGGTTGTGCAATCCATGCGTGATATCCAACGCTATATCAATCATGGATTGCTGACACCCGCGACTGAGGAATGCTTGCATGTGATAGATATCGCTCCGCAATATCTTGATGTCCATCAAATATTATGTGAGATTTACGTGCGCCAGGGCAAGGTTGAGCAGGCCATTACAAAATATGCCATTCTCGTTGATACCTACATCGTCAACGGGCGTGCTGACGATGCCATCGCGACATACCGCCGTATCCTGGAACTGGAACCGAACAACCTGACCTATCGTATGCGCTTGATCCAGTTGCTCTCGACGCACGGCAACAAGGAAGACCTCTTGCGCGAGCGCACACTGGCGGCGGAGTCGTACCTGCGCCTCGGCTACATGGATCGCGCCCAGACCGAGCTTGAGCTGGCCCTGCAAGAGAGCCCCACCAGCGTCCCGACGCGTTTGAACTACGCCCTGGCTTTGCAGAAACTGGGGCGTACCCAGCAAGCGGTTGCGGAATACCAGCGCGTTTTGCAGGTGGACCCGCGCAATATTACCGCCCTCATGCGCTGGCATATTGCCATGATTACCAGTCTCGGCACCGGTCGCGCTACCGCTTTAGAGGTGCTTTCCCGCATTCGCTGGCAATTGCGCGGTGAGGGTCAGCGTCTGTATACCATCGTTGCGCGAGAATACACGCAGACGGCGGAAACGTATCCCAATAACGCGGATGTTCACTTTGCCCTCGGTCAGATCCACCAGCAAGCCGGAAATTATGAGAAGGCCATTGATTCTTACCAGCTGGCTATGCGTGACAGTGCGGTCGAGGTGATGGCAGGGGTAAGCGCGGCACAATGCCTGTTGGCGGAAGGAAAGCTGGAACCGGCTATCCAACAACTTGATCAAGCCTTGCAGAAAGTTCGCCGCGTACCAACAGGCTCCATTGATCCCAGCATCTGGGCTGCTCGTCCACGCGAGGACGGCGAAGAACACAAAGCTCCTGAAGTTGAAATCTCGCTTTTGCTGGCAAAAGTGTACGGGCGTGCTGGTAAGCAGGAGCAGATGCAGGCGATCCTGCGGCAGGTGAAACAGTCCACCACTTACCACGACGAGGTCTCCTCTACGCTGGCGGAAATTTCCGCACGCCAGGGCGATGTCGAAAGTGCGCTGCATGAGTACGCTGACCTTGTGCACCACTACCGCGACAAGAAGCAGACCGAAAGTGCCATGAGTGTGTTGAACGAAATGGTGCGCATGGCACCACAGGATCCGCGCGCCCACGATGAACTTGCCGACCTCTACCTTAAACGTGGCATGTTGGAAGAAGCCATCGCGGAATTGCGCCTCCTGGCCGACATTTACCAACGGCGTGACCAGGATGAGAAGGCCGGAGAAGCTTTCCAGCGTATCGGCACTATTTATGCCGAGGCCGGCAATATCGAAGATGCCCTCGTCAACCTGCGCCACGCCGCCGAGTTGATGCCGGACTCGCTGGAGCTTCTGCGCGAGATCGTTGGTTTCTGCCTGCAACTGGGTCAACCTCAGGATGCCGCCGAGTATCAGGTGATCATCGCCCGTCACTACTTCGAAACGCACCAGGTCAAGGAGTCGGTCGCGGCCCTTCAGCAACTGATCACGATTGACCGCGGCAACTTCGAAGCTTATGACCTGCTCGGACAAACCTATCAATCCGTCGGTGAGTACGAGCAAGCCAGCCGCGTCTATCGCAACCTTGCGAAGGTCAATCCTGATAATCCCATCGCCCGCGAGCGTCTTGCCACTCTGCAAGAGTTGCGAGCAAAATAAACGAGGTGAAATGGCACCATAAAGATAACGGGACAAATTTTCCACGGAAAATTTGTCCCGTTATCTTTATGGTGCCATTTCACCTCGTTTAACTGACATGTTCTTGTTCTGAGGGAACGACGGTTTCCCCAGTCGCTTCTGGCGTATGTCCGTTCGCGGAATGTTCCACTTCTACATTTGCCGGTTCATTAACCTCGGTGGCTGTTTCTGCCTCAGGCGTTTCGTCCTCCGCACCATCTGGTATCACTACCTCTTCTTCGTCCTCTTTTATCACATGCGTCTCAAGTTGCTCCGTCGGCTTTTGCGGAATGCCATAGGTGGCGGCATCTTCACCGGCGGGGATGGGTCGCGAATAGTGCCAACGGAAGACGAGGAAGGTGAGGGGGATGAGCAGGATGAACACCACCAACGATGTCCATTGGGCCTGTTTTAAGCCCGGATTCATGCCCAGGAAACTGACGATCTCGTTGTCACGCACAAAGAAGATGAGGAACTGCGTGATGACGTAGCCGAACAGGTAGACCATCATCAGCACGCCTGGACGGGTCACACGACGGGCGAGGTAGAACAGTACGGCAAGTAAGACAATATTTGTGAGCAGTTCATAGGCTGCGGCTGGCTGCACCGGTACGCCACAGAGGTTGTAAACGCCACATGCCCAGCTATTGGGATTGACGTAGACGGTTGACCACGGTAGATTGCTCTGGTAGCCAATGATGTCGCCGTTAATCAAATTGCCGATGCGCCCAAAAATCTGCCCGACCGCCGCGAACAGCACGCCTGCGTCAATTAGTACTAATGGATTGATGCGCTCCACTTTCGCACGCCAGAAAAGTGTAGGGATGACCAGGAATATGGCTCCGAAGAAGGCCATCCCGCCTTCCCACGTCGCCAGGATATGTTCAGGATGTGCGAGGTAATACGATACAAAGTTATCCTGCTGCACTACGAAATACAGTCGCCCACCAATCAGGCCCGCCACCACACACCACCAGACGATGCGATAGACCATGTTTTGCGTAATGCCCTTACGAGCAACATAGCCGCGAATGGCGAATAACGCGAGGATAATTGCCACGGCATACATTAACCCGTACCAGCGCAGGGCAAGCGGCCCAATCGTCACGATAACGGGATTGATATTGATGTAGATATACGGCGGGCCGATACGCAGCCAACCCCAATCTATCAAAGAGGCCAATATTGGGATACTTCCCATAATTCTCTCCGTCCTATATACTATTATGGCCAGGGCGACCGCAAGAGTGCGCCCCTACTATTACCCTGAAGATGACCTTTGTTCTCTATAATAGTATTCTTACGTTGCAGATGCAAGTATTGTCACAGGTTTTCATGCTGCTTGATGAGTTTTTCCACCATATTGCCTATTTCATGCCAGGTATGGTGTTGATAGTCCAACATAGTGGACTGACGCAGGTCGTATTCGCGGTTGGATGGGTCTTTTTGGGCGTTATCCGCGAACTTTTTTGAGAGGGCCAGCGTCTTCTCTCCCCGACTATGCAGGTAAGCGGCTAGCTGGTGCAAATCCTCTAAAAGCGCGGCGAGTTTTTCATCGCTGGTCGCCATTGTGTTTATCCTTCTGCGGCGGCACAATTTGCAGTGCGTCGGCGAAACGATTGAAAAAGTTGAATAGGCCGATGACAGTGGTTATCTCTATTATCTCACCGTCGTCAAAGAAAGCCTGTACGTCGTCCCACAGAGCCTCGTCCACGTCGCGGGCACTGGTGGTCATGATTTCGGCGAGGCGTAACGCCACCAGTTCGCGCTCCGTGAAGAGATGGTAATGTGTATCAATGTGGTACATCGCATCGAGTAGTTCTGTACTCACTCCTAACTGCTCTGCCAGAGCAGTATGGACCGACATTCAGTAGAAACAGTGGTTGACCTGCGAGACACGTACCGCCAGCAGTTCTTTCAAGCGCGGCTCAACCGTCCCGCTGTGCATGGCTGTTTCGAGCAATTGCATACTCTGCTGTGCCAGTGCGGGACGATGCGCCATCACGTGGAACAGGTGCGCCATTGTGGCTACCCCTGGCATATCAAGCAGCGGTAGCCCGTCATTCTCGCCATTGCTGCCATTCTCAACGGGTGGAATACGTGACATAGGGCTATTCCAATGGCTCCCCAGGAACCCTGATGAAGTCTGTTAATGCACTCGCCACTGCATCGGGCGCATCGAAGAGAATCATGTGACCGGCATCGGGAATAATCACCAGCCGCGACTCTGGAATATCGCGATGCAGCCGTTGTGCGTAGTGTAACGGCATCTGCTGGTCTTTTTCGCCCCAGATAATTAACGTCGGCTTGCCCAATACTTTCAAATCAGAGGCGACGGAATTGATGTAGTCGGGTTTGAGATTGCGAATTTGCTGGTAAAGTAACTCTTTGCCGACTTCGCTGTTCCATTGTGCAAGGTAGTCGTTCATAAAGACATTGAAGCGTTGCGGGTTCACGGAGCCTTCGGGGAGGGTATCCTTCAGGTTTTTCATCATATCCTCGACCGAAACCTCTTTAGGCGCATCGGGGTCTTGCCGTTTCTGTATATCGCTCAAAGGCCAGTTGGGTGCGTAGCTATGCGTAAAGCAAATAGTATCGATCAGCACCAGCGCGGCTGTGAGGTCTCTGCATAGCCGTGTAGCCAGCACCTGCGCGACGCCGCCGCCGAAGCCATGCCCCACCAGAATCATATTAGTGAGGCCCAGTTCCTTGAACATGTACGACAGGCAATCAGCCTGTCCCCAGACGGAGGTATCGGCAGGCCAGGGATGCTCCGACTCTCCAAAGCCGAGCATATCAATCGCGTACACTGCCCGCTGCAAACTCGCGAGCTGTGGCAAAATATCCGACCAGGCAAAGGCACCCGCCGGAAAATCGTGCAGCAGTACAATCGCGCCATCCGTGCCATGTTCTGCTCCCTGCACAACATAGCTGATATTGTAATGAATCGTATGTGCCGTGCGCCTCTCCGGCGTGCCGACAACGTTAGATGTATCTTGTACCATACAACCTCTCTTTACCCTGCTCATGTATGGAGCAAGGCAAATCTAAAAATATATGTGTTCATAGTATAGCGCAAAATGCATTAATTCCTACGCCTTTGCGTACAGCGTGGGTACGTTATAGAACGCGCTGAAGCCGGCATAGCGAGCCGTTTCCTCGCCCAGTTCGTCCTCAATGACGAGGAGGCGATTATATTTGGCGACGCGCTCGCTACGGGCCGGTGCGCCCGTTTTAATTTGTCCGGCGTTGACGGCGACTACAAGATCGGCGATGGTCGTATCCTCGGTCTCACCTGAGCGGTGCGAGACGACGGCGGTAAAGGAGGCGCGTTTCGCCATCTCAATGGCAGCGAGTGTCTCCGTCAGCGTCCCAATCTGGTTAAGTTTGATCAGGATCGAGTTGGCCGCACGCTCGTCAATGCCGCGTCGCAGACGTGTCGTATTGGTGACAAACAGATCGTCGCCCACCAGTTGGACGCGGTTGCCCAGTCGTTCGCGCAGGATTTTCCAGCCATCCCAGTCGTCTTCGCTCAGACCATCCTCGATGGTGACAATGGGGTATTCGGAAAGCCATTGCTCGTACAGGTCAACCATCTCGTTTGAGGTGAGAGTGCGCCCTTCTCGCGCTAATTCGTATTTGCCCTTGACGTAGAATTCAGAAGCGGCGGGGTCCATGCCCAGGAAAATATCCACGCCCGGCTTATAGCCAGCGGTTTCGATAGCTGCGACAATGAGCTCTAACGCCTCGCGGTTGGAGCTGAGGGATGGCGCGAAACCGCCTTCGTCGCCGACATTGGTATTGAGCTTCTTGTCGTGCAGCACCTTCTTGAGCCCCTGGTACACCTCTGCTCCCATGCGTAGCCCTTCGCGGAAGGTGCGGGCACCGACAGGTAAAATCATGTACTCCTGCATATCGGTCGAGTTGTCGGCGTGCTTGCCCCCGTTCAAAATATTCATCATGGGGACAGGCAATGTGCGGGCTGGAACACCCCCTAAATAGCGATAAAGCGGCATTTGCAGGGCATTGGCCGCCGCCTTTGCCACGGCGAGCGAGACGCCGAGTATGGCATTGGCGCCCAGGCTGCTTTTGTTAGGCGTGCCATCCAGTTCGATCATAACCTCGTCAATCATAATCTGATCCGTGGCATCCAGCCCGACAACGGCCTCACGTATGGCATCATTGACATGCCGTACCGCTTTGAGAACACCTTTACCGCCGTAGCGATGCTTATCCGCGTCGCGCAACTCAACTGCCTCGTGTGCGCCCGTCGAGGCACCGGAAGGCACGCCCGCCACGCCTCGTTCTCCCCCCATCAACAGGACTTCGACTTCGACCGTGGGATTGCCGCGAGAGTCGAGAATCTCTCGTCCTATCACATCTTCAATAGTTGTAATCTCGGTTAGATGGCTTGTCATGCACTCTTCTCCATATGGGATAAGCTGAACCAGGTGCAGCCTACCCCCTGATACTCTCATTTTTTGCAGTGTAGCACAAAAGGGTGAGATAGTCGAGTGTTCTCCACCAGGGCACCCGCAAGGGAATGCCCCTACCATATATGAAGTCGCCCGTAGGGCAGATTCGTATATGGTAGGGGCATTCCCTTGCGGGTGCCCTGCTAGCTATACCGCCATCTCTTCCTGTACCAGCTTCGAGAACTGTTCGTTGTACAGGCGTGCGTAGAGGCCCTCGCTGGCAAGCAACTCTTCATGGGTGCCACGCTCCACAATTTCACCTTTGTCTACGACGAGAATCACGTCCGCCGCCAGGATGGTCGAGAGGCGGTGAGCAATGGCTAGCGTTGTCCGGTTTTCCATCAAAGGTTCCAGGGCCGCTTGAATCAGTCGCTCGGAATGCGTATCGAGCGCACTGGTCGCCTCATCCAGGATGAGAATGCGCGGGTTCTTGAGAATGACGCGGGCGATGGCGACACGCTGTTTCTCGCCACCGGAGAGCTTGTAGCCCCGCTCGCCGACGATGGTATCGTAGCCATCTTCAAGTTCCATGATACGGTCATGGATCGCTGCCGCCTTTGCCGCCGCGATCATCTCTTCCTCGCTTGCGTCAAGGCGAGCATACAGCAGGTTTTCGCGCACCGAGGCGTGGAACAGGTACGTTTCCTGTGTCACAACGCCTACGATATCCCCTAACGATGAGAGCGCGATATCCTTCACGTTGTGCCCGTCAATCTCGACTGCGCCGCTATCGGCATCATAAAGTCGCGGCACAAGGTAGGTAATCGTCGTTTTACCAGCACCACTTGGCCCGACGAGTGCCGCCAGTTGTCCAGGCTTAATATCGAATGAGATATTGCTCAAGGTGGCACGCGGTTCTACTGGCTCTATCTCAGGTTCATTTGAAAGAGCAAGTGGCTCTGGCGAGACCGGACGTTTAATGGATGTATGACCGTCATCAGCAGGGCCAGTACTCAGCACAGACGGGAGATCACTCTTGTAGGTAAAGGACACATCCTTGAAGCTAACTTCGCCGCGTACCTGATTGGGGGAGAGCTTGAGGGCATTTGGCTTATTCTGAATCTCTATTGGCAGGTCAAGGTACTCAAAAATGCGGTCAAACAGTGCCAGTGCACCCTGGATTTCCACCTGCACATTGAGCAACTGCCCGATTGGGAAAAAAGGCGGCTCTGCAACGTCGTAAAGGCCACGATGCTACCAAGCGTGAGACCAGTATTATGCGGCTGCGTAATGATCAACCAGCCCGCGACAAGGTAAACGATGGCAGGCATGACCGAGAAGAAGGTGCCGATGAACATAAAGAACCAGCGGCCGATCATCTGCTGGCGCACTTCCAGATTTGCCAGCTTCTGGTTTTCCGTCTGGAATTGTTGTTGCGCGTGTTTCTGGCGACCAAAGGTTTTGATCAATAAGATACCGCTCACAGAGAGCGTTTCCTGCATCATCGCGGTCAACGAAGCCAGGCTTTGTTGTGTCTCTTTACTGGTGACACGGCGCACATTGCCGACTTTGTACGTAATCCACAGGAAAAGCGGTAGCAGGCCAAGCGATATAACTGTCAGCAATGGGCTGATAAACGCCATCGCGATAATCGTACTCAGCGCAGTCGAGATGTTAGCGACCACGCTGGTCGCCGTATCAGTAACGACGGACTGCACGCCGCCAACATCGTTGGAGAGGCGCGATTGAATCTCTCCTGTGCGCGTTCCCGTAAAGAAACGCAACGACATGCTCTGCAAATGATCGTACAACTGGTTGCGGAAGTCCCGCATCACCTTCTGCCCGATGATATTGTTCAGGTATGTTTGCCCAACACCAATAATACCTGTGACGATTGGCGTCACTGCCATGATAATTACAAAGATAATTAACAGGTTGAGATTGCCCTTGCCAATGGCATCATCAAAGATGAGCTTGATCATAAGTGGGTTGATCAAACCCAGTACCGTTGTGAGGATAATGGCAATCAATACCAGCACAACCTGCGCTTTATATGGTGCGAAGGCTGCCGCGACACGTCTCGCGGTACGTGCATCGGTCTTGCGGCCTCGCTTTTTCTGTTCTTCAAGGTAAGAGGCCATGCCTCCACCCATTCTTCCATGCATCATTCGTTTGTTACTCCCATATTTTCCCTAAAAATTCCAATTTATATTTTTGCTTTCATAGAACCCGTAGGAGCCGATTTATCGCGCTCATCGCCGATTTATCGGCTATTCGTACGATAATTGCCGATAAATCGGCGATGAGCGCGGTAAACCGGCTCCTACAGAAGAAATAAGTTACTAACAATAAGTATACGGTATGACAATGTTAAAAGCACCGGCAAAGAGTACGGTTTTTTAGCCTGTACGTTCTGACAGGCACAGGCGGATAATCAGTCCTGCCAGCAATGCGCCGCGCAGTGGCAATGAATTAACGTGCAGGTACTCACGGTTGAGGTCATGCATACCGCCGCCAGTGGGGCCGAGGCTATCCAGCGTAGGAATACCGGCCTCCATCAGTACGTTCGCGTCGGAGAGCCCACCTTTACCTTCGGCGACGATGTTTAAACCAAGTGCCTCGCCCTCTATCTGGGCTGCCTCGACCAGTTGTAATATCTCCGGTGTAGTAGTGTAGGGTGTACGACTGCGAAAACGGATGAGCTGAGTCCGCGTGTCAGGCACGTTTGTGCTTGCCGCGATTTGCTCCAGTGCCTGAGCTGCCAACTCCAGTCCCTGTACGTTGAAGGCACGCACAGAGATAGCACAGCGTGCGACATCGGGAATGATATTCAGCCGCTCCGAGCTTGTCAGCTTCGTCACATTCAATGTAACGCCGGGAAAAAGAGTGTTCAGGTTGTGGATGGCGAGAATCTTATGTGCCAGTTCAACCACCGCGGAGCGGCCCTTATGCGGTTCCGCACCTGAGTGCGCGGGAATGCCAGTCACTTCCAGTGTGTACTTATCTGCTCCCTTGCGTGCGCGTGTCACGACCTCCGGCGAGCGCGAACCCTCTAAGACGAGGCCAATATCCACCGATTGAGCCACATTGCGCAGCAAAACTTCACTGCCAAATGAACCCACTTCCTCATCATTATTAAACACAACACATAGTTCCCCATATTCCTCAAAGCCCGATTCCAGCAGAACGCGCAAGGCATAGAGTCCCATAATATCACCGGACTTCATATCAATCACGCCAGGACCGGTCGCAAGCTCGCCTTCAATGTGAAACGGTTGCTGAGCCGCCGAGCCCCGGTCATAGACGGTATCCACATGCCCAACCAACACTATACGCAGCTTTCCCTTGCCCCGTTTTCGCGCCAACAGGTTGATACCATACTGCTCCGAGTTGTGTTGCGTCACGCTAAAGCCAATGTCCTCCAGCCATTGTTGCAGGTAAGACATAATCAAATTGACGCCCTCAACCTGCCCCGAACCCAAATCGATATTTACCAGTAACGCGAGCCGTTCAAGCATTTCACTCTGGTATGCCTGAAGTTGTGGGAGATAATCCAAAGAGTACGTGCGAGTAGTGAGCATAGATATCCTGTCTGCCTGTTCGCTCTTTGAGCGAAATTAAGCGATGCTATGTGGAAGTGTTTGTTGTATTGTACCACATGGTTACTCGGAGCCTGACACCCACAAGGGCATCAGGCTTGTGGGTGTCAGGCTTCATGCCGATAACAACAATAAAGCAATGTTTCCTGGAAGGACAGAAAGAAGCATGGTTCAATTCGCGGACAACCTTGAAAGTGCCTCTACAGAGGCTAAACACAGAGCCGACAACCCTCTGGTTGCCGCATATTGTTCACATCCGGGCAGACATCACCGGACTGGATGATGCCACCATTCACTTCGCGCTCTTGAAATCCAATCCATTGGTCAATTTCCAACTTCTGCTTGCGCAGGATTGTTCGGTAACGGAAGCCTGGCTTGCGCCCTTCGGTGCGTTACGCATTGACCAGATATTTTTTCTCTACGCCTGGAGTTCTATACCAGGTGCTTCACCCAGAGTTGCGCGTCTCTCAGGTCTCTCGCTTGGCATTGCAACACCGGGCGACGATGGCAAACGCTGGCTGACAACCTTTCCCATGCCGCGGCAAGGGAAGTTAGTGGCATGGTGTGTAGAGATAGATATGCGCTATGAGAGCGGAAAAATGGATGCGATGGAGATAGTGCTTTCAGAAGGAAACATGTTGTTATTGGAGTGACAATGAATGAATACAAGATAGTACTCAGGGTAAAGCCGCACCCTGAGTACTATCTTGTATTCGCTTTCTTAGCAACCGTAATCAGTCGGGTCTTTGGGACGTTGGTGCATGCGCACGTAGCGAGGGCGGTACGTTATGATACGATGCTGACGCTTGTACTGCTCCATCTCAATTTCACGTTGGATACGATGCATCTTGTAGTAGTGTTCGCGGTCTGCTTTCTTTGTTCTGCTGGCATGTTCACGATCTTCCATATCCATCATAGTTGCATGCAGTACGCGAACAACTATTGCGGCTATTAAGAATAGCACAAACAGCAACAGGAGGACAATTGCGGGAATGCAAACAATATAGACGAAAAGCAAGGCCGCGGGACCCAGTACTTTTACAACGATAGCCGTTAGAAACATGAGCGTCGTTGTGACGATCGCAACCAGCACAAGGGACAATTTGTCGGAACTGTTCATGGTATCCTCCTCCGGTTACAAACCGGATTGAAGCTCTCTCCCAGTGTGTACTACTGAACCCGACAATCATGTCAGACGCGCTACAGAATAGCCTCACTAACACTAGACGCTCTATAGGACAGTTCCACAAATTCCCTCTCTACTTTACATTTATAAGAGTGACGCCTCCTTTGACCACTTTGCGATCTTTTTATAAGCGTTCGACAAATTTGAAGCGTGTTGACTGCACAGACGCTTGTCCGCACTCTTCCAGCCTTGATGTTGTTTCAAATCCAGCCCTCTATCCGCGAACGCCTGCTGCAAGGGTGTTGGCGTTTGCCCAAAGTGCATGCGTTGCGATAAATCGCGGAGCAGAGCAATGCGCTGTTTGTCAGGTATTCTCTTGCTCACTATGTCAGCAATCTTGACATAGAGCCAACGCTGATAGACAATATCCAGAGCGACTTCTGCTGGATTAACAGTAGCTCGACTGGACAACATGTTCTAAGGACAACCTGTCGTCGCTATCGAAACGGACTAAACGACGATCTTTTCTCCATTTGTCCAGGAAGCATCGTCGCGCAATGACGATTATCATGCGTTCAGGGTGTTCAATAGGAGAAACTTGGCCCTTTTCTGCTCGTAGCATGTGTCTGTAAAGACGCAATTGAGCATCTTGTACAATATCTTCGGCAACATCATCTTCTTGACCTCTCCATGAGGAAACGCCAGAATTATGAACCCAATGCTTGACGAGTGGACGTAGTAAGGTATACAATTTGTTCCAGAAGATTTCTCTTCTAGAAAGAAGTTCGTTCTGCCCCAATGCGGCAAAATGAGCAGTGTCGGCGTTTCCTTTCATCTTTTGTAACCTCCATCGCAATGAAATTGTCACATACGAGGATGTATCCTTACGAGAATTAACCGCTTAAAAGAAAAGACGAAAAAATATGCCGAATCTACAAATTGCTCTCCCGTTATCTTTGAAGTAACTTCACATCTTTCAATGTATTTTATGTGATGAAAATTCCTGCTCAAACGCTCCTGTAACAATAATACATAGTTTCTTCTGTTAAATCAAGTTTTCTATGTGAAAACCTTGTGAAATTTTTGTAACGTAAAAAAACCTGATACTCATACATTGAGTATGACGTTTTTTACTAAAAAACTTTGGATTATTTTACCTGCAAAAAGATACAACAGACAACGTTTGCTATAAGAGAAAGTCACCTGTTGACAATGGTATTAAAATGATTATGTTACAATGCTGGCCTGAATAGCGATAAAACAAGAAGTATTTTATTGCAAACTTCTGGCAAAAATGAGGTTTTTTAACATTGAAAGCGTATCGTTCGTGTTCTTGTGAGGAAACTCATTATTATGACGTATAATTTGTATTGGATGTATATGGCATTGGCGTAGCACAGATACAAATCCACCAGAACCATGAAACGTTCGTCTCCTTTATTCACTCTAGCAAGCGAGGCAATGATGGAAGATCGTCATCAACAAATCAAGCAATATCTACAAAAAGCGGAAGTGCAAAAACGTATCAAGGATGAGATGATGCGTGCCCGCGAAGAAGCAACAGTAACAATCAGTAATGCCGCCGGCCTCTACGGCTTCAGTGAGAACCAGTTGCGTGATTGGGACAAAAATGGCTTGCTCACTCCCCAGCGCCGTATACAAGATGCTGAGCAAGATGGCAAAGGAGCAAGGAGACGACAATATACTCCTGCTGAGCTTAATAAACTGGCAATTATCCACGAACTGCTGGAGAAGGGCAATTTTTCGATTGGCACAATCCCTTCGTATGTGGATGAGATATGGGATGAGGTTGCCAGTAGAAGTGAATTGCAGGAACATGTGGAGGGCCTGAATAGTAAAGGAGTGGAACATAAACATATTGATCAGAGAGTAGAAAACACCGAAAAAGAAGAGTTCTGGCGTTACTTTGTCTCGCAAGCTTTGCGTCTCTCGCTTCTATTGATTTGTGAAGATGTGCCTGATACTGTGGCCGGGGCTGGCATCATTTTGCCATTAGGAGATATTAATGTTGCTGAGGTTGTGCGTACTCCGCATGACTTACATAAAGCTGGTTATTCACTTGTTGGCTGGCTAAGCCAGAGTCGCTCTTTTTATGCTTTTCTTGAAAGTGAACCCTCTTTTGAACATCCGAGCGATTTTCGCGTCGAATTGTTGGCAAATTTAGCAGAAGACTTATCAGCAAAACAAGAGCATCAGAATAATATACTGGTGATCGTACAGCGTAAGGCAAAACCTCTTATTCTAAGCAAAGAAGTAGTGGAGACTGTTCAAAGATTACTCGGCTTCGTCTATGAAAATGTAGATGAGTGGAAACCAGCTTTTGAAAATGGTGTTCGCAATTGGATGTATCAGGCAACGGATTTCGCGAGTAGTTCAGCTGTGTCGGATGAAGTATTGAATAGTCTGGCGAATATTATTGTGCAAATGGGAGGCAAGACGGAGAATGGACGGAACCGGTGGCGTTTTAGTTGTATTGCCTTACCGGAAGATACATCATTGCCTGTTCAGCAACGTAAACTGGTTGTACGGGCGCAAAGTACGTCTACTCCACACAAACTTGTGGCCGTTTCTGCGAAGGTTCCGGGTCTATCTTTTCGTGCTTATCAAAGCGGTCAAATTATCTATCGTCCTGATGTATCGGATAAAGATTTTATGATTGCTCATCAAGAACGTGAGGCATTCACACGTTCAGCTATAGCTGTGCCATTTGCAGGTGAAGATGGTCTGGCAATAGGAGTAGTATATGTTGCCTCGGAGGAGAGGGAAGCATTTTCAGAGGAAGATGAGCAATTATTACGCCTTGTTGGAAGAATGATAGAAGAACTTCTCATGACATATCGCTTGCGCCAATTACCTGTCGGGCGGCTCACGGATATGATCACCACACCTGAAGTAGTAGACCTCTCTTTCAAAGAGTTCGCCTCGGAAAGCGATTTCGTGAATGATATAGAAGCGTTGCTAAAACATATTCAGGTTCATGGCGTAACTCCAGAGTTGGTTGGAAAAGAATTATCAATAATAGCTGTTGATATTGATAACCTTGCGGGTATTGCTGCTAAATATGGTGATATTGTGGCGAGAAATTTGAGTATGGCAGTAGGCGAAAGGATACAAGGGTAATCCAGGGTTGTTGGTTGATCCGGGACCTCGTCAGCTATATCATATCAATGCTGATAGATATTATCTTTTGCTTAAGGTATTCAGATTGATGAGGCACGTAGTAATGCTTTGTCTTTAAAAGATCGTTTAAACGAAGAATATCGTATTGATGTCGGTCGTATTTTTACACGACGGGCCGTTCTACCTTCTACACTATTGAAATTATCAGATGTAACTGTGCGTCTTGGCGTACACTCTTACACGTATGAAAAGCTCAAAGAACTTCATAGGGCGATACAGTCCTGAAATTGCTGCTTCCACAGTGAGCAAGGTACTTTTAGCCAATATTGATAGGACACTTAATATGTGTCAGGATTTGGGTGGGGATGTAGTTGTGAGTTGGGATCGTGAAGCGCACGGATATGTTAACTTGCTTTCTACTGGACGAAATATTTTTCTTCAAGCAGATTGATATATCGCAAGCTACTTGCTGTAGTATATTAGTACTACTTTTGTTCTTGAATTCAAATACCTTCATTTACAATGAAGGCGTACCTTCGAGGTACAAAAAATAATTCGGGAGGCGTAATCATGGTAGCATATCTGTTCATTTTGGGCGTTCCATGTAGTGGTAAGTCATCAATAGCACGTTATATTGTGACTTATGCAAGACAACAACGCATTCGTGTTGTTAGAGTTACTGACTATAGCATTTTGCAGAAAATGTGTTGTCAAGATCTTGACAACATACAGTTTCATCCCACTGAACATGGTGGTTTTCACGTAGTTAAGCCAGATGTCTATGATGAGGCATTAAAACAATTAGAAAAGCAGGTCCAAGGGTTTTACTCTAAAAATAAAGATCTGGTAATCATTGAATTTGCTCGTGGGGATTTAGTGAAAGCATTACAACTTTTGGATGGTAAAATACTGGAAAGATCATCTTTCTTATTTGTAAATGCCAGTATTCCTGTTTGCCTCGAGCGGGTTCAGAAACGTGTTTTCTCTCGTAAGACTCTTGACGACCATTTCGTTCCAAATGAGGTTTTTAAACTTTACGAGGATAAAGATGACATGAAATATCTGAACAAAGTGGCTGATTATCTTGTAAGTGAGGTCGGGGTTCAACTTTCAAGCATCTCCTTTATTGATAACAACACAACCTGGAAAAGCGAAGAGCCAATCATTGACCAAGCACTTTTAAGACCAGCTTATAGCGTGGTAGATAAACTGATTGCAGAGTGTCATAAATCCATTTCGGTTTAAGTTTGTCATAATATTGCGCACTATATGAATAAGCATATGTTCTTTCGTATAGTGCGCTCGCGCATTGGTAATATATCCTCATTAACAATAATAGATATCTCCTCCTTTTTGCTCTTCATTGTAGAACGTTAGTACTTTTGTCCTTAAAGCTACTAAAAAGTATAATTCCCGTGTATAGTATCGTACACAGAGGAATCCCAAATTGTATCTTTGTGTTTTAACATGAGGATTGAGGTGTATTGTATGACAGCCAAACTATTCATCTTAGGCCGACCTGGTAGCGGAAAGTCTGCTGCCGCTCGCCGTATTGTAGAACGTGCGAAATATCGAAGATTTTCTGCGATGCACATCAATGACTATCAGATACTCTTGGCAATGGCTCAGGCAGATACTAACCACAAGTACTTTTATCCAACGATGTATGCCAATGGTTTTGATGTTCATAATTTTTCGGTAATGGATGTTGCTTTAACAAAAGTTAGAGGATAAAGCAAAGGAATACATAAGGCGGGTTGAGTTGATTATCATTGAGATTGCTCGCGATGATTATAGTAAGGCACTCAAGCAATTTACTCCCTCATTTATTCAAGATGCTTATTTCCTTTACATCGAAACAGATACAGATACCTGTATAAGTCGTGTCCGTAAAAGAATTGCCAATCCAAAACGCTGGACGATCATTTTGTCTCTGAGGCTATTATCAGGGGCTATTATGGAGAAGATAATCGACCTTATAATGTTCCATCAGAAAGGCGATTGACTATTAACAATATGGGAACGCTGGAAGATTTCGAGCAAAACGTTGATCGTGTAGCTGAGAAGTTACTGCGTTTTAAAACACGTATTCTACCCGAAACGGATCCACTACAACCCGCATTTAAGCCAATGAAAGAGTGTAAAGCTTCGTCCTGATATGATACACTACACTATGCAAAACCCCCTCCCTCATTTCCTGTGAAAGGGCAAGGGAGCAATTGATAGAAAGCTCGGTACCCATCATGAATTCAGATACACCCACCCACCTCACCCATCTCGACGAGAGCGGCAATATTCATATGGTGG
Source organism: uncultured Chloroflexia bacterium (assembly GCA_963717105.1). Classification (GTDB taxonomy): domain Bacteria; phylum Chloroflexota; class Ktedonobacteria; order Ktedonobacterales; family Ktedonobacteraceae; genus DATGJV01. The sequence goes on from CAVQVL010000012.1 coordinate 223,820, forward strand.
ATGTCACTGACCGGCCGGAGACGGTGCGGGAGGCGATTGCCAGAGGACGAGTCCGCCTCGCACCCAAACAGTTCACCTGATCGAGACGAATCAAGTCTCGAAAGGGAAGCGTGCTGGAGGTGGCGAAGATCGCGGGCATTATGGCGGCGAAACAGACGCCGCAGATTATTCCGCTCTGCCATCCGCTGCCGATGACCCATATTGACATTTCGTTCACTATTGATAGTGCCGAGGGTCTTATTCAGATCGAGGCCCGCACGCGCACAAACTATAAGACGGGCGTGGATGTTGAGGCTCTGACGGCTGTCACGGTCGCGGCCCTGACCATTTATGACATGTGTAAGGGCGTGGATACGACGATTACTCTTGAGCAGGCATATGTGGCGGAGAAGAGCGGTGGCAAGAGCGGCACGGTGACTTTTCAGCCCGGTGAATCTTAATCGGCAAGGTATGCTTCATCTTCATTGGCTCAATCGGCGAGTCGTACTTCGAGCAGGGAAAACATGACTTCTAAGAGTTCGCGTTCCTCCTGGTTCTGCAGGCGCAGCTCCGTGTGACCTAGTGGCATCTTGAGCATTCCCTTTTCATCAACGGAGGACGCCGCCAGAATCGCTCGTGGATTGCCGCCTATCCAACGAATAGGCTCAATCAGAGAGCCGAGTGGCACGGAGATAGCGAGACGATGACCACGCAAGGACTGGTTTAAACCGTGCAGTTGTAGCTCCAACATGTCTTCGTGCTGGATCACACTACCCTCAAACGCTTTGGCTTGCAGGTAAATCGTCGCTTGTTCCGCCGATTGTGGCTCGATTTTGCCAAGCCGTAGGACGTGCCCCTGGCGAATGCCGCCGACTCCCGCAGGTACTGAGGTAAATGCCAGCGTGGGTGGCTGCTGCGTATCGTAGCCACTTTCTCCTGCATATAGCGATGCGACACGTACCAGATCGCGCAACGCGTGACTCCTCATACTCTGCTGGGTCAGATGCGTGCTTATTCTCATAGCCATTTGCAAGAGCGAACGAGCCTGGTCGTCGTTATTGGTATGCTCATGACGGGCTTGATGCAGGAGAGCTTCCGCCTGGCTAATCAGCAAACGACTGAACTGGACAAGCAGGCCAGATGGCATTGCCGACAATGGACGAATTTCCTCGTTCCCTGGCGGATGTTCCTCGTGTACTTGCACTGCTTCCTTCATAGCACCATATAGCTCTACATATGCCTCACGGCAGACGGCACAACCCACCAGATGATAGAGCAAGGGGGCATAATCCGTCAGTGCTTGCGGGTCATTGTGCAAAAGAGCCATAATGAAATCGGGGAGTTTTTGATAAAATGTTGGATGATATTGCATTACAAATGGGATTTCAAATTGGTTCAAAACAACTTTTTCCTCAGGCATATTTTCATCTTGTACAGGATCAAGTAGTATTTGCTGTAACCATCGTGCGAGATTTTGCAAACTATTGTCAGCATGAGATGTATGTTCAATATTTGTATTTTCTGTCGGATCACCCATAATTGCCTCTTCGCAAGCGAAAACTAGTCTTCTTTATAATAACGTTGCAGGAGCTTCATCTGGCTCGCAGAGATTGAAAGACGCTCTTCATCATGCCAATCCACTATCTTCTCTTCCGTAAGCCGACGAAGGCCAGCCTGCACATCACTTTCTGACAGTTTGTCATCTGCCAGATTATGAATATCCACCAAATAATCGCCTGTACCAGGAACTTTTTCCCCACACTCTATCAAACGCAAAGCAACGTGGACTATCAAATTGGAGCTGCTATCCTGCAGGCACAGGCGCAATTTTTTATGCGCGTGATCCTTATGTTGGCTAATATGAGTGATAGAAGTCGCCTCAGATGAGGGGTGTAATTCTGCAAAAAGAACATGCAGAGCCTCGTCACCGCCCATGTCTTTAATCTCGCGCAGAACCGCCTCAAGCTGATGGGGGGCCGCTTCAAGTTTTTTTATACAGTGAATGAGAACTGCCCGCAGTTCTTGTTGTGAAACAAGTGCCATCGTTGCTTGTTCGGGTGTAGCGAAAGGTGGATTGCCCCAGATAGACTCGACCGTTTCATTAAGCGGATTATCGTCCACCTCAGAGCCATCAGGAGCCGCCAGTTCAGAGAACGAAGATACCTGCATGTGGTGTCTGCGCAAACGGTCTATCGCTTTGTTCCGCACCATATGCTCTAGAAACGTATAGAACTGAGCATTTGTCATACGGTCTAAGGCGGTAAGCGGCGATTTATCTTGCCCCCCTAGCACGCCTAGCTTGACAAGCTTTTCAACCACATGGCCAACAACCATGTCAACCTCATAGGTATCAAACTTGAGCATCCCTAAATAGCTTTTCGCCTGCCGGCTGAGATACGCACAGAGTGCTGGATAGGTTTGCTCCGCGTGATATCTAAGATCGTCTGCCGAAAAAGGCATACGAAACTCCTCCCACATGCTCACAGCCCTGGGCTTATGTGCTTACGCGCATAACGAGAGCATTGTTTTTGACTTAGAAATATTGTTTCCGTTCAAAGCATCCGTAAGGGATACCTGAATTGTACTAGAGAAAGAGGATAGAATGCAACGGTTATAGAGGATCGGCAGAAGGCCCCGGCGAGAGCCATCTCGCCGGGTAGCCTTACATAGCCATATAGCTACACAGCTACAGCACACAGTCAGAAAATGCGCGTCTATTCGATATCGCCGCGCTTCCCTTGCCTCTGATGCTCGTATGCTTTCTTAATCGCATTCAAGCTGCGCTGCACCTCGGATCGCTCCTCTAGCAGATTCGCGAAACGGAAGTAGGCTCCAGCCGCAATTTCGTGCGAGTGCGAAGCATCCAGCAACTCCAGAGCCTGCGTGAACAGGTCATCGGCAGCCGAGTAATCGCCGGTCTGATGGCGTAGCTGCGCAAGAGCGATCAGGGCCTGCCCCTGCGTCTGCGGATCGCCGCTCGTGCGAGCAAAGTTCAGGGCCTCGTTCGCTTCTTTCTCCGCTTCCTGGAGATCGCCGCGTTTGAGCAAAAGTTCGGCCAGGGAGGTATGGCAGGTGGAGGAAGCAACGGGGTCATTGAGGTCGCGCTCAATCGCAATCGCCCGCCGGTACTCCTGCTCAGCTGCGTCGAGATCGTTTTGCCTCTCCAGTGTCTTACCGAGACGTTGGTGAGTGAGACCAACCAGCCGTTGTTCATCGCGCATCTCATAGAGCGCGAGACTGCGCATAGCGTAATCGCGAGCAATCGTCACCTTCCCGGCATTTTTGTACTGCTGGCTGATTTCCATATACTTCTGAGCAAAGCTCAGGCTATCGCGCTCCATACTCTCAAAGAGGGACAATGCGCGATGATAGAAAGAGACAGCCTGCTCTAAATTTCCAAGCCGGAAATAATCGTTCGCGAGGTTGCTATAGACTTCTAGTGCAAAGACAGGATCACTTATCGCTCTATTCTCTATGGCATTATTACAGCGCAGATGGTTCTCCATGGCTAACGTGTAATTATACAAGAGGTAATAGGCTTTTCCTAGAAGATTTCGGGCGCGTTCAGTACTCTCAACATCGTTTATGGCCTCACCCTGGTTGACCGCTTGACGCAGGTCAACTACCGCCTCTTGATATTCATTTGCTTCTAAATGAACTTCACCACGTAAAAGATAAAGCTTATAGACTTGATCGGTCGTAATGCGTTCAGGTTGAATGGGCGCGAGCAATTGTTCGGCCTGTTTATAGGCACCTTGTTGGATAAGCACATTGGCTTGTAGCAAATCAACATCAATTTTCTGATCGGGGCCAGCATCCGCGGGAGAATAGCCGACGGCCCTCGCTTCGGCTGCTCCAGCTGGTGAGCCTTCCAGGAGGAAGGTCAGGGGGACATCCAGGCGGCGTGCGAGAATGGACAGGGCTTTCAGTGAGGGGCGGATTTTTCCACGTTCAATGGCAGAGATGTAACTGATCGAGAATTCGGGGGAAGCCAGTTGTGCTTGCGTCATACCAAGTTTGGTACGAACTTCACGAATGTTCGTTCCAACCCTGGTTGCAACTGCCTTGCCCACATTGACAGATTCGACGGATGGCATCGCAATGTTTCCTTTCGGCATGTTTTCTCCAGTATTACCTTTTGTGAGATATCTCCTATGATATCTCACAGTCTTCTACAAAAGGTAGCGGCTTCTCCTTATTTTTCTGAACGAAAAAGATATATATAGCGTCTTTATGAACTCTTCCTTTATTATCAAGCTTTTCATTCATTTGCTCCATATATCTTCAAGTCTAAAATATAGAAGATACCTCTACTTAACAATACAACATATTCGTTGCAATTGTCAAGGGTTTTTGGTATTATTTCTATATGCAGCTATTTAATCAATATCTAAATTAGTAGATAGCCTATTCGTTATAGTTCATTGTGTCATTGCGAAAATGCTATTCATATATATTATACAAGCATGGTTCTATTATTTTGCAACTTATCGCTATTTCACTTAAAAAATCTCTTGTTTCGAATGCAATATATGAAAAATAATAGACTTGTAAGTGCTTTGGCTAATCTTGCCGGGTCTGCTAGAATAAGTTGATGAGAGGGATATATTATGCTCTACCTGGTTGCAACACCAATCGGCAATTTGAATGATATAACGCTACGCGCACTCGACACTTTACGTGAAGTTGATATAATCGCCTCGGAAGATACACGCAAAACGGGCCTGCTGCTCAAGCATTTCGCTATTTCTAAGCCGCAAATAGCCTTTCACGAGCATAACGAACAACAGGCCGGCGAACGCATTGAAGGATTGCTCAGAGCGGGCAAATCGGTAGCGGTGGTGACGAATGCGGGAACGCCGGGTATCTCAGATCCTGGTTTTACCTTGGTACGCCGTGCGATCAACGCCGGAGTCGGAGTCACAATGATACCCGGTGCGGCAGCTTTTGTGATGGCTCTTGTGCTATCCGGCCTACCTGTCCATAGTTTTACCTTCAGGGGCTTCCCTCCACGCAAAACTGTGGGACGCTGCAAATTTCTAGAAATAGATAAAAGTACACCACACACACTTATTTTTTATGAAAGCCCTTATCGCATCGAAGCCCTCCTCACCGACGCACTTACAGTTTACGGCGATAGAGAAGCCGCACTTGCTAACGATCTCACTAAACTATTTGAAAAAGTTGAACGCAGCACCCTGTCAACCCTGCTGGCAACGGTCAAAGGGAAAACGCTCAAAGGCGAGTTTATTCTTGTGGTCGCAGGTGCTAGCAAACAAGCACTGGAAAGGCTGTAGGAGCCGATTTATCGCGCTCACCGCCGATTGATCGGCCCGTGCAGGATGAGGGGTAAGCCCCCTTGCGATTGCCCATGCCTTCCTGTATAATCCAGCCATGCAGAACGAGAATGATACGATAGCAGCGATTGCGACCCCGCCGGGCGTGGGAGGTATCGGCGTTATCCGCGTGAGCGGGCCTGATGCATTTTCCCTGGTGATGCCTTTATTCAGGCAGCCGCACGGACAGGGACGTACCGGGGTACCGCCATCGCATATGCTGACTTACGGGTCTATAATAGACCCGGCCACAGAGGAAGTTGTGGATGAGGTGCTGGTGGCCTTTATGAACGTACCCCGCACGTATACTCGCGAGCCAGTGGTAGAGATACAGGGGCATGGTGGCCCATTAGTACTACAGCGCATTTTGCGGCTGGTTTTGCAACAGGGCGCACGGATGGCAAATCCGGGCGAATTTACCTTGCGTGCCTTTCTAAATGGGCGGCTCGATCTGGCCCAGGCCGAGGCGGTAATGGATTTGATCGGGGCGCAGACGGAGGCCGGGCAACGACTGGCAATGCACCAACTGCGAGGGCGCATCTCGACTCAGATAGAGGAGGCGCGTGCCGCGATTTAAGGAGTGGTGGCGCGTATTGAGGCCAGCATTGATTTTCCAGAAGAGGACGTACCCATACCGCAGCCAGAAGAATTGCACCCGTTGATCGCTATCGCACTGCAACAGGTGGACACCTTGCTGGCAGGTTCAGAGCAGGGCAAACTGTACCGACAGGGTTTACGCACCGCCATTATTGGGCGTCCCAACGTGGGCAAGTCCAGTCTGCTCAACGCGCTCTTGCGTACAGAACGTGCAATCGTCACGCCAATTGCGGGCACTACCCGCGATACGGTAGAAGAGGTGGCAAATCTGCGCGGCATTCCACTGCATCTGATAGATACGGCGGGTATCACTCCCAGCAGAGATCCGGTAGAACAGATCGGCGTCCAGCGCAGCCGGGCAGCCGCCGAAAGTGCCGATGTCGTGCTGCTCGTATTTGACGGCTCGGAGCCAATGACTACCCAGGATGCGCAAGTTTCACAGGAATTGTCCGCTATGGGCTTTGGTACCGGTGCTGGTACCAGTACAGACACCAGTACAGACGCTTATGATAATGGTCCAGGCAGGCATCGTCCCGTCATTGTCGTCGTCAACAAAGCCGATTGCACACAATATCTGGACGTTGCGGATGTCCAAGGTCTATGGCCCGAATCTCCTATCGTGACTACCTCAACACTCACCGGTTCAGGCTTGCCTCAATTAGAAGAGACCATCGTCGAGCTGGTACTGGCGGGGAAACATCTGCATAGTGAAAGTGTATTAGTGACTAGTATGCGCCACCAGGAGGCATTGCGCCGCGCCGCAGAGCATCTACATGCCGCATCTACCACGCTCGACCAGCATTTGCCGCTCGACTTCGTATCCATTGACCTGCGTGCTGCGTATGATACATTGGGGGAGATTACAGGCGAAACAGCGAGCGACGATTTGCTGGAGCGCATCTTTCACGAGTTTTGTATCGGCAAATAGCGTACTATGTGCGCGTGCCTGAACAGATATTTTAAATACGCTGGTTTCTGCCACCGGAATAGAACATATGGCGTGTTTATTATAATGAAATTATCGGCCGCCCCAACACGGGGCATAGTTTTTATTTGATATTGTAGAAGAGGTTGATGTGAATAGAAATGCGCACGATCAGAAAAAACCAGCGTCTGGAAATTATTGTGGTGGTGCCAGGACGCCGCTGCTCTTATTGCTGGCACTTTTCCTTGTTGCCGGTATCCTGCTTTCATCGTGTGGGTCGGCACCTTCCCAGGCGGTAACACCTGCAAAGACAGCAACGCATATACCAACGCCGACACCTACCATACCACCAACGGCAACGCCGACGCCGGTTACGCCAACGCCCGTACCGACGCCTACATACCCTCCAGCTGTCGCGCCGTCAGCCATTCTGGGCGTAGCGGGCGACCCGAAAATCACTTATGCCGGTATCCCGTGGGTACGTTTAAGCTATTCTAGCTGTGTACAGGACAACTTGAATGGCAGCCTGCTCAAAAATACGATTGCGGCCTATCACAAAGAAGGCGTGCGCGTTATGCTCTCTGTCTGCCAGTGGTCGAGCGGCCCCAAACTATTTGAAACCGCGCCACTGGTGGACGCGGCGCAAAGTGGACCGGACGCGGTACAGTGTGGCAATGAACAGATGAAGTACGGTGCCTATAATATGTACATCACGCCGTCGGCGTTCGCCCGTTTCTACGATAATTGCCAGCGCATCATGCATACGGTACGTCCCGGCATTCCAATCATTATTGGCTCGCTTGACCCGCAGATCGCTGGCGGTGGCGCGAGCTACAACCAGGTTGCCTACCTGAACGAGATGCAGTATGCTATGAATACACAGGTACATCCCGGCGGAAACTGGAACTGGCGCACCCAGATCGTTGGCCTGATTGATAGCTGGCACAATGGCTATCCCAGTAGCGCAGTCAATAACCTGTACGCACTTTTTGTTTTCTGGGCGCAACAGATCGGTGTGAGCTTGAATGGCGGCAGTCTGGGGAAACATCTCTGGGTAATCGAGGGAACCGGTTGCTTTAAGGGTTGCGGCGTTGATCCTTACAGTGGCTATCAAGTTGCCGTTTCGCATGTTCTCTCGCTGATTACCGATGTCCGTACCGCGATGGGCTATGCCGTGCCATTTTTCTACTTTAGCGGCACCGATTTCTATATTGGCGGTAGCTACTGGCCCATCGGTATTATGACCCTTAGCGGGCATCCAAAGCCGATACGCCAGGATTTATGGATGGGCGCACGCACGCTCACCATGTCATGCGCTGTTGGCACGCGAGTCGTACAAGACCAGGAACAGTTACTTATGAGGCTCTACATGGGCTGTGCGTTGCCCGGTAACTATGCTGGTATATTAGAAAGCTGACGCACTCATCAGCCAGAAATTGGTAGGGACGCGCTTTAGCCCGTCCACTCCCCGCATGAGAAGGATAGTAAAGGTGAAGCCGCTCAATAATCTCTCACGAACATTTATGATCGTGTTTAGTATTGTACTCATCACGAGTATTATGCTGGCTGTTGCAGCATACCGTGTTATTGTTGGTGGCAATGCCGCACAAGCATCGCAGAACGCGACTCCTACGGCAACCATGAGTATGCCGACAGTAGTAACGACAGCAACCGGCCCGGCGGCCCTACCGCCAGTACAGGACCCCGGTTCGATTCTCGGCATCAATGGCGATCCGAAAATCAACTATGCCAGTATTCCCTGGATACGCCTGAGCTATCCTACATGCGGCTGGGGGAATTATACGGGTAAAAAGTTGCAAGCTGCCATCGAGCAGTATCATGCCCAGGGTGTGCGCGTCATGCTCACTATCTGCCAATCCTCGGCTGGTGTCGGTCTCTTCGATACACATCGGCTGAGCGATGCGGCGCAAGGAGGTGCCGATGCCGTCCAATGCGGCAACGAACAGATGAAAATAAACGCGGCGACCTCATATATCCCACCAGATCGTTTCGCGAAGTTCTATGATTTGTGTGAGAGTGCAATGCACGCCGTCAATCCCAATATTCCTGTCATTCTTGGTGCGCTCGATCCCCAGCTAGTCGGCACCAACGACCAGCAGATACAGGATCAGATCACCTATCTAAACCAGATGCAGCAGGCAATGAATACACAGGTACATTCTGGCGGAAACTGGAACTGGCACACGCAAATTATCGGTCTGATTGATAGCTGGCACAACGGCTACCCCAGCGCGTACACCAACAACCTGTACGCACTTTTTGCCTTCTGGGCGCAACAACTGCATGTCAATTTGAATAGTGGAGACCTCGGCAAGCACCTGTGGGTCATAGAGGGCACCGGCTGCTTCAAAGACTGTGGTATTGATGCCTCAAGCCCCTATCAAGTCGCGGTTTCGCATATCCTCACGCTGATCACCGATGTGCAAACCACGATCAAGTATCACGTCCCATTCTTCTACTTCAGTGGCTCCGATTTTAATCTCGACGGTGTTCTCTGGCCCATTGGCGTGCTGAATACACAGAACCAGCCAAAGCCCTTGCGCCAGGACCTGGCTCCCGGCTCACGCACCCTCACGCTGACCTGCTCTAACGGCCAGGTCGTAGTGGCAGATCAGGAACAACTCTTAGCCAAACTCTATAGCGGGTGTACTGTCCCCAGCAATTACGCCAGTATCCTGGCAGGTTAATGATAGAATGGTAGGGACAGAAAGGGCTGTCTCTACCGATGCCATACGGTCCCTCTGCGCTCGTATTCAATCTGGCGTTCTATTTTCAGGGCGAGTGCGGCACCAAAGTAACGTTCGACGAGCCATAGTGCGAGATCGAGACCGGAGGTGACGCCGCCGGCGGAGATGAGGTCTCCGTCGTCCACAACGCGGGCGTTGACGATTTTTGCTCCACTTGCTCGCAGTTCCTCCACGGCACTGGAATGGGTAGTTGCCGGGCGATCGACACTCAACCCTGCTGCCGCGACCAGCATACCACCGGTGCAGACCGACGCTATGATTGTTCCCTCGTTGTGAAGACGCGCAATAGCGGCGGGAAGTGCGCCGCGCTCTACCTCCGCCCTCGCTCCTTGCGGAGCGTGGTTATTCCAGCCGCCGCCGGGTACAATCAAAATATCCGGTCGCGACCCTTGCCCCAGGCGACCTTCAACGTGAACCTGTAGTCCATGCGCGGCAGTAATTTCCCGCGTACCATCCAGCGTAACCAGTTCAACCCGCACGCCGGCACCAACTGCCGCCGCATTTTGCAATACCTCAAATGGCGCAACCGCGTCGAGTTCATCGAAGCCGTCAAAAAGAACGATCTGTATGTTCATTAGATGGCACGTCCGCCGGTTACTTCCAGCACATGACCGGAGACGTAGTTGGCGAGAGGCGATGCCAGGAAGAGCATCGGGCCTGCCGCCTCCTCCGGCGTACCTGGGCGACCAAGCGGAATGAGCAATGGGGCCATCTGACGCATCTGGTCGGGAACGCCCAGCGCAATCTCTTCTCCGTCGCGCTGCACTTTCTCCGCGCTCTCTTTGGCTGCCGTCAGGCGCGTCTCGATAAAGCCGTAGCAGACACAGTTGACCTGCACATTATAACGCCCCCACTCTTTCGCCAGCGTTTTGGTCAGACCTGTAATGCCCGCCTTCGCCGTCGAGTAGTTGGCTTGCCCCGCGTTGCCATAGACGCCGGAGACCGAGGAGACGTTGACGACCTTGCGCGGGTTGGCGCGACCATTGGCAGCCTGCTCACGCTTCGCTGCGTCGCGGATAAAGGCCGATGCCTCGCGCAAAATGCGGAAAGGAGCAGTCGTATGCACATCGAGCATGGCGTACCACTGCTTATCGGTCATGTTCTGGATCACCGCATCCCAGGTGTAGCCAGCATTGTTGACGATGATATCCAGGCCAGCATAGGTATCGAGCGTCGCCTGTATCAATTGTTTTGGAAAGGCCGAATCGGTCACATCGCCCGCGACGACGATAGCCTTGCCGCCCGCATCGCGAATTGCACCCGCCGTCTCCTCCGCAGGATTGGGGTCGAGGTCGCTCACAACCACCAACGCGCCTTCCGCCGCGAACAACTTTGCCGCCGCGGAGCCAATGCCACGGCCAGAACCGGTCAAAATAGCAACTTTGCCATTCAGCATACCCATGATCGTACCTTCCTCTCATAGTATCTTTAGCGTCGTGTGAGACGGGATGCTGCTCTGTGGCGGAGCCACAGAGCAGCATCCCGTCTCACACTTTTACATTCATTTACTGGTCACGGTGTGGCAAGGCTGCCACGAAAGTACCGGAGACCTTCACATCGCCGTTCTGATCGGCGGCCTGTACCTTGCCCTCGATACGTGCCTCGCCATCGGCCTCGTATTTCTTCGTGATCGTGCCGGTGCAGGTAATTTCATCGTCTAAGTGCGTCATGCCTTTGAAGCGCACGCCAAATTTGCGCAGTGCGCTCGGCCCAACATAATCGCTTAGCAACTGGCCTACGAAGCCCATTATGAGCATACCATGGGCAATGATGCCGCCGGTACCAATCATCTCGCCAATTTTGGGATCGGTGTGCAGTGGATTAAAATCGCCCGACGCGCCCGCGTAGCGCACCAATTGCAGATGCGTGACAGGTGATTTGACCAGCTTCGGAATCTCATCGCCGACCTGGACATCCTCGAAATAACGTGTTGTAGAGGGTTGAGCATTGGTTGTCATATCTTTTTTCCTTGTTGCTAGAGCTAGTTGCGTACCACAATAACGGTGCGTGCATTCAATACATGTTGGCCGCTCTGGTTGGTATAGCGTACCTCGGTGGTCAGGATATCCATTGAGGAACCCTCCTTGCCCTCGCGTGTTTTGCCGTCCACAAGCGTCATCACGCCGGTCAGCGTATCACCGGGGTAGATGGGTGCCAGGTATTCATACTCTTCCTCACCGTGCAAGATGCGCATTACGTTAATGCCAAGACTGGCAAGCCGCCCGCCCATCTTTGTGTTGCCCCACATGCTCAACATCGTGGGTGCTGTGGGCGAAAACGGCACATCAGCGTAGCCCGCCGCCTGTGCCGCTTCCTTGCTCTGATAGATGGGATTATCATCGCCAATGGCGAGTGCCAGTTCGCGAATCTTGCCACGCTCAACCTCAATGCTGAATGGAGGAAAACTCTGCCCAATCTTACTTTTATCAAACATAGCGAACTCCTTGTTATTGTTGCCTGTTCATTTCGTAGTTGCCGGTAAAGATAGTATCAGTATCTGGCGTGGACAATGAGCTTGTCAAGTGAAGTAGGGACAGAAGCACAACAGCCAATCCATTGCATCGCGTGCGATGCAATGGATTGGCTGTTGTGCTTCTGTCCCTACTTCACTTTCACGTCCTTCTTTTTGAGGAAGTAAGCGGTAGCGAAGCCAAAGACGACAATCATCAGTACGAGCACGAACCATGATAGCAGGACGTGACCGGCGTTATGCTGGAATGAGAAACTATCTGCGCCAATTCCACCCCGCGGATCATCGCATGCGTATGGCTGGCAGAGGTTGATGGTTGAGCCCATACCGACCATTGCCCAGCGTGCCGCGAAAAGTCCCCCGAAGAATTGGGCCGCACCCCCATTGAGTTGGAAAAGAATGCCGGAGAAGATTACCTGCGGAATCAGAATAATGGGGATAAAGGTCGTAGCGCGGTCACTATTGGGAGCCAGCGCGGAAACTGTCAGGCCCATCATTAAGCCCGCTATCGCTGTCAGGCACATGGTGATGTAGATGGAGAGCGCCGGTGGCAGGAAGCCATCAATGCCCTGTTGAAACGGCGAGATGAGGTTGACCATGATCACCAGCACAGCGCATTGAAAGAGGCAAAGCAGACCTAACACAAGCACTTTTGACAGCATATACGGCACGATGCCAAGATTAACCGTTCGTTCGCGCTTATAAATCTCCACCTCTTTGACAATTTCACGGGCTGCATTGCTGCTGCCAAATAGCACTGCCGCGAAAGCCATAATAAACAGCGTTTTCTCGGCGTTCTGTCCTGGAGTTGTGACAGTGAATGTATTGGTGCCTAAGAGGCTATTGATGATAATCATCAGAATAGCGCCGATAATGGGAGCTTGCAAAAGCAGGATGAGCAACGTTCCCCTATCGTTGAGAATCAACTCGATATAACGGCGAGAGAGTAAGGAGAACTGCTTCCGGGGGTTGCCGCGCTTGAGCCGGGTATCACCTGCCGGCGTGGATATGGTGCTTGTGCGCGTAGCAGGGCGTGTATGAAGCGGCGTTGCCACGTAGCGCTGATATTCTTGTGAGGCCTTGAAACGCGCCTCCGCTTTTTTCGGAATGTCCGGGTCCGCGTCGGTTGGCTCTAATGCACTGTAGATGTCGGCGAAGTCGCTCTGATGAAAGTAGGTCATAGCCTCATCAGGTGGCCCGAAGTAGGCCAGGCGGCCATCTTGACATAAGAAACATACATAATCGCAGTTGCTAATGATATTGTTGGTGGCATGCGTCACCAGCACAATGGTATGCCCCTGGTCGGCAAGTTTGCGCAAGAGTAACATCATCTTGCGGTCAAGGCCGGGATCGAGGCCGGAAGTTGGCTCATCCAGAAAGAAGACGCTCGGCTTCGCCAGCAGTTCAAGAGCGATGGAGACGCGCTTGCGTTGGCCGCCGGAAAGCTTACTCACCAGCAATTTGCGCCGGTGTACCATATCCACATCTACCAGCACTTCACTGATGCGCTGCTGAATTTGTGTCTCGGTATAGTCTTCGGGCAGGCGCAATTTGGCGGCGTAGTAGAGGGCTTTATCAACGGTGAGATCGGTATGAACGATATCTGCCTGTGGCACATAGCCAAGTTGCGTGCGGAAAGAGGCCAGCGAATTGTAGTAATTCTGCCCGTTGTAAAATACTTGCCCATCCGAGGCTGGGCGCAGTCCGTTGAGAGCATCCATCAACGTAGATTTACCGGCACCGGAACCTCCGACGAGGGCGACAAATTTACCCGGCGGAATCGAGATCGAGATATCATTGATCAGCACTTTCGAATTGTTGCCCAGCTTCTTGAGGTTCACTGCATCAATACGAATGCTCTTGCTCTCGTCGTGCTGGGTGAGTTGCGTGCCGGTGAAGGTCAATTTGTAGGGACCGATGCGGATTTCGTCGCCGACCTTCAGTGCCTGGTTGGTGACACGCTGCCCATTGACGTAGACATGGTTGGTGCTACCCATGTCTATGATGTTGTACGTTCCTCTGCCCTGTACCAATCTTGCATGGTGGGCAGAGACCTGTGGGTGTTGTAGTACTACGATATTGTCTTGTCCGCGCCCGATGGTGATGATCTGCGCACCCAACTGAATTGGGGGTAGTGCTGGTACTTGCTCTCGTATTTTGCCACTGCCGTCACTATATGTCAGTGTCACCAGTGTGCCATAAGCATTACCGATACGGAACACATCCCCTTGTACGAGCGGTTTGCGGAATTGTTCCTGGCCTGAAATATGCCGACCTTCATAATAGAGGCCGTTGGTGGTGCTTGGCCGGGCCGGGTGCGGGTGAACGATCACCAGTTGATTGTTTTCGCGCACGATCTGAAAGTGTTGTGAAGAGACGATCGGTTCGTTAATCGCAATATCGTTCAATGTACTATCATGCCCGATGTTGATAACTGGCTGATTGAGCGGAAGCTGGTACACCATTTTCCCAGGTTTCGTATTGGTGCTGACCTCAAGAGAGGGCTGCGTTCCAACGGCTGACATGCCGGGTTGTGGCGCACGCATTGTTTTGCTATCCTGCGCTTGCCATACACCCGAAGGTGGTTGCTGTTGTTGTTGTTGCGGTTGCGGTTGATATTGTGGTCGCACTCCTGATCCACCACCCATAGGTGGCGGCGTAGGCTGATACGAACGGGCGATTGCTGGCATATTCGCGCCGGAACCTGCACTTGCTAAGGGCTGCATAATAATACGAAATGTTGTATTCTGGCCTATACCTACGGTATCGCCATTACTCAAGATGCGCTGTTGATTCGAGGGAATTTTCTGCTGGTTTACTGTCAGATTATTGTCATTGTGCGAGACATTTTTGATGATCCAATTCCCATTCATACTTAAAATCTGGGCGTGCGTGCGCGATATCGTGAGATCAGTAGGGATAATATCATTTTGTGCAGGTTCGCGTCCAATCGCCGTACATTGCCTGGTGAGTGAAAAAGTTTGTCCCTGCTCCGGTCCCGTAAGAAACTGGATCGATACTGAACTGGATATTTGATACATCGCGCACAATCTCCCTTTCCGTATGACTTTATAGTATTGTTGCACTGCTGATTGAACAGAGCAATAGCTCTATCATACGGAAGTATACTGCAATGCCGCAATTCTGACAATAGCCTGGCTGGCGTTGGAGGGGCTTGACACGAATTTCCACAGGGCGTACTCTACAGTATATCAGTCGTACCTGTTACACAGTGCAAAGCTTCCCTGTTCTATATATTTAGGAGGAACTTTATGGGCATGACCAACGATGGTCTGTCGTACTGGCAGGCCGAGACCATTAGCGAACCACTCCTCGATCTCACTATTGGCGACCTCTTAGACCGAAGAGCAGCCGAGCTGCCTTCGCGTGAAGCCATTGTCTACTCGTGTTATCCTGAATTTGGCGGCGCACTTGATATTCGCTGGAACTACGGGCAATACCGCGAGCGGGCCGAACAGGTGGCGCGTGGCCTGATGGCACTGGGACTGCAAAAGGGAGAACATATTGCTATCTGGGCTGCTAATCTCCCTGAATGGTTGCTCATCTATATGGCTGCCGCCAAAGCCGGTCTCGTGCTGGTGACGATCAATCCGGTTTTGCGTGCTGAGGAAGTTGCATACATTTTGAAGCAGGGTGATGTCGCCGCGCTGTTCTTCATGGCCCGTATCCGTGATCACGATTGCCTGGCGACAGTGCGTTCTTTGACTATACCTGGCGATCAATATGGCGTGGTGCAGGGAGACCGTCTGCCCATCTTGCGTTATGTCAGCCTCGTCGGCGCACCCCCCGCCGGTCTGTTGGAGCAGCAAGGCTGGCGACCAACACTTTTTTCCGAGGTAGTCGCGGGTGGTAGTGCGGTAGGTGAAGAGGCATTGCGTGAACGGCAATCCTCAGTAGCGCCATCCGACCCGGCGATGATGCAATATACATCCGGTACGACAGGTTTCCCCAAGGGGGTAGTGCTGACCCATCATAATATCGTCAATGACGCAATGGCCTTCGCGCAACAGTGGGGATCGCAAGAACAGGATCGCGGCTTTACCGCCATGCCCTACTTTCATGTCGGCGGCTGTGTGCTGGCAGTCATGAGTGCCATCTATGCTGGTACGACACTACATCCATTGATTGCCTTTGACCCGCTCAAAGCGTTGCAGGTAATTAGTAGTGAACGGTGTACTACTATGGGCGGCGTTCCTACCATGTTGCTGGCAATATTACAACATCCAGATTTTAGCAAGTACGATCTCTCCTCGTTGCGTTCAGTCGTCAGTGGTGGCTCCCCCGTTCCCGTTTACCTGATGGAGCAGGTGAAAGAGCGCATGGGGGCCGATGTCGCTATCGTCTTCGGGCAGACTGAAGGCAGTGGAGCTGTCACACTGACCTTGCAGAATGATAGTTTTGAACTCAAGTCCGCCACTATTGGTATACCGATACCCTATACCGGGGTGAAAATCATCAACCCTGCCACAGGCGAAGTGGTACCGTGCGGTGAACGCGGCGAGTTATGCTACCGGGGTTTCCTGGTCATGCAAGGTTACTACCACATGCCGGAAAAGACAGCCGAGACGATAGACGCCGATGGCTGGCTGCATAGTGGCGATCTCGCGACGATGAATGCCCAGGGCTACATCAATATTGTCGGACGTCTCAAAGAAATGGTCATTCGCGGCGGCGAAAATATCTTCCCACGCGAGGTAGAGGAATTCCTGATCCGCCATCCTAAAGTTGCCGATGTACAGGTTCTCGGCGTACCAGACCTCTTTTTCGGCGAAGAACTCTTGGCCGTCGTCTTGCCACAATCGGGCGAGCAAGTCACTGAGCAAGAGTTACGCGAGTTCTGCAAGGGCACGGATAAGCAACCAGAAGATACCACGTTACTTCCAGTTCGTCTCGGCCTACCCTATGACCGCAAGCGGCAAAGTGCAAAAGTTCGTTCTGCGCGAGAACGCCATTCAAGAGCTGGGTCTGCAACAGGCTGCACAGATTAAAACGGCATAAAGAATTGGACATTCGGTGTAATCTGGCATAATTGATTGTGTCCCTGGCGTCCTTCTATCGTCATATAATTAAGAAGGATATTTTTCGTGCCGACAAGCGTTTCGATGGCGAGAGGCAGGATTAGATGAATACACAGAAAACAGGATTTCCGGTAGAGCAAGGACAGGCAAGGAGAGCTGGCTTACCAATAATAGCTCTGCTCACCTGTTTTCTTGTCATCCTCAGTGGCTGTTCGTTTGGCGCCAGTTCTACACACACCTACCTTGTACCCAGTGCTTCGACCACGCCAACGACATCGTATCCGCTCAGCTTGACGCCGCAGCCGACGGATGCTCCTCTTACCAATGATCAGTTGGCGAGGCAAATTGTTGGTAATATGACCCTCGATCAGAAATTGGGCCAGATGGTCATTAGCGAGTTCTACGGCTCGACCTATAACGCCAACAACAACGCCCTGAGCCAGATGATCCAGAACTATGACATTAGCGGCGTGCTGATCGAGAATAAGAACGGCAACGCGCAGACGCGCACACAACTGGTCACACTCATTCAGGCTATGCAGAAAGCCGCTCATATCCCCCTGTTGATTACCACCGACTTCGAGGGTGGCCTTGTCAATGAACTGCGCCAGATTGTAGGCGAACGCCCCTCAGAGCAGCAAATCGGAGCGACCGGCGATCCGCAGCAGGCCTACAACGCGGGCCGTGCCGCGGCAACAACGCTTACATCGCTCGGCCTCAACGTCAATTTCATGCCCATTGTAGATGTCTTGACCAATCCCAACAATCCTGGCTTGCCGGGCCGCACCTTCGGCTCCGACCCAACCCTTGTCACCAATATGGGTCGTGCCTACCTCAAGGGCCTGACCGATGGTGGCATCGTTGGCTGCCTCAAGCACTTCCCCGGCCTCGGCAGTGCCACGATTGACCCGCATTTTTCGCTACCCACCATGAACCGCAGCCTCGCCACACTCAATGCCGTTGACTTCGTCCCCTACCGCACAATGATCAATGAAGGCATCGTGCCAATGGTGATGGTGACGCACATCCTCAATCCACAGCTTGATCCGAATTTACCCACCTCGCTCTCGCCCAACGTCGTTACTGGCCTCTTGCGTAACCAGCTTCACTTCAAAGGAGTAATCATTAGCGACACTCTCTGGATGGGTGGCATCAGCAACAAGTATAGCCTGCCACAGGCTGCCGTGCTGGCAATCAAGGCGGGCGAAGACCTCATTCTCGGCCCCCGTGGCCTCAGCGATACCGTCAACATGCTCTACGGCATGAAACAGGCCGTCACCAGTGGGCAAATCCCACAATCCACCATTGATGCCTCGGTCCAGCGCATCATCGCCATGAAACTGAACTACAATATCATCCCCCACGCGCTGGCACTACAACTCGCGCACCCTCAACAAAGCAATTGGTGGTGCTAACGGGCCACAGGCAAGCATTACCGCGACGGGAATGAGGATGGTGGGTGTGGTGGGTGTGGGAGATGTGAGGAGAGTGAGGTAAGGCAGCATTTCATCTTGCAACCAATACAAAGTCATAGCATGACGTTCAACGTGTTTTCACTTCGGCCCAGCGGAAACAGTCAACGGTGTGATCATTCACCATCCCTACGGCTTGCATAAACGCATAGCAAATAGTGGAACCAACAAAAGCAAAGCCCAGGCGCTTCAACTCTTTACTCATTGCGTCAGATACCTCTGTTTTCGCCGGAATCTCATGCCGGGTTTTCCAGGCATTCTGGATAGGCTCGTTGTTCACAAATTGCCAGATGAAAGCATCAAAGCTTCCATGCTGCTCCTGAACTTGTAGGAACACACGCACATTCTGGATAGCGGCCTGGATTTTCTGCTTGTTGCGTATAATTGCGGGGTTTGCCAGCAACTCCTGGAATTTGTCCTCATCATAGCGAGCAATTTTACTGGCATCGAAGCCGTCGAAGGCTAGCACATATCCCGCTCGCTTCTTAAGGATTGTAGACCAACTCAAACCAGCTTGCGCACCCTCAAGGATGAGAAACTCAAAAAGCTTGCGGTCATCGTGGAGAGGCACACCCCATTCAATATCGTGATAGGCAATTTCCAATTCCCTGCTGCTCGCGTTTGTCCAACCACATCGCTGTTTTATCATCGTTGCTCCTTTTTATCTAACTACCGGGTAACGCAGGTTTTCGCACCATTGCCCAGACATGTAAATTACTCTTCGGTGCCCAGCACCCATAAATACCAGTGACCTCCTGTAACAGATTGTTGATGAACGGCACCGGAGCATACTTCCCTAGCCATATAGCGACGAAAGCCTGTCCATCCTAAATCCACTCCCAGGCGTGCATCATGTATCCTAATGCATATTAATCGGCGCAAAAGAGGGGTGGTATTACCCGGCGGGAGCCAGCAGAGCGGCCCCTTCACTGGCTGCGGTCGTATAAACCTCACCATAGCGTTGGCTGTAGCGTAGTAAGATGTTGAAAAAAGATGGGAGCAAGCGCAATCGTCTGGCTTCATCAGGAACAAGGTATGTCCAGGTAGGATCATTATAAAAGGCCCTGCTCATTGTTTCAGCCAATAATCTGAGAAGGAGGAGCCTCAAGGCGTATAGGGTTATGGAAGTTCACTATATCATCACTCTTCTACACGATTTTCGTACCAGATTCTTTAGTGGTTTGGCCTGTTTTCCCTACGTGCTGATTGTACTCTACTTTATCAGGTTTGGGAATAGGTTTCACTTATTCTGGCAAGAATAGCGCGGGGAAATACGGCGGTTGTATAATACAAACATGAGTATTAACAATCGCGTCGCTAT
This sequence comes from uncultured Chloroflexia bacterium, assembly GCA_963717105.1. Taxonomy (GTDB): domain Bacteria; phylum Chloroflexota; class Ktedonobacteria; order Ktedonobacterales; family Ktedonobacteraceae; genus DATGJV01. Next base: position 243,727 of record CAVQVL010000012.1, read on the forward strand.
TATCACAGGTGCCGGCCGCGGGGTAGGTTGCGCCACAGCCCAATTGTTCGCACGCGAAGGTGCGCGGGTTGTGCTATTCAGCCGCACATCAGCACATGTAGAGGAGACCGCAGCCGAAATTGCGCGGACAGGTGGACAGGCTCTTGCCATTGTAGGCGATGTCTCGCGAGAAGAAGACGTGCAACGTCTCTTTGAGCAGGCTGACAGTGCTTACGGACGGGTAGAGATCCTGGTGAATTGCGCGGGAATAGTCGCGGTACGCCCCTTTGTTGAAATGGATGTAGCAACATGGGATGCGGTGATCGGGGTAAATTTGCGCGGCACCTTTCTCTGTTGTCGTCAGGCATTTCAGCGCATGGCGGTACAGCAACACGGCGTAATTATCAACCTTTCGTCGTTGTCGGGCGTGAAAGGCGTAGAGAAGTTTCCGGGGTTGAGTGCCTACAACGTCTCAAAGGCAGGGATTGCCAGTCTGACCGAGATACTTGCCGTCGAAGGGAAACCGTATAATATTCGCGTCTGCGCGGTAAGTCCCGGCGCGGTGGATACCGCGATGCTGCGCCAGGCGGCACCACACCTGAAAGCTGGTATGACACCGGAAGATATGGCGGAAATTCTGCTGTTCCTGGCGGACGATACAGGACGCAAACTCAGTGGAACCAACCTCGAAATATTCAGCAATGCCTGACTAAAGGATAGAACAATGCTCTACCTGACAAGACGCACAAGTTTTAGCGCGGCCCACCGCCTCTGGAGCAACGAATTGAGCGAGGCGGAAAACATCGCTCTCTATGAAAAGTGCGCCAATCCTAATGGACATGGACATAATTACATATTGGAAGTAACCGTGCAGGGAGTGCCCGACCCACGCACAGGCATGGTACTGAACCTCACGGATTTGAAACAGGCCATCAACGAGCAGGTGATTGACTGGGTCGATCATAAACATCTCAACTATGATGTTCCCTGGTTGAAGGGCTGTATTCCAACAACCGAGATGCTGGCAATTCGCTTCTGGGAACGCCTGCAAGAGGTCTTACCACAGGGATTGCTCTACGAAGTCAAACTGTACGAAACTGAGAATAATATAGCCATCTATCGAGGCGAACTATGAGAATAGCACTCGTCGCTCCCCTGGTTTCAGCCATCTCACAGCCCTACCTCGGCGGGGCACAGGCGCTACTGGCCGACCTCGCCCAGGGGTTGATACAACGGGGTCATAGCGTTACCCTCTTCGCCAGGGACGACTCCTTTGTCCCTGGTATCAGCATCGTTCCCGTCGCTGTGCCGGAAAGCGTGTCCCCGGCTAATTTCTATGGCCCTGCGCAGGAGCGCGCAGCCGACGATGGTTTCTTCACCCAGGCCAATCTCTTCCTTGAACTCTTCCTACAGTTGCAACGGCGCAGCAACGAATTTGACATTATCCATGCTCACGCCTTCGACTGGCCTGCTTTTGCCTGTAGCACATTGATACGCGACATCCCTGTTATCCACACGCTCCATCTCCCAGCCGTGTCACCAGAAATCAACACCGCTTTACAGGTTTTGCACCGGCAAGGGCATCCATTGACGCTGGTGACCGTCTCTCATGCCTGCGCTCGCACCTATGCAGACTACACGCCCATTGATCACATCATCTATAACGGGCTTGATATAGCCGCCATTCCTTTTTCGCCGCGACCGGCCACCGACGCGCCACTCCTCTTCGCGGGTCGTATCTCGCCAGAGAAGGGTGTTGAAGATGCCATTGATATCGCGCAAAAAGCAGGCTACCATCTATTGATTGCCGGTGGTATCTATGACCGTCTGTACTATAAAGAACGTGTTTTGCCAAAACTACGCCGTGCCGGTGGGCGCGTCACCTACCTTGGGCAGTTGGAGCGTCTGGCCCTTTGGAAGATCATGGGTCAATCGCTCGGCCTACTCTTCCCAATTAAGTGGGATGAGCCGTTTGGTTTGACTGCCGTCGAGGCAATGGCAACCGGCACGCCCGTTATCGCTTACCGGCGAGGCGCGGCTGAAGAGATCATTCGTCATGGCGAAACGGGCTTTCTAGTCGAACCGGGCGAGTCCGAAAATGCCGCCGCCTACGTTGATGATTTATCGGATATTCCCCGTCCACGTTGCCGCGCCCACGTCGAACATCACTTCGGCCTCGATCGTATGCTGGACGCCTATGAGCGCGTCTACGCGGGAGCTATGCGATAATTGCTTGTAGATGTAGGAGCCACTTGCTTAAAATTCCCCTTGACATTTTCTTCTAATTAACGTAATATCTAATTAGATAGTTGTAAAATTGTACATTGGCAAAAGGAGATGACTAATGGATGACAGGCAAGGGCAAATCGAGGCGACGCGCCGCTATGGCATGGCGCGTATGGAATTTGAGGCGGCACGATTAGAGCCATTGTTGCGTTTTGGGCGAGCATTGGCCGATCCAATGCGCATACGTATTGTCGGGTTGTTGGCACAACGTTCAATGTATGGGCAGGAATTGGCGGAGGCGTTGCAGGTGCAGCCACCAACAATCTCCCACCATATGACGTTGTTGAAGGCCGCGGGCCTGGTGCAGGTGCGACGCGAAAACAATTTTCATCATTACAGCTTGCATGAAGAGCAATTGAGCCGCACTGCCGCTTTACTGACCATCGAAAATCTGCGCAAAGTTGCGCAATCGGCGGTAGAAGGCAAACAACTGGCACCATCGGAGGATGATGACCGCAAGTTGATGCAAGCGGCGTTTTTCAAAGATGGACGACTGCTGAGTATTCCCATGCATTCCAGGCCATTGCGTTTTGTAGTGGAGAAGCTCGCGGAGGCATTTGAATGGGGGAAACTGTACGAAGAGAAGGAAATCAACGCCATTCTCAAGCAATTTCATGCTGATGCTGCCACCTTGCGTCGTGCGCTGATTGACGCGAAGCTGATGATGCGCGAAAACGGCAAATACTGGCTGATTTGCCCTCACCAGTAAAGATAGATGATCACGAAAAACAGGTTTGCGCTGTCAGCGCAAACCTGTTTTTCGTGATCATCTATCTGTTATTCTGGCTTTTGGCCCCACACAGTCAGGTGGTACGAGACGCCACAAAAATCGTCTGAGAGCATCTCGCCGACCATTTGCTGGTGAAGCATAGAGTAATCATCGTCGCTCATCTGCTCTAGTTTTGTGAGAAAGGGACGCAGGATTTCGAAACCGGACATCACGTTTTCTGCGTAATCGGCATGTGCCTCCATGCCGGTAGAAAAATCGACCATGAATGCTCTGGAATGGATGTCTACGCAGCCCACATTTTTCAGGAAACGTGCGAGCATAGGCGTGATGCCAATATTGCGACCATCAGGAGAGAAGGTGCGTTTTGTAACAAAGCCCGCCTTTGCAATCATGCCGTTGAGCCTTTCCTGTGCCGGGCTATTGGTAATGGTGCCTTCCCATTCAGTCAAGCGAATGATGCCGCCGGGCCGCACGATGCGCATACACTCTCGGATCAGTTGAGGCCAATCATTCTTTCCCATGAAACCGGCAAGTAAGCGAGCATTGACAAAATCGAACGAGTTGTCGGGAAAATCCAATGCCCTGGTCACGTCCATGACTTCAAAATGGACATTGTTATAGCCTCTTGAGTCCGCGAGTGCATCGGCGTAACGAATTATGGTCGAACTGATATCCACGCCAATAAGGTGCATTTGTGGATATTCTCGTGCTACTTCAAGTACCCAGCCTCCGGGGCCACAGGCGATATCCAGCACGTTAGAAATATTCGCCAGTTCGGCCTCCGGCCATTCTGGAAAGGGGCCACCCATGCATCGAGTAATGAGCAAGTCCTGGTTGATGAGCCGCGCCATTTCCGCCGCGTTCTCGCTGCCCATGACATAATTGTTATCCTGTGTTGACATTCCTTCATCCCCTCTTCTTTTTCGCTCTTCCTGTTCATCCCCTCATTGAGTTTTCCAGATAGAGCGACATTTATTACGCGCCAATTAGCGCGAACACATTATATCATATAGGTTCGTTGCCACCATGATTGTTCTGTGAATATGGTAGGATAGATAGATGCAAGGATCGGATAGATTTTGTTTTTTAACGGGTTTGCTATACACATTCTGAGGAGAAGCTATGCTCGACATTGACCATCTAAAATCCGCTATTGATGAATTAGTGCCTGATTTGATTGCTATGCGCCGCGACCTGCATGAGCATCCAGAGCTTGCCTACGAAGAGGTGCGTACCTCTGGCATCGTTGCACAACGTTTGAAGTCACTGGGTCTGGAAGTGCAGACGGGCGTTGCGAAAACGGGCGTTGTGGGCCTGTTGCGCGGGAAAGCGAGCAACAATGGAGGAGAAAACGAGGGGGAAAATGAGGGGGAAAATGGGGCAAAAACGATTGCTATCCGTGCCGATATGGACGCGCTCCCCATTCACGAAATGAACAATATAGACTATCGTTCCACCGTGGACGGCAAAATGCACGCTTGCGGGCATGATGGGCATACTTCAATTCTGCTGGCGGTGGCAGATATTTTGAGCAAACGCCGGGCGGAACTGGCAGGCAATGTGAAATTCGTCTTCCAACCTGCCGAAGAAATTGTTGGCGGCGCGGAACCGATGGTCAAAGAGGGGGCAATGCAAGATGTGAATGGCATCATTGGTCTCCACCTCTTTAGCTCCTACCCATTGGGCCGCGTTGGTGTGCGCAGTGGCCCCGTTTTTGCCAGTGCCGATAAATTTACTCTGTCCGTCAACGGGAAGGGAGGTCACGCCGCCATGCCTGCTGAGTGCGTTGACCCTATTGTTATCGCGGCCTACATCGTTACCGCTCTCCAGACGCTGATCAGCCGCGAGACCTCGCCGTTCAGCCCAGCAGTGATTACGATTGGCACCATCAACGCCGGTTCCGCGTTCAACATCATTCCCGAAACAGCCGTCTTACAGGGTACCATGCGCTCATATAGTAAAAAGCATCGCGAGAAACTGCTGCGCCGCATTTCCGAAATTGCCACCGGTATCGCCAAAGCGATGAATGCCACCTGCGATGTCGAAATTGAGGATGGTTGCCCGCCGTGCGTTAATAATGCCAACATGACAGAAGTTGTGCATAAAGCAGCCATTGAGGCCGTCGGAGCGGACAAAGTAGATGATGGCGAAGAGGTGATGACCAGCGGCAGCGATGATATGGCCTACTTTCTGGATGCCGTCCCCGGCTGCTATTTCATTGTAGGCGCCAGTAATCCGGCGAAAGAGGCCAACTTCCCACATCACCACCCGCGCTTCAATATTGACGAAGACGCGCTCCCCATCGCCGTCGAAGTTCTCTCGCGGGCCGCGCTGGAGTTTTTAGCATAACGAACTGTGCGAATTTTCCAGCAACAAGCTGCGAGGCAGCTTGTTGCTGGAAAATTCGCACAGTTCATCATCCCTGGGGTAACAACGGAAACACTTTTTGCTTGAGCTGCTCGGCGATTTCCTCAACGGGGCGGCTGGCGTCCAGAACATGGAAACCATATTCTACCGTCATCTCGTCAAATTGCCGCAGCAGGCGCGACTGGTAGTTGACGAAGCTCTCAAAGAGATCTTCGCCGTAGTGCATGTCCATGCCGGATTCCCAGTGATTGAAGCCGCCGCGTTGCAGAACACGCGGTATCAGGTTGTCAATGCCGATGCGCAGATAGAATACCGCGTCTGGCTTTAACGCCAGCCCATAGATGGAGCGAATCCATTGGGGGTCGGCTCCGCGCACTAGCGCACGCGCCATCAGCGAATAGATATAGCGGTCGGTCAGGACGACGAAACCGGCACGCAATGCGGGCAATATTTGGCTCTCGAAACGGTCTACAAAGTCGGTGGCGTAAAACAGGTTGAGCGTGATTGGTCCCAGTGTATGTCCCTCTTTCGCCTCCTTGAGACCTGTCCCCACCAGCACTGAGCGCGTCATCTCCGTATCCACCACCGCATAGCCACTGCTCTCCAGCCAGGGGCGCAACATGCGCAGTTGTGACGAGCGACCGACGCCATCGGTCCCCTCAATCACAATCAATCGTCCCGGTAGCACTTCTTCGCGCTCTTTCAGATGAATTGCATCAATGCCATAAAATGCCAGTTCTGTCATCGTCCACCTCTGCCCGTCACTTCTGTGTGTGATGGTCGCATCTCACGAGCGAGACCCGCCCAGGCCGATTCTTGCGCGGAGGTTCGAGTACGCCGCACGCCGCGCAAGTGGGGTTTGATGATATCGCGCATCCGGCGTTGTTGCTCTGGAATGGGCAGCGTAGCATCCATAACGGTTAGCCCGAACTCATCCACCATCGTCTCGTATTCGTTGACGATGCGTTGCTGGAACAACTTGAAACTCTCGTGCGGATCATTGCTCAGACCCAGATCCATACCAGCTTCATAATGTTTCAGTTCCGTGCGCCCGGTAAGAATGCGATTCAGCGAAACTTGCAACGGCACACGATAATAAAAGGCGACGGTAGGTCTGACCGCGAACTGGTAGAGTTCGCGCACCCACCGGCGATCAACATTCCGGGCCACATCGCGGGCATAGGCGGTATAAATATAGCGGTCTGCCAGCACAATAGCACCGGCTTTGAGCGGTGGAATGATATCATGCTCCGTGCGGTCAGCAAAATCGGTAGCGTGGATCAGGCTAAAGGTCGTTGGCGTGAGCAGTTGTTTTTTCTTGCCACGGCTCGTCGTCTTCTTGACAAGCGGAGATGAATTCCATTCGCTGAAGAACACAGTATAGCCCTCGCTAATCAGCCACTGGCGTAATAGCGCAATCTGTGTGCTTTTCCCCGAACCATCAACGCCTTCAACAATAAACAGTCGTCCTGGATATTGATGTAATCCATAGGTTTCCATAGGTAATTCCTTGCATCTTGCAATACATGGGAAAAGTGAGAAAGATATACAAGGATTATGCTAGACATAGCAGCCATTGTCAAGTGCCGTTATCACCAAATTGGGCCTTGCTTTGCCATTTGTATTGGCAGTAATGATACAATAGGGTCAACAAAGATCTCTTATAAGAGCAAAGGAAGGCACGTTATCGGCCAGATACTACATATCAATATCCCCACGGCGCAAGGACATCTGGAAGGAATATTAAAACCAGAAGAGCAAGGAACCGCGCCGGAGTATACAGCGATTGTTTGCCATCCGCACCCTATTGGTGGTGGCACGATGCACAACAAAGTAGTTTTTAAGGTGGCACAGACGTTGCAAGCACTCGCTATTCCCGCGCTCCGCTTCAATTTTCGCGGCGTCGGTCATAGCACCGGCACCTATGACGATGGGCGCGGCGAAATGGACGACGTGCGCTTCGCGCTGGAATTTCTGAGCCGCCGCTATCCCGGCCTGCCCGTTATCATCGCTGGTTTCTCTTTCGGTTCCTACGTCGGAATGCGTGTCGCCGCCAACGATGATCGCGCTCAAGCCATGATTGGCCTCGGCGTACCCGCCCGTATGTTCGACGGTGATACGTTGCAAGGCTGCCACAAACCCAAGCTACTGATACACGGCATCCAGGACGAACTCGCCCCCTACGACCTGACCACCCAATGGTTCGAGCAAGTACCCGCGCCCAAAAGTTTGGTAGCCATTCCCGGTGCCGACCATTTCTTTCAGGGCCACCTGGAAGAGGTACAGGGAGTCATTACTGGCTTTGTACAAACACTATAAAGAAACGATTTCGCTGTTCCCAATCGTACTTGAATTGTATACCTGAAAACTCTTTCCCTGGCGTCAGTCAAAGGGAAGAGAACACAAGTACATAAGTAAAATAGTTCACCAAATAGTACGAGAGGGAATCTATGTCCATCGCCACAAAAGTACAGCAAGCAACAAAAGCACTCAATGATATGACAATCAGGCCACAACGCTGGCACTGGTATCACGGAGCCATATTCTATATTCTCGCTCAAATCTTGACCTTCGGTCTCGCAGGCATTGTCACCAGCGCAACGGGACAGAAAGTGGAGAGCCTGCGTGATACGTTTGGCGACGCCTCCTATTTTCGCGAACTGAAGCAAGCGAAAATTGCACCGCCATCGTGGGTCTTCGGGCCGGCCTGGACGATCAACAACATCTCAACCATCTGGGGTACATTGCAAGTGCTGAATAAGCCAGAGGGCACAGCGGGGAAAAACACCTTTTTAGTCCTGCAAGGGGCGTCCTGGATAAACTACGTCGTCTTTAACGCGGCCTATTTTAGTTTGCGCTCACCTATCAACGCCTTTTTCCTGACGCTTAGCATGTTTGTTATGACCATTCTGAGCGCTATTGTTGCGATCTTCCAGTTGAAAGATACAAAGGTAGCACTCTCGCTGGCGACGCTCACTATCTGGCTGGTTATCGCGCTATCAGCCGCCACGTTTCAAGCGGCATGGAACTACGATGAGCTGTATCACGTCGGCCCGTTCGCTGAACCAATTCCAGCATTAGAAAAAGAGACTTTCTCATAACATACTAACGTAGATGGGCATTCGGGCGCGGCTAACCCTCTTGCCATGCACCTGGATATCTTCTACACTGACAAAAAAGCCGGTTTGAGGATTTCTGATAGAGGAGGATACCATCATGCTCATCATCAACGACGAACAACGCCTTCAGGCAGGGATTTCAGGTCTCAGTGGAACAATGCCCGTGCTGCGGCAAAGCCTTAGCTACCTCTCCACTCATTCTCATGCAATTCCTTGCCCTCGATAAGCCGTGCGCACTGCCACCTCGGGAATCCACCCAATTGTTCCACTGTCCCCGGTGATGAGCCAACCAAAGGCTACCCCAATGATGCGGTCCTGCTGAATCGCCAGGAAAGCGAGGGAGGGATCAAAATCAGCGGTGTCCATACCCCGGCGGCACCACTCCTCAACAGCCTCATTGCAACATTTACACAATTTCTTCACCATTTCCTCTTGTATATTTCCACTTCATGCGTATATAATAAACGCATGTATAGGTAATGAAGCAATACATGCACCTATCTTCACAGTGATCGAGAATACTCCATGCTTTCCGCTCTCCTTCTCTGCACGAAGATGCTACCGGCACGTACAAAGTGAGGTATTTGGATGCACACGCTGTTCTCGCGCAAAATGACCATCGGGTTCACGCTGCTGGTGGGACTCCTCCTCAGTCTCACGCTCTCCAGCGTCACCCCTCTGGCTGTCCACGCAACCGCCAACACGACAACCATCACGCTTTCAAAGGTCACTGGTCCACCCACCACGAAGGTGACTGTCAAAGGGACGGGTTTTGGCAGCAGCGAAACCGTTGTCGTCACCTTCGATAGCAGGACGACAGTGGGCACCACTACGACAGATAGCATTGGGAAGCTTCTCCCTTGGCATCACCATTCCTGCTTCAGCGCTGCCGGAAAGCAGAGCATCCGGCAACGGGCCAGAGCATCGGGTACGGCCTCACAAACCTTCCTGGTCAACACCAACTGGCAGCAGTTTGGCTACGACCCGGCCCATAGCCGAACGAACCCCTACGAGAACGTCCTCACGAGTACCAGTGTGTCCAATCTCACCCTTGACTGGAGCTTCACCGCCGGGCTCTGACATCCAATCCTCGCCGGCGGTGGTCAACGGCGTGGTCTACGTTGGCTCATATGACTACAATGTGTATGCATTCAATGCGAAGACCGGAAGAGAGCTGTGGAATTACCGGACAAATGATGCCATCTACTCCTCTCCAGCCGTGGTCAACAACGTGGTCTATATTGGCTCGGGTGACACTGTGTATGCCCTCAATGCAAAGACGGGAGCCGAACTGTGGAATTACAACGCGGGGGGCAGTGTCGCTATCGAATCCGCGCCGACGGTGGTCAACGGCGTAGTCTACGTTAGCTCAGAGGACGATAATGTGTATGCGCTTAATGCGAAGACGGGAGCCAAACTGTGGAGCTTCACCACCGTGTTCCCCATCGTCTCCTCGCCGGCGGTGGTCAACGGCGTGGTCTACGTTGGAGGAGGTGATGGCTATGTGTATGCCCTCAACGCCGGGACGGGGGCCAAACTGTGGAGCTTTTACACCACAGGAGCTAGCTTCAACTCCTCGCCGGCGGTGGTCAACGGCGTGGTCTACATTGGAGGAGAGGATGGCTATATGTATGCTCTCAATGCGAAGACCGGCATCAAAGTGTGGAGCTATAATACGGTGTGTCCCATCTATTCCTCGCCAGCGGTGGTCAACGGCGTGGTCTACATTGGCGAGTTGTGTAGCAGTGTGTATGCACTCAACGCGAAGACTGGCACCAAAGTGTGGAGCTATAACCCGGCGAGGAATGGCTTCGCCTCCTCGCCAGCGGTGGCTGACGGCGTGGTCTACATTGGCGCGATTAACGATAACATCTATGGACTAGATGCCAGTACCGGAGCCATGCTGTGGAGCTACACCACTCGTGGTGAAGTTCAATCCTCGCCAGCGGTGGCTAACGGCGTGGTCTACGTTGGCTCGAATGACGACACAATATATGCGTTCCACCTGCCTGGCATGTAGCCTTCATCTGTTGAGAGAGCGTTGCGTGGCAACACATCTCGGCGTCTTGCCGGAATGTGTTGCCACTTTATTTTTTCCCACTCGTAGGTTCGTTCGCGGCGAGGTCGTTTTGGTGCAGGCATCTCCCTCTTGCCTCCAACGGTCTGGATGATCCTTTCAAGCGTACCTCATTCTCCAAAAGTTTGCAAGGGTAGAGGGGAGGTTAGCGAGGTTGGAGTACCCATCTACGTAAATATGTTTTTCGGCTTGACTCTCGTTACTTTATGGAAGGGAACTCTCGTTCGATCCAGTCGGCAACGCCACCAGTTACCGCCGTAACTGGGCGTCCAGTGGCGGCCAGAATACTGGCTCCTATTGAGGCCCGATAGCCGCTGTGGCAGATGACGGCGATTGGCTGGTCGCGTGGCACTTCGTCAATATGTTGCGGCAAATCGCCCAGATGCAGGTGCAGCGAATCGGGAATATGACCCGCGTCCCACTCATCATCGCGCCGTACATCAACCACTAGCAGCGATGAGTGGCGGGACCAGCGTTTATATAACTCATCTACATCAATACTCTCAAACTGATCTACAGGCAGAGCCGCCGCCTCCCACGCGCTCATGCCACCATCCAGATACCCCTCGATATGCTCGTAGCCAATGCGAATAAGCTGTACAACGGCCTCGCGACAGCCCGCCTCGTCCTCAATCAGGAGCATAATGGGAATATTGAAAGGCAGAACCCACCCGGCATACGTGCCAAAGGAGTCATCAAGCTCAATATTGAGTGCGCCAGGCGCATGTGAGCGGGCGAAGGCTTTGCGGTTGCGCCCATCCAATAGTGGAATTCCCTGTTGCATGTACTCTTGTACACGCCGGGGAGGAAGTGCCGGTGGCACTGGCAACGAGCCAAGGATTGTCGGTCCATGCTTGTTCACATCGTGCATATGATCATAATACGCTGGATAGGCGATATAGCCCGCGATTTGCCGTCGCACGAAATCATCCTCATCTTTTGCCAGCATCGCGGGACTTACCAGCCGCTCCTGAGCAATCGTGGTGGAGCGCGTATTGTCCGCCGCACTCGCCGCGCAAAAAGAACCGGCGCCATGCGTGGGATAGACGCGCACCTGCCCCGGCAACGTATCGAGCAGACGGCACAACGAATGATACTGCTGGCGCGTCAGCGTAAGTGTCAGGGACTCGCCCAGCAAGTCGGTACGCCCGGCATTACCAACCAGCATACTGCCCCCACTGAATAACACTTCCGGTTCGTCGTTTGCTCTCTCTGCCAGCAAATAGCTCACATGTGCCGGTGTATGACCAGGAGTGGCAAGCACACTGAAATGTAGGTCGCCCACGCGAAACCGCTCATTATCCTTAACGGCAAGGTTCAGGTAATCCAGCGGTTCCAACGCAGCGGCGACAATCGCGGCCCCCGTCTTCGCCGCCAGTTCGCGAGAGCCGGTCACGTAGTCGTTATGAATATGCGTTTCCAGAATGTGCGTAATGCGCATACCAGTGCGGCTGGCCGCCTGCAGATAGATATCCACATCGCGCCGTGGGTCAACAATGGCAGCTGTGCCACTCTGCTCATCGCCGACAATATACGATTGATGACCCAGACCCTCCAGGAAAAATTGCTCGATCTTCATTGATACCTTCTCCTGCCCTTCGTTGGGCAAAACCAACAGTGCAAAAGTGACGCGAGACGCAATAAAAAATATACACCTGGGTATTTATTCAAAGTATACTGTTAAGCGCGAGGGATGTCTACCCTGTTCCAACTCCACCTGACCCGACCTGTGGTTGCTACTTGTTGGAACAGGTTATACTCTGATATAATTCACAGTATGTATTTTCCTGTTTCATGGTAGATATGCCAGTATGGGGGATGCAAAAAGTGTGTAGAGGGTTTCATCTTGCAGATACGATATAGTGGGACAATAGACGAGGGTAGCATGTCAACGAACGCCAGCCTGTTAAAGGGTTCAATCAATGACTTTGGTCTGGTAGAAATCTTGCAGATGATGGGACTTGGGAGTATGACGGGTGCCCTCCACTTGAAACAGGATACGGGGCATGTGGGCATTATCTATGTCACGGATGGCAAAATTGCCAGTTGCTCCGAGCTTGAAACCGGCGCGTTGACGCTTGGCGATGTGCTACAACAACTTGGCATGGCGACTAATAACCAGATTGAGGAGGCGTTTTCTCAACAACTGCAGGATGTCTTCGGCAAGCGTATTGGCGAACGTCTCATTGCGATGGGCGCGATTAGCCCAGCGCAACTGCAACAGGCATTACGTACCAAAGTATTGTGGACATTGCGCGAACTGGGGCTATGGAAAAAGGGTACCTACGAATTTATCGCCGCACCTTCCGGGCAGAACATCTTACCCTATGGAGAAAGCTCGCTGGAGCTTGAGGTCATGCGTGCCACGCTGGAAATGATTCACTACAGCGATACCTGGGAGCAGCTCCATCCATTTCTGCCGCAGGGTGTGCGTACTACGCTGCAGATGGCTCCTAATATTCCGCTTACGTTACGCACGAGCAGTCGCACATATGAGCTGTTGATGTATGTGAACTACTACCGCAGCGTGCGCCGTATTGCCAGTGCGATGTGTCGACCAGAACTGGATGTGGCGGGCGATCTGGCGCGGCTGGTCCAGCAAGGTTTGCTTTTGCACGTTTTCCAGCAAGTGATGCCCCGCTCCAATGGACGCGGGGTACGCCTGCCCGATCCGGCAGAGAGAACACGCATGGAAAGCTTTGAGCTGCTCAATCTGCTGGAACGTATGGAGCAGGAGTGGCTGAACCGCCCGACTCCTCTGCAGCAGTTGCCGGCCCTGGCCGAATTTGTCAACTGGACGATGGATGCCCTTACCGATACTTGCCGCGCCAGGAATATTGACCTGGACTGGAATACCTTGCGCATGATGTTGATCCGCGAGAACCTGCTCTATATGGGGAATTACGAATTTAAGCTCGTGCAAAACCACATTGACGTGGACAATTTTGCCGCGCTATGCCACGAGGTGCTGAACGGAAATATTCAGCAGGCCCGTGATTTCTACGATGAGGCTTCCGATGTGTTGCAGCGCATCCTGCGCTGCGTCTTTGAGATGATCAATTCCCGTGTTGCCTCGCTCAATGAACGCCTCGAAAACCAGGAGGTCTGGGAGGCCATGTTCTCGCAATTCGCCTTGCAACGCCTGTAAAAATATAAAGAGGGAGAAAATTAAGCAGCCATGCTTTTCGCGCCGCGAAAAGCATGGCTGCTTATTTTCTCCCTCATGTGATCAATATACTTCTCCTAAGCGATCAGCAGAACAACACATACACTCTTCTCTATCGGCAGTTTGTTGCATATCTTCAGGTTGCCCCTCACCTATCCTGTGGGAAAGATTTAACTGAGATTTAACAATCTTTAACATATCCATAAGGCATACTTAACGGATGGATGATACGGTATGAATGTGATAGAAATAGCTGTGTTGCACCTGTTCACTATCCGCAAAGGAACACTTTCATATAAACTTAGGAGGGCTCATGTCAAAACGACAGTGTATCTGGCGTATCGCACCCGTAGTCGCGGTTGTGATGCTGATAAGTCTACTTACTTCTGCCTGTGGCGGCAGTACCGGTAGCACCCCCCCGACTTCAACCAATCTGGGAACGCCGGGCGAATATAGCTGTGTCTCTGGCAGTATTGTTGCCGACGGTTCAACCGCGTTGCAGCCGTTGGTGGAGGCCGTGGCGAAAGATTATCAAAAGAAATGTAGTGCGGCCAATATCACGGTCAACCCAGGTGGCAGTAAAACAGGTCTCTCCGATGTAGAGTCCGGTGCAGTGCAGATTGGTAACTCCGACATCTTTCATCTCTCGAGTCAAGGCGACCTCGTTGATCACCAGGTGGCAGTCGTCATTTTCACGCTGATTGTCAACAGCAATGTGACCGGCGTAACCAATCTCACTACGAACCAGATTAAAGGTATCTTCAACGGAAGTATTACCAATTGGAACCAGGTTGGTGGCCCAAACTTGAAGATTGTCATTGTGAACCGTCCAGCCAGCTCCGGTACCCGCGCAACCTTCCAGACCTACATTCTGGGTGGTCCGGAGACGGTGCAAAGTTCGTCGAGTCTCACCAGTGATAGTACCGGTACTGTCATTCAAGATGTGAAACAAACGTCCGGTGCTATCGGCTATGCCGCGTATGGCCCTGCGAAGGCGGGCGGCGTTACCATTCTGAATATTGATGGCAACGCGCCAACCAACTCTCTGGTCGCGAGTAATACCTACAAGTTCTGGAATATTGAGCATATGTACACCAAAGGTCCGGGAACCGGCCTTGCTCAGGCGTTGATTGACTACATGCTCAGCCCTTCCGGGAAGAGCATTGCCGCCAGCCTGGCATTCATTCCTACCACAGAGATGCAACAGAGTTCGTTGCAAGCTCACCAGCCAACAAGCTAAGAGGTAGGGGCCGGTTTACCGCGCCCAGCGCCGATTTATCGGCACTGTGTCCAAAGGCCGATAAATCGGCGCTGGGCGCGGTAAACCGGCCCCTACAGTCTATCCATGCGGATAGTTTAAGGAGAATACGAGTGGCGAATGTGCGACAGGCGCGATTAGTGGATCAGGGTGCACGCATTATTTTCTTTGTGTGTGCCATCCTGCTTATCGTAATCATACTCGGCGTTTTTGTTTTTATAGGTTCAAATGCTTTCCGCATTTTTACTGAACCCGGCGGCTCTAACGTCAAAGATTTCTTCTTCAGTACGAACTGGGATCCTACAGGTAATAACGATCCTAATGGCAACGCACATTTTGGGGCTGGCGGGCTGATCCTTGGCTCGCTGATCATCACCTTTTTCTCGGTACTGATCGTTATCCCTCTGGCCTTTGGCCTGGCCTTGTGCTTTACTGAAATTTTCCCGCGCTGGCTGGCAAGGCTGATTCAGCCACTGATCGAAATCTTTACCGGTATGCCATCGGTGGTGATCGGTTTTCTTGGCCTGATTGTACTGGTGCCATTCCTGACGAAGCTAGCAGCACCGATAGACGGCGGTATCGCCACCGGCGGCTTTGGCTGGGGTGCGGCGATTATTGTGTTAGTCGTGATGGTTTTGCCGACCGTAACCAGCGTCTCGATTGATACGTTGCGGGCAGTGCCGGGGAGCGTGCGCGAGGCGAGCCTTGCCCTGGGTTCGACTCGCTGGCAAACAATGTCCAAAGCCATTCTTCCGGCAGCCGCACCGGGCCTGGCCACGGCGGTTGTGCTTGGTATGGCTCGTGCTATTGGCGAGACACTGGCGGTCAGTATGGTGCTGGGCGGTACCTCTATTCCACAAAATCTATTCTCATTGGCCGCATTTTTCCAGCCAGGTACAAATATCACCAACGCGATTGTATTGGATTTCCAGGAAACGTATGGGCCATCGCGTGATGCCTTTTGGACACTGGCCTTTGTGCTGTTGGCAATCTCTTTTCTGTTTATCTGCGTCAGCCGCTATATGGCGAGCCGGAGTGTATATAAATGAGGGATTTGAAATCCATCATTGCAACGACGCTAGCGCGTCTAGCTCCGCTCAGCAATGATGTAATGAGTATTCAAAGTGTACAGCAGCCTGCTTCAGCGGCAGAAGAGCGTGTGACATCAATGAGGCGCATGGTGCGTCGTTTGCGCGTAACGAATGGTATCTGGACAGGCGTGCTATGGACTATCGCCACATTGGTCACATTGGTCTTTGTTGCCATTATTGTATTGTTGATAGCACAGGGATTTACCTACCTGTTCAATCCCAGCTTTTACTCGTTCAACACCGATGATCCGACGGCAATCGGGGCCGAATTGTTCAACACGTTTTATATCCTGATTCTATCAGAGATTATTCTGATACCGCTCGCGCTGTCAGCAGCAATCTATCTGGTCGAATATGCGCGAAAAGGCATGTTTGTCACCGTGATTCACTTTGCGGCGGAGACACTGGCTGGAGTACCATCCATAGTGCTGGGCCTCTTCGGCGTCATTACTTTTGATGTCTATGCCCACCTGGGCATTAGCCGGTTAACGGGCGCACTGACGCTCGTTTGTCTTAATCTGCCACTGGCGTTGCGCCTCTTTGAAGATGCCTTGACGACGGTGCCTCGTGATCTACGCGAAGGCGGACTTGCGCTTGGTTCGACCAAATGGCGCACAATTCGCACCATTGTTCTGCCCGCAGCTTTACCCGGTCTGGTAACTGGCTTTATTCTCTCCGCCGGTAAAATCGTCGGCGAGACCGCAGCACTGATTTTTACGATGGGCGTGAACAATCCTGCAAACGTTTTCTCGCTGAATCCGCTGATTGCCAGCGATACATTAACGATCCATCTCTGGTACGTAAAGACGCAGGGAGCCGGACAAATTCAAGGTTTGACGTCTACCGGAGCGACAACCGTTTCCGCGGGTTCGGCGGCTTTGCTCATTCTCATCTTGCTTTTGCTCAATCTCAGTGCAAGAGGAGTGGGCCGTTTCATTCAACGCAGGGTTACTGCGGAGTAACTTACGTATGTTCTTGTGTTCTTTCAGCAAATTCGTTAGAATCGAGAGGTAGAGCTACTATGAATGTTTCAGTTGATTCGCCGGGAAGCAGCAACACAAAGCTTCCCGAAGGGGCCAGTATTTTCTCTCGTAAAGTTGCGCGTAGCGGTCACATCTCATTTGAGGGACGCCCCTATTTTATCAGCAAGACGCTGGCTGGTCGCTATATCCGGCTCATTGTGCTGGCGGACCGGCTCATTGTGGATGCCGCCATTCCGCTGCATAAAGAATATCCACTCATCTAAGTCTTGTAAGTAAATTTAGAGGTGAGATACAGAGCTATCACCATGTTAGCCTGGGTGCGTCATAATTGACCATTTCAGTTTATTCTTGTATGCTTACGCTATACTGGCCGTGGCATGAGACCAGAGCTAACAGGCTAGCTAGCTTGTTTACCTGCTTTTACATCCGTATGGAGGATATTGCAACATGGAGACTCGTCTCAACAGATCTCAGTCGCCTCAGTCAGTAAAAGGAACAGAATCAAGAGGAGACTATGAACGATACCCCAAATACACCATTCCTTGCCGCGATTTCAAGACAGGTAACTGAGGCAAATCCGCAGAAAGATATCAATCCAGACGCGGGTGTCATTATAGATATCAAGCACGTCAATTTTTTCTATGGTGCGAAACAGGCTCTGTATGATGTTTCACTGCCCGTGCGCGAGCATCAAGTGACGGCCCTCATCGGGCCATCCGGTTGCGGCAAATCAACTTTTTTGCGCACGCTCAACCGTATGAACGACTTGATTCCGCGCACACGCACAGAAGGTGAGGCATTGTTCGGTGGTAGCAATATCTATGGTAAGTCACAAGATGTGGTCTTGCTGCGCCAGCGTATCGGCATGGTCTTTCAGCGTCCCAATCCATTCCCTAAATCCATTTTCGAGAATGTTGCCTATGGTTTGCGCGTGCAAGGGAAAAGTGGTAAACAGTTGCAAGGGATTGTGGAGCAAAGCTTGCGTGGTTCCGCCATCTGGGATGAGGTGAAAGATCGCTTGAACGCTTCCGCGCTGAGCCTTTCCGGTGGCCAGCAGCAACGCCTGTGCATTGCGCGTGCGCTGGCGGTCAGACCGGATGTGTTGCTGATGGACGAGCCGTGTTCCGCGCTTGATCCCATTGCCACGCTGAAAATCGAGGAATTGATTACCGAACTGGCGAAGGACTATACCATTGTTATTGTGACGCACAATATGCAGCAGGCGGCACGTGTCTCGCAATATACCGGTTTCTTTCTCTCCGGCAAGCTGATAGAGTACGCTCCAACTGTGAATATCTTTGAGCATCCAAAGAGAAAAGAGACCGAAGATTATATTAGTGGGCGCTTTGGTTAAGAACCGCAGGGGAGGCAGTTGTGGGACGTAAAATACTGGTGGTTGACGATGAGCCGGTGCTGATCGAGACGATAGCCTATAATTTAGAGCAGGCAGGATATCAGGTTACGACTGCCAAGGACGGTGCCAGCGCGCTGGAGGCAGCCCACCGCGAGACACCGGATTTGATCATTCTCGATATTATGTTGCCGGAAATGGACGGTCTGGAGGTATGTCGCCAGTTGCGTCGCGACGGTAACACCTCTACCACGCCGATTATGATGCTGACCGCGAAGGGTGATGAGATAGATAAAGTCGTCGGTCTCGAAGTTGGGGCTGATGATTACGTCACCAAGCCATTCGGGCGTCGTGAATTGCTGGCGCGTGTGCGTGCTCTGTTACGCCGTTCAGATTATGCACTCGCCGCTGAAGAACGTTCGGCGCCGGAGAGTGTCGTGGAGGTTCCGCGCCAGACTCGCGAACTGGTGGTTGGCCCTATACGTATTGATCTCGCCGGGCGGCGCGTTACCTGCCGTGGACAGGAATTTGAACTACAGCCCAAGCAGTTTGAGCTACTCACCTACCTCGTGCGCAATCGCGGAACCGTCCTCACCCGTGACCAGTTGCTGCATAACGTCTGGGGCTACGATTACGTCGGTGATACCCGCACCGTAGACGTACATATTCGCTGGCTGCGTGAGAAACTGGAGGAAGACCCGGCAAATCCGCGCCTGATTCAGACTGTGCGCGGCGTCGGCTACGTTTTTCGTTGGTGATCATTCATGAGGATTCGTGTGGTATCATGGTATTGAAACAGATATCAACCTCATATTTTCTCGCGAAAAGGAGCCAATTTTGACGCGCTTGACCACGAATCTGACGCTTTCCCCGGAGGCATCCATTGATTTACATATGCATACCACCTATAGTGATGGGCGTTGGCCCGTCCAGCAACTGATCGATTATCTGATCGCGGAAGGTTTTGACATGGTGTCAATTACTGACCACGACCGCGTAGATACCGTTGCTGGCATACAGGAGTTGGCCGCGCAAAAAAACCTGCCCGTGCTTGCCGGAGTGGAGATGAGTACGGAGTGGAAGGGCAAAATGGGCCACATGCTCTGCTATGGTTTTGACCCTGAACAAAATGAGTTGCTCGAACTGACACAAACCATTGTGCGTGTCCAGTTAGAAAATACACAGGCCGTCCACGCGGAATTGCTGCGCAAAGGGTACGAGTTCCCCCGGCAGGCGGAGGCACTGGAACATAATGGTGGGCAGTTGCGCATTCCGTCAGACAACATACGCTTGCTGCGCGAACACGGCTATATCTCCGACTGGCAGACTGGCCTCAAGATCATCACCGAGGCCGGTTTCCATTCCATCCATGCCGATATGGCGGCAACGGTAGACGCGGCGCACCGCAGTGGAGCTGTTTGCCTTCTCGCGCACCCTGGTCGGCGCGAACGCAACTTCACCTTCTATGATACTGCAATGCTCGACGAGCTACGCGCCGACATTCCCATTGACGGCCTCGAAGTTTATCATCCTTACCACGCGCCCGACACTATCGAAGCCTATCTCGCATACGTGCAAAAGCACGATTTACTGCTGAGTGCCGGTTCAGACTCGCACAGTATGCCTGGACGTATGCCCATCAAACGCCGCGCCGGCATCAGCAAACGTTTGTTGGAGCGAGTGGGAATACAGGTAGGATAACAAAGAAAAAGCCATCATGTGAAAACTGCGCACCGCGCAGTTTTCACATGATGGCTTTTTCTTTGTTATCCCAGGTACCAATCGGTCGTCGTAATTCCCTGCGGGTAATGCACGGTTCGTTGTACCACCCCACCGGGATTGGTGAAATCGCGGATGGGCATCCCTTGTTCGGCGAGCAGCATACTATCGTGCCAGATAGGGGCGGCACCATCAACACCGGTAACATTGATCATGGGCGAGTTGTCGTTGTTGCCGGCCCAGACGCCCATCACATAGTCGGTGGTATAACCAACCGTCCAGTTGTCCGCGAAATTCTGTGAGGTGCCGGTCTTCGCTGCTGCTGGACGCACCACGCCGCGATTTCCCTCATAACATTGCTGCTGCGTGTTTGAGTACAGTTGCAAAACGTTGCAGTCGTAGAATTCATAGAGGCGGGATGTGTTGTCGCTTAACACATTGGTCATTATATAGGCTACCTGCTTGCTGAGAACGCGCTGCCCCGGCGAAGCGAACTGGTAAATCAAGTTTCCTTGCACATCGGTCACCATATTGATGGCGTGTGGAGGAATGCGCACGCCGCCGTTGGCGAAAACACCGTAGGCCGCGGTTTCGTCGAGCAGGTGAACGCCAAGCGTACCAAGGACCATTGTGTAATTTGGCGTGCCAACATAGCTGTTGATACCCATCGCCTGCGCTGTATGCAATGACGGCTCAACGCCAGTCTGCATCAGCAATTTGACAGCGGGCACATTAAACGAGTTTTGCAGTGCGTAGCGATACGAAATCAGGCCGTGATAGCGCAAATCATAGTTTTGCGGCGTGTAGGATGGGAGGCCGCAACACATTTGTATGGTGAGCGGCGTATCATAAACGGGCATGCCGGGGCTGACCCCTTGCTCAAAAGCGGTCGCGTAGATGAACGGTTTGAAGGATGATCCCGGCTGGCGATAGCCTTCCGTGGCGACATCAAATTGCCCATAGCGCGGGTTGTTGGGATCAATGTTGCCCAATAATACGCGAATATCGCCGTTATGGTAGTCAATCAACACTGCCGCCGCGTCCGACATATGGTGGGCAGCCGCCAGAGCCGCGATGTGCTGCTGCGCGATTTTCAATACCTTGTTTTGCAATGGCAAATCCAGGGTCGTGGAAGCAACTAATCCCGCCCGCGCAAGGTCTGAGATTTTCACATGCAGCACCGTTGCTAACTCATTAAGAGCATAGTTGACGAAATGCGGCGCGAGGATTGTTGGAGATAATGCCACGGTGCAGGAAATGGGGTTTCTGTATCTCGACAATCGCCGCACGCTCCTGTGCTGCTGTTATATAGCCCTGCACGCGCATCTGATGTAACACCTCTTGCGCGCGCAAAAACGCACTATGTGGATAGAGAAATGGATCACGCCCAACCGGCGCACTGGGAATACCTGCCAGCATGGCAGCCTGCGCTATATCAAGCTGCGAGGCAGCGGTATGTTGGGGCGTGTCCTGTAAGTCAAAATAGGTAAATGCCGCCGCGTCTGCTCCATATGCTTGCTCGCCATAGTACGTCGTATTGAGATACATAAACATGATTTGTTGCTTCGTATATTGCCGTGTTACCGCAGGGGCAATGATCAGCTCCTGCAGTTTGCGGATCGCGGTATCCTGGTTGCCGACAATTGCATTTTTGATCAATTGCTGCGTTATTGTGCTGCCTCCGGCTACAATATGTCCATTTGTGAGGTCAGAAAGTGCCGCACGCACAATACCGGTGATGTCGAAACCGGGGTCAGTCCAAAAGTTTTGATCCTCTATGGCAACTTCCGCGTTGATAAGATTGAGTGATATTTTTGCAAGCGGTATCGTCGTTTGCAGTCCCTGATCCGTCATCTGGTAGAGCAAAGAGCCTTGCGAATCGTACATTTTCAAACTATCTTTGGGCAAAATATCCGCCAGCGTGACAATTTGCTGCTGGTAACGTTGTTGGGTAGCCTCAACTGCCGCGGTGAAGCCGACAAGCAGGCTAGCAAGAATCACAACGACCAATAGCGAACCAAAAGCTAACGGCAACATAGACCATTGCGTTCCGATACGCTCAATCTGCGAAACTTTGCGGTTACTACGGTGTAAGTTCTTACGTTTGATGTGCCGTCGTGTGCGCCATCCCTTGCTATGCGGGTTGCGATGTGGAACTTCATAATAGACGCCGGGTACGGGCTTCAGTAGTCGCTCACCAAGGTTTTGCGACTCAGCAGCACGAGAATGCGCTGGCAGTTTTGCCGGAACTCCCGGATGTTTTTCAGTCAACATAAGCCACCTCTTTCTTTTTCCACCACACTTCCTTGCATTCGTACTGAGCGGAACTAGACACACCCTGTCCGCACCCTCTCCGGGGGAGAGGTAATGACAGTAATAGTGTCGTTGCACGAATGGCTGAGAAACTCTCCATCGGAGAGCCATTGGAGTACATCAATAATCACAAATTCAATGAAGAGAAAGGAGTATCTCCTTCTCATAATACCCCACACCTGATAATGAATAATTACATAAGTATAAATATAGCGATATGACTATATAGTGTAAATTGCTCGCCTTTTCATCACATTTATGGCTGGGTTTGAATTTAGGATGTAAATTTACGTTTGAACTTCCTTCCATTCCCACATTACTGGTACTTACTGAACGCTTCAATGATGCAAAAGGATACAACGGAGAGCCCAGATATGTTATCCCCTTCCACTTACATTGTAGCAAAAATACATCATTGATACAAGCAAAATGTTTTTATCTTCTCTACAGTGGTTCGTATTACCACCATCCATTGCCCGGTGCATCGCCACCCGGAGGATTGAACGCGAAGCTGTAGCTGCTGGGGCAATAGGGTTGCACTGTAGCCTGAGAAGGTGGTTGCTCTGGGCCGGAGGTTGGGATTGTGGTTGGGGTGGTAGTTTGTGTTCCTGAAG
Organism: uncultured Chloroflexia bacterium; assembly: GCA_963717105.1. Taxonomy (GTDB): domain Bacteria; phylum Chloroflexota; class Ktedonobacteria; order Ktedonobacterales; family Ktedonobacteraceae; genus DATGJV01. Next base: position 266,780 of record CAVQVL010000012.1, read on the forward strand.
GCGTATTTTGTGTGGCAGGTGTTGCAGTTGGTGTGGGCTGTGCGGCAAAGCTGGGGACGGTACCGGGGAGGTACCAGTCGGTGCTTGTCACGCCATCGGGATAGGTGACGGTTGCTCTTTGCAGACCGCCGGGATAGCTGAAGTCGCGAATGGGATGGCCTTGTTCTGCGAGCAACATCGAGTCGTGCCAGATAGGCGCGGCACCCTGCACGCCGGTCACATTCACCATTGGCGTGTTGTCGTCATTGCCGGCCCAGACCCCCATTACAAAGTCGGTCGTGTAGCCAACCGTCCAGTTGTCGCGGAAATCGTTGGTTGTGCCAGTCTTGGCGGCTGCCGGGCGCACCGCACCACGATTACCCTCCCAACACTGCTGCTGTGAATTTGCGTACAGTTGCAGCACGTTGCAATCGAAGAACTCAGGTGTGCGCGAGGTATTGTCGCTGAGAACGCTGGTCATCATATAGGCAAGCTGGGGGCTGATGGCCTGCTTGCCCGGGTCGCGCTGGTGCTGGTACAGAACGGCACCGGTAGTACCGGAGACGACGGTATTGATGGCATAATACGGAACATGCACACCCCCGTTGGCAAAGGTACCCATTGCCGACGTATGGTCAATCAGGCGCACACCAAGACCACCCAGCACAAGCGAATAACCGGGCGTTCCCTGATAGCTACTGATGCCCATATTGGCGGCCGTTTGCATTGCCGCATTGATGCCGACATGCTCTAAAACTCGCACGGCTGGAACGTTCAACGAATTTTGTAAAGCGCAACGCAGCGTCATATGTCCATGATAGCTGAGATCGTAGTTATGTGGCGTGAAGGTGGGTGGATTGCTGTCGGGCACGTTAATCGTTGTAGGAGCGTCATCAATGGCCTGGGCTGGCGACGCTCCCTGCTCGAAGGCGGTCACATACACATATGGCTTAAACGATGACCCCGGCTGGCGATAGCCCTGCGTCGCGACATCAAACTGCCCATCTATCGAGGCATCGTTGTAGTTAATGCTGCCGAGCAGTGAGATGATGGCTCCCGTGTGGAAATCTATCAGCACCTCAGCTGCATTGGTCACATGGTGAGAAGCGCGTAGCTCGGCGATATGTTGCTGCGCGATTTTCTGTATCTTGTCCTGCAGATTGATATCCAACGTGGTATTAACGATCATGCCGGAGCGCGAGAGCTGGCTGCTATCTTTCATATGAAAGATGGCTTGCAATTGCGACAGCACGAAATTAAAGAAGTGCGGAGCCCGATTGGTGAGGCTGGGGGCAGTTTTGAAGAAACCGGGACGTTGCGCCTCTTGAATGGCATCCAACGCCTGCACTCTTGTAATGTAGCGTTGGCTTACCATCAAATTTAGCACCGTTTCAAAACGATTGAATGTCGTCTGTGGATGCGTGAAAGGATTATAGGCCGACGGATTACTGGGAATGCCGGCCAGCAACGCCGATTGCGCAATGTCGAGTTGCGCTGCCGCACGTTTCGTAGGCGTGTCTTCCAGGCCAAAATAGACCGACGCGGCGGCGTCAATGCCATAGGCCTGGTTGCCATAGTAAATGCTGTTCAAGTACATCGCTAGAATTTGCGCCTTCGAGTAGTGGCTATTGATCTGCGGTGCCAGCACAATCTCTTCAAGTTTGCGGATAATGGTTGCCTCGTTGCCCACTATCAGATTTTTGATCAACTGCTGTGTGATCGTACTACCACCCTCGACAACGCGACCTGAACGCAGGTCATCCAGCGCAGCCCGTAGAATGCCGAGAATGTCCACGCCGGGGTTTGTCCAGAAATTGCGATCCTCGGTCGCGACCGTCGCCTCTTGCAGCAGCTTTGAAACCTGGCTGAGCGGCACCGTCGTATGTAAACCCTGATCGGTCATCTGCCCGATCAGTACACCTTTGCTATCGTACATTTTCAGGTTATCGAGCGGCAACAGATCGGCCAGTGTCAGCACTTGCTGCCCATATGCCGCCTGCGTCGTCGTAATGAATTTATTCGCCACGATGTATCCGGCGGTCGCCACCGACAGAAAGACAACCAGCAGAGCAAGCAGGCTACAGGCGATCGAGAGCCAGAGCCGTTTTTGCTTGCGTTGCTCCTCGCGATGTGTCCGGTGAATAAACTTGCGTGATAGATGGCGCAACACCTTCTTACGCCGCCATACTTGTCGTGGCGTGCGTTTTTCCAGGGTACTCGCGACGGATGCCCCTACTAACTGATGACCGGAGGTCACCTCATGCTTAGCAGGGGTACTTCTTGCGGGGACCCTGGCAACAATTGGAGCGTTTAATACAGGTGCAAGTGTCGGCGGCGCCGAATCATGAGTACTGTCAAGTGGTTCTTTATCGCCAGGGTAGTTAGAATATGTGCGCCGGGTGATGGAAGCGTTGCGCATACGGCGGCGAGCGAGATAACGCAGCACACGCTGCTGGCGCGGCGTGAGATGTATTTCGGGCGTAATCGGATCTGGTGAATCTACTGGCCCTGCTAGCTTTGCTGGCTTTGCTGGCTCCGTTAATGGCACCGTCAGTAGACTGGATATGTCAACCGTGTCCTGTGTGAGAACAGGCCGCATACCATCAATACTTTCAATGCCATCAATCCTTGCCGTCGTTTGCCTGAGCATCAGTTTCAAAGAAGTCTGCCGACATGCACGTACCTTTTCGTATCACCTTGTTTTGTTATACCATAGCACATATTGCTGTGTTTGTATAGAACTAATCCCATTATCATTAGACGGGTGATTAAACGGTTATTGGGGGTTGAGCAGCTTCGATCAGCGCGGGTAATATTTCGTTGGTGAGCGCCTGGATCTGGCGCAGGCTTTCTGCCCACGGGATATCCTGATGATCGCGACTGGCCGTATTGCCGCCACTACCGCGTACCTCCGCGAGTTGTAAGACGCTCTCGTCAACGATATTGCGGAAATAGAGGAAGGCACGCACGGCGTCGGCGACCGGCACATGCGATTGGCAGGTAACCGAGCCATATTCGGCGCCAAGCTCGACGGCCTCGCATCGTAGTCCTTCAGTCATTTTTGTCTCGGTCAGGACACGCAGCAGCAATTCCAGCACACGGCGGCCCAGGCGGCGATAGGCCTCACGAGCTGCCTCATTGAAATGCTGGTACCACGAAAGCGTACTCAGCGTCCCATCGGTGAACGCGAAGCGCACGCGACCGAGGATACTTTGCACGAGCAATTGCGCGGCAGGATGCGGTTTCCGCTCGGCCTCCTGGCGCAAATGGGCCTCGATATCGGCCCGGCGGAAACGCCGGTGTCCACCATTTGTGCGGCGCGACGGTAGCTCATTTCGATCAGCCCAGAGCCGCACGGTGGCGGGGTGCATTCCCAGCATGTCCGCAACCTGGCGCAAGCTCAACCACTCATCTCCCGAATGTGATGTCGTCATTTCGCCTCCCGATCAAAATCGTGCTGATGCTTGAGCGCATGTAATCAAATGTGAGCAAAGTGTCATCTCTATCATATCACACAACTTCTATCAATTATGTGGAATCACTCACAGCTTTTTTCAGACTTTAACCATCGAAATGAACAATATGTTGCGTCGTTTCATCGCTAGATTGCAGGGCTTTTTGCAAACATAGAGGGTAAATCACAATCGTTTCGAGCGTTTGCAAGGGAATCCATTGAAAGATGAATGGCATGTTTGCGTCCATGACAAGAAATGTGCGCTGCTTGTCGTACATGCTCTCATCAAGAAATGATATGGAGAAGTATAGCCCTAACTCGTGGTGTGGGATATCGCCGACCGAAAAGAAATTTTCGACCACGTACAGCAGGAGTTCAACGCGAATATCGACGTGCAATTCTTCGCGCATCTCTCGCCGCAGCCCATTCTGTGCCGTTTCCAGCAACTCTGCTCGTCCGCCCGGCACAAACCACACGTTGCCATCCTCCGCTCGTTGCAACAACACGTATCCATCATGAATGGCAACACCTGCGAGACGATAAGTAAATTTCGTGTTGCCTCGCATGAACGTAATCATGTTGTGTTCCAGTTCCGTCATGCTTGCTCCGCTCTCTCTTTATGCGAAAGCGCACTGTGTCTACCAATACTAAGAATAGTGCCCGCACTGCCAATACTCAAGATACTCCCGGTACTGCCAATACTGAGAATACTGCCCACACTGCCGATGCTCAATATACTGCCCGCGCTGCCAATACTTAGCAGGCTGCCAGCACTGTACAAACTCCAAATACTGAGAAAACTGCCGATGCTATCAACGCTCAGGAAGGATTTCGTCGAGTAGCGCCACCAATTTGATTTCATTAGTGCTTATCTTTCTTTGTACGCACGCTTACATATGTTGCCTGCTTCATTGTAACATATTAGACCTTCCACAGCGTCAGAGCCTGATCGCTTGAGACGGTTACCACTATGTGCGCATCGGCGAGATAGGCAAGAACGGAAACATCGTTGGTATTATTATTCAAGTTGCTCAACCGGTACGAGGCGAACGGCTGTCCGCTCACTGCCGACTTCGTTGGCGTAGTCCGGGCTGCGGGGGTAGTCGTAGAGGCTGGTTGAGTCGCTGTCGGGCCACATGCTCCCAGTAGCAAACTGAGGATAAAAAGACGGATTCCTGTACAGAGTTGTACAGGAACCCGTCCGCTTGTCAGTGTGTTCGAACGCTACTACTTCGGAAGGTCTAACACTTTGAGGAAGGTTTTGTGAACGTTCCCAGGTACGTGTACAGTCCATTAATAGCCAGCGATGGTTTCTGACGGGCAAACCAGTTGAAGAACGCCACGTCTTGCAGGTGATCGCCTTTGAAGCCCTTCACGGTGAAGAGGACACCTACCAGCGGATCGCCGACCTCAAGTAAGTTGTTACAACCATACTGAGGAGCAATCGGGGAAATCCAGTTGGGTACGACATTGTCGGTGAACGGATCGTTGAACCATTCAAGCATTTCATGGCTCAATGCGCTGGTATCTTCGCTGAAATCCGCCCTGAACGCCTTCATCAACTTCGGTTGACCATGCGTAGGTTTGCAGACCCGCCTGATTCTGAACGGCATTGTGATAGCCACCAATACAACAGTCGTTGAGGTTGGGCGCACCCTCCGTCGAATAGACCATGTTGGACAGGAAAATCGGGAACATCTTGGCTTTCATGCCCAGCGAAGTCAGCAGTCCTTGCAGTTGGGGATCGAGATAGTTGATGTCAACAAGCCCGATAGTCTTCCCGGTTGATGGGTCTGTCGTGGTAGCTCCAGAAGATGACGGGATGTTCATCGTTACCGTCTTAGCGATAGTAGGAGTTCCTACCAGCACATGGTAATTGGGGCTTTTCTTCGAGACAAAGTTCCAGAACTCCGCCCGGGCCACTGCGTCACCGTACTGCGTGGTGCCGCTGATAAATTTCGCGTCTTTGAAAAGCGGCGAACTTTTCGTAGCCGCTACCCGCGATGTCCCATCGAAGCTCTTCCCATTCGAGAAGACCATTTTGAGCGGTATAATCGTTACCGGAACCGTGGTGGTCGCTGAACCTTTAGACGGGTCTGTGCCGACCATTGAATACGTCCACGTCTTTCCTTCGGCTGTAAACGTGGAAGTCCAGTGTGCCAGGCCGCCGCCGCCAGAGAAAGCGGAAGCAGGAAAAGTGTGGTGGAATTGGAAATACCGGGGCGTGCTTTTACTGCTCGATACCGACGCGGCTGATGCGCCAAAGGCACTGAACGTAAGTGCCAGTACCATCGCCACACCAACGGCGGCAAACAGTCGCATCAAGAACTTTGAACGAACCATCAGGATCATTCCTTTCAATCATGGGTAGTTCACGACGAAATTACATACACCGGGGATAAAGGTCATGCAGTCATGCAGTTATGCAATTAGACAAAACAAGACAGCTACAAACAAAAGTGTCACTGCCCTTTTCTTACACCCCACACACCAGTATACATGCCTTCTCTTCCAAATGCCTTCAAGCAAACTTCCGCGAAAATGGTCGTGTTATGCAAGATATTTCCTTGTATAACGCTAAGCTCTTAGATAAGAAAGTTTTAAAAATTACATAAGATATAACTATGCAGGGTACCCGCAATATCGAAGGTGGCAATTTTTCCCGCATCATTCCCGGCGCGGAAATAACGAACCAGGTAGAAGAACAAAGGGCGGCGCAAGAACAGCGAAACCAGGAATGCCATGCCAAAGAGTGCGCCAAACGCGGACTCCCGAATGAGCAAGAGCTATCCCTACGTTCCTTCGCCGCTCCACAATCTACGCATCTCCTCACAGTTCTCTAGCAGGTACTTAAGCGTGCCTTCGGCTTCTAAGCGGCCTTCTTTGAGAACGAGGATATGGTCGGCGCGTTGTAGAACGGCGCGGCGATGCGAGACAACAAGGCAGGTACGCTTGCCACGGTCAAACAGCCGCTCCCACAGGATATGCTCCGTCTCGATATCAAGCGCACTGGAAAGGTCGTCGAATACCAGCAACTCAGCGGGACGCACGAACATGCGGGCTGCGGCGGTACGTTGTACCTGCCCGCCAGAAAGTTTGACGCCACGCGCACCAATCAGCGTTTGCAAACCATCCTCTAACTCTTCCAGGTCGCGCTCCATTACCGCTGTATGAATAGCTGCATTCAGGTCTACCGTCTCCTCTGGCAGGCCAAGCAGGATATTTTCTTGCAGCGAGGCACTGAACAGCCGCGGCACTTGTGCCGTATACGCGCTGTGTGGTGGCACGAAAAAGCTGGCCGGATCAGCAACAAGTCTCCCATTCCAGCGAATTGCTCCCGCGTCTCCAGGCAACAAGCCCAATAACACTTGCAGCAGCGTCGTCTTGCCGGAGGCGATGCGCCCCGTCACAACAGTCACCGTTCCTTTTTGAATACGCAAACGTATATCCTCGATACCCCTTCCAGTATCGGGGTAGTGATACGTGAGTCCAGTCGCTTCCAGCGTCTCTAACCGCTCTTTTTCATGAATCGTTAAGGGAAGAACAGCCGGTATATCTTTCTCCTGGCCGAAAAGGTAGAGCGGTTTATGCGCCACCAGCGTTGCCGGTGCCGCGCCTTGCAGCAGTTTGACCATACGCTGGAACGATACCTTTGTCTGGGTATAGTACGCCAGAAAGAAGCCGAACTCCTGCGTAAAGTCCGTCACAAAGGCGAGGTAGTAAATGAAAAGTGCCAGATCGCCCACGCCCAGCTGGCTCGTGTGCAGTGCCTGTGCAGCGAGAATCAGAATGAGACCAGTTCCCAGACCAATGGTATTTTCATATGTCGAATTGAGCGTTTGCGTCAGCACGCTATCTTTCAGCATCGCCACGCGCCGCGTCTCGTTCAATGTCTGTATATGCTTGACAACGGATGCCTCGGCACCCGCGACTTGAATAGCCTGTACAGTGCCACAAACCTCGCCAATTGCGCTGGTCACACGTCCCGTCGCCTTCCGGCTGGCAATACGATATTTTTCCAGCCGTGCGTTCATGATACGTGCCGTGACTATCACGCAGACGAGCGGAATAAAAACGAGCAGCGTGATCAGGACATTGACGGTGAGCAAGATAATCACCGCCGTGACGGCGAACAGCCCCAGCCCTATCTGATCAAGCGTCCAACTGACGGCATTCTCCGCCTGTTCAGCATCATCGCGAAAGCGGCTAATGGCCTCGCCCGGCGAATCCGGCACGGCTCGCGCTCCCGGTCTTTCAAGCACACGCTCCAGCAGATTGCGCTGCAACAATGCGTTCATAATAAAACGGTGCGGAATGTCGGCCATTGCTCCACCCAGCAGCAGGATCGCCCGTGCAAGAGCCGTTGCCACCAACAGGGCAACCAGTAGCCACACAACCGGATTCAGGTGCGTACTGGTGGGCAGTGCATTGAAAAACTGCTGCAAAATCAGGCCGGGAACGACCGGTGAAAGGTGGACCAACGCCCATAGTATGGCGTTACCTGTATAGAGCAAAGGACGATAGCGGATCATTTGCCATAAAAATTGATAGGTCTTCATGCGCGAATTCTCCTCTAAACCGGTCTGCAATAAATGATAAAAATGAGAGGTGCAGTCTGCTGCCAACAACTCTCGGTCGCTATGTTCCGCTATACGTCCGTGTTCCAGAATCAGGATTTCGTCCGCACGCTGGATAGTTCCCAGTCGATGGGCAATCACGATACCGGTACGCCCCGTCAGCAACTTGCCTACGGCCCGTTCAATCAACTGTTCCGTGGCGGGATCGAGGCGTGAAGAGGCTTCATCGAGAATGACAAGGCCGGGATCGGCAAGGAAGACACGAGTGAAAGCCAGCAACTGCGCCTCACCAGCTGAGAGCCCTTCGCCGTCCGAACCAAGCTCGGTATCCAGACCCAGTGGCAAGGTACGATACCAGGGGGTTAGCCCCAGATCATCCAGCACCACCAGAATGCGTTGATCGGGAATAGTTCTATCAAAAAAGGTCAGGTTGTCGCGCACGGTAGCGTGGAACAACTGCACATCCTGCGTCACCATACCAATGTGTCGCCGCAGGTCGTGCAAGTGAGCCTCCTGTACCGGTACACCACCGACGCGAATCGTGCCTGCTTGCACATCATATAAACGCAGCAATAAACGTGCCAGCGTCGTTTTGCCGCTTCCGGTGCGTCCCAGCACGCCCAGCACATGCTCTTTTTGCAGCGTAAACGAGAGATTGTGCAGCACCATAGCATCAGCCGTGTAGCTAAATGAGACCTGTTCAAATGCGACTGACAGCGCACCCGCCGGTAGTGGCGTCCCAACGCCATCCTGTATCGTTGCCGTTGTGTGCAGCAATTCATTGACGCGCTCGATACCCGCTCCCGCCCGCTGCAAATCTTGCAATTGCGCCCGGATCTGTTCCAGTGGCTGCGTCAGCAGGTTGGTGTAATAGAAAATGATATAGATTGTACCGATGCTCGCCGCGTGCTGACTCCACAGGTAGGCACCGAGCGCGAAAGCCAGCGCATTGCCCAGCGCGAACAGCGTCATCGTCGTCATGCCCATCGAGTAACTCGCCAGGCTGGCCCGGCGGTGAATGGGCAACCAGCGTCGCAAGAATAGGTAGAAACGCCGCATCACATACAGTGTCGCGCCATTGGCGCGGATGTCCTCCGTTCCCACCAGTTGCTCGCCCAGGAAACTGAAGAAATCCGCGTCCATCTGCCGGTCCTTCACCCACAGCGTGACCGCCAGACCACGAATACGCAGCAAGACCAGTAAGGCTATCAGAGCAAACGCGCTCACAGACAACCCCACACGCCAATCTATCTGGAAGAGCAGAGCCAGCACACCCAACAATAAAAGCGTATTTGCCAGCAAATGTACCGTCAGTTGCGAGAAGAAGTTGGAAAGCGTATCAACATCCCCATCAATGCGCTCAATCAATTCGCCAGGCGTATGGGCCTTGTGGAATGCCATATCCAGCCGCAGGCAATGTGCAATAAGATCGGTGCGCAGCGTATTCGTCGCCGTCCATGCGATATTTTCGCTGGTATAGGTCGCCCATACCGACGCCCCTTGGTTGAGCAGGGCGATGCCAATGAATAGCAGACCTGCCAGTAGCAAAGGCGATGTCGCGCTACTTGCCAGTGCCGTGTCAATAAAGTAGCGTAAAATCTGCGGGTTTACCAGTTGCAAACCAACACTGGTAAGCAGCAATAGGAACAGCAAAAGTATCCTGCGCCACTGCGGCCTCATATACCTCAACAGCAATGCCTGATACGATTGAAGCGGAAGGCGCATCTTGTATCCCTTTCATAGATAGCAACCAAAAACAAAGGCTGCATTTCATCCCTGCTGACACGCAGTGTAGCCGCGAAAGCGGCCACCCTCTCCGGGGGAGAGGTAATAGCAGGGATGTAAAAAAGGAGCCACAGGTGAGAGAGTACACCGTGGCTCCAACATGTTTAGCGGAATACTAGACAACCTCAGCCGTTTGTCCAATTGAAAGGCGCACTCATACATAACTTCGTGTGAATCGTCGTCATAACATGCTCATATATCTTTCCCATTACACAAGTACTCCTTTCTATAGTTCTTGATTGATGCTCTTCTTTTTTGTTCTAACGGTAGTGTACCATATCGGCAATGTGCTAGCGAGGGCCTTAAGAAGTACTATTCAGAGATTTATCCCTCCTGGCTGATCTCGAAGAGATGACCGTCCGGGTCCTGGAAGAAGCAGCGGATCTCTGCTCCCCAGTTGACTGGCGGCGTCAAGAAAACCGCGCCTCGTGCCTTAAGCGTCTCATAGGCTCCCTGGCAGTCTGGCACACGAAGAGTAAACTCATGGCTGACGGTGTTGGCATCCTGCGGCGGCGCAAAGGTGATCGTCGGCTTGTCTTTAGTTGGCCCACCGCCAGTCACCAGCAGCAGCCAGTTCCCTTGAAAAGTGAGAACACACGACGTGCCATCGTACTCACGGTAGACTGTGGCTCCCAGCACATCTCGATAGAACTGCCGCGAGCGAGCCATATCGCTGACCACCAGCAGATGGGTAAGAGCAACCCCTTCCGTGGGGAATT